>QAKE01000011.1 GCA_003343995.1 Bacillota bacterium
CCAAGGGCATCAAGTATCCCATCGCGGACTTTGAGATCACCCCCGACGTGGCCATCGTGGATCCCGAGCTGGCCGAGACCATGCCCAAAAAGCTGGTTGCCCACACCGGTATGGATGCCATGACCCACGCCATCGAGGCCTATGTTTCCACCGCCAACTGCAACTACACCGATCCCCTGGCCATCTTTGCCATCCGCATGATCCAGGCCGATCTGGTGGGCAGCTACAACGGCGACATGGCCAAGCGGGACGCCATGCATGACGCCCAGTGCCTGGCCGGCATGGCCTTCTCCAACGCCCTGCTGGGCATCGTCCACTCCATGGCCCACAAGACCGGCGCGGCCTTTGCCGATTACGGCGCCCACATCATCCACGGTGCGGCCAACGCCATGTATCTGCCCAAGGTCATCGCATTCAACGCCAAGGATCCCACCGCCAAGGCCCGCTACGGCGTCATCGCCGACGAGATGAAGCTGGGCGGCGACAACGACGACGAGAAGGTCAAGCTGCTCATCGCCTATCTGCGCGGCATGAACGACGACCTGAACATCCCCCACGGCATCAAGTTCTACGGCCCCGACAGCTACCCCTGCGAGCAGGGCTTTGTCCCCGAGGAGGTCTTCCTGGAGCGTCTGCCCGAGATCGCCAAGAACGCCATCGGCGACGCCTGCACCGGCTCCAACCCCCGGCAGCCCAGCCAGGAGGAAATGGAAAAGCTGCTCAAGTGCTGCTACTACGACACCGAGGTGGATTTCTGATCCCGACCGATTTTACATGGCAGAGGCGCACACATCTGCTTTCCGGAGAGGGGAACCCGTGGGTTCCCCTCTCCCCTTTTTTTGCCAGAAAAAATCTGCGGGCTCCCCCTTGACAGCGGAAGGCTGGTATGGTAAAGTATCTGTGTTAGCCAATGCTAACTAACAAGCGCCGCACATCTCCTCTGTGCGGTTTTTCCCACCCAAGCGTTAGCATAAGCTAACTACCAAGGAAAGGAGCCCAGCCATGAACCAGCCCACCGCCCAAAGCCGCCGCAGTTTTGAGAGTGCCCTGGCGGAACTCTGCGCCCCCACCCTGGCCCGGGTCAAGCCGGCCAGCCTCTTCCGGTACCAGCCCGCCCCCGGGGTGGACCTGGCCCGCCGGGTGGCACACTGGGACGCGGCCCTCTCGGAACTGGGGGTGACGGTGCGGGCGCTCAAGACCTGCCCCCGCACCGGGGCGGTGCTGGTCTATGTCTACCGGCCGGGCTGGCTGGGGCAGATCCTGGCCGACCCGGCGGTGGGGGCCTTCCTGGAACAGGAGGGCTACCGCCCCGGCGACGCGGAGGCACTGCTGGGCCAGCTGTCCCGGCGGCTCTGCTGCCAGGAGGACTTCCCCCACGAGATCGGGGTCTTTCTGGGCTATCCGCTGGAGGACGTGGTGGGCTTTATCCGCAACCGGGGCCGCAACTATACCTATTGCGGGTATTGGAAGGCTTACGGCGATCCCGCCCGGGCGCAGCAATGTTTTGCCCGGTACAAAAAATGCGAAGAGATTTACAAGCGGCTTTTTGCCGGCGGCACCCCGCTGCGGCGGCTGACCGTCGCCGCCTGAGGCCGCGGCGAACCGAAAGGGAGGTTTGACAGATGAAGAAACTGGCTGTGATTTATTGGAGCGGCACCGGCAACACCGAGGCGATGGCCCGGCTGGTGGCCGAGGGAGCCGGGCAGGCCGGCGCCCAGGCCGAACTGCTGACCTGCGCCCAGGTGGGGGCGGACACCGCCGCCGTCTACGACGGCTTTGCCCTGGGCTGCCCGGCCATGGGAGCGGAGCAGCTGGAGGAAAGCGAGTTCGAACCCATGTACCAGGGGCTGCGTGGGTCGCTGTCGGGTAAACCGGTGGTGCTCTTCGGCAGCTACGGCTGGGGATCGGGAGAATGGATGGAGACCTGGGCCGAGGATCTGGCCCAGGCCGGCGGACGGATGCCCGCCGAGCCGGTCATCGTCAACGGCATGCCGGAAGGCGATGACGCCGCCGCCTGCACCGCCCTGGGGGCGGCCCTGGCCAACGCATAAGACAATTCCCTGCGCTTGATAGCGCTGTTGCCCTTCTTTTCCGGCGCCCCGTCCTCCGTGGGGCGCTGGTTTTTTGGCGCAAAAAAGCCCGGCGGGGGCTTCCCTGCCGGGCGGAGTGTTCAGCTGTTCTGGTCGATGCGGGCCAGTTCGTCGGGGGTGAAGTCGGGGCTGTCCAGCACCTTGAGGTCGTCCAGAATCTGCTCGGGACGGCTGGCGCCCACCAGCACGCTGGTCACGGCGCCGTCGTGCAGAATCCATTTCAGCGCCATGGTGGCCAGGCTCTCGCCCCGGTTGGCGGCGATCTCGTTGAGGGCGCGGATCTGGTCCAGCCGTTCGGGGGTCAGGGCGCTGTCCTTGAGGAACCGCCCGTCGGTGCGGATGCGGCTGTCCTCGGGGATGCCATGGAGGTAGCGGTCGGTGAGCAGCCCCTGGGCCAGCGGGCTGAAGGCGATGATCCCTTTGCCCAGCCGGGCGGCGGTCTCCTTCAGGCCGTTCTTCTCGATGGTGCGGTCAAAGATGGAGTAGCGGTTCTGGTTGATGACAAAAGGACAGTGCAGTTCGGTGAGGATGGCGGCGGCCCGCTCCAGGGTGGGGCCGTCGTAGTTGGAAAGCCCGGCGTAGAGGGCTTTGCCGCTGCGCACCGCCTGGTCCAGGGCGCCCATGGTTTCCTCCAGCGGGGTGTCGGGGTCCATCCGGTGGTGGTAGAAGATGTCCACATAGTCCAGCCCCATCCGTTTCAGGCTCTGGTCCAGGCTGGCCAGCAGGTATTTCCGGCTGCCCCAGTCGCCGTAGGGGCCGTCCCACATGAGATAGCCGGCCTTGGTGGAGATGATGAGTTCGTCCCGGTAGGGGGCAAAATCCTCCCGCAGCAGCCGGCCGAAGTTGCGCTCGGCGGCGCCGGGTTCGGGGCCGTAGTTGTTGGCCAGGTCGAAATGGGTGATGCCGTGGTCAAAGGCGGTGCGGCAGATGGCCCGCATCGTCTCAAAGCGGCCGGTGTCCCCGAAATTGTGCCACAGACCCAGTGAGACGGTGGGCAGCCGAAGCCCGCTGGCGCCGCTGGGGTTGTAGCGCATGGTGGCATACCGCGCCGAAGATGCCTGATACATGGAAAAACGCCTCCCTTGTTTTGGTTGGTTCCAGCATACCAAATTCCGCCGAAAAATACAATGCCGCAGGGGCCGCTCCCCTTTTGAGAGAGCGGCCCCCGCGGTATGGTGTTGCGTGAGAGGAAGATCACCAAGGAGAAAATCAAGCTTGTTCCTGCTTCTGGCAGTCGCCGCACAGGCCGGTGATGATGAAGCTGTAGCTTTCGGCCTTGACGTTGGTGCAGGAGGAGACCAGCGCTTCCAGCTGATCGTTGGGCAGGTCGATGTTGGTCACCTTCTTGCAGGAGCGGCAGTAGAAATGCTGATGGGGGGTCAGTTCCCAGTCGAAACGGTCGGCTTCTCCCGGAACGCCAACCCGGCGGATTTTACCGATGTCAACCAGGGTGTTGAGGTTGCGGTAAACGGTGCCGAGGCTCAGATGAGGGCAGGTTTCCCGGGCGAGATTATAGATCTGTAAAGCGGTCAGGTGCTCTTTTGCGTTAAGGACCGTGTCAAGAATAACCTGACGCTGCCAAGAATAATTCATACCGAATTCCCCTTTTCGCCCCTGTCAGATGGAGAGATGGACAAGGGACACCTTTCACAAAATTTCGAGACGTTTCCCGTACCAAAAACCGGATCAGCTAAAAAACCCGATAGAAACGTATTGTATTTATAATACACAAAAGAATCGTGGGATGTCAATAGATTTCCGCCCGTTAGCAAAAATAATGTAAAGAATTTACCGCAAAATGGGGAAAATCAGTAAAAAAATGTTCATAATCTGACATTTGAGAGAAAAAGAGGAATTGAAGGCAACTGATAAAAAGTATCGCTATTTGGCGGGGAGGCGGGAGTGAAGGCATTGGTGCCCCCCGAGGGGGAGGTTGGGGGCTTTCCCGGAAAGCGGGTGGTTTTGGAAAGGCCCGCCGGGGAGCCGCAGGCCCGGGGCTGCCGATAACGGGAGGACCTCCACGGGAGCGTTCCTCCCCCGAAGGCGTTCCTTTTTGTGACCAAAAAGGAACCGAAAAAGTCCCACCGGTTTCGAGGCGGTGGACGCGCGACCAGGGCTAACGCCCTGGACCCCTTTTTGGGCCTGCCTAAAGACAGACCCAAAAAGCAAGGAAGGTTCCGAATCAAGGGCTTCGCCCTTGATAATCCTTCTCTATGAAGATAGAGAACAGATAACAAGAAAGCCAGAAACAATCAAGAGGCGTGCAACCTCTCGTTGTTTCTGGCTTTTGTATTTTGTGAGAAACTTGATGGAAGTTTTTCTAAAACCCTTCCTCTAATTTTGGATTCCGGTCATGGGGGAGCCTGGATAGGTGGTGAGTCATAGAGAAGGTTTGAAAAGGGCGAAGCCCTTTCTCTAATCCATTCCTTGCGATTGGCCCCCGTCCGCGGTGGGGGCCAATCGGAGTCCAGGGCTTACAGCCCTGGCCGGGCGTCCACCGCCTCGGAACGGTGGAACTTTTTTCGGTTCCTTTTTTGGTTACAAAAAAGGAACGCCTTCCCGGGCCGAACGGTTTCGTGGAGGTCATCCCGTTCTCGGGGGCGAGAAACCAACGGTCCCCGTCGGGCCTCTCGGCAGGCAGCCGTTTCCGGGTTAAGCAGAAACCTCCCTCGCCTCCATCTCCTTCAAAACGCCAAAGAACCGCACCACAAAAGGCAGACAGATGAAAAAGGTAATGACGTCCGCCACGGTCTGGGCCACCTGCACCCCGGTCAGGCCCATGACCTGGGATAACACCACCAGCACCGGGATGAAAACCAACCCGCTCCGCAGGGTGGACAACAGGGTGGCCGAACGGTTCTGGCCGATGCTCTGGAACAGCATGTTGGCGCAGACGCTCAGCGGCTGGAAGAAAAGCGCCACACACTGGGCCGTCAGGGCAAACCCGCCGATGGCGATCACCTCGGGGTCTGCCCGGAAAAAGCCCACCACCGTGGAGGTGAAGAACATGCACAGCAGCGCCATGGTTCCCAGAAAGACCTCCCCCACCGCAAAGGTGAAAAGAAACGCCTGGCGCACCCGGCCATATTTCTTGGCCCCGAAATTGAAGGCCGATACCGGCTGGAATCCCTGGCCGATGCCCAGCGCCACCGAGAAGAGGAAGTTACACACCCGGCTGACAATGGACATGGCCGCCACCGCCGCATCGCCGTACAGCCGCGCCTGGCCGTTGAGCATCATGGTGGAAACGCTGGTCAGGCCCTGGCGCATCAGGCTGGGCAGGCCGGTCTGGCAGATCAGAAGCAGTTCCCGGGGATCCCGGGTGACGCCTCGCAGCGAGATCTTGCTCTCGGTGCGGCCGCTCAGGAACATGAAGAGCAGCAGCAGAAAGCTGATCACCTGGGACACCGCCGTGGACAATCCGGCGCCCAACACCCCCAGGCCCAGGCCCTCCATCAGCAGCCAGTCCCCGAAGATGTTCAGGATGCCGCCGCTGGTCAGGCCGATCATGGCCAGGGCCGCCCGGCCCTCATACCGCAGAATGTTGTTCAGCACGCAGCTGCTGGCCATGAAGGGGGCCGCCAGCAGAATGAAGATGCCGTATACCCGGGCATAGGGCAGGATGGTGTCGGTGCTGCCCAGCAGCCGCATCAGCGGATCCAGAAAGAGCAGCCCCAGTACCAGGATGCCCCCGCCCGCCGCCAGCGAGGAAAAGAAGCTGGTGGAGGCAAACCGGGAGGCGCTGTCCACGTCCCGGGCGCCCAGCCGACGGCTGATGATGCTGCCGGCGCCGTGGCCGAACATGAAGCCGAAGGCCTGGATAATGGCCATCAGGCCAAAGACCACCCCCACTGCGCCCGAAGCGCTGGTCCCGATCCGCCCCACAAACCAGGTGTCCGCCATGTTGTAGATGTTGGTCACCAGCATGCTCACGGTGGTGGGAATCCCCAGCATGGTGATCAGCTTGGGGATGGGGGTCTCGGTCATCTTTTTGTATTGGGCCACCTGGGCCGCTTCAGATTCCTGCCGCATGAGCTGCCTCCTTTCCGGGCATCCCGCCCACAAAGGTTTTCAGCGCCGGCATTGCCGTCCGGGCGTCGGCACAGCCCAGGTCGTACAGCGCCCGCAGCTTGGCCACGTCCCGCTCGGCCCGGCCCACCTTCAGGTCGGCCGAGGGCCGGATCAGAAAGACCTCTCCCCTCTTGGCCGCCTGCTCCACCGCGCAGACCTCGGTGTTGTAGACGGTGGCCCGACGGCCCATCGCCTCCACAAACCGGGGATACTTGCGGTAGACCAGCCGGAAAGGCACCAGGTTGACCGGGCTTTTCAGATACCCCGCCGGCCGGGTCAGCACCACGATGCAGCGGGTGCAGCCCAGCGCCCGGGCCGCTTCATAAGGGATGGAATCCGCCACTCCGCCGTCCAGGTACTTGTTGCCGCCGATCTCCACAATGTGGCTGCACAGCGGCATGGAAGCCCCCGCCCGCATGTAATCCATCCCCGCGCCCACCCGCAGCTCGTCACAGTGGATGTACTCCGCCTTGCCGGTCTCCAGGTTGGTCACGGTGAGGTAAAAGTCGATGTCCGAGGCCTCAAATGCCTTCTCGTCAAAGGGGTCCAGCCGCAGCGGGATGTCCTCGTAACAGAATTTGGTCCCCACCAGTTCGCCGGTGGTCAGCAGCGACCAAAGACCCATGAACCGCCGGTCCCCGCGGTACTTTTCATAGTAGCGGATGCTGCGCCCCCGCTGGCCCGACACATAGCCGCACCCGTGAATCGCCCCGGCGCTGACGCCGATCACCAGATCCGCCTTGATCCCGTTGTCCATCAGAAGGTCCAGCACCCCAGCGGTGTACATCCCCCGCATGGCGCCGCCTTCCAGTACCAATCCGATCTTTTCCTTCGCCATAACAACTGCCCTCCCTTGCACAAGGAAACATAAGGATATTCTTTTATTATAGACCTTTGGGCGCAAGGCGGCAAGTTGCCCGGCAAAGGCTTGTCTTTGCCGGGCCGCTGCGATATGATGAAGAAAAAAACAAGATTGACCAAAAAAGGAGGCCCCTGCCATGACCGACAACGAACTGCGCTTTTTTGAGCCGATGCCCGACCTCTTCCCCATTTATGAGCAGCTGCGGGACACCCTGGCCCGGCGCTATCCGGTGCTGGAAACCAAGGTGGGCCGCACCCAGATCTCGCTGCGCAACCGGTATGTCTTTGCGGCGGTGTCGCTGCCCTGGCGGCGGGTCAAGGGCTGGCCGGAACGGTATCTGCTGCTGAGTTTCGGGCTGGAACACAAGGTGGAGTCCCCCCGCATCGCGGCGGCTTCCGAGCCGTATCCCCGCCGCTGGACCCATCATCTGCTGCTCCTCTCTCCCGCCGACCTGGACCAGGAGGTCTACGACTGGCTGGATGAGGCCTACCGGTTCGCCATGGTCAAGTGAGGGAGGACAGCTGCCAGAAGGCCACCGCGCTGGCCGCCGCCACGTTGAGGGAGTCCACCCCGTGGGCCATGGGAATCCGCACCGTGTAGTCACAGGCCGCGATGGTCTGGTGGGACAGGCCGTCCCCTTCCGCCCCCAGCAGCACCGCCAGCCGCGGCTCGGCGGCCAGGGCCGGGTCCCGCAGCGAGACCGAACGGTCGGACAGCGCCATGGCTGCGGTGGCAAACCCCAGCTCCCGCAGCCGGGCCATCCCCGCCTCGGGCCAGTCCGCCGCCGCGGCGCCGATCCAGGTCCAGGGGATCTGGAACACCGTCCCCATGCTTACCCGGATGGCACGGCGGCAGAGGGGATCACAGCAGGTGGGGGTCACCAGAACCCCGTCCATCCCCAGCGCCGCGGCGGAACGGAAGATCGCCCCCACGTTGGTGGCGTCCACCACCCCTTCCAGCACCGCGATCCGCCGCGCCCCGGCACAGACCTCCTCCACCGTGGGCAGCGGTTTGCGCCGCATGGCGCAGAGCACTCCCCGGGTCAGGGTGTAGCCGGTGAGCGCCGCCAGCACCGCCCGCTCCCCGGTGTAGACCGGCACCTCGGGGTGCTCGGCCAGCAGTTCCCGGGCCGGGCCTTCCGCCTTCTGCCGCTCCATCAAAAAGCTCAGCGGCTGCCAGCCCGCCGCCAGTGCCAGCCGGATTACCTTGGGGCTTTCGGCGATCAGCACCCCCTTCTCCGGCTCCAGCTTGCTGCGCAGCCGGGTGTCGGTCAGGCTGGTATACACCGCCAGCTCCGGCATCCCCAGGTCGGTCACCGTGATCCATTCTCCCATCTCATTGCCTCCTCGTTCCGGGTTGTTTTTCTTCTATTGTACCACATCCCCGCCACCGGGCAACCTGCCCAAATCCGGGTGGGATTTTTGTCCATTTCCGCAGATTGATTCTGCCGCCGTTTGGGATTATACTGATAGTATCAGGATTGTCAAACTTCTGTCAATCCGCAATTCCGCAACGCTGCAAAAGCAAAAAGGAGGCAATTCCCATGGCAAGATTTACCCTGCCCCGCGACCTGTACCACGGCAAAGGTGCGCTGGCGGCTTTGAAAGACTTTGAAGGCAAAAAGGCAATCGTCTGCGTCGGCGGCGGTTCGATGAAACGGTTCGGGTTCCTGGACAAGGCTGTGGGATACCTGAAAGAGGCCGGCATGGAGGTCAAGATCTTTGACGGCATCGAGCCGGATCCCTCGGTGGAGACGGTCATGCGCGGCGCCGCCGCCATGGCGGAGTTCGAGCCGGACTGGATCATCGCCATGGGCGGCGGTTCCCCCATCGACGCGGCCAAGGCCATGTGGATCAAGTACGAATACCCCGACATCACCTTTGAGGATATGTGCAAGGTGTTCGGCATTCCCAAGCTGCGCCAGAAGGCCCACTTCTGCGCCATCTCCTCCACCTCCGGCACCGCCACCGAGGTGACCGCCTTCTCCATCATCACCGACTACTCCAAGGGCATCAAGTATCCCATCGCGGACTTTGAGATCACCCCCGACGTGGCCATCGTGGATCCCGAGCTGGCCGAGACCATGCCCAAAAAGCTGGTTGCCCACACCGGTATGGATGCCATGACCCACGCCATCGAGGCCTATGTTTCCACCGCCAACTGCAACTACACCGATCCCCTGGCCATCTTTGCCATCCGCATGATCCAGGCCGATCTGGTGGGCAGCTACAACGGCGACATGGCCAAGCGGGACGCCATGCATGACGCCCAGTGCCTGGCCGGCATGGCCTTCTCCAACGCCCTGCTGGGCATCGTCCACTCCATGGCCCACAAGACCGGCGCGGCCTTTGCCGATTACGGCGCCCACATCATCCACGGTGCGGCCAACGCCATGTATCTGCCCAAGGTCATCGCATTCAACGCCAAGGATCCCACCGCCAAGGCCCGCTACGGCGTCATCGCCGACGAGATGAAGCTGGGCGGCGACAACGACGACGAGAAGGTCAAGCTGCTCATCGCCTATCTGCGCGGCATGAACGACGACCTGAACATCCCCCACGGCATCAAGTTCTACGGCCCCGACAGCTACCCCTGCGAGCAGGGCTTTGTCCCCGAGGAGGTCTTCCTGGAGCGTCTGCCCGAGATCGCCAAGAACGCCATCGGCGACGCCTGCACCGGCTCCAACCCCCGGCAGCCCAGCCAGGAGGAAATGGAAAAGCTGCTCAAGTGCTGCTACTACGACACCGAGGTGGATTTCTGATCCCGACCGATTTTACATGGCAGAGGCGCACACATCTGCTTTCCGGAGAGGGGAACCCGTGGGTTCCCCTCTCCCCTTTTTTTGCCAGAAAAAATCTGCGGGCTCCCCCTTGACAGCGGAAGGCTGGTATGGTAAAGTATCTGTGTTAGCCAATGCTAACTAACAAGCGCCGCACATCTCCTCTGTGCGGTTTTTCCCACCCAAGCGTTAGCATAAGCTAACTACCAAGGAAAGGAGCCCAGCCATGAACCAGCCCACCGCCCAAAGCCGCCGCAGTTTTGAGAGTGCCCTGGCGGAACTCTGCGCCCCCACCCTGGCCCGGGTCAAGCCGGCCAGCCTCTTCCGGTACCAGCCCGCCCCCGGGGTGGACCTGGCCCGCCGGGTGGCACACTGGGACGCGGCCCTCTCGGAACTGGGGGTGACGGTGCGGGCGCTCAAGACCTGCCCCCGCACCGGGGCGGTGCTGGTCTATGTCTACCGGCCGGGCTGGCTGGGGCAGATCCTGGCCGACCCGGCGGTGGGGGCCTTCCTGGAACAGGAGGGCTACCGCCCCGGCGACGCGGAGGCACTGCTGGGCCAGCTGTCCCGGCGGCTCTGCTGCCAGGAGGACTTCCCCCACGAGATCGGGGTCTTTCTGGGCTATCCGCTGGAGGACGTGGTGGGCTTTATCCGCAACCGGGGCCGCAACTATACCTATTGCGGGTATTGGAAGGCTTACGGCGATCCCGCCCGGGCGCAGCAATGTTTTGCCCGGTACAAAAAATGCGAAGAGATTTACAAGCGGCTTTTTGCCGGCGGCACCCCGCTGCGGCGGCTGACCGTCGCCGCCTGAGGCCGCGGCGAACCGAAAGGGAGGTTTGACAGATGAAGAAACTGGCTGTGATTTATTGGAGCGGCACCGGCAACACCGAGGCGATGGCCCGGCTGGTGGCCGAGGGAGCCGGGCAGGCCGGCGCCCAGGCCGAACTGCTGACCTGCGCCCAGGTGGGGGCGGACACCGCCGCCGTCTACGACGGCTTTGCCCTGGGCTGCCCGGCCATGGGAGCGGAGCAGCTGGAGGAAAGCGAGTTCGAACCCATGTACCAGGGGCTGCGTGGGTCGCTGTCGGGTAAACCGGTGGTGCTCTTCGGCAGCTACGGCTGGGGATCGGGAGAATGGATGGAGACCTGGGCCGAGGATCTGGCCCAGGCCGGCGGACGGATGCCCGCCGAGCCGGTCATCGTCAACGGCATGCCGGAAGGCGATGACGCCGCCGCCTGCACCGCCCTGGGGGCGGCCCTGGCCAACGCATAAGACAATTCCCTGCGCTTGATAGCGCTGTTGCCCTTCTTTTCCGGCGCCCCGTCCTCCGTGGGGCGCTGGTTTTTTGGCGCAAAAAAGCCCGGCGGGGGCTTCCCTGCCGGGCGGAGTGTTCAGCTGTTCTGGTCGATGCGGGCCAGTTCGTCGGGGGTGAAGTCGGGGCTGTCCAGCACCTTGAGGTCGTCCAGAATCTGCTCGGGACGGCTGGCGCCCACCAGCACGCTGGTCACGGCGCCGTCGTGCAGAATCCATTTCAGCGCCATGGTGGCCAGGCTCTCGCCCCGGTTGGCGGCGATCTCGTTGAGGGCGCGGATCTGGTCCAGCCGTTCGGGGGTCAGGGCGCTGTCCTTGAGGAACCGCCCGTCGGTGCGGATGCGGCTGTCCTCGGGGATGCCATGGAGGTAGCGGTCGGTGAGCAGCCCCTGGGCCAGCGGGCTGAAGGCGATGATCCCTTTGCCCAGCCGGGCGGCGGTCTCCTTCAGGCCGTTCTTCTCGATGGTGCGGTCAAAGATGGAGTAGCGGTTCTGGTTGATGACAAAAGGACAGTGCAGTTCGGTGAGGATGGCGGCGGCCCGCTCCAGGGTGGGGCCGTCGTAGTTGGAAAGCCCGGCGTAGAGGGCTTTGCCGCTGCGCACCGCCTGGTCCAGGGCGCCCATGGTTTCCTCCAGCGGGGTGTCGGGGTCCATCCGGTGGTGGTAGAAGATGTCCACATAGTCCAGCCCCATCCGTTTCAGGCTCTGGTCCAGGCTGGCCAGCAGGTATTTCCGGCTGCCCCAGTCGCCGTAGGGGCCGTCCCACATGAGATAGCCGGCCTTGGTGGAGATGATGAGTTCGTCCCGGTAGGGGGCAAAATCCTCCCGCAGCAGCCGGCCGAAGTTGCGCTCGGCGGCGCCGGGTTCGGGGCCGTAGTTGTTGGCCAGGTCGAAATGGGTGATGCCGTGGTCAAAGGCGGTGCGGCAGATGGCCCGCATCGTCTCAAAGCGGCCGGTGTCCCCGAAATTGTGCCACAGACCCAGTGAGACGGTGGGCAGCCGAAGCCCGCTGGCGCCGCTGGGGTTGTAGCGCATGGTGGCATACCGCGCCGAAGATGCCTGATACATGGAAAAACGCCTCCCTTGTTTTGGTTGGTTCCAGCATACCAAATTCCGCCGAAAAATACAATGCCGCAGGGGCCGCTCCCCTTTTGAGAGAGCGGCCCCCGCGGTATGGTGTTGCGTGAGAGGAAGATCACCAAGGAGAAAATCAAGCTTGTTCCTGCTTCTGGCAGTCGCCGCACAGGCCGGTGATGATGAAGCTGTAGCTTTCGGCCTTGACGTTGGTGCAGGAGGAGACCAGCGCTTCCAGCTGATCGTTGGGCAGGTCGATGTTGGTCACCTTCTTGCAGGAGCGGCAGTAGAAATGCTGATGGGGGGTCAGTTCCCAGTCGAAACGGTCGGCTTCTCCCGGAACGCCAACCCGGCGGATTTTACCGATGTCAACCAGGGTGTTGAGGTTGCGGTAAACGGTGCCGAGGCTCAGATGAGGGCAGGTTTCCCGGGCGAGATTATAGATCTGTAAAGCGGTCAGGTGCTCTTTTGCGTTAAGGACCGTGTCAAGAATAACCTGACGCTGCCAAGAATAATTCATACCGAATTCCCCTTTTCGCCCCTGTCAGATGGAGAGATGGACAAGGGACACCTTTCACAAAATTTCGAGACGTTTCCCGTACCAAAAACCGGATCAGCTAAAAAACCCGATAGAAACGTATTGTATTTATAATACACAAAAGAATCGTGGGATGTCAATAGATTTCCGCCCGTTAGCAAAAATAATGTAAAGAATTTACCGCAAAATGGGGAAAATCAGTAAAAAAATGTTCATAATCTGACATTTGAGAGAAAAAGAGGAATTGAAGGCAACTGATAAAAAGTATCGCTATTTGGCGGGGAGGCGGGAGTGAAGGCATTGGTGCCCCCCGAGGGGGAGGTTGGGGGCTTTCCCGGAAAGCGGGTGGTTTTGGAAAGGCCCGCCGGGGAGCCGCAGGCCCGGGGCTGCCGATAACGGGAGGACCTCCACGGGAGCGTTCCTCCCCCGAAGGCGTTCCTTTTTGTGACCAAAAAGGAACCGAAAAAGTCCCACCGGTTTCGAGGCGGTGGACGCGCGACCAGGGTCTCCGACCCTGGACCCCTTTTGACCCCCGCCGCGGACGGGGGCCAAAAGCAATGAAGGGGGAGGCTTCGCCTCCCCGATCTGATAAAAGGTTTCGGGGGGCCCCTGCCCCTTCGTTGGATGAAGGAAATAGAGAGACTTTTGTTTTAACATTTTGCGCCCGAAATGTTGAAAAAAGAGAGGCCGCGCTTCCCTACTTCTAAAATTTAATAAAATGCCAGAGGCATGAGATGGTGTGTAACCACTCGTTGCCTCTGGCATTTTTCTTTAGAAAAAAACGTTATGGAAGATTTTCTAAAACCCTTCCGCTAATTTTGGATTCCGTGTCCGGAGGAGCCTGGATAGGTGGTGAGGATTAGAGAAGGTTTGAAAAGGGCGAAGCCCTTTCTCTAATCCATACCTTGCGATTGGCCCCCGTCCGCGGTGGGGGCCAATCGGAGTCCAGGGCTTTCAGCCCTGGACGGGCGTCCACCGCCTCGGAACGGTGGCGGTTTTTCCGTCGCTTTTTGGCGGCAAAAAGCGACAACACTTCGGAGGGATGCCGTCTTCGTGGAGGTCATCGACCCCGAAACAGCGAGAAACCAACGGTCCCCGTCGGGCCTATCGGCAGGCAGCCGCCTTCCCCCAAAAGCCTCAAACAGAAGAAGTCTGTTTCTGGCTTTTGCGGAAACGCACCAGGCCGGTGCGGTCCAGCGCCACCATCACCGCCGGGATGAAGATCAGCTGCAGAATAATGCCGGGCACCGCATTGGCAAAGGCGCCGGCCCAGAAGGCCGCCAGGGTGAAGCTGCTGCCGGTCAGACCCAGCAGAACCACTTCCACCAGCCCCCAGACCAGCCGCCCCGCCACCATGGCGGCAATCAGGCAGCGGTAAAGGGAGATGACGCACTGCCACCGGGACCGGGCATACAGGAACCCGGCCACCGCACCGTAGGTGGCCAGCTCAAAGGCCATGGCGGTGGCGGTGGGGAAGATCGGCGGCATGCCGAACATCATGGAACGCAGCAGCGGCAGAATGAAGCCCACCGCCAAGCCGTACTGCCAGCCGCAGACCAGCCCGCACAGCAGCACCGGAATGTGCATGGGCAGCAGCATGCTGCCGATCTGGGGGATCTGGCCGGTGAAGAAGGGCAGCACCAGGCCCAGGGCCAGCATCATGGCCGCCACAGCCAGGGTTTTGACTTTGCTTTGGGTTTTCATCACAATGTACCTCCTTGGTCTTGGGGAGCGTCGGTCCGCAGAAGAATCTGGGCGCGCCCCTGGGGATTTTCCCGGGTGAAGTATTGCTCTTCCAGTGGGATCCAGGTGGTGAGAAATGCCTCGTACCGTTCCGGATTGCGGCGCAGCAGACGGCGGCGCTGCTCCTCCGGCGATACGGTCAGGAACACCCGCAGATCATAGCCGCTGTCCAGCGCCGGGTGCAGGCTGTAACTGCCCTCCACCACCGTCAGCGCCGTGGGCTGCAGCAGCACCGGCGGCGCAAAGGCGCCCTCGCGGCAGCGGTAGGCCCGGTACCGGATGGGCTGCCCTGCCCGGGCCGGGTCCAGCGCTTCCTGCCGGAAACGGGTCAGGTCGATGTTGCCGGCGCTGCGCCGGGTCCAGTCCGCCGGGCGCTGGTCCATGGGCAGATAAAAGTCGTCCATATGCAGCAGATTGCAGCCGGTCTGCGCCTGCAGCGCCTGGGCCAGGGTGGTTTTGCCGCTGGCACACCGGCCGTCGATGGCCACCACCGCCCGGCCGCCGTCGGCCAGCAGCGGCGCCACCGCCGTCAGAATCTGTTCCACAGCCTGGTTCATCGCCACACCTCCCCCGAAGAGCTTCGAGCGCTCTTATTGTACCGCAGCGGCATGGGCTTGGCAAGGGCACATTTTCCTGAAAAAATGTCCTCGACCTGGGCCGGGCTCTGTGGTAGAATAAAACCAGATTATCCCGAAATTAGGAAAGGAGCTCTTCCACCATGTCCATCCTCAAACTCTCTCCCACCTGCAAGGACTATCTGTGGGGCGGCGAACGGCTGCGCACCGACTTCCACATCGACAGCGACCTCAACCCCCTGGCCGAGGCCTGGGTGCTCTCCTGCCATCCCGACGGCCCCTCCACCGTCTGCAACGGACCCTGGGCCGGCAAGACCCTGGCCCAGTACATCCAGGAAAACCCCGGCTGCCTGGGCACCGACTGTGACAAATTTGAGGAGTTCCCCATCCTCACCAAGCTCATCGACGCCAAGGGCAACCTCTCCATCCAGGTCCATCCCTCCAACGAGTACGCCCTGGAACATGAACACCAGTACGGCAAGACCGAAATGTGGTATGTGCTGGACTGCGAGCCCGGCGCTTTCCTCTACTACGGCTTTGACCACGCCATCAGCAAGGAGGAATTCGAGCGCCGCATCAAGGAGAACACCCTCACCGAGGTGCTCAACGCCGCCCCGGTCCACAAGGGCGACCTCTTCTTCATCCCCTCCGGTACCCTCCACGCCATCTGCAAGGGCATCGTACTGGCCGAGGTGCAGCAGAACTCCAACGTCACCTACCGGGTTTACGACTATGGCCGTGTGGGCGCCGACGGCAAGCCCCGCGCCCTCCACATCGACAAGGCGCTGGATGTGACCGTCTGCGAGCCGCCCCGCGCCGACCATGACTTTGGCGGCCACCTGGCCCGCTGCGACTACTTCACGGTGGACGTGGCCGAAGCCCCCTTCCAGGATACCGTGGACGGCAGCTCCTTTGTCTCGCTGCTGGTGGTGGACGGCGAAGGCGCGGTCCGCTGCGGCCAGGAGACGTTGGAAGTGCGCAAGGGCGACAGCCTCTTCCTGCCTGCTGCCTCCGGCGATTTTGAGGTCACCGGCGGCTGCAAGGTGCTGGTCACCCGGGTCTGATCCCCTGTCTCCCCTGCCCCTGTGATACAAGAACAACCCCGGGACGGAAATTCTCCGTCCCGGGGTTGTTGTGTCTGTGTGGAAAAATCAGTCGTGCCGGATGGCTTCCAGGGCGCTGATCTTCACCGCCCGGCTGGCGGGGGCCAGCCCGGACAGCAGGCCGATGGCGGTGGCAAAGGCCAGCGCCGCCAGCACCAGCCAGGGCGGAATCACCGAGATCACGGTGCCGCCCGTCCCCATCATGCCCATGATCCCCATGTCGTAGCTTATGCCGCCGGAGGAACCGGACAGGCCGCTGAACATGGACATGATCAGGGTGATGTTGTTGAGGATGGCGCTGATGCCCAGGCTGAGCACCGCCCCGATCACCCCGCCGATGAAGCCAATACAGCCGCTCTCGATGAGGAACATCCGCCGGATGTTGCCCAGCTCGCAGCCCAGCACCTTCATGACGCCGATTTCCCGGGTGCGCTCGTAGATGGCCATGGTCATGGTGTTGGCGATGTTCAGCGCCGCCACAAAGAGGCTGATGGCCGCCAGACCGCCCAGCATCAGCTGGTTGCGGCGGACCTGCTCCTGCATGGCCTCCCGCTGCTGGGTCATGGAGTAGGTGGAAAAGCCCAGCTCCTGGATGGCCTTGTCGGTGGACTCCACGTTTTTCAGATCGTCCACCTTGACATAGACCTGGTTGTATTCCTGGGTGGAGGGAACGTAGCTGTTTTTGCTCAGCTTTTTGTACTCCTCCAGCAGCATCTTCATGTCATCCAGACGCAGAACGATGCCGCTCTGGGTCCAGTAGCCCTTGGCGGTGTCAGGGGTCAGAACCCCCACCACCTCCAGCTTCCAGCTGATCTCTTTGGGGTTGTCGGGGTCCCCGTCCGAGAGAGTCAGGGTCATTTCGTCCTTGTTGATGTCCACAAAGGGCTTGATAAGGTTGCCGTTGGCGTCGGTCTGGCCCTGCCAGCGGTAGCGCTTGGGGCTGTTCTGGCTGCGGCGGGTGTCCTCAAAGTTGTACCCGGCGCCCTCCCCCACCAGCACCGGCAGGGTGTCCTTGCTGTACTTGGCGGTGGCCGAAAGCCAGTCGCCGCTGGTCAGGGTGAAGCCCATGGGTTCCATCGAGGCGGGGTCGATGCCGATGAGGTTGCCCAGATAGGAGATCTGGTAGCGATCCCCCCGGCCGGCGGTGATCCGGCCATTGAGGCTGTACGCCTCGTAGTAGGGGGTGGCGGCCACCACATGGTCCATGGAACGGATGGTATTCAGGGTTTCGTCGTTGAGCTTGGCGGGTTCGTCGGGGGTGGAGGAACTGGTGGTCACGCCGCCGATGGAGTAGGCGACCCCGGTGTTGCCGCCGTAGACCTGGATCTGGGTCAGGTCCCCCCAGCTCTGGAGCATTTCGTCATAGGATTTGTTGGTGGCGATGCCCAGCGAGATCATGACGATGACGGCGCAGGTGCCCACCACCACCCCGATGACGGTCAGGGCGGTGCGCCCTTTGCGCCGGGAGAGGTTTTTGGTGGCCAGAGCGACCTGATCAGAGATCTTCATCGTCGGCTTCCTCCAGCTGTGCGATGGCGGCGGCCTTGCGGCGCTTGCGCACCACCAGCACAACCACGATGGCCACCACCACCAGGACGGCCGCCACGATCAGCACCCAGCCCCACACCGGAATGCCGGTCTGCTGGGGCGCTTCCATGCCGGGATCCATCATGCCGGGATCGTCGTAGGTGGGCATTTCCATGACGGTGGCGGAGAAGTCCTTGGTCACCGTCTTGATGGAGCCGTCGGCGGATTCGTAGGTCAGGGTGATGGTGCCGGACAGGGGGCCGGCCTGGGTGGGCATCAGGTCAAAGTCCACGCTGTTTTCGGTGCCGGCGTTGACGTTGCCGATGTACTGTTGGGTGATGTCGGCGCCCAGATTTTCCCCCGAAATGGAGGCTTCCAGGTTGGAGACGGGGTTTTTGCCCTTGTTGACAAAGTTCAGGGTGACGCTGGTGGAGTCCCCCACATAGATGGTGTCGGTCAGTTCCAGCTGGCCCAGCTCAAACCGGTCGGGCTGGCTGATGGGCACCGAGATGGTGGTGGTGCCGGTGACGGCCTTGCCGGTGAGCACGCCGGTGCCGGTCATGTTCACCGTGATGTCGGCCACGTTGGTCTGGTAGCTGGCCGAGGGCATGATGCTGAAGGTCACGTCCCGGGTGGATTTGGGGGTCATCTCCCCCACATAGGAGGAGAGGCTGCCGCCGGTGAGGGAGACGCCGTCGGGCAGGGTGACCGAGATGATAACATCGCTGAGATTCTCCGAGCCGTCGGTGGCATAGGCGGTCAGGGAGAGGGAGAAGGGCGAGCCGGCCACGATGGCGGCGTTGCCGTAGCTGGAGGAGCGGATCACCAGGTTGGGGGTGCGGACCTTGGAGGGATCTTCGGGGTCCTCATCCACGCACTGGCCGAGGGTGACGCTGAACTGCTGCATGGGAAGGCTGGAATCCAGATAGCTGAGGTTGATGGGGAAGGTGTTGCCGCCGCCGTTGTAGATCACATCCCGGAAAAGCAGCACATAGCTGTAATAGGGGCCTTCCTCATCCTCCCCCTCCACCAGCTGGCTGATCTCGCCGTTGCCGGTGTAGGTAAAGACCGAGGAGTTGACCCGGGCGCTGATCTGGTCGGCTTCCACGCTGAACTTGGCCGAGGAGTGGTCCACCACCCGCAGCACCACGTTGACGGTGTCGTACCAGTCCACGGTGGACACCTCGTTGCCGGCGGTGTCGGTGACGGTGGCGGCTACCACATAGACCCCGGTGTTGCTGTAGGGGTCGGTGGTGGGTTCAGGGCTGGTGCTGGGTGCGGGGGTGGCGCTGGGGGCCGGCGTTGCGGTGGAAACCGGGGTGGTCACTTCCTGGTTGTAGCCGGGTACCCCGCCGCTGATGGAGATTTCATCGGCGGCGGCGGGCAGAGCGGCGGCGCCGGCCGCCAGGCAGAGCGCCAGGGCGGCGGCGCAGAAACGATGGGCGATTTTCAATGTACTTCCTCCTTCTCTGGGGCGGGATTCGGTTCCGGTTCGGGGTCGGGCCGGTCCGGTTTTCCGGCGGCGCTTCCGCCGATGGTCAGGTTGCCGTGCAGGGATTCAAACAGGTTGCGGCGGTTTTGTTCCCGGGTGGCCTCGTCCTGGACCACATCGCTCTGGACCTTGCCGTCCAGGATGGTGATGATGCGGTCGGCACAGGCGGCCAGGGAGGGCTCATGGGTGACCATGACAAAGGTGATGCCCTCTTTTTTGGAAAGTTCCAGCATCCGGTACAGCACCTGTTTGCTGGTGGTGGAATCCAGGTTGCCGGTGGGTTCGTCGGCGAAGATCACCCGGGGCTTGCCCACAAAGGCGCGGGCGATGCCCACCCGCTGCTGCTGGCCGCCGCTCATCTCGGTGGGCATATGGTCGGCGCGGGCGCCCAGACCCATATCTTTCAGCTCTTTGCGGGCCAGCCTGATCCGCTGGGAGCGGGGAACGCCCTTGAACATCAGGGGCATGGCCACGTTTTCGGCGGCGGTCATGCTGGGCAGCAGGTTGTAGCTCTGGAAGATGAACCCCAGATGCTGCTGGCGGAAATGGGCCAGTTCGTTTTCCGACATGGCGCTGATCTCGTGACGGCCGATGAACACCTTGCCGCGGGTGGGCTTTTCCAGCCCGGCCAGCTGGTTGAGCAGGGTGGATTTGCCGCTGCCGGACTGACCGACGATACAGCAGAACTCCCCTTTTTCGATCTGGATGTCCACGTCGTTGAGGGCGACCACCCGTTCTTTGCCGACGACATACACCTTGCGGAGCTTTTCGGTATGGATGATAGCAGCCAAACGCGCCCCTCCTTTATTTCGACATTCTATTTTCCCATCATACCATGAAAACACCCCGGTGGGAAGTGGTTTTCTGCTGATACCAGTGTAAAATCTTTCTTGGTTGTGTTTGGGGCTTGCCGGGAAAACGGGAGGCTGACGATAGGCCCGACGGGGAGCCGTTGGTTTCTCGCCGTTTCGGGAGGGAGGACCTCCACGGAGCCGTTCGGCTCGGGAAGGCGTTCCTTTTTTGTAACCAAAAAAGGAACCGAAAAAAGTTCCACCGTTCCGAGGCGGTGGACGCCCGGCCAGGGCTGAAAGCCCTGGACTCCGATTGGCCCCCACCGCGGACGGGGGCCAATCGCAAGGAGTGGATTAGAGAAAGGGCTTCGCCCTTTTCAAACCTTCTCTAATCCTCACCACCTATCCAGGCTCCTCCATAAACGGAATCCAAAATTAGTGGAAGGGTTTTAGAAAATCTTCCGCAAACTTTCTTACTAAAGACAAAAGCCAGAAGCAATGAAAAGGCGTGATGCCTTTCGACTGCTTCTGGCTTTCTTGTTATCTGTTCTTTCTCTTTATAGAGAAGGATTATCAAGGGCGAAGCCCTTGATTTTGGATCCTTCCTTGCTTTTTGGGTCTGTCTTTAGGCAGGCCCAAAAAGGGGTCCAGGGTCAAAGACCCTGGTCGCGCGTCCACCGCCTCGAAACCGGTGGGACTTTTTCGGTTCCTTTTTGGTCACAAAAAGGAACGCCTTCGGGGGAGGAACGGCTCCGTGGAGGTCCTCCCGTTCTCGGCGGCGAGAAACCAACGGTCCCCCGTCGGGCCTATCGGGAGTCTCCCGGCTTCGGAAAAGCCTCAAGCCTCTTTGGGAAACACCACCCGGATGGTAGTCCCGGTCCCGACCTGACTCTTCAGGTCGATCTTGGCCCCGTGCAGCATGGCAATGTGCTTGACAATCGCCAGCCCCAGGCCGGTGCCGCCGGTGGCCTTGCTCCGGCTCTTGTCCACCCGGTAAAACCGCTCAAACACCCGGTTCTGGCTGTCCTGGGGGATGCCGATGCCGTTGTCCTCCACCGAGAGGAAGGGACACCCGTCGGAACCCAGGCCGCACCGCAGCGTCACATGGCCGCCGGGACGGTTGTAGCGGATGGCGTTGTCGCAGAGGTTGGTGGCCAGCTCGGTGAGCAGGTCCCGGCTCCCCTGCACCACCGCCGGGGACGCCTGGTATTGCAGCGTCACATAGGCTTTGCGGGCGTTCATCGTCATGTTGCCGGCAATCTCCTTGGTCAGCGCCGCCAGATCCACCGGCACCGGGTCCAGCCGGGCCTCTTCCTTGTCCCGCATGGCGTCCAGCTCGGAAAGCTGCAGAATGTCCGACACCAGGGCGATCATCCGCTTGGCTTCCTTGTGGATCCGGGCGCCGAAGGTGGCCACGTCCTCCGGCTTGGCCATCCCGCTCTCGATCAGCTCGGCATAGCCCGAAATGCTGGTCAGCGGGGTTTTCAGCTCATGGCTCACGTTGGCGGTGAACTCCCGCCGCAGGGTTTCGTTGTCCTCCCGCAGCTTGCGGTCGGACTGGACGGTGTGGGCCAGCGGGATCAGTTCCTCATAGGGGACGTTGGCCTCGATGTCGTCCAGGTGCTCCGCCATCCGGGTGATGGGGCGCACCAGCACCCGAGTCATCGCCCAGGCCAGTGCCGCCGCTACCGCTGCCACCAGGGCGCAGCCCAGCACCAGCAGCGGCAGCACCCGGTTGTAGGAGGCCCACAGCCCCCGGGTGTCCTCTGCCAGGCGCAGCACCCGGCCATCCGACAGAAGCAGAGCATAATAATGGGTCTCGTAGCCCGCCGTTTCGCTGGCGCGCACGCTCTGGCCGGTGCCGGCTTCCAGCGCCGCCGCCACCTCGGGGCGGCTCAGGTGGTTCTCCATCCCGGCGGGATCGGTCAGGCTGTCATAGAGCACCTGGCCGTCGCTGTCAATGAGGGTCAGCCGCAGCCCCACCGTCAGGTAGTTGTCCAGGCTGGCGGGGTCCCCCGAAAACCCGGCGGCCACCGCCTCGGCCTGCCGCTGCAGGCTGCGGTCCACCTCCGCCGCAAAGGCACGGTGGAAAAGCAGCGCCGAGCCCAGCGCCGTCAGCACCACCGCCAGGATCCCCACCGCCAGCACACCCCGCATAATCTGCCGGGCCATGCTGCGCGGGGTGCGTTCGGATTCCTCAGGTTTCATCGGCGGCCTCCGCGCCCTTGGCGCTCAGCTTGTAGCCCACCTTGCGCACCGTGCGGATCTCCTCGCCGGCGTCCCCCAGCTTCTGGCGCAGGGTCCGCACATGCATGTCGATGGTGCGGGATTCCAGCAGGTCGTCGGTGTCCCACACCGCCTTCATGATCCGTTCCCGGGCCAGCACCTCCTCGGGATGTTCCAGGAAAAAGTGCAGCAGGGAATATTCCTTGAAGGTCAGCTCCACCGGCTCCCCGTCCACCGTCACGGTGCGGGAGAGATCGTCCAGGGCGATGGGGCCGAACCGCAGCGGCCCTGCCGCCGGAGCACTCTTGGCCCGGCGCAGCACTGCCTTGACCCGGCTGATGAACTCCATGATGCCGAAGGGCTTGCAGAGATAGTCGTCGGCGCCGTGGTCCAGCCCCTTGACCACATCAATCTCGCTGGTCTTGGCGGTCACCATAATCACCGGCACCGCCCGGGTGGCGGCGCTCTCCCGCAGCTTGCCCAGGATGGCATAGCCGTCCTCGTCGGGCAGCATCACGTCCAGGATCACCAGATCCGGCACCGTCTGATGCACCGCGGCCCAAAAGCTGGCCCCGTCGGGAAAGCCCTGGGCCGGAAAGGAATTGGTCTGGAGCGCGTACTGCTCCAGCTCCCGGATGCTGGCATCGTCCTCGACGATGTAAATCATGAAAATTGCCTCCTTGTGGCGGGCGCTCAGGCCTCCCCGGACTTCCGGACCGGCTCCTTCTCACCCTCGGGCGGGAAGGCGTAGCGGTCACGGTACTTCTCGTACCGCTGTTCAAACTTGACGCTGGCGCCGCTCTTGACGTTGTTCAGATATTCGTGGGTGTCGAACCGGTCGGCCGCCACCTCGATCATCGCCACCGCGATGTTGGAGCAGTGGTCGGCGATCCGCTCATAGTTGGTCAGCAGGTCATCCAGCACAAAGCCGTACTCGATGGAGCAGGTGCCCGCCTGCAGACGGGCGATGTGCCGGGTCTTGATGTCCCGCACCAAGTTATCCACGACCTGCTCCAGCGGCTCAATCTTGGACGCCGCGTTGCAGTCGTTTTTCTGGAAATCATCCACCGTGCGGTTGACGATGTCCTGTACCGCGGCTTCCAGCACCGCCAGGTCGCTGAGGGCTTCGGCACTGAACTGGATGTTCTTGTCCCGGATCTCTTCGGCGGCCTCCACCAGGTTCACCGTGTGGTCGGAAATCCGCTCAAAGTCGCTGATGGTGTGCAGCAGGGTGTTCACGCTGCGCTGGTCCTCCCGGGAGAGGGCTTTGGCCGACAGCTTGACCAGATAGGTGCCCAGCACATCCTCATAGTGGTCCACCGCTTCCTCCTTGCGGCGCACCTCGTCGGCGATGGCGTCATCCCATTGCCGGGTGGTGGACATAGCCTGCAGCAGCGAGGTGCGGCAGATCTCCGCCATGTCGCCGCCGGTGAGCATGGCACGGCCCACCGCCACCGAGGGGGTGGAGAGCAGGCGGTCGTCCAGAAGCTCGGTGTGCTCGGGGGTCTTGTCGTCGGGAACGGTCAGGATCGCCAGACGGACCAACACCTTATTAAAGGGAAGCAGGATGGCCGTGGTGACCAGGTTGAAGACGGTGTGCACCACCGCAATGTTGAAGGCGTTGGCCTGGTCATGGTAGAAGGGGAAATGGAACACTGCGTTCAGGGCATAGAACCCGGCCAGGAAAAACGCCGTGCCGATGATGTTGAAGTAGAGATGCACCATGGCGGTGCGGCGGGCATTCTTGTTGGCGCCCGCCGAGGAGATCAGCGCGGTGACGGTGGTGCCGATGTTCTGGCCCATGATGATGGGCATTGCCGCGGCCAGAGACACCGCCCCGGTGGAGGTGGACAGCGCCTGCAGGATACCCACCGAAGCCGAGGAGGACTGGATGATGGCGGTCAGCAGGGCGCCCACCAGAACACCCAGCACCGGGTTGGTGAAGGCCAGGAACAGCTCCCCGAACCAGGGGGCGTCGGCCAGGGGCGCGGTGGAGCTGCTCATCAGATCCATGCCGGCCATCAGGATGAAGAAGCCCAGGAAAATCTGGCCGATGCCCTTGCGGCGGTCCTTGCCGAACATGAACATCGCCATGCCCACAAAGCCCAGCAGGGGTGCCCAGGCGTCAGGGCTGAGCATCTGGATGAAAATGCTTTCTCCCTGCAGGCCGGTCAGCGAGAGCAGCCAGGAGGTGACGGTGGTACCGATGTTGGCGCCCATGATGACGCCCACCGCCTGGTACAGATCCATCAAGCCGGAGTTGACGAAGCCCACCACCATGACAGTGGTGGCCGAGGAGGACTGGATGACAGCAGTAACCACAAGGCCCAGCAAAAGGCCCCGCAGCGGGGAGGAGGTCATCTTGCTCAGGATGCCCTGCAGCTTGCTGCCTGCGGTCTGCTCCAGGTTTTTGCCCATGATGTCCATGCCGAACAGGAACATCGCCAGACCGCCCATCAGGGTGAACACGTTAAAAATGCTCATACCGGGGTACACTTCCATTCTCTTATTTTCTTTTTCCGCCGCGCCGTCGGCACAATCCGACATTCCGCGGCCCTATACCATCCTCTATTATAAAGGATGTCCGCCCCGGCAGAACACCAAACAGCGGTAAAGTATTTGTAAAATCTGTGTAAAATGGACTGCCCAGCGGGTATTTTGTAAAAAATCGGGCGGTAAAATCCGTGCATTTTACACAAACTTTGCATTTGGACAAATTGGCTTACCAAGGTTTTACCGAAACTGTACCGCGCCATGGTCGAAACGGCAAAGAAAAGACGGTACAATACATCATGCAGCCGGGCGAACGGCCCGACCGCAAAGAGAGAACACAAAAAACAACGATACAAGGGAGAAGATTTGGTTATGAAACGCAAAATTGCTCTGATCTGTGCCGCTGCCATGGCGCTGAGCCTGGCCGGCTGCGGCGCCACCGGCGAAACCTCCAGCGCTGCCGAGACTTCCAGCGCTGCCGCCAGCAGCACCGAAGCCACCAGCGAGGCGGCCGAGAGCAGCGAAGCCACCGAGACTTCCGCTTCGGATTTTGATACCACCCAGGCCATCACCGTCATCACCCGTGAGGACGGCTCCGGCACCCGCGGCGCTTTCATCGAGCTGACCGGCGTGGAGGATGACTCCGGCGACCGCACCACCCAGGCTGCCGCCACCCAGAACTCCACCAACGGCGTTATGACCACCGTTGCCAATGATGAGACCGCCATCGGCTACATCAGCCTGGGCAGCCTGGACGACAGCGTCAAGGCCGTCACCGTGGGCGGTGTGGAGGCTTCTGCCGCCACCGTCAAGGATGGTACTTACACCCTGGCCCGCCCCTTTAATATTGTGACCAACGGCGAAGCCACCGATCCCGTTGCCGTGGACTTCCTGGGCTACTGCATGGGCGCCGAAGGCCAGGCTCTGGCCACCGAGGAAGGCTACATCGGCGCGGATGATGCCGCTGCCTTCACCTCCACCCAGCCTTCCGGCAGCATCACGGTGGGCGGCTCCTCCTCTGTCAGCCCCCTGATGGAGAAGCTGATTGAGGCTTACAAGGCCGTCAACCCCAACGCCACCATCGAGCTCATGACCACCGACTCCACCACCGGCGTTACCGGTGCGATGGACGGCACCTACACCATCGGCATGGCCAGCCGTGAGCTGAAGGACAGCGAGATCAGCGAGGGCGCTGTGGCCACCGTTCTGGCCCAGGACGGCATCGCGGTTGTTGTCAACCCGGCCAACCCCATCACCGACATGACGGTGGAGCAGATCTGCAGCATCTACGTTGGTGACACCACCACCTGGGATCAGCTGTAATCACACACCCTAAGG
Organism: Bacillota bacterium; assembly: GCA_003343995.1. Taxonomy (GTDB): domain Bacteria; phylum Bacillota; class Clostridia; order Christensenellales; family Borkfalkiaceae; genus UMGS775. The sequence goes on from QAKE01000011.1 coordinate 26,016, forward strand.
ACGCAAGGAACCGGGATGAAGGCAAGCGGGCAACCGCGGGACTTTATCCCGCTTCCTATTGTTGGGGGCAGGTTCAGACCTGCCGGAATCTTCAAAAAGACCCCCTTTTCAATGCTTTCTTCAATGCTTTCACGGTATGGGTAAACGAGAGCGAGGTATAGGAATGAAAACGAAAACCATCTTCAATCGGGAGAACGTGATGCAGTGGGTGTTCACCCTCTGTGCCTGCGTTTCCATCCTGTCGGTGGCGCTGATCTGCATCTTCCTGTTTGCCAACGGCATCCCCACCATCGGCAAGATCGGCCCCCTGAAGTTTTTGCTGGGCACCACCTGGAAACCCGGCAACGATGTCTACGGCATCCTGCCCATGATCCTGGGCAGCATCTATGTCACCGCGGGCGCCATCGTGGTGGGCGTGCCCATCGGTCTGCTCACCGCCATTTACATGAGCCGGTTTGCTTCCAACCGGGTGAACAAGGTGCTGCTGCCGGCGGTTCAGCTGCTGGCCGGCATCCCCTCGGTGGTCTACGGCTTCTTCGGCATGGTGGTGATGGTTCCGACCATCCAGGCCATCCTCAAGACCGACTTTGTCCGCAAGGTGCTGCACATCAACAACGGCAAGGGTATGTCCCTTTTCACCGCCAGCCTGCTGCTGGGCATCATGATCCTGCCCACCATCATCACGGTGAGCAAGACCAGCCTGGACGCGGTGCCCCAGAGCTACTACGAGGGCAGCCTGGCGCTGGGCGCCACCCATGAGCGCAGCGTCTTCTGCACCGTGCTGCCCGCCGCCAAGAGCGGCGTGCTCTCCGCCATCATCCTGGGCATCGGCCGCGCCATCGGCGAGACCATGGCGGTGGTGATGGTGGCCGGCAACCAGACCTGGATGCCCCAGGGGCTGTTCCAAGGCCTGCGGACCATGACCAGCAACATCGTCATTGAGATGGGCTATGCCGCCGACCTCCACCGGGAGGCGCTGATCGCCACCGGCGTCGTGCTCTTCGTTTTCATCCTGCTCATCAACCTGAGCTTCAGCATTGTGAAAGAGAGGGAGAAAAATGCCTGAGACCACTGTGATGACCGCCAACGGCCGGGAGGAATCCCTTTCGGATTCCGGCGCCCGGATGATTCCCCCCGCACGCAGCTATGTGAACCGCCCCGCGGCCCGGATCTGGGCCGCTGTCATGCGGTGGCTGGTGCGGATCGCCGCCCTGGTCACGGTGGCAGTGCTGATCTTCCTCATCGGCTATATTCTGGTTATGGGCATCCCCAACCTCAAGCCCAGCCTGTTTGAATGGACCTACAACTCCGAGAACGTCTCGCTGATGCCGGCGCTGATCAACACGGTGCTGATGACCGCCTTCTCCCTGGTCATTGCCACCCCGCTGGGCATCTTTGCCGCCGTCTGGCTGGTGGAATACGCCAAGCGCGGCAACAAGCTGGTCAAGGTGGTCCGCCTGACCACCGAAACCCTGCAGGGCATTCCCTCCATCGTCTATGGTCTGTTCGGCATGCTCTTCTTCGTCACCCAGCTGCACTGGGGCTTCTCCCTCATCGCCGGTGCCTTCACCCTGGCCATCATGGTGCTGCCGGTGATCATGCGCACCACCGAGGAAGCCCTGCTGGCGGTACCGGATTCCTACCGGGAAGGCAGCTTCGGCCTGGGCGCCGGCAAGCTGCGCACCGTCTTTACCATCGTGCTGCCCAGCGCCATGCCGGGCATCCTCTCCGGCGTCATCCTGGCGGTGGGCCGCATCGTGGGCGAAACCGCCGCGCTGATCTACACCGCCAGCACGGTGGCCGCCGTTCCCGAAAGCGTTTTCAGCTCCACCCGGACGCTGGCGGTGCACATGTACCTGCTGTCCAGCGAGGGCCTGCACGTCAACGAGACCTACGGCACCGCGGTGGTGCTGCTGGTGCTGGTGCTGCTCATCAACAGTCTGTCCAGCTTTATTGCCGGCAAACTTGCGAAAGGAAAGTAAGAGACGATGAACAAATTTGAAGTTTCCAACATGGATCTGTACTACGGCAGCTTCCATGCCCTGAAGAATATCAACATTTCCATCCCCGAAAAGGAGATCACCGCCTTCATCGGCCCCTCCGGCTGCGGCAAGTCCACCTTCCTCAAGAGCCTGAACCGGATGAACGATCTGGTGGAGGGCTGCCGGATCTCGGGGGACATCCGCCTGGACGGTGTGGACATCTACAAGGACAAGATGGACGTCAACGTCCTGCGCAAGCGGGTGGGCATGGTGTTCCAGAAGCCCAACCCCTTCCCCATGTCCATCTATGACAACATCGCCTACGGGCCCCGCACCCACGGCATCCACGGCAAGGCCAAGCTGGACGAGATTGTGGAAAAGTCCCTGCGGGGCGCCGCCATCTGGGACGAGGTCAAGGACCGGCTGAACAAGAGCGCCCTGGGGATGTCGGGCGGTCAGCAGCAGCGTCTGTGCATCGCCCGCGCCCTGGCGGTGGAACCCGAAGTCCTGCTCATGGACGAACCCACCAGCGCCCTGGACCCCATCTCCACCTCCAAGGTGGAGGAGCTGGCCATGGATCTGAAAAAGGATTACACCATCATCATCGTCACCCACAACATGCAGCAGGCGGCCCGTATCTCGGACAAGACGGCCTTCTTCCTGCTGGGCGAACTGGTGGAGATGGGCCCCACCGAGCGGGTCTTTGCCACCCCGGTGGACAAACGCACCGAGGATTACATTTCCGGCCGGTTCGGCTGATACGAGGTGAATACAGATGGGATACAGTGTCCGCAAAGCCTATGACGAGGAGCTGATGCAGCTCGATACCATGCTGGCCCGGATGGGCCACGCCGCCGGCGGCGCCATCGAGAGCGCCATGACCGCCCTGCGCAACCGGGATGTGGAGCTGGCCCGCAGCGTCATCGCCCGGGACAGCGAGATCGACGCGGTGGAGCACGAGATCGAGCACCGCTGCCTCACCCTTTTTCTCCGCCAGCAGCCGGTGGCCAGCGATCTGCGCAAGGTGTCCACCGCCCTCAAGATGGTCACCGACATTGAGCGCATCGCCGACCAGGCTTCCGATATTGCCGAGATCGTGCTGCATCTGGGGGATCTGAGCAAGGTGCCCCAGAACGCCCTGGAAGACATCTACCGCATGGGCGACCATGTGCTGAACATGGTCAAACAGGCCATCGGTGCCTATGTCCAGGTGGACCTGGCCACCGCCGCCGAGGTCATCGCCAAGGACGATGTGGCCGACAAGACCTTTACCCGGGTCAGCGGCGAGATCGCCCAGTACATTGCTGCCAACCCCAACGAGGCCGAAACCGCCCTGGACCTCTTTATGATTACCAAGTATCTGGAGCGTCTGGGGGATCACGCGGTCAATGTGGCCGAGTGGGTGGAGTTTCTCAAGACCGGGGTGCACAAGTCGCGGAAGATTGTCTGATGGGGGTGGAGGAACGCCACGAAAGCGTTCTGCCCCCGAAGGGGTTATGTTGGCGGACCGCCGCGAAGGCGTTCCTCCCCCGAAGGCGTTCCTTTTTTGTAACCAAAAAAGGAACCGAAAAAAGTTCCACCGTTCCGATGCGGTGGACGCACGGCCAGGGCTGTAAGCCCTGGACTCCTCAAAGGGCCCACCCCTGACGGGCCCTTTGAGCAAGGTATGGATTGAGAGCAAAGGGCATCCGCCCTTTGCAAACCTTCTCTATTGACAGGGGCTTTACCTCTATTTTTTCTATTTTCCTTATTTCTTTGCCATCCTCTTATTTTTCCTATACCAACCAGGCCGGGCTTCTCCGTTTTTTCGGGGGAGTCCGGTTTGGTTTTGTGCGGAAATTGTGAAATCTTCGGTCTTGCTGTAACAACTTCGATACATGCGTCGTTATAATAAATGATACACTCTTTCCGGCTGTATCTTTGAACATGATCTTTTTTGAAGAAAGGCAAAGACCCGTTTATGGCAAAGATTTTGATTGCTGAGGACCAGCACGCTGTCAACGACCTGATGGCCAACAACCTCCGTCTTGCGGGGCATTTCTGCGATCAGACATTCACCGGCGAGCAGGCGCTGGAGATGGCCGAGGCCGGCGCCTATGACCTGATTCTTTTGGACATCATGCTGCCCGGGATGGACGGCTTCGCCGTCAAGGCAAAGCTGCCCGCCGAGCAGGCCGTGATCTTTGTGACCGCCAAGTCCGCCCTGGCGGACAAGCTGCGGGGTCTGGGGCTGGGGGCGGACGACTACATCGTCAAGCCCTTCGAGATTCTGGAACTGCTGGCCCGGGTGGAAAGCGTTCTGCGCCGCGCCCACCGAGGCAACACCGAATTCCGGTTCAAGGACCTCTGTGTGGACCTCACCGCCCACCGTGTGCTGCGGGAAGGCCAGGAGGTGGCCCTGACCCCCCAGGAATATGCTCTGCTGGAAACCCTGGTGCTCAACCGCGACCTGGCCATGAGCCGGGACAAGCTGCTGGAAATCGCCTGGGGCTACAATTATAAGGGCGAGACCCGGACGGTGGATGTGCACATCCAGCGGCTGCGGAAAAAGCTGGGCCTGACCCGGGAGATCCAGACCGTCTACAAGGTGGGCTACCGCCTGAGCACCAAGGACGGCGAGTAACCCTTCCTACATTATTATATAAGAACCAACCATCCCCCCAGACCGGCGCCGCCTCTCCCCCGCCGGTCTGTTTTTGTCCCCAAACCCATAGAGAAGGATTATCAAGGGCGGATGCCCTTGATTCTCAATCCATTCCTTGCGATTGGCCCCCGTCAGGGGTGGGGGCCAATCGGAGTCCAGGGCTTACAGCCCTGGCCGTGCGTCCACCGCCTCGGAACGGTGGCGGTTTTTCCGTCGCTTTTTGGCGGCAAAAAGCGACAACGCTTCGATGGGATGCCGTTTTCGCGGAGGTTCGCAAACACAACCCCTTCGGAGGAGGAACGCCTTCCCGGCGGTCCCCAAGCCCGTAAGAATCCGTTTTATCACCCCTCGATCCTGGTAAGATAAAGAAAAGAGAATGGTAAATTGCAAAAGTGAAGGTAACGTTTTAGGGATAGAAAATGAGGAAAAAGGTGACGCTCACTTCTGCAAATAGACTATAATGAAAGAAAGGTCACTCTCCTGCGGAAAGCAGGAACTATGAGTCGTATGACATTATCGGACAGAATTGCCATAGAGGCAGGAATCTACGCCAGAAAGAATCTGACGGAGATAGCAAAGACGATCCACAAAAGTCGGCGCCATGTATCGGAAGAGATCCGGAGAAATGGAACAAAAACACCCGGTGAACATCCCTACGGAAAAATTTGCCGCAACGCCACAGGATGCAGGCGGAAGGGGTTGTGCGGAAAAGCCGATTGCCTTCGTACATGCTATACCTGCCTGGAAGTAGACTGCCAAAGGGTGTGCAGCACCTTTCAGGATAGTGTGTGTAAGCAACTGGAAAAACCGCCGTATGTATGCAATGTGTGTACCCAACGGAGAAAGTGCAAACTGGACCGAATCTACTACATTGCGCAGCAGGCAGACGCCGTTGCCAAACGTCGCTACGCACAGGCACGAAGCAAGCCGCAGATACACGGTGCAGATCTGGTTGCTCTGGATGCATTGGTAACGCCGCTGATCCGAAAAGGTCAGCCGCTGGCCCACATCTATGCAGAACACGCAGAAGAACTCCCGGTAAGCCAGCGTACGTTATACCACTACATTGATGAAGGGGTACTCAGTGTCGGCAATCTGGATCTGCGCCGCAAGGTTAGCTACCGCCCCCGCAGAAAAAAGAAGGAACCGAGCGAAGGAGCGCTGAACCAGAAATATCGCCAGGAACGAACATACGAGGCCTTCTTTACATATATGGAGAAGCATCCCACCGCAGCGTATGTGGAAATGGATACGGTAAAAGGTTGCCGGGAACAGGGCAAACGGATGCTGACGCTGCTTTTTGTAGAACAGAGCTTCATGTTGATCTTTCTGATGCGGGACGGCAAGGCGCAGACAGTTGTGGAGCAGTTTGATTGGCTGACATCCGCGCTTGGCTTGGAGACCTTCCGAACCTTGTTTCCCGTGATTCTGACCGACAACGGCAGTGAGTTCAAACACACCCGTGAGATGGAATACACAGTGGATGGACAACGGAGAACCCGCGTTTTTTACTGTGATCCGCAAGCATCCTGGCAGAAACCTCATATTGAAAAGAACCACGAATATATCCGATATGTTCTTCCAAGAGGCAAGAGTTTTAACCCGTATACGCAGCAGGATATTGTTCTTTTGCTCAACCACATTAACAGTACACGCCGCAGCAAACTTGATGGGAAAACACCATTTGAATTGGCAGAGAGTTCTGAATTCCAGCAGTTGAAAGCGGTTCTGGGGCTCAGGGCAATCCCTGCAGACGAGGTCGATCTGACACCCCGGTTACTGAAGAGGTAACCAACAAAAGCCAAGCAGGAAGTGACCCGCGATATCTCAGCTGAGGTGGGGTGACGTTCACTTCTGCAACGACGAAGTTCATTCCGCCAGCTTTGCTGTGCCCCCTTATATATGATTTGTGACGCAAAACGGGAATTTACCAGGCCAGATCTGTCTGGGAGGGGGCTAAAACAGTGGCTTGACCGGTGAGGCGATACTTTATATTACCTTCACCATTTCATTCAACGAAGAAAAGAGAATCTTCTTGACAGCGGGCGGCGGCTGCCGTATTCTGAAATAAGGAACAGAAATTTGCACAATCCCCGCCGAAGGAGAACAACCATGAACCAGATGTATGAGACAATCCAGACCCTCTGCACCCGCCAGGGCCTCAACGTCACCCAGCTTTGCCGGGAACTGAAAATCCCCCGCAGCACCCTCTCCGAGCTGGCCGCCGGGCGCACCCGGCAGCTGACCCTGAAACACGCCACCCGCATCGCGGAGTATTTCGGGGTGACGGTGGCCCAGCTGACCGGCGAGGACCCGCTGCCCGGGCCTGCCGACCCGGTGGATGATCTGATCCGGGACGAACCGATTGCCGCATACGAAAATCTGAAAAAATACCTGACCGAGGACGACAAGGCGGACATCGCCACCCTGATCCGGCTGCGTGCCGAGATCAACCGGGGCCGCCGCTGACCCCCGGCCGGGGGAAAGGGGGAAATCCCGGAATGGAACAGGGGCCGTACAGCCTGAGCCGCACCCGGCGGGAACTGGAGGAGGAGGACATCCTGGTGCTGGAATGTCCCATGCGGGCCAACCGCTGCCTGGCGCTGCAGGAGGGGCGGATTGTGGGGGTGGACACCGGACGTTTTTCCACCGAGGCCGAACTGCGCACCGCCCTCATCCACGAGGACGGGCATTTTGTCAGCGGAGCCTTCTACAAACCCTTCAGCCCCTACCAGGACAAGGCCCAGGCGGAATACCGGGCCGACAAGGCGGCCATCCTCAAATATATCCCCTACCCCGAACTGGCCGCCCGGCTGCGCCGGGGAGATACCCCCGCCGAACTGGCGGATTACTTCTGCGTGACCGAGGATTTTCTGCACAAGGCCTATGAATTTTATTGCGGGATGGGATACTCCTTTTCCGGCGATTGAGGGCCGCCGCGGTTGGCATGGCCCGGGAAATATGCTATAATCGAACTTGGGCCAATCTGTCTGCCCGGAAGATCAAAGCGACGCTTGCGCGTCCCAAAAAAGGAGAGCCAAACGGTGTTTATCAACCGCAAAAAAACCACCGATGGGGCCGCAGCGCCTCAGATACAGCAACCCGCCGATGCGGCGCTTTCCGAGGAGGCCGCCGCGCCTTCCCCGGCGCCTGACGCCGCCCCGTCCGCTGACGAGGAACCGGCCGCCTCTGCGTCCCCCGCCGGCGGACACCCCAACGGTGCCCGCAAGGTGCGCACTGTCAAACCCCTGGTCAATGTGACCCCGGCTAGCCGGCTGGTCTCCCCCCGGATCTTCGGGGCGGTGACGGTGCTCTGCCTGGCGGTGATCGCCGTGGCCGCCGGCTGGACCATTCCCTTTGCCGAGGGTCCGGTGGTGATGGGCGACGAACTGGGCTACTGGGGCAATGCCGCCATGCTGGCGGGACATGACTGGAGCGGGGTGATGGGAGCCATCCCCTACTACGGTTACGGGTACAGCTTCTTCCTGGTCCCGCTGTTCTGGCTGGGGCTGCCCATGACGGTGATGTACAAGGCGGCGCTGGTTCTCAACATTCTGTTTTTGTTTGCCGCTTTCGGGCTGACCTATCGCTGCCTGCGGCGGCTGTTCTCGGCACTGCCTCCGGTGGGGGCCATGCTGGTTTCCATGGCTGCCACCTTATATACCAACAACCTGGTCCAGGCCCAGGGCGCCTGGAGCGAGACGCTGCTCTACCTGGTCTACTGGCTGGTCTTTGCTCTGGTTCTGCGTTTGCTGGAACAACCCTCCATTCCCACCGCGGTGGGGCTGGCCCTGGCAGCCGGATACCTGTATATGGTGCATCTGCGCACCATCGGCGTTCTGATTGCCCTGGTCATGACGGTGCTGCTCTTCTGGGCGGCCCGGCGGCTGGACTGGAAACAGGTCCTGGCCTTTTTCCTCAGCTTTGTGGGGATCCTGCTGATTCAAAACCTCATCAAGATGTGGTTCAACGGCAACGTCTATGTGAGTACCCTCTACGCCGGCACCAACGACTATGCCGGCCAGATCAACAACATGTTCGGCGCCATGTCCACCCTGGAGGGCTGGCGTTCCCTCTTCTACAGCGCCTGCGGCAAGATGTTCTATCTGGCCAGCAGCACCCTGATGCTGGGGCTTGTCACCCTGCGGCTGCTCTTCGGGGACTTCTTCTCCGCATTGTGGCAGTGGTTCCGCAGCGGCCTGCGTCAGCTCAACCCCCGCAAACTGCCCTCCATCTTCCTGCTGCTCTCCTTTGGCGGCACCTATCTGGTCAACGTCATCGCCATGCGCGGCACCTCCCGTCTGGACATTCTGGTCTACGGCCGGTATATGGAGTTCGCCTTCGGGCCTCTCATCGCCATCGGTCTGGCACTGCTTCTGCTGGGCCGGGTGGGACTGGGCCAGGCGGTGGGCTGCTGCGGTGTGGCCACAGTGCTGGCGGCCTTCACCAATGCCGAACTGATTCGCGGCGCCGCCAACGATGCGGAAAACTACAACTTCCTTTGTGTCACCACCTGGCGGCACTTTGACAATCTTCACCACGATGTTCCCCAGTTCACCTATTTTGTGCTGGTGGTGACCGGGGCGATCTTCCTGATCGCCTGGGCTGCCCAGTACGCATTTTCCCACAGTGTTTTTCTGGACGACGCCTCTCCCCGGCGGGTGGCGGTGGTCAAGACCACCCGTCCCATGCTGCGCATTCTGCTGCCGGTGATGGTCTGTGCCGGATTCTGGATCTGGGCCATCTGCTGCCAGAGTTCCTTCTCGGCCACCCAGGCCAGCGTTTCCACCGCAATGGATCAGGTCTGGGAGCTGTGTGACCAGGCCGGTCGCCAGCCGGACAAGATTGTCTGGGTTCAGAAGGACGAGGCCACGGAACAGGGCAGCTTCAGCGCGGCCTATCTTCAGGTGCGGATCCCCGACGCCCGGGTGGATCGGATTACGGCGTCTACCTTCCGTGCCGCCGAGCTGGACCCGGAGGCACTGTATGCGATTTCGGCAGATTCCCCTGCCGAGGAGGCGGTGAGTGAGCGCTGCATCGCTCTGATCACCAACGACTTCTTCACCCTGTATGCGGCGCCGGGATCCGCCTGGGCCCAGGCTGCCCTGAAGATGAACCTGCTCACCGGCTGGGCCGACGGGGTGCCGGTGTACTATGATGACGCGGCGGTCCTGACCAAAGAGGCCAAACTGGCCGGCAGAGATGACCAGACCGGCGCCGAAGAAGGACTGTATTACAAAGAGAGCATTCCCAGCTACACCCGCACCGAGGCCGACACCGGCCTGACCACCCTGCCGGTGGAGATCACCTCCAACGGCGCGGCGGGGCTGGTGATGCACACCGGGCCCATCAACCTGCCGGCGGGCCAGTATGAGATCACCTTCACCGTCACCGCCAACGGCGGCGGCGATACCCGGGGCGAGTTCTATGTCCTGGATGAGAGCGGGCGCCGGCTGCGGGACATCACCCTGGACAGCGCCACCTTCGCCGACGGGGTCCGCACCCGGATGCGCCTGACCCTGACCTCCATGCTGGACCAGGATCTCAGCGGGATTCAGTTCCAGCTCAAGGCCGAGGCCGGCGCGGTGCTCACCCTGCATGAGATCACCTACTCCCGTGTGGGCGAAGTGGGCGAGGTGATCACCGACGGCACCACCGAGATGGACCAGCTGGGCCGTCTGCTGGAACTGGACTACGAATATCGCCCGGTCTATGTGGTGCCCAAGGAGAGCCAGCAGGAACGGGCCAGCGTGGCGGAACTGCAGCGGGCCTTCCCCGACCGGACCATCTCGCTGGTCAGCGACACTGACTTGCTGCGGGATCAGCCGGGCATCCTCCTGGTGCCCACCGACCGGCAGGAGACCATTTATATGCTGTTGGGCGGCTATGTGATCGCCGAGCGTCTGGGAGATTACACCGTGCTGCTGCCCACCGACAGCGGCATTGCCAACGAGTTTGTCGGCCACGGCGGCACCCTGATGAGCGACGGGTACAGCGTGGATCTGCGCTATTATGTGGACGGCGCCGCCCAGAGCGCCGGTACCGTCAGCGCGGTGCCCCCCGCCGGCCGCTACTATATCATGGTGGAGGCCAAGTTTGACAATGTGCTTATCGGCAGCTACGGCACCCTGGAGGTGAGCGTGGACGGGGTCAGCCTGGGGCGCAGCCCCATGGAAATGGGCGAGGAACGCACCGACACCGCCTACAGCCCCTATGAGCTGGTGCTGGACGGCACCCAGGAGCTGACGGTGGATGTGGAAGCCAGCGTCAACGCCCGGCTGTCCAATCTCAAGGTGGCGCTGCGCTGGCTGGGGGATGTCCCCGCCACCTACGGCGACGCCCAGTAAGAAAGGAGGCATCCCATGCGGATCCTTGCCAACGATCTCAAACGCCAGTACGACCTGCACGCCCCCGAATATGAGGCCAAGGCCCTGGAAGTGCTGCGCAGCGGCTGGTATATCCTGGGCCGGGAGGTGGAGGCCTTTGAAACCGAGTGGGCCGCCATGACCGGCGCCAAATACTGCGTCGGTCTGGCCAGCGGTCTGGACGCCCTCTGGATCGCCTTCCGCCTGTTGGGCATCGGCGCCGGGGACGAGGTCATCGTCTCGGCCAATGCCTACATCGCCTGTGTTATGGGCATCACCATCAACGGGGCCACCCCGGTCTTTGTGGAGCCTGACCAGTACGACAACATCGACGCCGACCGCATCGAGGCCGCCGTCACCCCCCGCACCAAGGCCATCCTGGCGGTGCATCTCTACGGCCAGAGCTGCGACATGGATGTGATCGGCCAGGTGGCCCGCCGCCACAACCTCAAGGTGGTGGAGGACTGTGCCCAGAGCCACGGCAACCACTGGAAGGGCAAGGTGGTGGGCTCCATCGGGGACATCGGTTGTTTCAGCTTCTACCCCACAAAGGGCTGCGGGGCCTTCGGGGACGCCGGGTGCATCACCACCAACGACCCCGACATCGCCGACCGCTGCCGGGTGTTCCGCAACTACGGCAGCCGGGTGCGCTACCAGAACGAGGTGGTGGGCGCCAACAGCCGGCTGGATGAGCTTCAGGCCGGGCTGCTGCGGGTCAAGCTGCGGCATCTGGAGGAATTCAACGCCGAGCGCTGCCGCCTGGCCGCCCGCTACGACGCCCTGCTCACCAACCCCTGTCTGCAGCATCCCAAAATCCGCCCCGGCGCCGATTCCACCTGGCACCAGTATGTGGTGCATCTGCCGGGCTGTCGGGACGCCCTGGCCGACTATCTCAAAGCGCGGGAAATCGGCACCATCATCCACTACCCCATCCCGCCCCATCTGTCCCAGGCCTACCGGTATCTGGGGTATCACAAGGGAGACTTCCCCATCGCCGAGCGCTACGCCGACGAGGTGCTGAGCCTGCCGATGTACAACGGTATGACCGAGGCGGAACAGGATACCGTCATCCGGGCCATCAACGAGTTCCGCCCCTGAAAGGAGACCGCCATGGAAAACCGCAGCAGTGCCTATTTCATCGAGTTTGCCGAGCACGGGGACGAGCGCGGCAACCTGGTGGTGGTGGAGGGGGAAAAGGACATCCCCTTTTCCATCCAGCGGGTGTTCTACATCTACGGGTCCGACCCTGACATCGTCCGGGGCCAGCACGCCAACCGCAACAGCGAGTTTGTGCTCATCAATGTGGCGGGGCGCAGCAAGGTCAAGGTGATGGACGGGCTGGGCAACGAGGTGGTGTTCAGCCTCAACCGCCCCCGCACCGGGGTCTATATCCCCACCATGGTGTGGAAGGAAATGTATGATTTCAGCCCCGACGCGGTGCTTCTCTGTCTGGCCAGCGAGCACTACGACGAGACCGAATATATCCGGGATTTCGACGAATTCGAAGCCGAGATCCATGCCCGGGCCCAAGGCCAGCCCGAGGCAGAGACAAACTGAGGCCGACAGGAGGTTTTTCCCATGCATAAGTCCGTATCCCTGACCCGCCGTCTGCTGGCGCTGTTGATGACGCTGGCGCTGCTGGGCGGGCTGATGCTGCCTGCGGTATCCGCTGAGGAAGCCGCGGAACCCGAAACCGAGATCGCCACCAGCATCTGGCAGATCCCGGAACCCGAGGAAGAGGTCGTGGATCCCAACAACCCGGTGCCCGAGGCCGGCGAGGAAGCGGCGGCGGTCTATGCCGCCAACGCCGAGAGCGGCGTCCTCTACAACCTGCTGAACAACAACCAGAAAGCCGCCTACCGTGCCTTCCTGATCGCCTGTGAAGATGTGGTCAACTGCGGCATGGGAACGGTGGACCCCTCCCTCAATGTCAGCCGTCAGGAGGCCATCCTGGGCGTGACCGCTGCCATGTACGACCACCCCGAGGTCTTCTGGCACGGCGGCCGGTATGCGCTGTACTACAACGGCAACGGCCAGCTGGTGGGTCTGGGTATGTCCCGGAACGGCCGCTGGTACACCACCGCTGCCCAGCTTGCCCAGGGCAAGCAGGAGTTTGAGGACGCGGCCAACCGGGTGCTGGCCCAGGTGGACACCTCGGACGGCGCGGCCATGACCGCCCTGCGGATTCATGACGCTCTGGCCGCCGCCGTGACCTACGACTACAACGGTGCGGCGGACACGGTGGGCTATGCCCAGCACACCGCCTACAATGCCCTGGTCAAGGGAACCAGCGTCTGCGACGGTTACGCCAAGGCATACCTGTATCTGCTGGGCCGCTGCGGCATTCAGGCCTCCATGGTGACCAGCAATGCGCTGAACCATGCCTGGAACATCGTGCAGCTGGACGGCGATTGGTACGAGACCGACGTCACCTTTGACGACAGCGGCGATCATCTGCGCCATACATACTTCAACCTGACCACTGCGGCCATGACCAAGGCCCACGGCGGCAGCCGGGACAACGCCGACACCAATCCCCTGCTGCCCACCGCCAACGGCACCAAATACAGCTATGACAAGCTGACCGGCGGCAGCACCCCCACCCCGACTCCGACCCAGACACCGACCCCCACCGCCCAGCCCGGTTACGGCACCGGTGTGGAGGGTTTTGTGACCCGGCTGTATGAGGTCTGCCTGGACCGCAGCCCGGACAGCGCCGGTCTGGCGGACTGGGTGAACAAGCTGAAATCCCACACCGCGTCGGGCGCCCAGGTGGCCTACGGCTTTGTCTTCTCCAACGAGTTCAAGGGCAAGAACTACTGCAACGAGGACTATGTGAAGCAGCTGTACCGTGCCTTCCTGGGCCGGGAATCTGACAGCGCCGGCCTGGCCGACTGGGTGGGCAAGCTGGAGAGCGGCAGCACCCGGGAGGAGGTCTTCAACGGCTTCTCCCAGAGCAATGAGTTCAAGGGCATCTGCAGCGAGTACGGCATCACCCTGGGCGATCCCATCGCCATCCCCCAGTACGGCACGGTGCCCACCGGGTCCTGCAGCGTCTGCGGTGAGCCGGACGGCGTGACCGCCTTTGTGACCCGGCTGTATGACATCTGCCTGGACCGCAAGCCGGACGCCTCCGGCCTGAAGGACTGGACCAACCAGCTGTGGAACCACAGCAACAGCGGCCGGGGCGTGGCCTTCGGGTTCATCTTCTCGGATGAATTCCAGGGCAAGAACTACGACAACGGCACCTATGTGGATTATCTCTACAAGGCTTTCCTGGGCCGCAATTCCGACCCCGCCGGCAAGGCGGACTGGCTGAACCGGATGGCCCAGGGCTGGACCCGGGAGCAGATTTTTGATGGATTCGTCGGCAGCGACGAATTCACCGGGATTTGTCAGAGTTACGGCATCGTCAGAGGGTGAGTTTTTGGGCTTACCCGAAGACGGCTGCCCCCTTGCCGGGGGGCTTGATGACCTCCACGAAAGCGTTCGGCCCGGGAAGGCGTTCCTTTTTTGTAACCAAAAAAGGAACCGAAAAAAGTTCCACCGTTCCGAGGCGGTGGACGCCCGGCCAGGGCTGAAAGCCCTGGACTCCGATTGGCCCCCACCGCGGACGGGGGCCAATCGCAAGGTATGGATTAGAGAAAGGGCTTCGCCCTTTTCAAACCTTCTCTATTACTCACCACCTATCCAGGCTCCCCCATAAACGGAATCCAAAATTAGCGGAAGGGTTTTAGAAAATCTTCCGCAAACTATCTCACTAAAGACAAAAGCCAGAAGCAATGAAAAGGCGTGATGCCTTTCGCTTGCTTCTGGCTTTCTATTTATCTGTTCTTTCTCTTTATAGAGAAGGATTATCAAGGGCGAAGCCCTTGATTTTGGAACCTTCCTTGCTTTTTGGGTCTGTCTTTAGGCAGGCCCAAAAAGGGGTCCAGGGTCAAAGACCCTGGTCGCGCGTCCGCCGCCTCGAAACCGGTGGGACTTTTTGTGCCTGCGCGGCTATGCCGCGCAATCGCGCATCGCGCGATGCACAAACCAACGCGCAGCGTTGGTTCCGAAATGAGTGTTCCGCGTCTTGCGCGGAACTGTATAGTGGGCACCAACACCACCATTAGGGGTCACAAAAAGGAACGCCTTCGGGGGAGGAACGCCTTCGTGGAGGTCATCGACCCCGAAACAGCGAGAAGCCAACGGTCCCCGACGGGCCTTTCAGCAGGCAGCCGTCTTCCTCCCCCATTGACAGTTCAAGTGAAAAGCGATACAGTGAAACGAGAACAATCAGGGAGGACCTTGCTATGCAGCTCAAAGAAACCGTACTCGTCCTTTTCAGCCCCACCGGCACCACCGAAAAAATCGGTCGGGCGGTGGCCGCCGCCACCGGTCTGCCGGTGCGGACCATCGACCTCTGCCGGGAGGCACCCCACCTTCAGATCCCCGCCGATTCCCTGCTGGTGGTCGCCATGCCGGTCTATGGGGGCCGTCTCCCCTGCGCCGCCGCCGATCGGCTCCGGGGTCTGCACAGCGCCGGCGGCCCCGCCGTGGCGGTGGTGGTCTACGGCAACCGGGCCTACGAGGATGCCCTCTTTGAGATGCGGGACATTTTGCGGGAAGGCGGCTTTGTCACCGCTGCCGCCGGGGCCTTTGTGGCCGAACACTCCATCATCCGCACCATCGCCGCCGGCCGGCCCGACGCCGACGACCTCGCCCAGGCCGAAACCCTTGGCCGGGACGCCGCCCAAAAACTGGCCCTCTCCCCCACGCCCGCCGAGATCCCGGTCCCCGGCAGCGCCGCCTACCGCGACCGCAAACCCGGCCGGGGCGGTGCCCCCGTCACCGGCGAGGCCTGCACCGGATGCGGGCGCTGCGCCGCCGTCTGCCCCATGGGCGCCATCCCCCGCAAAGCCCCCGACACCACCACCGACGCCTGCATCGGCTGCATGCGCTGTGTCTCGGTCTGCCCCGAACACGCCCGCAGCCTGCCCGCCCCCGCCCTGGAACGCATCGCCGCTTTCCTCAGCCAGACCGCTTCCACCCCCCGGCGGCCGGAACTCTTCCTCTGATCCTTCCCACCGTCCTGCGGAGGTGCCTCTATGAACGAAACCGCCACCAACCCCAAACGCTGCCGCCGCTGCCTGCTGGCAGATCTGGCGGATGAGAACGATTACTACCAGAGCGTGCTGCGCTACCGGGCCACCATGCCCGCCCGGCTGCGCACCCCCGACGACGCCTACGCCGCCCGGCTGGAACAGTGCCGCCGCTGCGAGGCGCTGGACAACGGCACCTGTATGCAGTGCGGCTGTTATGTGGAGATGCGCGCCGCCCGCCGGGATATGCACTGTCCCATGCCGGGGCGCTGGTGATAACAGGGCAGGGGACAAGCGCTTCTGCCGCCCTTCGGTCTTCGTCCTTCGGGACGGGGGCCGCATTTTTTTGCAAAAAAAGTTTTGTTTTCCTTTAACCGGGCGGCGGCGGGACCCTATAACAGAGGTGTAAACGAAAACCGAAGCCCGGCGGGGGAGAGAGGAGGAAGCAAAACCCCGCTTTGGACAAAAGGCCCAAGAAGATTGAACAACGCTGCCAAAAGCTGGAAAAAACGCTTGCCTTTTTACGCCCGGATCTTATACTATATAAATAGTATGCGTGATCCTGAAAAACTGTAAATTCGTAACGGTGGAAGGGGCGAAAGGGGCGAAGATACCCGGCAAAGAGACGAGAAAAGAAACAGGAGGAACTGTGATGTATTGCAAATATTGCGGAAAGAAACTGGAAGACAACGAGATCTGCAGCTGCCCCGGGGCCCAGGCCGAAGCCGCCAACGCGGCCAAGGCGTCCCAATCTCCCGCCGGAGCGCCCGCCCGTCCCGGCGCACAGGCGGTGCCCAAAGCCCTGCTTGTCAAGGTGGCCGGCGGCATCGTGATCGTGGTGGCACTGGCGGTTCTGGCCGCCTTTGCGCTGGCCAACAAGGCCACCACGGTGGATATGAAAGACTACATCCAGGTGGCCTTCAGCGGAATGAACACAGCGGGCAGCGCCGACGTCTCGGTGGATTGGACCGCCCTGGAGGAAGAGGCCCTGGGCGACAGCCAGAATTTCCTGGGGGACGCCATCCTGCTGGAAACAGCCCTTCAGGTTCAGGCCGATCCGCTGGAAGACCTTTCCAACGGGGACACCGTGACCGTCACCGTCAGCTGTGACGAGGCCACCGCCGACCGGATGAAACTGAAATTCGTCAACACCAGTTTGGAATTCCCGGTCTCCGGTCTGGTGGACGGGGTGGAGGCCGACGCCTTTGCCGACCTGGAGATGCGCTTTGAGGGCATCGCTCCCTACGGCACCGCCACGGTGGTCAACAACTCGGAGGACAGCTTCGTCAAGACCATCTCCTACGCCGTCGAACCCGCCAGTGGGCTGTCCAACGGCGACACCGTCACCGTCACCGCCCAGTACAGCGAGTACAGCGCCCAGGATGCCCTGCGCTATGTTCCCGAAACCACCAAGACCTACACCGTGACGGGGCTGGACGAATATCTCAACAGCTACGACCAGCTGGACGAGGACACCCTGGCAGAAGTGACCCAGCAGTCCAAGGACGTGATCAACACCGACCTGCTGTCCGACACCTATACCTACGCCGAGGCCGCCTACGACTCCTACTACGGCTACAACTATGAGCAGGATTCCATCGTGCTGAAGGATGTCTCGCTGCTGAGCACCTACTTCGCGGCCAGCAAACCGGACACCAACAACTCCCGCAACAACCTGCTGATCCAGGTTTTCCAGATCACCGCCACCGACAACACCAACAGCGACGGCGTGACCTTCTACTACGCGGTGGGGTACAGCGACTTCCTGCACAACGCGGATGGTGGCATCGAGGTCAACCTGGCCGATACCTACACCACCTGCGGCCATCCCACCACCGACGGCATCTACAACGCGGTCATCGCACCCCTGACCTCCACCTACACCGTCACCCAGGCCTGACCGAAAGGAGCACCCTATGGAACAGCAAATGAGCAGCTACAGCATCAACGAGCTGGAAGAAAAAGCCATGCAGGGCGACGGCCAGGCCGCCGCCGAGCTGGCCCGCCGCTACGAGCAGGGCGATGCCCAGACCGAGCAGGACCCCGGCATGGCCCAGTACTGGCGGGAACAGGCTGCCGCCCTGGGCTGGCAGGAGAACGTCCCCGCCCGAGGGGAGGATGCTGCCCAGGCGCCGGACGCCTCCGAAGAACCTGCCCGGCAGGGCGAGGGCTTTGAACAGTGGCAGGAGGACTATCGGGAGGGCCGGTATGACGGGCTGCTCAGCCGCCAGCTTTTGGAGGCCAGCCGGAAGGGCGACCCCTATGCGGCGGTGGTGCTGGCCCGGCGGTATCTGAACAGCGAAGGCCAGGCCGACCGGGAACAGGCGCTTCCGGTGCTGGAACGCGCCCGCACCCTGCTGGAACAGCGGGTGGCCGGCGGCCGGGACGCCGCCGCCTGCCGGACGCTGGTCCAGGTGCTGGATCTGCTGGGCCGGCAGTACGCCCAGAGCAATGACCAGAAGATGCTGGAAAAGGCCCAGGACTGCTTTGTGAACGAGCGGGAACTGGACGAAAACGCCCTGGACGGCCTGCTGTGGTTCTACCGCGGGCCCGCCAAAAAGATGGCGCCCTACACCGTGGCTTCCTCCATGCTGGAGGAGGCCCGGATGGAACTGGAGGAACAGGTCGCCGGGCGGCAGGGGATTGCCGGGCGGCTGCAATATGCCCTGTACTGCCAGGAACATCAGCAGAAGGTGGCCGCCGGCGACTGGCTGCAGATGGCCCTCAAGGCCGAGGACGCCGCCATCCATCCCAACCTCTGCGTCATCGTGCATTACTACCAGGATCTCTTCGCCGGGCGCACCCCCGACCGCGAGAGCCTGGAGGCAATCTCCAAAGTCAGCTCCTGGGCCTGCCTGATCCTGGGCGGCCTGGAGACCGACCCCAAGGCCCGGCTGGAATATTTCCGCCGGGGCGCGGCGGTGGACCGCAGCGTGGAGAAGGCCCAGAGCATGGCCGACCGCTGCGCCGCGCTCTGCAAGGAGGAGGAACAAAAACTGGAACAGGCCCGCCAACAGGCCGCCCAGGCCCAGGCCCAGGCGGCGCGGGAGGCCGAGGCCCAGCGCCGGCGCCGGGAACGGCAGGAACAGCTGGTGGCCTGGGCCGCCGAGTACCGCAGCGGGGAATATGACCGGATGCTGGGCAGCGCGCTGCAGACCCGCATCGCGGCGGGGGACCCCTATGCCGCCCTGGCGCTGGCCAAGCGCTACGGGAGCAGCGACTCCGACACCGACCGGCGGGAGGCCGTGCCCCTGCTGGAAAAGGCCCGCACCCTGGCCGGACAGCGGGAGCAGGACGCCCCCCGGGAGGCCCAGGCTCTGCTGCTGGAAATCCTGCTGCTGCTGGGCCGGGCATACACCGCCGCCGGCACCGCCCAGGGTCTGACCCAGGCCCGCGACGCCCTGCAGGCCGCCGCCAAGCTGGACCCCGCCGGCCGCAAGGCGCTGCTGCGGTTCTACAACGGCCCCGCCCGGGCCATGGCGGAATATTCCGCCAACCCCGCCAAGCTGGTGGAACTGCGGGGCCAGCTCTACCAGGCCGCCGCCAGCGGCGGCGGAATGCTCGACCGGCTGAACTATGCCCTTTTCTGCATGGAAACGGGGCGCAACGTCCGGGCCCAGGACTGGATCCGGGTGGCGCTGCAGGCCGAGGACGCCCGGAACTACCCCCAGCTGGCCGAGGTGGCCCGCTACTATCTGGCCATCGCCAGCGGCCGGACGCCGGACAACCGGGAGGCGGTGGAACAGGCCGCCGAAGCGGGCTGCTCCTGGGCCTGCCTGGCCCTGGGTGACCAGGCCGACGACGAGGAGGAAAAGCTGTCCTACTACCGCAAGGGGGCGGCCATCGACCCCGCCGCCGAGGGGGAGGCCTCCCGGGTGGAGGAGTGCACCGCCAAGCGGGACGCCATCTTCCGGCAGCGCGCCGCCGTCTACAACGAAAACCTCAACCGCCGCAAGGCCGCCGAGGCCCAGGCCGCCCGCCAGAAGGAGCTGGTCAGCCAGCGGGAAGTTCAGCGCAGCTGGGTGACGCTGGCCGGCATGCTCTACGGCGGCACCATGGTGCTGCTGGCCATCCTCTGCGTGCTCACCAACATCACCGGCAGCAGCGTCTGGCTTTCCCTGGGGCGGACCCTCTCCGGCCTGTGGAGCCTGGCCTGCACCGGCGGCCTGGTGGCCCACTTCCTCGGGGTGCGTTTCGCCCCCTACAAAGACGAACCCAACCGCCTCTTCAACACCCTTCTCATCGCCCTGATCATCAGCGTTCTGGTTCCCTCTGTGGTGGAAGGGATCTTCCTCTGATTGCCCAAGGAAAGGAGCACGGCACCCCCCATGACCAACAAGATCGTCTCGGATTTTTACTGTGATGAAATTGAGGAGATTGCCCAGGAAACCCGCAGCTATCTGGCCGAAGCCATCCAGCTCTGCGTGGCGGACGGGGAGATCTTTGCCTTTCTGAAAGGGCAGCTTTTGGCCAAAAAGGACGGCGAGCCGCTGACCAGCTGGCGCGTCCAGCCCAGCTGCCTGCTGCGGGGGGCCGATGATGATTTCCTGCGCCGGTACGCCGACGCCGCCCGGAAAATCGGCCGGAAGCTGAACACCCGGCAGGCCCAGTACCTGCCCCTGGAGGCGATGCTCCGGGACCGCTTGGCGGGGCAGACCGCCGCCCGGCAGCGGAAGTTTCTGCGGGACGCCCTCACCCTGGACACCGACATCTCGGCCCTGTACAACCTGCTGCGCTTCTGCGACAAGGAGAACGAGGTCCTGTGCGACAATCTCTGCCGGCGCTACGGCCTGGACCGGGACCGGTTCTACACCGACCTGGGGAGCGTCGCCAAGCAGGCGGTGGAGATCCGGAACGACTATCTGGGACACCGCACCAAAGGGGACAGCCAGAACATGACGAAGGAAGCCTTCGTGGACTCGGTGCAGGTCTTTGCGGATCTGGCCTCCAAAATGCCGCTGCCCGACCCCGCCCCCCTGCAGGCGCTCTGCGCCCACCGGGACCGGGTCATCCGGACCGCCCAATGCCCGCCGCTGCCGCTGGCAGCCCTCCAGCGGGACATCCCCGAGTTTGATCTCTTCATCCTCTGCCAGAGCCGTCTGGCCGGGGACTACGACAAGAGGGAAGAGGTGCTCTACCTCCACCCGCTGGCCGAGGTGGCCCAGGTCATGCTGGGCATCCAGAAACAGTACGACAAGGCAGATGACCGCTTCCGGGAGGAACTGGGGCTGATCCGGGAACACCAGAGCCAGATCGACCATACACTCAACACCATCGCCGAAAAGCTGGATCAGGACCCCGCCGACGCCACACCGCGCCCGGCGGCGCCCGTGCCGGTCCGCTGCGCGCTGGCGCCCTTCCCCCGGATGGCGGACTACACCGCCGGCCGTCTCAGTGAGGGGCAGAAGGAGGAGGTGTTCCGCCGCTGCAACCTGCTGGCCGATCTCTCCTGCTGGCTGCAGCAGGATGGCCGCAGCTTCCTCACCGAGCAGGTGCTGCCCCTCCAGCGGGGCAGCGGCAAGTGGGTCATTGTGGACTGGGCCACCCGGGTGGAACTTTACCGCCTGGAAACCGACCCCGCCACCCCCGCCGACCGCAAACGGCAGGCCCATGAGGCCCGCATCGCCATGAGCCATCTCCACCGCCAGGGGATGATCAAGTACGCCCCCGAGCGGGCGGGGGTGCGCACCTCCCAGACCAGCCTGATGGATGTGGTGGCCCGCAACCCCGACAAGACCATCTGCCTGCTGACCATGGACTGGGATTTCTGCCAGGTGCTGGCCAAGCGGCAGGATCCCAACCTGATGCCGCTGCTGCTGTTGGGCAAGCAGGGCTGTGCGGTCCATCCGCTGCTGCGGGAACTGGTCCGCCGCAACAGCCTGGGCCATCCGGCAGGGGAGGAGAGCGCCCCCGCGGCGCAGCCCGCCGCCCCCGCCGCCCCGGAAAAATCCGCCCAAGCCCCGGCGATGCCCGCCCCGGCCAAGGCGAATCCCGTCCCGGCCCCGGTCAAGGCGGCCCCCGCCCCCGAAACCCCGGAGCCGCCCGCTGCCAAGGCGGCTCCCGCCCACACCCCCGCCGACAACCCCCCGGTGGCCTGCATCCCCGAAACCGGGGTGATGCTGCCCTGGCAGAAGCCCGACGAGGGGATGACGCTGCACACCCGCTCCGGCCGGAAGGTCCGGCTGGGCGCCCGGATGGCCGAGGGCGGGGAGGGGATGATCTATGCCACCGACGACCCCAACCTGGTGGCCAAACTCTACAACAAAACCCACCTGACCCGGAACCGCCGGGACAAGCTGACCCGGATGGTGGGGCGCAGTCTGCAGATGCGGGAACTGTGCTGGCCCACCGACCTGCTCTTCCACGACCGGGGCAACCACTTTGCCGGGTTCCTCATGCCCCGGGTGGGGCCGGAGTACCGGGAACTGACCACCTCCATCCTGCAGCTGGCCAAGCCCACCGTCCAGAAGAACCTGCCCGGCTGGGACCGGCTGGCCCTGGTGCGGGTCTGCCGCCGGATCTGCCGGATGCTGGAGCAGCTGCACCGCGCCGGCATCCTGCTGGGGGACATCAACCCCCGCAACATCCTGGTGCGCACCGACTGCCCCCAGGACCCCGCCATCATGGTGGTGGATTGCGACAGCTGCCAGATCGACGGCTATCCCTGCCCGGTGGGCACCCCGCTGCACACCTCGCCGGCCCTGTACAAGCGGCTCAAGACCGCCAACCCCAGCTACGGCACCTTTCTGCGCACCGACCAGGATGAGGACTTCGCCCTGGCGGTGCTGCTCTTCGAGCTGCTCATGCTCAACCAGTCCCCCTACAGCGGCAAAGGCGTCACCGATCTGGGCCAGGCGGTGCGGGAGGGGCGGTTTGCCTACCGCTTTGTCCCCCGGGGCAGCAGCGAGGCCGCCATCGACGGCAGTGATACCCCCGATGGCCCCTACCGGATGATCTGGGGCAACATGCCCTACCAGACCCGGGAGGGCTTCTACAACACCTTCGCCCAGGGCAAGCCCCTCTCCGCCCGTCAGTGGGAGCGGGTGCTGGCCTCCTACGAGCGGGAGATGACCACCTCCAACATCTACACCCGGGAGCTGACCCCCCAGCGCTACTTTGACCCCGACGGCAGCTTTACCGTGGACTTTGTCTGCGAGGAGTGCGGCCGGGAGGCCAACATGCCCAAGAGCCAGTGGGAGAACAACCAGCTCCACAAACGGATCAACCTCTGCAACAACTGCTTCTCGGCCATGTGGCGGCTGCGGCAGGACCCCCAGAAGGTCATGGTCCACTGTGCGGTCTGCGGCAAGCCCTTCCCCAGCAACAAGTGGCAGGCCACCCTGGAGGCCCGCAACCAGGCCAAGCGGGGCTTCTGGCAGGACCGGGTCTGCCCCGACTGCCGCCAGGAGGTGCAGACCACCTGCCACCGCTGCCACAAGCCTGTCACCGTCACCAACGCCAAGCTGCGCAGCCTGAAAAAGAACAACCGCAGCGTGCTGTGCGCCGACTGCCTCAACCGCCGCAACAGCGGCTGATCCGCCCCCGAAAGGAGATTGCCCCATGGAAGATTATATGAAGCAGGAACGGCTGAGCAGCGCCGACCTGATTCAGAACAGCGCCAACCGGGTGCCGGTCTGCCTCTGCGTGGACGCCTCCTACTCCATGCTGCAGGACAAGCGGATGGAGCATGTGAACAACGGCATCCGCCAGTTCATCCACAGCTCGGCCCGCGATGCCTATGTCTGCGACTCCATCGACCTGTGCATCATCACCTTCAGCGGGCGGGGCGTCCGGGTGGAGCAGGAGTTCGCCAACGTCAAAAAGATCGACGGCCACTACAACGACATCCAGCCCAACGGCGGCACCCCCCTGGGCAAGGCGGTCCGCTTTGCCCTGGACAAGATCATCCGCCAGCGGGACAGCTACGAGGCCTACGGCATCACCAGCTACCGCCCCTGGCTCATCATCATGAGCGACGGCGCCTCGGACGACGATGTGACCGTCATCGCCCAGGAGGTGCGCCAGATGCTGCAGAACCGCCAGATCAAGGTCAAGTGCATCGGCATGGGCGCCGAGAGCGACTTCCGCGATCTGGCCGCCTTCACCCTCAACGGCCAGGTGGACAACTGCGGGGCGCTGGAGATCGAAAACTTCTTTGAATTCCTCAGCCGCAGCGCGGCCGGCCTGAGCAAGGCCCAGCCCGGCGAGGAGGACAGCTACGACATCAACGTCTGAAAGGGCAAGGAGAATGCCTATGAATCCCTGTTTTGCCTGCGCGGTGCAGACCGGCAGCGGCCACCGGCAGCGGGGCACCCCCTGCCAGGACAGCGCCCAGGGCTTTGCCGGGGCGCGGGCCTGCTGCGTGGCCCTGGCCGACGGCGCCGGCAGCCGCCCCGACTCCCACTTTGCCGCCCGAGCCGTCACCCACAGCCTGAGCAAGGCTCTGGCCGAGGACTTTGACCACTGGTACGCCCTGTCCGACCGGGAACTGGGCACCGCCCTGCTGGATCTGGCGCGGCAGGCTGTCCAGGCTCAGGCCCCCGGCGTGGAGCCGGCCTGCACCCTGCTGCTCTGCGCGGCGGCGGAGGACCGGCGCTGCCTGGTGGTCCACCTGGGGGACGGCGCGGTGCTGGGGGTCGGCCCCGGCGGCGGCATGCTGCTCAGCGGCCCGGACAACGGCGAGGAGGAGAACATCACCTTCTTTGTCAGCGGCAGCGACGCGGCGGCCCATCTGCGCATCCGGCGGCAGCTGCCCCCCGGCTGCCACACCGTGCTGCTCTGCAGCGACGGCAGCGCCGCCAGCTTGCTCAATCCCCGCACCGGCGGGGTGGCTCCCGGGGTGGCGGTGCTGGCCCGGCAGACCGCCACCCTGCCCCGGCAGACCGCCGAAACCTATATGGAGGAGGACATGGACCGGCTCTTCCGCGCCCGCACCCCCGACGATATGAGCCTGGCCATCCTCTGCCTGGACCCCGCTGCCGCCCGATAACCGCAAAAACCCCCTGCACCAGACGGTGCAGGGGGTTCGCTGTTTGTGGGGATCAGTCCAGGGCGGTCAGGGCGTCCAGAACGGCCTCGGCCATCCGGGCGCCGCCCTTCCAGTTGGGGTGCACCCCGTCGCCCAGGTGCAGGTTGGCCCGCATCCGGTGGGGATCGGCGGGGTCCCGCAGCACCGCGTCCAGGTCCACCACCCGGTCGGCAATGTCGCCGGTGCGGATCAGCTCGTTGTAGCCGCAGCGCAGGGCCTCGGCCTGGGGCCGCCAGGGGTCTCCGAAAGCACCGAAGGGGGAGATGGTGCTGACCACCACCTTGCTGCCCCGCTGCCGGGCCATGGCCGCCACCTGGGCCAGGGCGTCATAGATGTCCCGGGCGGTGGGCACCTCCGGCTCCCCGAAGACCAGGCTGTGGGAGCAGTCGTTGACGCCCTCCATGAGAAAGACGATGTCGGGGGTCATCCCGTCGTAGAGGTCCCGCAGAAAGCGGTCCCGCCCGGCGATGCCGAACTGGTGCCCCCCGCCGGGAAAGTCCCTGGCGTCGGGGAAAGTCTTTTGGATGCGGTTGCCGGCGATGCCGCCGTTGACCACCGCATATTTCCCGGGATAACGGCGGTAGAGTTCTTCCATCAGGCTGTCGCTGAAATAGGACATTTGGGTGATGGAGTCCCCGAACAGCCCGATGAGCCGGACCTCCTCCCCGGTCAGCACCGATACCTCGCTCAGCCCCGCCACAAACTGGCTGGGGGTGGGGTCGGCGGCCAGCACCGGGGCCAGCTGTGCCTTGAAGGTAAAGCCCAGGGCCTCGGTCTCGTAAAAGTTGCCGGTCATCTGGCAGCTCTGCCAGCTCTTCCAGGTGGAGGTGGTGCAGACCGACCGCACGCTGGTTTTCTCGCCGAAATACTGCCACACCAGCAGATCGTCCTCGGGGGTGACCGGCAGGGGGATCTCGTCGGAGTAGGGCTGACTGTTGGGGGCCACCTCGATCCGCTCGCTGCCCCCCAGGGTGACCAGGGCGCGGGGGGAAAGTTCCCCCGTGACCCGGTTGCAGGCCTGCACCGCCACATGGTCCATGACCATGGGTTGGTCGTTATAGAGGTTGCTGAACCGCAGCCGGAGCCTGTCCCCCCGCAGGTTGTTGGTGAACAGGCTGCGCTGGGTGATGTCCTCAAACACCGCAACCTCCTGGTTGTAATCCAGCGGGACATAATGCCAGGCGGGAATCCATTTGCTCATGCCGCATCTTCCTTTCTCGGTTTCTGGGGATTGCCCGGCGCGCCGGGCGGGGGCTCAGAGGAGCTGTTCCTTGAGGATCTCGGCCATGAAGGCGGAGAGCTCGGCAAAGTGGTCGGTGACATAGACCACCCCGTTGCAGACCGAGACGTTGAGGTTGAAGAGGAAGCGGCAGAACCACTCCACGCTGACCATCAGTTCGCCCTCCCGGTGGAGCGCTTCGCAGTACATGGCGTAGAGGTTGTCGTCCACCAGGCAGCCGATGACGCCCCGGGAAATCTTGACCACCCGGCCGTCGGCCAGGGTGAGGGTGGCCTCCAGCCCGGCCTCGTCGGTGGAATATTCGGCGCCGAAGACCTGGGCCAGGAACCGCAGGCTGGCGCAGAGGTACTCGCCCCGGACGATCTGGCCGCCCTCCAGGCCGTGGTATTTCAGCTTCTGCCAGAACAGCGGGGCCACCGGCATCTCGGTCACGGCGTTGTGGAACCATGCCTTTTTGCTGCCGGAGGTCAGGGCCAGGGCAAACTGGTCGCCGGTGGGTTCCCAGAGGGTCTTGTCCTTGACCAGGGTTCCGTCGGGCTCCCGGTGCACGCCGGAGAACATGTAGTTCCAATAGTAGAAGGCTTCGTCCAGCGCCTGGCCGTGATCCCGGTTTTTGATGTCCAGAAAGACCAGGTCGGCCTTGTCGCCGGTGTAGAAGGCAAAGTTGTCCTCCCCCACAATGCGGATCTGGGGGGCGGTGTGTACGCCGTTGACCTTCATCCAGTATTCCCGGCCGGTTTTCTGGGCGGCGTTCTCCGCCTCGATGGGGCCGTCCATCCCGTTCTTCTCGGGGTGGGAGATCCAGGTGGGCACCGGGCCGCCCCAGTTGCGCAGGGCGCCGTTCTCGTCATAGAGCTGGCTGTCCACCGCCGAAGCGCCGGACCCGGCAGCCCCGGCCAGGATGTCGCCGTAGTACCGGGCAAACTGGTCGGTCATCATGTGGCCCATGCTCATGCCCTGCATGTAGATGCGGCCCGGGTCGATGTTGTACTTCTCCTGCATCCTGGCGATGAGCGCCTTGACGTAGTTCAGGTCGTGATTGTCGTGGTAGTCCTCGGGGTCCACCGGCAGGGGCAGCACCAACTCGGGGTTGGCCTTCACCCGGGCCTGCATCCCCTGGATGGTCCACATCTGCAGCTGGTGGCAGTCGGGAAAGACGCAGATAAAGCCCTCCCGCTCGGCCAGCAGGGTCCAGGAGCTGTACACCGCCTGGGCCCAGCCGTTCATCATGCCGCCGTGATTGCTCACCACCAGCGGCACCGGCTTGCTGCCGTCGTAGCTGGCGGGCAGATACTCGTACCAGTGATCCTCCAGCCCGTCGGCCAGAACCCCGGTGTACTCCTTCAGGTTGGCCGGATAGACCTGGGAGTTGTTGCCGTTTTCGTTCACCGTCATGTCGGTGCCCTTGATGCCCATGGGGACATAGTCCCGGTTGGCGTCGTTGGGGTTGCCTGCTTGCAGTCTCAGACTCATGATCTCACCTCATTGCAATTATTGGAACAGATAGGGCAGGTAGCTGTACAGATAGTTGTACACCGCCTCGTAGGCATGGACCTCTCCTTCGGCCACCGCATAGTGCAGGTTGCCCTTGGTGGGGTCCTCGTCATAGACAAAGACATCGGGGTATTTCTTCATCTCCTCGATCTGGGGGGTCATGGCGGGGTCGGCGGGATCCTGGTCGCCGGTGGCGGCGTAGATGCGGAAATCCAGCCCCTCGGCCTTGGCCGCCGCCGCGGCGTCGCAGAGGTGCTTGGCGGTTTCCGCGGGGTGCAGCTCGCCGCCCTTGGAGCAGACCACCCAGCAGTCGCCGCTCAGCGGCAGGAAGGTGCGGAAGTAGGGCAGGTTCTGCAGGAAGTTGTACCAGGTGGTGCAGCTGCCCATGGAGAAGCCGCCGAAGCCCCGGTGGGCCCGGGAGGCCCGCAGCCCTTCCGGCGAGGTGTCGGCGGTGTAGGTGTTGTAGCGGGATTCCACCGCCGGCAGCAGCTCGGCGGTCACCTCGGGGAGGAACTGGAGCACCTTGGTGCGCTCCACGTCGGCCACCGGCTCGCCCACCCGGGAAATCTGTTCCTTGTAGAAGGAGGGAAAGACCACGATCATCGGCTGGGCCAGCTTTTCGGCAAAGCAGTAGTCCAGCATGTTCTTGACCTTGCAGCAGTCCAGCCAGGCGTCGGCGTTGCCGCCGCCCCCGTGCATCAGGTAGAGGACGTTGTACTTGGTCTGCTTGTCCGCAGGGTCATAGCCGTAGGGCAGGTAGACGTTGGCGTACTTGGTCCGGGGCTGTCCTTCGGGGTTGGTGGTGGCGTAGGTCACCCGGTCGATGGTGCCGCGGAAGTTCACGTCGTGGTACTGGTACTTTTTCAATTCCATATCCGATCCATCCTTTCAGACGATTTTGACAGACAAACCCGCGCCCCGCGGGGGGCCGCGAGGCGTGGGGCAGGGATCAGACCATCCCGCGCTGTTCCTTCTCGGTGCCCAGCAGAAGGTCGGAGAGCAGCCAGTCCGCATAGCGGGAGAGAAGGGCGTAGTGGTCGGTGGCATAGAGGCTGCTGCCGTAGCAGGAGACATGCCAGTTGTACAAGGCGGCGCAGAACCACTGGGCCGGCAGATAGAGCTGGCCCTCCACCGTGATGGCGTCGCAGAGCATGGCCTCCACCGTGTTGTCGATGGTGCAGCCGATGCAGCCGTGGGCAAAGGTCAGCTCCCGGCCGTCGGCCAGCCGGATGGCGGCGGTGTCCCCGTCCGAGAGGACGGTGCCGCCGAACACCCGGGCCAGGAAGGCCGCCGGGGCATAGAGGTAGCTGCCCCGCACCAGGTATTTGCCGTTGAGGCCGTGGTATTTGATCTTGTCCCGGCGGAAGACCCTGCCGCCGATGGGGGTGCGCTCGCCGTTGACCAGGGCGTACTCCGCCCCCTCGGTCAGGGCCAGGGCGGCCTTGTCGGGGGTGAAGGTGCGGCGGGTGGCACTGTGGTGCACCACCCCGTCGGCGGTCTTGGACACCCCCGAGAAGAGGTAGTCCCAGACCATCTGGGCGTCGTCAAAGGTCTGGCCGTGGTCCCGGTTGTGGACGTCCATCAGCATGACGTTGGCCTTTTCGCCCCGGTAGAAGAAGAGGTTCTTCTCCCCCTGGATGGCGATTTCGGGCTGGCCCATGGCCTGGTTGAGGCGGCGCCAGTAGTTGATGTTGCCCAGCACCACCGGGCGGTCCTCCTCGCCGTAGTGGGGCGGGGTGAAGTCCCACTCCAGCCGGGACTGCCAGATGTCCATGGGACCGCCCGCGTTGATGAGGTTGTTGTCCTTGTCAAAGAGCAGCTTGGGGTTGGTGGGGCAGCCGGAACCTGCGGCGGCGGCAAAATGCGCCCCCATGTACCGGGCCACCTGGCTGGTCATGGCGTTGCCCATGCTCATGCCCTGGATGTAGATCCGGGTTTCGTCGATGTTGTAGTTCCGGCGCATCCGCTCCAGCAGCTTCATCACCAGCTGCACGTCGTGGAACTGGTCCACCGTGCCCACCGGCCGGTTGAGCACCGGCACCCCGGGGTCGGCGGTGGTGGTGATCTGGTCCACCGTGTCGCTGTCACACTCGATCATCCACATGCCGTTGGCGCTGGCGTTGGGAAAGACGCAGATGAAGCCCTCCTTGTCCGCCACCAGGCTCCAGCTGGTGTAGATGCACTGGCCCCAGCCGGTCATCAGCCCGCCGTGCATCGAAAAGACCAGCGGGGTCTTTTTGGCGGGGTCATAGCTCTCGGGCACATACTCGTACCAGGTGTCCTGAACGCCGTCCCCCACCAGGTCGCCGGTGTGCTCGGTGAGCCGTTCAGGGTAGACCTGGGAGTTGTTGCCGTTCTCGTTGACCACCATCCGGCTGCCCTTGATGGCAGCGGGCAGGTAGTCCCGGTTTTCGTCGTTGAGATCCCCCGGCTGCAGGATGATTTTGTGTTCCATGACGTTTTCCTCCTCTTGGATTTCCCGGGAAAGACCCGGGGTTCAGGGCTTTCTGTGGGAGAGCATCCAGTCCAGGATGCCGTACTCGTTGTGCATGACCAGAATCCAGCTGTTGTGGTTTTCCATGTACAGGTCTTTGGCCGACAGATTGGGGGTGATGCCGATGCCGTAGGCTTCCAGCTCCTCGGGGGTGAAGAGGGTGTAGCGGATGTCCCGGCGGCCCTTGTCCCACAGCTTCTGCACCGCCCGCAGCAGATAGGCGTGGCGGCCGGCCTGGTGGTCGATATAGGCGCTGGCGATGTAGGCGGGCACGTCGGGGAAGTTCTCCAGGATGGGGTAACTCTCTCCGTTCATGCTGGGGCAGATGGGCACGCAGGCGGCAAAGAGCTCGGGGGCGGAGGAAACCACCTTGATGGTGCCGAAGCCGCCCATGCTCATCCCGATGGCGTAGACACGGTGGGGGTCCACCTTGCCCTGGGCGATCATGCCCCGGATCACATCGCAGACCCGGCCCAGGTATTCCCGGTTCCAGCCGCGGTCTTCCTTGTCGTTGTCGGGGTCGGAGCCGATGATGACCTTGTAGGGATCTCCCTTGGCCATCATCTTGGCAAACATCTCGTCCATGCTCAGGCCGCCGGCCGGGGCCTGGGGCGCCAGGATGTACATGTCGGGCAGACGCTCGGCCAGCTTGATGGCGCCGATGGTGTCGGTGAGCTGGAGCAGATTGTCCTCGCCGCTGCCGCCGCCCCCGTGCAGGAAGAGGATCAGCGGGCGGGGCGCGGAGCAATCCGGCTCATACAGCCGGTAGCGGACGCCGTTCTCCACCACGGCGCGGAACATCTCTTCATGGAAGAGGGTGGTGTTGCCGGCGGTGTCCTTGGTGATGGTCAGGTTCAGGGCGGCGCATTCCACCGCAAAGTCGCAGCGGTAGAGGAAGGGATCGGTGGTCAGCTCCAGGGTATCGCCCCGGGTTTCCACCGTCTTGACCCCCGGGATGGGGTGCACCGCGCCCAGATCGTCAAAGCAATTGGTGCAGCGAAAATCCTCCGGCTTGAGGGCGGGGGCGGGGGCGTCCAGCTTGACGGTGGCGCCGTCCACCATCTGGCCAAAATCACCCATGCGGGTGTGCAGTGTGATTTCCATATGAAACTCCTTCTGTCATTCGACTACGATGTTGGAAAAATCATCCGGCATGGCCTTGCCGGCAAACAAATCCTTGATCAGGTCGGCCATGAAATAGGACAGGTCGATGAAGTGGTCGGTGACATAGACCACCCCGTTGCAGG
Organism: Bacillota bacterium; assembly: GCA_003343995.1. Classification (GTDB taxonomy): domain Bacteria; phylum Bacillota; class Clostridia; order Christensenellales; family Borkfalkiaceae; genus UMGS775. The sequence goes on from QAKE01000011.1 coordinate 57,594, forward strand.
CCGAAACATGATAGTTGAAGAGGTACTTGCAGAACCACTCGATGCTCACCAGCAGCTCGCCGTCCCGGTGCAGCGCCTCGCAGTACATACAGCGCATGGTGTCGTCGATCATGCAGCCGATGCTGCCCCGGGCAAACTGGAGATGCCGGCCGTCCTGCAGCACCAGCTCCGCCTCCGAGCCGTCGGCATTGGGCAGGTACTGGGCGCCCACCGCCTCGGCCAGGAAGCGCAGCGGCACACAGAGGTATTCGCCCCGGACGATCTGGCCCCCGTTCAGGCCGTGGTACTTGAGCTTCTGCCAGCGCACCGCCGGGGTGGGCAGGAGGTGCAGTTGGTTGCGGAACCAGCACCGGTCATAGCCCTCCGACACCGCGATGGCAAATTCGTCCCCCACCCGGGGCCGGATGCTCTTGCCCATCTCCAGGGTGCCGTCGGGGTTCTTGCGCACCCCCGAGAAGAGGTAGTCCCAGTAGAGGAAGGCTTCGTCCAGGGTCTGGCCGTGGTCCCGGTTCTTGATGTCCAGGTAGACCAGGTCGGCCTTTTTGCCGTGGTAGAAGGCGAAGTTGTCCTCCCCCTCAATGCGGATCTGGGGGATGGGGTCGCACTCGTTGATCTTGAGCCAGTAGAAGCGGGAATATTTGTTGACAGCCGCCTCGTCATAGTGGCCTCCCGGAGGCAGGCCGTTCTTTTCGGGGCGGGACTGCCAGATGGCCATGGGGCCGCCCAGGTTGCGGATCTCTCCTTCGGGGGTGAAGAGCAGCTCGGGCTTGGTGGGGCCGCCGGACCCGGCGGCGCCGGCCAGCAGCCGGCCCTTGTACCGGGCGAACATGCTGGTCATCAGGTTGCCCATGGACATCCCCTGCATGAAGACCCGGCCGGGGTCGATGTTGTAGCTCTTTTCCATATGGAGGATCAGCGCCTCCAGGAATTTCAGGTCGTGGTTCTCGGTCCAGTCCTTGGGGGCCATCTGGATGGGCAGGTCGGGGGCGTCCTTGGGGTCGAAGTTGTCAAAGACCCCCTCCACCGTCCACATCCGCTTGGAGTGGGCATCGGGGAAGACGCAGATGAAGCCTTCCCGGTCGGCCACCATGGTCCAGGAGGTGTAGATGGCGTGGCCCCAGCCGGTCATCAGACCGCCGTGGTTGCCCACCACCAGCGGCACCGGCTTGCTGCCGTCGTAGCTGGCGGGGATGTACTCATACCACCGGTCTTCCAGCCCATCGGCCAGAACGCCGGTGACTTCCCGCAGGCCGGCGGGGTAGGGCTGGGAGTTGTTGCCGTTCTCGTTGACCACGATGTCGCTGCCCTTGATCTTTTCGGGCAGGTACTCCCGGTTGGCATCGTCGGGGGTTCCGGCGCGCAGATGCAGTTTCATAGCGTCCTCCTCTCAGCCCTTCATCAGCCATTCCACCGCGGCGGGCAGGCTGGCCTGGCAGGATTCCAGGTCGGACCCGGCGGCCAGGGTGCGGGTCTGGGCGGTGTCGCCCAGCAGGCCGGCCAGGCGGCGGTTCTCCTCCGCCACCGGGGCGTCCTCCTCCCAGCCCAGCCAGAACTTGGCGCGGGCCGGGGTCTTGGCCAGGGCGTAGAGATCGTTCTGGCTGCCGGCAAAGCTGTCCAGATCCCCGAACACCGCCTCCAGCGAGGCCTTGTTGTGGCGGATGCCGGTTTCCTGGCCGACGGCGGCTTTTTTGCAGATGGCTTCGAGATCCAGGATGCCGTTGAGGCAGACCGCTTTGGAGAAGGTCTCGGGGTGTTTGAGGGCCATCTTGACGGCGCCGTAGCCGCCGGTGCCCACACCGCCCACCCAGTTCAGGGCGGGGTCCTCCGACAGGGGCAGGTTGTTGCGGCAGATGCCGGGCAGTTCGGTGTTGAGGAAAGCCTCGTACCGGGGACCGTATTTCATGTCGGTGCACAGGCAGTGGTGCTGGTCCGGCGCGATGATGAAGATGCCGTACTTGGCGGCGCAGCGCTCGGCGGGGGTGGCCAGCCAGTCCAGGGCGGCGCCGCCCTCGTCGTGCAGCAGCCACAGGACGGGGTATTTTTTCTGGTGTTCCTTGTCGTCCAGGGCCAGCAGGTTCATCTCGGGCAGAAAGATCCGCACCGAGATGGAGCCGCAGGTGATGACCGACAACGCATTCATTTCAATCTGTGCCATGTTTGTGCTCCCTCCTTACTCGCTGGCCCGGACAAAGGACTCTTTGATCTTGCCCTCGGCCACCAGCCAATCCAGATATTTCTTGACGTGTTTGTCGCAGTACTCCCAGTTGTGGTAGCCGTGGTCGATGGTGCGGTAGACGTCGATGCCCTGGCTGGCGTATTTGTCCATGAAGGTGACGTTGTCCTGATAGTGGGCGTCCTCCACGCCGGTGGCCATGTAGGCCCGGGGAAACTTTTTGCCGGCGGCCATCTGCTTGTCGATCATGTAGCAGATGTCGTTCTCGGTGTTGACGATGTACTCCTGCTTGCCAAAGGCGGAATCAAACATGTAGAACTCCTCGTTGCCCTCCCGCATGCCGTCGTCGATGGGCAGGTCGGCCACGTTTTTCAGCCCCGAGAAAAGGCCGATGGCGCCGAACTGTTCGGGGTCCCGCACCAGCCATTTCAGCGAGCCGTAGCCGCCCATGGAGAAGCCGGCCAGGAAGTTCTGCTGGGGATCTTCCGACAGGGGGAAGAGGTGGCGGACCACCTTGGGGGTTTCGATGGAGAGCTGGGAGAAGTATTTGAAATCCCCGTGGACGGTGTCCATGTAGCCGGAGCAGTAGGTGCCGGAGCAGACCACCGCCACCCCGGCCTCCGAGGCGTAAAGCTCCAGGGCGGTGTAGCGCTGCCAGTCGGTGTAGTCAAAGCCGCCGCCCGACTGCAGCCAGAGCACCGGATACCGGTAGCCTTTGGGGCGGTCGGCCAGGGAATGGCCCCAGGTGTTTTCGGGGATGATGACGTTGACCCCCACCTTCATCTTGAGCACTTGGGAATCGTAGTAGAGCCGGAAGTTTGCCATAATGTATTTCACTCCTCACTTGGTTTTGGATAGATGGCGCAGCGCTTGAGGGGCAGCAGCCGGTCCAGGGCCAGCTGCAGATAGTGGTTCCAGAGCCGGAAGTCGTGGGCGTAGCCCAGGGCGCTGATGTAGGTCACATCCATGCCCAGCGCCTGCATGGCGGCCGCGTCCCCCTCCACCCGGCTGCGGATGAACTCCTCGCTGCCGCAGACCAGGATGAACTTGCACTCCGGGTCGCCCGCCGCCCGGTGGCGCAGCAGCTGCGCCCGCAGATCGGCGGGGGTGCCGGCGATCTCGGTCCCCGGGCCGAAGCTGTGGTTGAAAAGGGGCATCACGTTCTTGAAGTGGTCCCCCTCCAGCTCGGCCTGCAGGGTGTCGGCCCGGAAGGTCATCCCGATGCCGCCCGAGATGTCCACGCAGGCGGCGTAGCGGTCGGGACGGTTGACGGCGGCGCCCAGCGCCGCGTTGCCGCCCATGGCGTAGCCCATGATGAAGTTGTCCTCCCGGGCCGGGGAGGAGGCGAAAAGGGCCTGGATCACAGTGGGCAGTTCCTCGGTGAGGAAGGTCTGGTAGGCCACCCCGTACCGGGTGTCCAGCCCGAAGCTGTTGGCGATGTTGGGGGTGACCAGCATCACATGGTTGCGCTGGGCGGCTTCCTCCACGTTGGTGTAGCGGTAGGTCAGGGTGTCGTCGTCCCCGCCGCCGTGGAGCAGGTAGACGGTCTGGAACTTCATGCCGGGGGCATAGAGGGGCTTGCCTTCCTCGGCGCCGCCCCGGTGTGCCCGGTTGGCCATGGGCGGGGTGGGCGGACAGCGGTAGCCGTCGGTGGGGTAGGCCACCGAGACGTCCACATACCGGCCCAGGATTTCGCTCCGGAAGTTAAAACGCAGAATTCCCATGGCCCATCAGTCCTCGTCGATCTGCAGGCTGCCGTCGGGCATCCGGCGGAAGCGGCGCAGATACTCCCACGCCAGCCGGGCGTCCTCGGGGTTGCTGTCGTGGCCCTTGCCCATCACCAGGGTGTAGTTGTAGAGGTTCAGGGGCTTTTCGTCATTGGAGAAGAAGCGGTGGGTGATGACCTTGCGGGTGGGGAACTGGGGGTTGGGATACCGCTCCTCGATCACATCGCCGGGCACCCCCACGCCGCAGCTTTCGGGGGTGGCCACATAGGGGGTCTCCTTGCAGGTGATGTTGTTGTAGGACTTCCACCAGTCGTAGGCCACCTGCTGGCCGCTGCCCCGGACGGCGGGATACTCGATGTCCCGGCTGCCGTAGACATACCAGACCGGCATGCGGTAGTCATACTGCATCTTTTTGGCGGTGGCGATGGCAAAGCACTTCATGTTGCGGTCCTGGCAGAAGCGGGTGTCGTTGGCAAAGACCGCCGCGATCTTTTCAGGATTGGTCATGGCAAAGACCTGGCTCATGGCCGAACCGTTGGAGAAGCCGGACATGTAGATCCGGGTTTCGTCCACCGGGTAGGTGGCCTTCATGTGGTCGATGAGGGCGTTGAGGTAGGCGATGTCGTCGGGCTGGCTCTCATCCATCTCCATGTTCCAGCCCCAGTGGGAGGAACACCAGGTAAAGACCAGCAAAAAGCCCTTCTCCTCCGCCACCTCATGGAACTTGGAGGTGTTGGCCATGTTGCCGGGGGTGTCGGCCCCGCCGTGGTTGAAGATGACCAGCGGCACCTTTTTGCCGGGGTTCTGTTTCACCGCCTCGGGCACATACTCGAACCAGGTGTGGGCCATGCCGTTGTTGTCCCCCAGCAGGGTGTCGTCCTCGTGGACGATGAACTTGTAGTCGTCCCGCACCAGACGGAAATCCATGACCCCGTACTCGGTGGTGTTGGGGCGGCAGACCTTGGAAAAGAGGTTGTCCCAGCCGGCGGTGAGCAGGGCGGCCATCGAAGCGGGGGCCTCCCCGGCGGGCTGCTTGACGAACTGGGCGGGGTTGATCTTGTTGTAGCGGTGGGTCTGCTCCCCGGCGTTGACCCGGTTGAGCAGCTGGAAGAAGTCCGCCGCGTCGGGATCGGCGTTCCACAGCACCGCCGACACCGGGGCGTCCTTGGTCAGATGCTGCACCATGGGATGCAGGCTGCCGCCCACCGCCGCCACACCGGCCACATTGACGGGGGTGCAGGCGGCGATGCTCAGCGCCAGGCTGGCGCCGGTGCCCACCCCGGCCAGATACCGGGCGTTGTGCATGTTGTGGTAGATGCCGTAGTCGTGGAAATCCGGCTGATAGTTGAACAGGCGGATCAGCTCGTTGACGTCGGCCATGTCCTTGCCCTGGGGATCGGCGTCCCAGCTGTTTTCCACCGGGTTGGGGAAGAGCAGCACCATCCGGCGGAAGTCCACCATCCTGGCAAAGGCCTCGTCCTGCATCAGCTGTTCCAGATGCTCGGCGGAGCTGCTGTCCCGCAGGATGGTGACCATGGTGTTGTCATAGCAGCACAGCCGCTCCCCGGCGGGGTAGATCACATACATGCTGCGGTTGATTTCGGGATATTCTTTCAGTTCCAGACGCATGGCGGTTCTCCTTTACAGTTCCATGGCCTCGTAGGCCAGGTCGCGGATGGCGGGATGGATTTCGTTGTAGGCTTCCAGCATCCCCAGAATCTGGTGGGCGTAGTAGATGCTCAGATGGTTGACCGGGTCCACCAGCGAGAAGGCCCCGGCGGCGCCGTCCCAGCCGAACTCGCCCACCGGGCTTTTGGCCTTGGTGCCGTCCATCAGGGTGCGCACCCCCAGGCCGTAGCCGTAGCCCACCTTGCCGCTCTTGGCAAAGTCCTTCAGCTCCTGCTCGTTGAGCCAGTTGCGGCTCATCAGGGCGATGGATTCGGGTTTGAGGATCCGGTTGCCGGTGGCCCCCACCCCGCCGTTGGCCAGGGCGTCGATGACCTTGCTGTACTCGTCCACCGTGGTGCACAGCCCGGCGCCGCCGCTCTCGTAGTTTTTGGTCAGGCGGTAGGCCATGGTCTGGTCCGGTTTGATCTCGCCGGTGTCCCAGTCCTTGGCGTACTGGGCGGCCAGGCGGCCCTCCTCCCCGGCGGGCACCTGATAGTACATCTCGGTGATGCCCAGGGGTTCAAAGACATTCTCCTTCATGTACCGGCCAAAGGTCTTGCCGGTGACCACCTCCACCACCGCGGCCAGCACATCGTGGCCCAGGGCGTAGGAGTAGCGGGTGCCCGGCTCGCAGATCAGCGGCATCCGGGCCATGGCGTTGACCAGTTCCAGGGTGGTGGCCTCGCCGTGGGTTTTCTCAATGACCTCCCGGATGGGGGCGGCGGCCAGGTCGTAGCTCAGGCCGGCGGTCATGGACATGAGGTCGTGGATGAGGATTTTGTTCCGGGCCGGGCGCAGGGGGGACTGGTCGGTGGGCCAGGGCTGGGGAAACTCCCCGATGCGGAAGTTGGTGGCGTACCGCATGGAGGAGAAGGCGGGCAGATACCGGTCCAGCGGATCGTCCAGGCCGAGCTTGCCCTGCTCGATGAGCTGCATCACCCCGGTCATGGTGATGACCTTGGAGGCGGAGTAGATGTTGTAGAGGTCCCGGGCCGAAACCGGCACCTTGCCCTCGTAGTCCCGGCAGCCCAGCATGCAGCGGTAGACCTCCCGGTGATCCTTGCAGATCTTGAGATCCAGCCCGTGAACACCGTAGTTCTCTTCCAGGGTGTTCAGGTAGGCGGTCAGCTTGGAAAAATCCATGATTCCTCTTCCTTTCGGTTCAGGGTGTTTTCAGCGGGGCACTTCCTGGTATTCCAGATAGCGGAAGCTGTCGGGGTAGAGCTTGCCGTAGAGCAGTTCCCGGATCAGGTCGGCCATGTTGGCGGACAGGGTGCTGAAATGGTCGGTGATGTAAACCACGTCGTCGCACGCCGACACCTGCAGGTTGAGCAGGTAGCGGCAGAACCACTCGCAGCTGACCAGCAGTTCGCCGTCCCGGTGCAGCGCCTCGCAGTACATGCTGCGCAGGTCGTTGTCGATGACGCAGCCGATGCTGCCCCGGGCAAACTGGAGATGGCGGCCATCCTTGAGCACCAGCTCGGCGGTGAGGGTGTCCTCGCTGGGATGGTACGCCGCGCCGCAGAACCGGGCCAGCACCCGCAGCGGCACGCAGATGTATTCGCCCCGGACCTTCTGGCCGCCGTCAAGGCCGTGGTATTTCAGCTTCTGCCACTTGAGGGCGGGGGCGTCCATGGCAACGATCTCATTGCCGAACCAGGCCTTGTCGGCCCCGGCGGCAAAGGCGAAGGCGTATTCGTCGCCGGTGCGGGGCAGCCGGGTGGCGGTCTTTTCGATGCTGCCGTCGGGGTTGCGCCGCAGGCCGGAGAAGAAGTAGTCCCAGTAGAGGAAGGCTTCGTCCAGGGTCTGGCCGTGGTCCCGGTTCTTGATGTCGTGGTAGACCACATCCCCCTTGGCGCCGGAATAGAAGGCGAAGTTGTTCTCCCCCACAATGCTGATCTTGGGGATCTTCTCGCACTGGTCCAGCTCCATCCAGTAGAAGCGGTTGAACCGGTTGAGCAGCGCTTCGCTGTAAGCGGTGTTGTCCGGGGTGCCGTTCTTTTCGGGGCGGGCCTGCCACACCGGCAGGTGCCCGGCCACGTTTTTGAGCTGGCCGTCCTTGGTGAAGAGATTCTCCAGCTGGGTAGGGCCGCCGGAACCGGCAGCGCCGGCCAGGATGTCGCCGTAGTAGCGGCAGAACTGGGCGGTCATCAGGTTGCCGGCCGACATGCCCTGCATGAAGATGCGGCCGGCGTCGATGTTGTACTTCTCCTGCATCTTGGCGATGAGGGCTTTGAGGAAGTTCAGGTCATGGTTTTTGTGGTAATCCTTGGGCACCGGCGCCAGATTCATCTGGGCGAAGAATGCAGGGGGTTCGGCGCCGTCGTCCCGGTCGAACATCCCCTCCACCTGCCAGATGCGGGCCTGATGGGCGTCGGGGAAGACACAGATGAAGCCTTCCCGGTCGGCCAGCAGGGTCCAGGAGGTGTAGATGGCGTGCCCCCAGCCGGTCATCAGACCGCCGTGGTTGCCTACCACCAGCGGCACCGGCTTGCTGCCGTCATAGCTGGCGGGCACATACTCGTACCAGCGGTCGGACAGGCCGTCTTCGGTCAGGGTACCGGTGCACTCCACCAGCCGCTCGGGGTAGGGCTGGGAGTTGTTGCCGTTTTCGTTGACCACCATATCGCTGCCCTTGATGGCCTCGGGCAGGTAATCGCGGTTGGCGTCGTTGGGGGTGCCGGCGCGAAGAATTACTTGATTTTCCATAATCAAACCTCACTTTTTCAATTTGAGCGCATCGTAGTCCGCCAGGACCCCGCCGGTGCGCAGAAGATCACGGATCAGATCGGCCATGTTCATCGAGAGGACGGCAAAATGGTCGGTGGCGTACACCACCCCGTCGCACTCGCTGACCGTCATGTTGAAGAGATAGCGGCAGAACCATTCGATGCTGACCAGCAGCTGGCCTTCCCGATGCAGCGCCTCGCAGTACATGCTGCGCAGGTCGTTGTCGATGACGCAGCCGATGCTGCCCCGGGCAAACTGGAGGGTGCGCCCGTCGGGCAGGGTCATCCGGGCGGTGAGGGTGTCCTCGGCATAGACCAGCCGGGCGTCAAAGAATTCCGCCAGCAGGGAGAGGGGCACCATGCAGTACCGGCCGCGCACCTTCTGCCCGCCGTTCAGGCCGTGGTATTTGAGCTTTTCCCAGGGCAGCGCCGCGGCGGTCATGGGGTGAATGGCGTTGTTCATCCAGGCGTTGGTGCAGCCGGTGGCCACCGCCAGGGCCTTGGCGTCGCCGGTGCGGGGCAGGTTGCTCTTTTCCCGGGCAATGGTGCCGTCGGCTTTGCGCCGGGTGCCGGAGAAGAGGTAGTTCCAGACCAGGGCGGCGTCGTCCAGGGTCTGGCCGTGGTCCCGGTTCTTGATATCCAGATAGACCATATCCGCCTTGCTGCCCCGGTAGAAGGCCAGGTTGTCCTCGCCGTCAATGCGGATCTGGGGTACCGGGTCGCAGCCGTTGAGCTTCATCCAGTAGTAGCGGTTGTACTTGTTGACGTAGAGGGAATCCGGCTTGCTGGGCGGGATGTCGTTGTTCTCCGGCCGGGACTGCCAGACCGGCAGGCAGCCGCCCACATTCCTGACGGTGCCGTCCGCTTCAAAGAGCTGGTCGGTGAAGGTGGAGCAGCCCGACCCGGCGGCGCCGGCCAGGAGATTGCCGAACTGCCGGGAGAAGAGGGCGGTCATCAGGTTGCCCATCGACATGCCCTGGAGGTAGATCCGCTCCTCGTCGATGTTGTACTTTTCCTTCATCCGGTCGATGAGGCCCAGGATCAGCCGGGCGTCATGGTTCTCCATGATGTCGTCGGGGGTCTGGGCGGCCTCGGGGGGCGGGGTCTCGTTTTCGTGGGTGCCCGCCGAGCCGTCAAACCGCCACTTGCCCCACTTGATGCACCAGACCCGCTTGCGGGAGGCGTCGGGGAAGGCGACGATGAAGCCGTGCACCTCCGCCATCATGGTCCAGGAGGTGTAGATGGCCTGGCCCCAGCCGGTCATCAGGCCGCCGTGGAGGGAGATCACCAGCGGAGTCTTTTTGGCGGGGTCGTAGCTGGCGGGGATGTATTCGTACCAGGTGTCGGGCTGGCCGTCGGGGGTCAGGGCGTCGTGGAACTCCTTGAGCCGCTCGGGGTAGGGCTGAGAGTTGTTGCCGTTCTCGTTGACCACAATGTCGCTGCCCTTGATCTTTTCCGGCAGATATTCCCGGTTGTCGTCGTCGGGGGTGCCGGGACGCAGAAGAACTTCCTTCATCTTGTTCGCCTCCCCGGATCAGAACGGATTGCCGCCGTTTTCGGTCAGGCCGAAGAAGTCGAGGGCTTCCTGGATGGCCAGATCCCAGAACCGCCACTCGTGCTTGTAGCCGGGGCGGGTGAACCAGTAGGCGTCCAGGCCGATCTCCTCGGCGTGGGCACGGAACTGACAGAAGAGCTTGTAGAGCAGGGCGTCGTCCTCGCCGCAGGCGAACATCAGCCGGGGCAGCTCTCCGGTGTGGGCCTTCTCGTCCAGGATGGCCCAGACGTTCTCGTTGGAGTGGATGAAGGCGTCCAGCCCGCCGGCGTTGAGCAGGGTGGTGCGGGTGCGGGCGTCGTTGGTGTTCAGCATGGGGCAGGGGTTGTCGGGGGTCATCCGGGTCAGGTCCATGGGGGTGGCCGAGAGCACCGCCGCGGCGGCAAACTTTTCGGGGTGGTTGACCGCGTACTTGATGGTGCCGCGGCCGCCCATGCTCAGCCCGGCGATGAAGTTGTCCTCCCGCTTGTCGGAAACCGGCAGCCATCCGTAGACCAGCGGCATCAGCTCCTCGGTGAGATAGTCGTACATATTGAAGCCCAGCATGCAGTCCTCCCAGTTGGAGTAGTTGGAGTTGAGGGCCGAGGGCATGACCACCACCAGGTTTTTCTCGGCGGCGTACATCTCGATGTTGGTCTTGCGGACCCAGTCGGTGTGGTCGCCGTAGGTGCCGTGGAGCAGCCAGAGAACCTTGTACTTTCTGCCGCTGCCGTAAAAGTCATGAGGGGTGATGCCCCGGGGCTTGTCGGGCAGGATGACGGTGATCTGGGTGTTGTTGTTCAGATACTGGCTCTCGTAGGTATAGGTCAGGATGGACATGACGGGTTTCCTCCTTTGCTCGTTTCATTCTCTTTCATCAGTGGACGGGCCGCCGGTCTGTTTCCACAAACGGCGGCCCGTGGCGTTGCCTCTGCCCGGACCGCCGCGGGGCGGCCGGCATCCGGCGATGATACGGGATCAGGCTTCCTGGCGGAAGCATTCGGTGACGGTGTCCCCCTGCCGCTGGGTGATGCGGAAGCTCTTGTCCTTGAAGTCTGCCTCCAGGGTGGCGGCACAGTCGCCGTTGGTCCAGGTGATCCGCAGCGTTCCGTCGCTGCCGTCCTGGCCGATCTCGATGGCGCCGTCAAAGGCCGGGCAGCTGTTGCGGAACCGCAGCAGTTCCAGCAGCTTCTGCACCACCGGCTTCTCCACCGCGGCCCGGATCTCGTCCTCGGTGTAGGAGTGGCGGTTGACGGTGCGGGGGTCGGTGTCATGCTTGACCCCTTCGATGTCGTTTTCGCCGGCCAGCAGCCCCACATAGTAGACCTGGGGGGTGCCCGGCGCGAAGAACTGCACCGCGCGGGCCAGCAGATAGGCCCGGTCGTCGCAGCCCAGGGCCGAGTAGTAGGTGGTCATCATCTGGTAGCGCTGCACCGGCTTGCCGGGGATGCGCACCACGGTGGGGAAGGGAATGTAGGGCTTGACGTCGGCGGTCAGGCGATCCACCACCTCCTGGGTGGCGTCGATCTCCTCGTCGGTAAGCAGCCCCACCACGTCCACCACTCCGATGCCGTCGTGGGTGTCCAGGGTGGTGAACTGCTTGCGGGGGCAGATGTTCAGCCAGTGGATCAGCCGGTCGGTGCGGCCAAAGTGCAGGCCGTGGAGCAGCAGCATGGGCAGGGCAAAGTCGTAGACCCAGTAGCCCTTGTCCGCCATCTTCATCTGGATGGTGTAGTTTTCGTGGATCTCGGGCAGCATCTCGGCGCCCAGCTCCCGCAGCGGCTTCATGCCGATGTCCAGCACCTCCCAGATCTTGGGCTCCACAAAGAAGCAGGAGGTGCCCGGCTCCTTGGAGGCGTAGGCGAAGGCGTCAAACCGGATCAGCGGCACATGGGAGGCGATGCGGGTCAGGTTGCGCCGGTAGTAGTCCTGGGTGGGCTTGGCGTAGGGGTCGATGTCCACCTGCTCGGCAAAGAAGGTGTTCCACAGCCGGACCTGCTTGCCGTCCTCCCGGGTGAAGGTCAGGTAGGGGCCGCCGTCCTTGCGGCGGTAGAGGGCGTTGAGCTGTTCCTCGGTGGGGTCGCCGTTGGGCCAGAACTTGTCCCAGTGGATGAACATATCCTTGTAGGGGGAGGCGTCCCCCTTCTCCATGTAGTCCCGGAACTCCTCGCAGCGGATGGAGACATGGTTGAGCATGAAGTCGGCCATCATGTAATACTGGTCGGCCAGGGCGTCGATGTCCTCCCAGGTTCCGAACTTGGGGTCCACCGTGTCGTAGTGGATGACCGCAAAGCCGCGGTCGCCGGAGGAGGGGAAGAAGGGCAGCACATGCAGCCCGCCGAAGGCCCCGGGGAAGTATTGCTGCATCACATGGTTGAGCTGTTTCAGATCGCCGCCCAGGGTGTCGGCGTAGGAGATCAGCATGGCTTTGTTTTCAATCTTTTTCATGGGAATCCTTTCACTCGTTGCAGAGCCAGCGCAGGCCGGCGTCAAAAACATCTTCCAGGCTGGCGCCCATCCGGACGCTGGTGTTGCGCTGTCTGGCAAAGTCCAGGCTGACCGGAAGGCCGGGGAAGCTCTCCTCGCAGCCGAAGAAAACCTTTTTGGGCGCGGGGGCTTCGGGACGCAGGATGTCAAAGTCCGAGCCGCGCACCCCGTTCAGATCGCCAAAGACAGCTTCCAGGTTGGGCACCGTCAGGTTGGGGAGCCGGGCGCCCTTGGCGGCGTCCTCACAGAGGCTGGCCACGTCGTAGTGGCCGTTGACCAGCAGGCATTTGGCAAAGGTCTCGGGATGGCGGGCGGCGTTCCAGTAGGCGCCGTAGGCCCCGGCCCCCATGCCGCCCAGGAACTGGCGGTTTTCGTCCAGGGGGAACATGTGGCGGCAGATGCCGGGCAGCTCCCGGCGGACGAAGTCGCCGTACTTGCCGCCCCAGGGCAGGTCCATCCCGAAGGAGTGCATCAGGCTGGGGCAGATCACAAAGAGACCCAGCTCGTTGACCAGCGCCTCCAGGTTGTGGAGGATCCGCAGGTCGGTGTCATCGCCGCCGATGTCATGGAGGAAGTAGAGCGCCGGATGGCTTTGGGACTGCATCCGGGGCTGGTCGGGAAAGTACACCGTGGCGGAAAAGCTGCCGCTCAGGGCGGTGGAAAGTGCATTCAGTTCCAATACTGCCATTTTACTGATCCTCCATGATGTAGTCGCTGTGGAGCGGGATCCAGTCCAGGAAGGCCGCGATGTGGCGGTTGCAGTAGACCCAGTCGTGCATGCCCTGGTCCCGGACGTCGTGGACCTCCACCCCCAGCTCCTTCATGTAGTCCATGACGGCGTAACCGTCCTGGACACCGGGATCCTGGGCGCCCACCGCCATGTAGAACTTGGGCAGGTCGGTGCCCTCCTTCACATGCTTTTCCAGCATGTAGAGGTTGTCGTCGGGGGTGTTGCGCCGCTTGGCGGCGGAGCCGAAGGACGCCCAGAGGGTGCCGAAGGCCGGCTCGCAGAAGTCATCCCGCAGGCAGGGCTGGCCCAGCTTTTCGTCGGGGGCCACCGGGGTGCGGGGGATGATGCCGATGGGACCGGAAAAGTTTCCGCAGGCGGCGAACATCTCGGGGCGCTGCATGGCGAACTTGAAGGCGCCGTAGCCGCCCATGGAGAAACCGGCCACAAAGTTGTCCTCCCGCTTTTCCGAGAGGGGAAAGACCTTGCGCAGGTAGTCCGGCAGCTCGTAGGCGATCTGGTCCCACCAGCGGTAGTCCCCTTCGGCGGTGTTCACATAGCCGGCGTAGGAGATGCCGGGCAGCACCACCGCGATGCCGTGTTTGGCGGCATAAAGTTCCAGGGCGGTGTAGCGGATCCAGTCGGTGTGGTCAAAGCCGCCGCCGCAGAGCAGCCAGAGGGTGGGGTAGCGGTAATCGGCGGGGCGGTCCGCCAGGGAGTAGCCCCACTTGTTCTCGGGGATGATGACGCAGACCCCCATCTTTTGCTGCATTGCCGGGGAGTAGTAGTCGATTTTGCACAGTGCCATGGGTTTGCGCTCCTTTTCTGTCTTTCGCCGGAAAAATCAGCCCTTGACCGAGCCCAGGGTGATGCCCTTGACGAAGTATTTCTGGAAGAAGGGATAGGCGATCAGCAGGGGGATGACCGCGATCACCGCAATGGCCATGCGGACGCTGGTGCTGGGAATGTCGGAGGCGTTGATGCTGCCGGTGACGTGGGACTGGAGGAAGGCGGCCTTGTTCATGACGTCGTTCAGATAGTTCTGGATGCCGTACAGGTCGGTGCGGGTGGTCAGGAAGTAGATGCCGTTGGTCCAGTTGTTCCAGTAGGAGATCAGGGTCATCAGGCTGACGGTGGCGATGATGGGTTTGCTCATGGGAATCACGATCCGCACCAGGGCCTGGGTCTCGGTGGCGCCGTCGATCTTGGCGGCCTCGATGACCTCGTTGGGCACGCTGGAGGTGAAGTAGGTGCGCATCATGATGACCAGGAAGGGGTTGAGCAGCAGGTAGGGGATGATCATGCCCCAGATGGTGTCCTTGACGTTGAGGATGTTGGTGTAGACCAGGTAGGTGGGAACCAGACCGCCGTTGAACAGCATGGGGATGAAGAGAACCAGCGAGAAGAAGTTGCGGCCGGGCAGGTCGCTGCGGGAGAGGGGGTAGGCAAAGAGGATGGTCAGAACCACGTTGGCGGTGACGCCGACGACGGCGTAGAGGATGCTGAGCCCATAAGCCTGCAAAATGGAACCGCGGGCGTTCCACAGATATTCATAGGCGGCCAGGCTGAACTCCCGGGGCAGCATGGAGTAGCCGTTCTGAACCAGAGAACTCTCGGAGGTGAAGGAGCTGGCGATGAGAAGCCAGAAGGGAACCAGGCAGGCGAGCACCAGGAAGATCAGCAATGCGTTGAAAAAGACGCTGTAGGCTTTGCTGTTGTTAATCATTTTACGTTTCCTCCCTTAGAACAAGGCGCTGTCCCGGTCGATCTTGGAGACCAGGGTGTTGGCGGTGAACACCAGGATGAAGCCCAGCATGGACTGCAGGAAGCCGGCGGCAGAAGAGCGGCCCACGTCGTTGAGCTCCAACAGGGCGCGGTAGACGAAGGTGTCGATGGTCTGGGTGGTGGAGTAGAGCATGCCGCTGTGCTGCGGGATCTGGTAGAACAAGCCGAAGTCGGAGTAGCAGATGCGGCCTACCGCAAGGAGCACCAGGGTGATGATGGTGAATTTCAGGCCGGGCAGGGTGACGTGACGGATCTGCTGCCAGGTGGAAGCGCCGTCGATGACAGCGGCCTCATACAGCGAGCGGTCGATGCTGATGAGGGTGGAGTAGTAGAGAATCGAGTTGTAGCCGAAGGACATCCACAGATAGACGATGGTGATGATCACCGGCCAGTACTCGGGTTCGTTGTACCACTTGATGGGTTCGATGCCCAGCAGGGGCAGGATGGAGTTGTTCATGAAACCGGTGCTGGGGCTGAGGAAGGCGTAGACAATGTAGCTGATGATGACGGTGGACAGCAGGAAGGGGATCAGGATGATGACCTGGCTGAACCGCCGCAGGAATTTGCTGGTCACACAGTCCAGGGCGATGGCAACCACGATGGCCAGGATGTTGCCGAAGATGATAAAGCCCAGGTTGTACAGGACCGTGTTGCGCAGGGCGTTGATGCCGTCATTGTTGCTGAACAGGTAGGTGAAGTTGCTCAGACCCACCCAGGGGCTGGCGAAGATGCCCAGGGAGTAGTCGATCTTTTTGAAGGCGATGACCAGACCGGTCATGGGAAGGTAGTTGTTGATGAGCAGATAGATAAGACCCGGCAGCAACATAATATAGAAAGGAAAATACTGACGAATCCGCCGCCGTGTCCGGCTGCGCTTGCGCTGCTTTTCCATTTCGGTCAGCGCGGGTTTTTGTTTTTTCATTGTTTGTTCCATCTTTGTTCCTCCATTTCCGGGGTGCTTTGACTGTCACCTCAGCCAAAAACTTTACTATAGTTATGCTAGCAAAAACCGTCCCCGGGATTCTATCAAATTTCTGCCGGAATTTGTCAATTATCTGAATAATCATCAACAAGGCCGTTTGCTTTCGTACAAGACCTACAAAAAAACTGGCGCTAAAGGCAGGAATGCGACAAAACAGAACAGATATTTGATAGAAAGAATGACGGCGGTTTGTTATGCTAAAGCTGTCGATAGGGCGATGGGCAAATCGCCCGGTATAAAATTGAAAAGGAGACGAAACGATGAAAAAGATCATTGCGCTCATGATGGCCGCGACCATGACCTTGGGTCTGACGGCCTGCGGTGGCGGCGGTGCGGCATCCTCCGCTTCCACGGATGCCTCGTCCACGGCCAGCGCCGAAACCAGCAGTTCGGCGAGTTCCGGTGAGTATCCCGTCATCAAGATGGCGTACTCCAGAATGTTCAACACCGACTCTGAGGCCAAGGTTGAGGAGGAAATGAACAAGATCCTGCGCGAGACCGCCCAGGCCGAGATTGACCTGGTGGCCATCGAC
This sequence comes from Bacillota bacterium, assembly GCA_003343995.1. Classification (GTDB taxonomy): domain Bacteria; phylum Bacillota; class Clostridia; order Christensenellales; family Borkfalkiaceae; genus UMGS775. The sequence goes on from QAKE01000011.1 coordinate 73,936, forward strand.
TTCTCCAGCCTGACCCAGCAGATGAACCTGCTGCTCTCCGGCGGAAATGACTCCATCGATATTTTCAGCTCCTTCTGGTATCTGCCGATGAGCACCCTGTACGCCAACGGTCAGATCGCCGATATGACCGAGCTGCTGGAAGAGCATCCCGATGTTCTGGAACTCTTTGCGGACTATCCGGAAGTGCTGGACTGCTGCAAGATCGACGGCAAGTTCTACGCCCTGCCCACCGTCGGTGCCTATTCCTCCCCGATGGTTTACCTCTGCAAGAAGACCGACTCCGACTCCGCCAACATTGACTGGACCCAGGTCAAGACCCTGAACGATGCCACCGAGGCCATGCTCAAGATGAAGGAGGTCAACCCCGACCACTACTACATCCCCGGTGCCACCGAGACCTACTACATCCTCAAAGACATCGACTACCTGGGCGACACCTACTTCTTCGGCGTTCTCACCGATCCTCTGAACTCCACCACCGTGGAAAACTACTATGAGTCCGACTACTTCCTGAACTTCATGGAGAACGTCAAGATCTGGCAGGAGAATGACCTGATCACCCCCGATCCCATGTCCAACACCAACCCCACCCTGATGAGCCTGCAGTACGGCCTGTGCTCCGGCACCCCCGGCTACAGCTTTGACGCCGAGGAATTCTGCTACGAGGCCAACATCCAGGGGCAGTACGGCGATGACATCGTCGGCACCAACCTGGGCGAGCGTCTGATCACCACCGGCAACGTCTCCACCTACCTGTGGCACATCACCAGCTTCAGCCAGAACAAAGAGGCCGCCATGCGCGTCCTGGCCGCCTTCTACACCGATTCCCGTCTGGATTGCCTGCTGGGCAACGGCATCGAGGGCGAAAACTACGTCGTCAATGAGGACGGCACCCTGGCCTTCCCCGAGGGCAAGAACAACACCAACTGCGGCTGGACCGGCATGGGTGCTTCCTACAACCTGCCCAACTCCTCCGGCTGCCCGGTGTGGTACTATCAGCCCACCAACTTCTGGGAGCTGCAGCTGGATTCCAACGCCGAGGCGAAACCGTCCCTGGCCCTGGGCTTCAACTTTGACTCCACCCCGGTGGCTGACCAGATCACCGCCTGCACCAACGTCTACTCCCAGTACTACCTGCCGCTGATCAACGGCGAGGTGGACATCGACGAGGTGCTGCCGGTCTTCCAGCAGGCGCTGCATGACGCCGGCATCGACGACATCATCGCCGAAAAACAGGCACAGCTGGACGCCTGGCTGGCTGCCAAAGCCTAACAGCAAAAACCCCGCAAACCGCGAAAGAGAGGGCATTTCGATGCCCTCTCTTTTTAAGACAAGAACGCTGACTCGATCCACGGCCCCGCCGGTGAGATTGATTCGGACGCTCCGCTGAAAGGAGAAAACAGAATGAATCAGACACAATCTCTCCGCGGGCCGGAGAAACTGTGGAACAGCTCCTACATCCTGGTGCTGATCGTCAGCACCCTCAGCTCCTTCTCCTTCTACATGGTGGCCACCATCATGTCCAAGTATCTGGTCAGCCTGGGGGTGGGCATCACCTTCGCCGGCTTTGTGGTGGGGCTGTTCTCCATCACCAGCCTGGTCTGCCGTCCCTTCTGCGGCGTCATGGCCGACAACCTCAACAACATCATGCTGCTCATCGTCAGCAACGTCCTCATGAGCATCGGCCTCTTCGGCTTTGCCCTCAGCAGCGGCAGCATGGCCACCATGATCCTCTTCCGGGTCCTCAACGGGGTGGGCTTTTCCATCAACGGCACGGTGCAGGTGGCGCTGATCATCCACTTCATCCCCCGCAACCGCACCGGCGAGGGCATCGGCTACCTGGGCATCAGCCAGCTCATCGGTTCGGCCTGCGCCCCCGCCCTGGGCCTGGCCATTGCCGAGCAGCTGGGCATGTCCGCCACCTTCGTCATCGCCGCCATCCTGCCCCTGGCCGCCTGCGTCATGCTCTTTTTCCTGCGCAACATCCAGGTGGAACGCAAAAAGGACGCCAACAAAAAGATCACCTTCAGCGACATCATCGACCTCAAGGCCATCCCCTTCACCATTCCCTATTCCACCTTCTCCTTCACCAACGGGGTCATCAACGGCTATCTGGTCCTGTATGCCGACCAGTACAGCATCAAAAATGTCAGCATCTACTTCACCCTCTACGCCGTGGCGGTCTTTCTGGTGCGGCCGGTCTCCGGCAAACTTATGGACCGCAAGGGGCTGCAGTACACCGTCTTCCCCGGCATGATCATCTGCGCCCTCTCCCTCTTCCTGCTGGGCTGGACCACCGCCCTCTGGATGATCCTGGCCACCGGTCTGCTCCGTGCTCTGGGCCAGGGCGCTGCCCAGCCCTCGCTGCAGGCGGGCTGCATCAACCATGTGGGCCGTGAGCGCAGCGGCGTGGCCACCAGCACCTACTTCCTGGGCGGTGACATCGGCCAGGGCATCGGCCCCATGATCGGCGGCTTCATCCTGGCCCAGATCGCCGGGGTGGCCGGCTACCGGGTGCTCTTCAGCTTCTGCGGCGTGATCATGCTGGCGGCGATGGCCTACTTCTACATCATGAACAAAAAGGAGCACTATTGATGAAAACCACACCTCTGCCCCGCTGCAGTCCGGAGGAAATCGGCCTGTCCAGCCGCCAGATGGCCGCCTGCATCCGGGCCCTGGCCCACGACCAGACCACCATGAACGGCTTTATGGCGGCTCGCCACGGCAAGGTCTTTGCCCAGTGCTGGTGGGCGCCCTACCGCCCCGACATCCCCCATTCCAACCACTCCTTCGGCAAGAGCTACACCTCCACCGCCATCGGCATCGCGGTGGGGGAGGGGCTGCTCTCGCTGGAGGAAAGGATGGTGGACATCTTTTCCCAGGAAATCCGGGACCGGCAGATCACCCTGCCCGATGGCATGGAAAAGATCACCGTCCGCCATGTGCTGACCATGACCAACGGCATGGCCCGCCACCCCGATATGCGGGGAGATTTTATCCGCAATTACTTCACCACCCCGCTGGCCTATGAGCCGGGCACCCACTTTGCCTACAATTCCACCGGGTCCTGCATGCTGGGAGCGATCATCCTCAAGCGCACCGGCCAGAACCTCAAGGACTACCTGACCCCCCGACTGTTTGAACCCATCGGCATCGACCCCGACGCCTTTGTCTGGCGGCAATTCCGGGATCTGGGCATCGACGGGGAACCGGGCACCTTCGCCACCACCGAGGCCAACCTGCGGCTGGCGATGCTCTATGTCCAGGGCGGGCGGTGGAACGGCCGGCAGATCCTTCCCGCCGACTATGTGCGGGATTCGCTGTCGGTACAGATCAACAACGAGTATGCCCCCGAACAGAAGGATGGGCGCTGCGGCTATGGCTACCAGCTCTGGGCCTGCAGCATCCCCGGGGTCTACCGGTTTGACGGCGGCCAGGGCCAGTACGGCATCATCTGGCCGGAGAAGGACCTGGTGATCTCCCTCCACGAAGGCGCGGTGGTGCCCTACGGCCCTCAGAAAACCCTGGACACCCTCTACGACACGATGCTCCACCATCTTTCGGACGGCCCGCTGCCCGCCGACCCGGCGGGGGAAGCAATGCTGGCCGAGGCCGAGCATACCGCCGCCCTGCCCGACGATTCCCCTTCGCCGCTGCCCCCCAACCAAGCGCTGGCCGGCAGCTATACCATCCGGGGGGACTTTGATCCCTGGTTTGCGGTGGCCCCGCCGGGCCAGGGAGACCTCTTTGTGATGTTCCGCACCCCGGCCCTGGACCGGCCGGTGGAGCGGATCACCCTGGACCTGACCCCCGAAGCCTGCGTGCTGGAGATGGGGGAGGGCCGGGTGCTGACCGCCCGCTGGGACGGCAAGCTGACCGCCCGCTTTGTGGAACATTCCCCCTACGATCCGCTGGGAGATTATGCCGCCACCGCCCGCTGCACCGCCGACGGCGGCCTGGAGATGCGGATTCACTGGCTCAACGGCTGGTTCGAGAGCAACATCACCTTTGCGCCGGCCCCCCAGGGGCTGGCGGTCACCATCCGCAAGGTGCGCCTGAACCAGGAGGACAACGAACTGATTTACCACGCGGAGGCCATCCGCTGAAAGGGGAAAAATGATGCGCCGTTATTCTGTATCCGACCTGTCCGACCGGCTGGTTACCTATGGCCGGACCTTTGTGGAACCCAAGGAGGACATTCTGTTTTTCAACTGGAGCTGCAGCACGGTGGAGTTCCTCTTCTCCGGCACCCACCTCAACGTCAGCTTCCGGGCCGACTGCGGCTACGAGTTCGAGGGCCTGCCCACCGACCCCAACAGCCCCAAGCGGCCCACCTGGCCCTGGGTGGCGGTCTTTCTGGACGACATGCCCATGCCCGTCCGCAAGTTTGAGGTGGCTTCCCCCAACGAGACCTGGCTGCTCTACCAGAGCCGGAAGCCCGAAACCCACCGCATCCGGCTGACCAAGCTCACCGAGAACAGCAAGACCTTCCTGGGCATCACCGCCTTCACCGCCGAGGGCGAGTTCCTGCCCCTGGAGAAGAAACCCGCCAGGCGGATGGAGATTGTGGGCGATTCCATCACCTGCGGCTATGGCAATCTGGTCAAGGAACCCACCCGCCATTTCTTCTCATCGGACGAGGACGCCTGGCAGTCCTACGGCGCCCTGGCCGCCCGCCAGCTGGGCTTTGAGTGGTCCTGCGTCAGCATCTCGGGCATCACCGCGGTGCGGCATCCCGGCTGGCCCGGCGACTATGCCATGGAGGAGCTTTACGGCTACACCGACCGGGTTTGCCAGACCAAACTGGGAATGGAGCCGGAGCGCTGGGACTTTGCCAAAAACCACAACGACTATGTGGTGGTCAATCTGGGCACCAACGACTGTTTCGGCATCCTCTTCTCCGAGGCCGAAGGAGAGCTGGAGCGGTTTACCGACGCTTACCTGGCCTTTTTGCGGGAGATCCGGGCGGCCAACGGCTCCGAGACCCGGATCGTCTGCGCCCTGGGTACCATGAACTACTATCTCTACCACGACATCGTCCGGGCGGTGGAGAAGTTCCGCCGGGAGACCGGCGACAGCCGGGTGTGGACGCTGCGGCTGCGGCCCATCCATCCGTTGGACGGGCTGGGCGCCGACGGGCATCCCGCGCTGGAAACCCACAAAAAGATGGCCGACGAACTGGCGGCCTTCCTGAAAACCCTGGACTGACAGGGCCGCAAACAGAAAAGCGCCGCGGCTTTTGCCGCGGCGCTTTGTCTTATTCGGGTTTGTCCGCCTTGTCCCCGGCGAACCGGCTGCGGTACTCGCTGGGGGTGACGTTTTCGTATTTCTTGAACACCTGGGAAAAGTGGGAAAAGTTGGTATAACCCAGCTCCAGCGCCACCATCCCCACCGGGATGGTGGTGTGCTCCAGCATGTCCTTGGCGGCCTCCACCTTGGTCCAGGTGATGTACTCCTTGATGTTCAGGCCGGTTTCCTTTTTGAAGGACTTGGTGAAGTACTCGGCGCTCAGGCAGACATAGTCCGCCACATCCTTGACGGTGATGGGGTCGGCGATGTTCTCCATGATGAAGCTCTTGGCCTTTTCGATGTCGCTCTTGGGGGCCTTGGACTTGCCCAGCTCCTTGACCTGCTTCATCATGTAGGTCATGGCCTCCCGCAGCGAGTCGGGGTCGGTGTAGCTGTCCATGTAGGCGTTGTAGGTGTAGGCGTCCTGGAACAGCTCGTGGACGTTGGCGTTGTTCTCATAGAAGTAGTTGAAGAACATGTGGGTCATCCGCTGGTGCAGGTCGCACAGCGCCTTCTCCTTGTTGGTGGCAAAGTTCTCGATCTGATCCAGGCATTTGTCAAACTCGTCCATCAGGATGCGGTGCTGGCCCGAAGCCAGCAGCGACCGCCACTGTCCCCCGCTGCCGGTGATGTAAGCCGACACGTCGGGGGTGACATGGTCGGGATTGTAGTCCAGCTTGACCACCTCCGGATCGCTGAGCTTGCCGCTGATGATGTCGCACAGCCTGCGGTACTCCTCCCGCAGGGCGCGGAATGGAACCTCGGCGCCGATGTAGCAGCGGATCAGGTCCTTGGGCATCCGCTGGCAGAGCAGGTCGAAGAAGTGCCGCAGCTTGTCGGCGGAGAGCTCGGGGGCGTTCTGGGTGGCGGAAAAGAGCAGCAGCACAAACTGCTTTTCGTGGTTGACGGTGCTCAGCGGCAGGATGGGATAGGAGATCTCGGCCTGTTTCAGGCAGCCGAACATCATGCTGTGGATCTCCTTTTCCGAGGCGATGAGGGCGTCGCTCTTGCGGAACTGGCTGAAGGTCAGCACCAGCACCCGGGCCTGTTTCTCCTCGCTGACGGCGTAGCCCAGCAGGGTCAGCAGTTCCAGCGAGGCGCGGACGTCCTCCTCCTTGGTGGAAAAGAGGTTCATTGCCACCCCGTCCAGCAGTTCCATTTCTCCGGTCTGCATCCGCTTGCCCACCTCGTAGAGCTGGTTGCGCTTTTTCCGCTCGTAGATGTATTGCAGCACATTGCGCAGCACCCGTTCGATCTCCTCGGGCGGGGCGGGCTGCACCAGATAGTCAAAGCAGCCCAGACGGATGCTCTCCTGGGCATATTCAAAGTCGGCGTGGGAGGTCAGCATGATGGTCAGCACCTCGGGGTACTGTTCCTTGATGGTGCGGATCAGCGAGATGCCGTCCTCCCCCGGCATCTCGATGTCGGACAGCACCACGTCGATGGGGCACTGTGCCAGCAGCTCCAGGGCCTGTTTTGCGCCGGTGGCGTAGCGCACATCCTCGATGCCCAACTGGTCGAAATGAACGCTGGCCGCAATTCCCTCCAGGACACTGGCCTGGTCATCCACAAATAATACCTTCACTGTTTCTCTCCTCTGCTTTGTTCGGTTGTTCCCTCATCCGTATCCATCGGCAGATAGAACACGGTCCGCGCACCCCCGCCGGGGTTGTTCAAAAATGCCTTCTTGTATTGTTTCTGGTACAGAATGTCCATCCGGCGGCAGAGGTTCTGCACCCCCACATGGTTGCGCTCAAACATGCCGTCGGATTTCTGCAGCCCTTCCAGCGCCTCCTCGCTGTAGCCGACCCCGTTGTCGGTGAGCCGGATCCGCACATAATCCCGTTCCTCCAGGTTGACCTTGTCCACCCGGATGGAAAAGCGCAGGACATGGTCGCTCTGGGCGTTGTGTTTGTTGAAGTTCTCCACAAAGGTCTGGATGAGCAGGGGCGGCACCGGAAAATCCCACAGCGACGGGTCCACGTTCTGGTCCAGCAGGATGTGGTCCGACCGCTCCAGCTCGATGATGCTGAAATAGTCCTGCACCTCCACCAGCTCCGACCGCAGCGGCACAAAGGAGAGGCTGTCGTGGTAGATGTAGCGCAGATGGTTGGAGAACAGCCCGATGATCTTCAGGGTCTTGTCCTGTTCCCCCCTTACGGTCAGGCTGTAGATGGTTTTCATGCAGTTGAGCACAAAGTGGGACCGGGTCTGCAGCTGATAGTATTGCAGCAGGGCGTGTTCCTTCTGGTAGGTCTGGTGCATGTTGTCCCGCGCCAGCGAGACCTTCTGGGCCACCAGCTGCTCCAGCGCGTCCTGGATCTGCTGAAATTCCTGGATGGATTCCGGCTGGCTGCGGATGGCGGTGGCTCCCTCGTTGATCTGGCGGGTGGCCTCGGTGATCTGGTCCAGGGGGTAGATCAGCAGCTGGTTGAGCAGGTGGTACATGCTGATAAAGAGGATGCAGATGATCAGAAAGGCCGCCCCCAGCAGGATGATGTAGACCCGCAGATGATTCCACACCCCGGTCAGCGAGATGATGCCGCAGATGCCCACCCCGGTGGCCTCATCCATGCCTGTTTGCAAAATGCAGGAATAGGAATGCCAGATCGGGGTATCCACCGCGTCCAACATCTGCTGCAAGGAAATCCTGTATTTCTGGGCGGTTTGCTGGTTGGTCAGGATGGCGTCCCGGGAGAGAAAAGCAAACTCGATGTCGCTCAGCTCTGTGTTTTCGTTGTACCGGGCGGCAAAGGAGCCGACGTCCACCATGGAGCAGATGTAGAAGCCCCGGTAAACATAAGCGTTCATCAACAGGGTGGCGTCCTCATCCTGATAGGTGACCCAGCACTGGGTTACCGGCGGATCTTCCGAAAGCCAGGTTTCCCGGACCTGCTGCATCTTTTGCTGTACCTCCAAGGTGACGGAGCCGCCCAGGAAATCTTCCCCGATGGAAAAGAAAATCTTGTTCTGGTCATCTCCGAACAGCAGAATCCCACTGTTTTCTCCTACCCGATTGCGGATCAGCCGCTGCAAATTCATCTCGCTTTCCACCTGCTGGGCGCCCACCAGCTCGGGCTGTTCCAGTGAAAGGGCCATGAAATCCAGGTTGTTGGCATAGACGTCCTGGTTAAATTTCTGCAGCTCCTGCAGGGTGTAGGTCAGATCGTTGAGGTACACTTCCAGTGAAGCCTGGTTGTGGCGCAGCAATTCCTGTTCAGAAGTGTAGAGGGTGTAGCCCCCGCAGACCGCCAGGCAGAGCACCGTTACGGCCAGCAGGGTACAAAAAATGGAGAGCAAGAGGGTTTTCACCGATTTTTGGCGCTTCATCTTCCACACCTCGACAAATCTTTTGTTCAATTCTATCACACCACACCCAAAGGTTCAACCGGGGCCAAGTGTAACCCACGGCAGAAAAAATAATGAAATAACGGCAAAATTTGGAAAACGGAAGCAAAGACACGGCTTTATGGGCTGCCGTTGCATGGTACGGCAGCCCATAAAATCATGATATTTTTTTCATTTGTGAAAGGCCCCTCCCCATCCCGGGGGATCACAGCGGAGTCTGGGCAATTCTGGTGCAGCAGCCTGCCTTGAGCAGCTCGGTCTGCTCCATGCTGGTACGGATGATGACGTCGATGGCACTGGGGTTGTAGATCAGCGAACCGTCCACCGAGTATTCCAGCCGGCGGTAGGCGGTGACATATTCCAGAATCTCGCCGTTGGTGGCAAACCAGATCTTGTCCTTGTGCTCGGCCAGATAGGCCGCCAGATTTTCCATCACCGACCAGTTGTCCTCGTCGTCGAACTCGTAGGCGTGCCCCCAGACATAGAAGAGCATGGGGAAGAAGGGCGGCCCCTCCACAAACTGCCGGGCCAGCTCCATCAGCTGGGGATCGTCGTGGTGGCAGGTGGGATCCCATTCCAGAAAGTTCTGGGGGATGTCGAAGGAATGGGAGGAACGGATGGTCCGGGCGCCCTGGTAGCCGCACAGCCGCAGCAGCTCCACCACCTGGGGGGTGTACATCCCGAAGGGATAGGCGAACATCCGCAGCGGCTTGCCCACCAGGGCTTCCAGCCGGCGCTTGTCCTCGGCGATCTCGTAGGCGGCCAGCGGCGCGCCCACCTTGTCCAGCGAGGAGTGGTAGAGGCTGTGGCCGGCCACCTCGTGGGTGGCGTAGACGGTGGGGATCTCCTCGGGGCTGACCTTGGAGATGTCCAGATCGGGTTTGCCGGGGAATCCGCCCATGTCGGGGTGGCCCAGCAGGGCGGACCCCAGGTTGAAGGTGCATTTCACCCCGTACTGCCGCAGCAGCTGGGCCAGGCGGCGGTCCTGTACCACCCCGTCGTCGTAGCTGAGGGTGAAGACCTTGCTCTTTCCGCCGGGAAAAATCAGCGAGTCAAATCGTTTTCCCATGGTGATCTACCTCCCGAAATGTATTGCCGCTGCCCCGACGGGGGTCAGGCGGCGTTGGGGATCAGCTCGGCGCCGATCTTTTTGATCCATTTTCCGCTGCGCAGCCGCCACACGCACCAGATGGCCTTGATGATCTGGTCGGAATAGAGCAGCTGGTAGGTGAAGAAGGGCGGCAGGTGCAGCACCAGCCCGCCCAGCGCCCCCAGCGGCACCGCCAGCAGCCACATTGTGGACATATCCGCCAGCAGCAGGAACCGGGTGTCGCCGCCGCCCCGCAGCACCCCCTTGGTCAGGATGGAGTTGGTGGAGCGGAACACCACAATGACACAGAGCGCGTCCATGAGTTCCCGGGCGATCTCCTTGGTCTCGTCGGTGATCTTGTAGGCGTCGATGATGCTGCCGCTGATGATCTGGATGATGACCGCGGCGGCCAGACCCACACAGGCGCCCAGAATCAGATAGGTAAAGCCCTGGCGTTTGGCGTCCTCCACCCGGCCCTCGCCCATCATCTGCCCGGTGAGGAAGCAGCCCGAGAAGGACAGCCCCGAGATGAAGATGGTGCTGACCCGCTGGACCAGGGTGGTGATGGAGTTGGCCGAGACAAAGCCGGAGCCGATCTGCCCCATGATGATGGCCAGGACGTTGTCCCCCAGCCCCAGCAGGCAGTCCGACAGCATGACCGGCACGCTGATGCGCAGAAAGGTCATGACCAGGTCGCCGCAGGGCACCAGCAGGTCGGCCAGGCGATAGCGCACCCGGGTGTTGCGCAGGAAGCAGACCACCAGGATGGAGGTTTCCACAATGCGGGCAATGACGGTGCCCAGGGCGGCGCCGGCCACCCCCATCTCGGGGAAACCGAACTTGCCGAAAATCAGGACGTAGTTGGCCCCGATGTTGACGCTGAAGGCACAGACCGAGGCCACCAGCGGGGTGGTGGACATGTCCACGCTGCGCATGATGTTGGTCAGCACCACCGACACCGACATCAGCAGGTAGCAGGCGGTGGACCAGCGCAGATAGGTGACGCCGGCCTGGATCTCGGCCACAGCTTCAGGGCGGAAATACAGCCCCATGATCTGGCGGGTGAGAAAGAGGTTGGCAAAAGTGAAGCCCAGGCCCATGACCACGCAGAACCGCAGCGCGATGGCAATGACCTTTTTGAGGGAGGAAATGTCCCGCGCCCCCCAGTATCGGGAAGAAAGCACCGAGGCGCCCATGCTGATGCCCATGGTGGCATAGGTGAACAGCATGACAAACTGGTTGGCCTGGGTGGAGCCGCTGAGCGCTGTCTCGGTCAACTGGCCCAGCATGATGTTGTCCACCAGGTTGACCCCGGTGGTGATCACGCTCTGCAAAATCACCGGAATGGCGATCTGCAGCAGCCGACGGTAGAAGTTGCGGTCGGTTTCCAGATAGCGCGCAACAAACTGCATAATCCTTTTCCCCTCCTCACAAAGAATATTGTAATTTTTCCCGTGAGATTTCTCTATCGAAAATATGGCTTTTTTTGTCACAAAGGCGGCATTTTGACAAAATAGACAGAAATACAACAAAATTCGACGGGGAAAATGGCCTGCAAGCCGGAAATGGGCAGCAAAAAGCCGGCTTTCCATGGTTGGAAAGCCGGCATAAGGGACTGCTGTATCAGTTCTGCAGCGACTGCAATTGGTAGAAGGCGCCCTTTTTCTCCATCAGCTCCTGGTAGCTGCCGCACTCCAGCAGGCCGCCCTGGCCGATGACCGCGATGCGGTCGGCGTTGCGGATGGTGGAAAGGCGATGGGCCACGATCAGGGTGGTGCGGCCCTTGGTCAGTTCCTGCAGGGCGGACTGGATCTGCTTTTCCGAGGCCAGGTCCAGGGCGCTGGTGGCCTCGTCCAGAACCAGGATCCGGGGATCCCGCACAAAGGCCCGGGCAATGGAGATCCGCTGCCGCTGCCCGCCCGACAGGTTGGCGCCGTGTTCCGAGATGCGGGTGTCCAGCCCTTTGGGGAAGTGGTCGATCACATCCTCCAGATGGGTGGCGTGGATGATCTGCTGCAGCCGCTCCTCGGTGATCTCCTCGCTGCCGTATGTAATGTTGTCCCGGATGGTGCCGGTGAAGAGGGTGGACTGCTGGGGCACCAACGAGATGTGCTGGCGATAGCTGCTCAGGTTGATCTTGGTCAGGTCCTGGCCGTCCACCAGCACCCGGCCCTCCTGGGGATGGAGAAAGCCGATGGCCAGGTTGATGAGGGTGGTCTTGCCCGAACCCGAACCGCCCACAAAGGCGATGGTCTCGCCGGGGCGGATGTCCAGGTTGAAGTGCTGGAGGATGGGCTGCCCCGAATAGCCGAAGCGCACATCCTCATACCGGATGGCACCCTGCACCTGGGTCAGCTCCGGCTTGCCCCGGTTGTCCTCCACGTCCTCCTCCCGCAGCACGTCGCCGATGGAAGTCACCGATTCCAGCCCCTTGGCGATAATGGGGATCAGGGTGACCAGGTTGGAGATCTGGTTCACAATGGAGGAAAAGTAGGTCTGGTAGAGGGTGACATCCCCGATGCCGATCCGGCCCCGGAAGGCCATCCAGGCGGTGAAGCCCAGGCAGAGCACCTGAAAGACCTGGAACACCACCCAGCTGATGGAGCCGAAGTAGGTCTGCACCATGTCCAGCCGCAGACCCTTCTGGGCCACCCGGTGCAGCTGGGCCTCCATCCGGGCGGTTTCCTGGTCTTCCCGGGCGTGGGCACGGGTCACCGGGATCATCTCCACCATCTCCATGACCTGGGCGCTGGTCTCCTCCACCTCCCGGCGGAACTGCCGGTTGTCCTGCTGGATCCGGTTGCGGAAGAGCACCACCAGGAACACCGCCGCCGGGATGGTCAGCACAAAGAAGACAAAGACTTCCCGGCTGCGGGTGATAACCACCGCAAAGGAGACAATGAGGCCGGTGATGATGCTGAGCACCGAGATGAAAATCTGGGCCGACAGGGTCTGCACCTGCTCCACATCCCGGATGATCTTGGACTGCAGCCGTCCCGACTGGGTCCGGCTGTAATAGGAGATGGAGAGCTGCTGCATCTTGCGCACCAGGGCGCTGCGCAGATCACACTCGATCTGCCGCACCGCTTTGGCGTAGAGCAGGGTGTGGAGGTAGTTGAAGGGAATGTTCAGCACCAGCACCACCATCAGCGCCACCACATTGATCAGGATGATCCGCGGGGTGTTTGGCTCCTGCCGGGTGACCACATTGATGATGTTGGCGGTGGCGATGGGGATGATCCAGGTGGGGGAGTGCTTCAGGATAAAGAAAAACACCGATCCCGTCAGCCCGCCCAGATAGTCCCGGAACAGCAGTGACATGGTCAGCAGCGGCCGCCCGCCGCCCTGAACAAAGGCCGCAATGGTTCGCTGGTCTCGCTCCAAATCCGATTGTTTCATAGCCGCAAATCCTCTTTGTCGCATGGATAATCCGGCGGGACGGCGCCCCGCCTTCCGGGCCCTGCGCAGGGTCCGTTGACACTGGATATTGTACTATTTTGTGCGGCAGGTGCAACGGCTTTTTGATGGATATTTAGTGCTGAATTATGGACGGTTGGCGCAGCGGCCGATGGCGGTTGATCCGGCCCCTTCAGACCGGAAAAATCGGCGCTCTGCCCGGCGGCGGAAGGGGATTTCCGGGGGATTGCGGAACGGCGGCGGCCCCCTTCTTGCCGGGGAGAGGGCGGACGGGTATAATCAAGAACAGAGGCCCCCTCGGGGGCAGCCCTGCCGGCCCCGCGTTGGGGAAGGGGGACGTTGGATACAATTCCGCCCTGCGCGGAGTGAAGGAGGTTTCGGATATGTTGCAGACAACACAGCTGCGGGACAATCTCTATGCCCTGGATGACGGGATGGTGCGTCAGTTCCTTTTTCTCGGCGAGGGCGAGGCGCTGCTCATCGACACCGGCCTGCCCGGCGACGGGGTGCTGGCGGCGGTGCGGGCGCTGACCGATGCGCCGGTGCGGGTGCTGCTCACCCATGGAGATCCCGACCACGCCGGGGGAGTGGCGGAGTTCGGGGAGGTCTGGCTCCATGAAAAGGACTGGCCCATGGTACAGGGCGCCACCCTCCATCCCCTGCGGGAAGGGGATCTTTTCTGCTGCGGGGACTTCCGTCTGGAGGTCATCGAGATCCCCGGTCACACCTACGGCAGTGTGGCTTTTCTGGAGCGGGACAAAAAGCTGCTCTTTTCGGGGGATTCGGTGCAGAAGGGCGGGCCGATCTACATGTTCGGCGCTGCCCGCAACCTGGCCCTCTACATCGCCAGCCAGCGCAAGCTGATGGCCCTGGCCGGGGCGGTGGAGACGGTGTTCCCCAGCCACCACGCCTGCCCCATCGACCCCAGCTACATCCGGAAGAATCTGGAGGACGCCCTGGCCATGCAGGCCGGGCAGCTGCCCAGCACCCCCGAGGCCGCCATGCCCTGCCGGACCTACCGGGGCCGGTGGACCGATTTCTATTGTGACGACCAGGTGCTGCACAGCCGGGCCTGACCGGATTTTCCACAGAATCCCACCCTTTTGGTGGAAAACAAACGCCCCCGGACGGGAAAACCGTCCGGGGGCGTTGTTGCAAGGGCAGCCCGGAATTCAGAGCAGCCGGCGCAGGGTATCCCCCTCGGTCTGCCAGACGGCGGTGCCGTAAGCGGGCAGGTCGGCGTCCAGCACCCGCACCGGGCCGGGGTTGCAGTTCTGCACAAAGAGCAGCCCTTCCCGCCGGGTGGCCAGCACCCCCGGGGGCAGAGGCCGGGGGCTGGCGGGGCGCAGCCCGGCTTCGGCGGCCAGGCCGGTGTAGAAGGCGCTGTAAAAGTCCGGGGTGAACCGGCTGGCCAGATAGTAGGCCCGACCCTGGCCGTAGGGGTGCACCGCCGCGGCGGGGGAACCGGCAAAGTAGTCCTCGGCATAGAGCAGCAGCGGGGTGGCGGGGCTGTCCCCCTCCGGCACCGCCACCTCGCAGAGGATGCCGGCCTGTGTGGCGGGCAGCGGCGAGGTTTGCGCCGGCCGGCAGAGGCGGGTTTCCCCGTCATAAAGGGCGTCCACCTCGGCCCGGCGCAGGCCCAGCAGCCGGGTCAGGCCGTAGGGGGTGTCCCCCAGGCGGCAGAGGTCGTTCTCGTCCACCACGCCGGTCCAGGGCCCCACCACCACCGTGCCGCCGGCCTGGGCAAAGGCGCAGAGCCGGGCGGCAAACTCCTCCCGCAGCAGGTAGAGCATGGGCGCCACCACCAGGCCGTAGCCGGTCAGGTCGTCCTCCTGGCCGATTAGGTCCACCGTGATGCCCGCCCGGGCCAGGGCGTTGTAGTGGCAGGCCAGTTCCTTCCAGTAGCCCAGGCCGCAGTTGCGGGGGCCGCTGGAACCCTCCAGCGCCCAGAGATTGGGCCAGTCGTGGACCAGGGCCGCCTGTCTGGGCCGCCCCCGGCCGACGGCCGGGGCC
The DNA here is from genome assembly GCA_003343995.1 of Bacillota bacterium. Lineage (GTDB taxonomy): Bacteria > Bacillota > Clostridia > Christensenellales > Borkfalkiaceae > UMGS775. The sequence continues at coordinate 89,093 of QAKE01000011.1, forward strand.
AGCTGTTCCAGCGCCTGCCCCACCTGGGCGGTCTCCCGGAAGGGGCGGGCGTCGGTGCGGCCGTCGTGGCCCACCACGGCGCCGTGGAGTTTCTCCTGGGCGCCCCGGCTGGCCCGCCACTGAAAGTAGCAGACGCTGTCCGACCCGTGGGCCACCGCCTGCAGGGCGCTGAGCATGGCGATGCCGGGTTTTTTCTGCTTGGATACCGGCTGCCAGTTGGTGAAACTGGGGGTGGACTCCATCAGCAGGAAGGGTTTGCCCTTCAGCGAATAGAAGAGATCGTGCATCAGGGCGGTGTCCAGGGCGGTGTCCTCCACCGTCTCGGTGGGCTTGTGCCAGGTGGGATAGCTGTCCCAGCTTACCAGATCCAGCTCCCGGGCCAGGGCGCGGTAGTCGATGCCGGAAAAACGGTACATCATGTTGGTGGTGAACCGGGCCTCCGGGGCCAGCGCCCGTATGCAGTCCCGCTCAAACTTGAAAAAGTCGATGTGGCGGCTGCTGACAAACCGCTTCCAGTCCAGCAGCATCCCCTGCACCGCGTCCTCCCCATGGGGGGCGGGGCTTTCGATCTGTTCCCAGTCGGTGTAGTCGTGGCTCCAGAACCGGGCGTTCCAGGCTTTGTTCAGCGCCTCCAGGCTGCCGTAGCGCTGCTGCAGCCAGCGGCGGAACGCCGCCTGGCAGAGGGGACAGTGGCAGGCGCCGCTCATCTCGTTGGAGATGTGCCACAGAATCACCGCCGGGTCGCTGCCGAACCGCCGGGCCAGCTGCTCGTCCACCGCCCGCACCTTGGCCCGGTAGACGGGGGAGGTGTAACAGTGGTTCTGCCGCCGGGAAAAAAGCTCCCGCACCCGGTCCGGCCCCACCCGGAGCACCTCGGGGTATTTCCGGGCCAGCCAGGCGGGCCGGGCGGCGCTGGGGGTGGCCAGGATGGTGGAAATCCCGTTGTCGTAGAGGGTGTGGATGATCCCGGCCAGCCAGTCCAGGTCATATTCCCCCTCCCGGGGTTCCAGCACCGACCAGGAAAATACCCCCAGGGTGACCACATTGATATGGGCCTGCTTCATCATGGCCACATCCTGTTCCAGGATGTCGGGGCGGTCCAGCCACTGTTCGGGGTTGTAGTCCCCGCCGTGCAGAAGTCGTTGTCTGTGCATCTCCAAACCTTTCCGGGCTGCCGGGCAGCCCTTTTCCATGAACTTTGGCACCAGTATAGCAGGTTTGCCGGGGCGGATGCAACGGCCGGGCAGGCGGCAGAAGTTGTCGCGCCCACGTTTTTTCTCCGCCGAAAAGGGCTGCGTTCAACCTGCACAAAAAAGGGGCGGAAAGTTTGGGTGATACACGAATTGAATTGCGGCGGAGATTTGATTATAGTAAAAACGTTCGATGAATAAGAATACGCATTCACAATGTTGGTGCCACACAATGATTACAATGAGCGAAATCGCACGGCTGACCCATGTTTCCCAGCCCACCGTTTCCCGGGTGCTTAACGGAAACCCCAAGGTTTCCCCCGAGATCCGGGAGCGGGTGCTGGCCTGTGCCCGGGAGCATGACTATCGGCTCAACGCCCTGGCCAAGGGGCTGCAGGGCAGCAAAACCCACCTGCTGGGGGTTCTGGTCACCGACATCGCCAACGGCTTTTTTGCCGAACTGGCCAAGCAGATCGAGACCGCGGCCCGCCAGCGGGGGTACAGCATCATCCTTTTCAACAGCGACTACAACCCCCGCAACGAACAGGAATATCTGGACGTGGTCCGCCGCTACCGGGTGGACGGGGTGCTGGCGGTTCCCATCCGGGAGACCAGCCCCCAGTGGCGGGAGTATGTGAAAAAGCTGGATGCGCCGGTGGTCACCATCACCCGGCGTGCCCCGGGGCTGGATTCCTTCTATGTGGACCACGCCGAGGCCGGCGCCGCGGTGGCCCGGCATCTGCTGGACCGCGGCTACCGCCGTTTCCTCTTCATCGGCAAGGACTATGACGGCAAGTATGTGGGGTTCCGCCAGGCGATGGAGGCCCGGGGCCTGGGCGGCTGCACCACCAACCGGGTGCTGCGGGACCATGACCAGCTGCGCCGGGAACTGGAACAGTGGCTGGGGGCCGGCGAGGGCCGCCCCGCCGTCTTTGCGGGCAACGACATCTACGCCCTGCAGGTGCTGGACATTTTGCGGGAGCTGGAGATGGAGGTGCCCCGGCAGGTGGGGGTCATCGGCTTTGACGATACCTTCATGGGCCGCCACCTCAACCCCCGGCTGAGCACCGTCAGCCAGCCCACCGACCAGATGGCGCGGGAGGCGGTAAACTGGCTGCTGGACCGCATCGAAGGGGAGGACGACCGGGAACCCGTCGATCGGGTGTTCCCGTCCAGACTGGTGGCCCGGGAGACCACCTGATCCGGACAAAACGGGCGAAAGCCCCTTTTTTTGGACCGTTGTGAATACGTATTCACGGCCCATGCCCTGATATTCCTTCTCCCTGACCGGAGTTGAAATATACACAAAAAAGGAAGGATGTAGTATAATGGATTACAAGAAGGTAGCCCAGGAAATCTACGACAAAGTCGGGCAACGGGAAAACCTGGTCTCGGCGGCCCACTGCGCCACCCGGCTGCGGCTCGTCCTGGCGGACAACGCCAAGTGCGACGCCAAGGCGGTGGAGGAAATCGACGGGGTCAAAGGGGTGTTCAGCGCCTCGGGCCAGCTCCAGATCATTCTGGGCACCGGCGTGGTCAACAAGGTCTATGACGAGTTCATCGCTATCTCGGGCCTGTCCGCCGCCACCAAGGAAGAGGTGAAGGCGGCGGCCGCCGCCCGGCAGAACATCTTCAAGCGGGCCATCAAGACCCTGGGCGACATCTTCGTGCCCATCATCCCGGCCATCGTGGCCAGCGGCTTCCTCATGGGCATCATGGAAGCGCTGAACTTCATGGTGAACAACAACTTCCTGAACATCGACACTTCGGGATCCCTCTACGTGTTCGCCAACCTCTTCTCCAACACGGCGTATACCTTCCTGCCCATCCTCATCGCGTACAGCGCGGCCAAGGCCTTTGGCGGCAACCCCTATCTGGGGGCGGTCATCGGCATGATGATGATTCACCCCAACCTGCAAAACGCCTGGACGGTGGCCACCGAGGGGGTCAAGCAGACCCAGAGCGTCTGGTTCGGCCTCTACTCGGTGGACCTGGTGGGCTATCAGGGACATGTTATCCCGGTCATCATCGCGGTTTGGGTCATGTGCTTTCTGGAAAAACGGCTGCACAAGATCGTGCCCGCCATGTTTGACCTCTTTGTCACCCCGCTGGTCAGCGTCTTTGTCACCGGGTATCTGACCTTCTCCATCATCGGACCCATCTTTGTCACCATTGAGAACAACATCATCGGCGGCATCCAGACCCTGCTCACCCTGCCCTTCGGCATCGGCAGCCTGATCATGGGCGGTCTGTACTCCACCACCGTTGTGGCCGGCATCCATCATATGTACACCGTCATCGACATGGGCCAGCTCTCGATGTACGGCGTGACCTACTGGCTGCCCCTGGCCTCCGCCGCCAATATGGCCCAGGGCGCTGCCACCCTGGCCGTGGCCCTCAAGACCAAGAACGGCAAGGTCAAGTCGGTGGCCCTGCCCTCCGCCTTCTCCTGCTTCATGGGCATCACCGAACCCGCCATCTTCGGCGTCAACCTGCGTCACTTCAAGCCCTTTGTCTGCGGCGCCATCGGCGGCGCGGTGGGCGCCATGTATGCCTCCCTGGTCCATCTGGGCGCCAGCGGCACCGGCGTCACCGGCATTTTCGGCCTGCTGCTCTGCCTGCAGCAGCCCCTGCAGTACATCATCATGGCGGCCATCTCCATCGGCGTGGCCTTCGCGCTGACCTGGCTGTTCGGCTATAAGGACCCCGCCCCCGAAACCCCCGCCGCCACCGACGCCCCCAAGGCGGAGGAACCTGCCCGCCCCGCGCTGCAGTGCCAGGCCGGCGTGGTCTACGCCCCGGTGGCCGGCACCGTGGTTCCCTCGGAGGAAATCCCCGACGAAACCTTTGCCACCGGCGTTCTGGGCCGCGGCGTGGGCATCAAGCCCGCCGACGGGGTTATTGTGGCCCCCTTTGACGGCGAGATCTCCTCTGTTACCGACACCCATCACGCGGTGGGTATCACCTCCCCCGACGGCATGGAGCTGCTGATCCATGTGGGCGTGGACACGGTGGAGATGCAGGGCGAGGGTTTCCGCTGCTTTGTGCAGCAGGGCCAGAAGGTCAAGGCCGGCGACGAGCTCATCGCCTTTGACCGGGATAAGATCGCCGCCGCCGGACACCCTGACATTGTGGCGGTGCTGCTGACCAACGCCGACGATTACAGCGAACTGAAGATTGAAACCGGCAGCTGCCAGGTTCTGCAGAAGGTTCTGCAGGTCTGAGTCTGCCGCTGCCCGCCCCCCGGCGGGCGGAATAAAAGGAGAGAAAAGCCCATGAAAATCCGTTATCTGGGAACCGCCGCCGCCGAAGGCTGGCCCGCCCTGTTCTGCTCCTGCCCCATCTGCACCAAGGCCCGGGCCGAAGGCGGCAAAAATCTGCGCACCCGCACCCAGGCCATCCTGGACGGGGAGCTGCTGCTGGATTTCCCCCCCGACACCTACTGCCATGCCCTGCACTACGGGCTGGAACTGGCCAAGGTCCACACCCTGCTGGTCACACACAGCCACATGGACCACTGGTTCCCCACCGATCTGATCCACCGGCACGAACATTTCGGCCACGGCGTCACCGGGGTGCTGGAGGTCTACGGCAACCAGGCGGTGAAGGACGCCTTTGACGCCCACATCCTGGTGGACCGGTTCAAGCCCCATCCCATCGGGGACGTGGTTCATTTCCACGTCACCCACGGCGGGGACCGGATCCAGAGCCACGGCTGGGAGATCATCGCGGTGCCCGCCGACCACGACCAGCGGGAGGAGTGTCTGGTCTACATCTGCAAAAAGGACGGCAAGACCCTCTTCTACGGCCACGACACCGGCCTGAACCTGAGCCCCGAAGCCTGGGCGCTGATCACCGCCGAGCACTATGACCTGGTCAGCCTGGACGCCACCATGGGCCAAAAAACCATCGGCGGATACCACATGGGGCTGGCCGATGACGAGATCATGTTCCGCAAACTCACCGAGCTGGGCTGCATCGACAGCCACACCATCAAGGTCATCAACCATTTCAGCCACAACGGCGAGATGACCCATGACCAGCTCACCGAATGGGGAGCGCAGCGGGGCATCCTGGCCGCCTACGACGGCATGGAAGTGGAATTCTGAACAATTGCCTTCGCCCCGCGGAGTATTCCGTCGGGGCGTAAGGTGTTTTACCCGGCCTTGGGCCGCCGGGCAATCCATCACAGGGAGGGAACGCTTTGCTGCAAGATTTTCTGCACCTGAAAGCACCGGGCCACTGGATCAACGACCCCAACGGTTTTATCTTTTACAAGGGCCGGTACCATCTGTTTTACCAGCATTTCCCCTATGAGCCGCGGTGGGGCACCATGCACTGGGGCCATGCGGTGAGCGAGGATCTGGTCCACTGGGAGCACCGGGGCATCGCCCTCTACCCCAGCAAGGACTATGACCGCAACGGCGTTTTCTCCGGCAGCGCCGTGGAGGTGGATGGCCGGCTGTATCTCTACTACACCGCCGTGCGCTATCTGGAGGAAAACCCCGAGGACATCCACCACCCCCTCCACGACCGGTTTGTGGCCAGCCAGGCCATGCTGATCTCGGAGGACGGCGAAGAGTTTGACAATCGGGCGGGCAAGCGGCAGATCCTGCCGGTGCTCACCGACCCCGAAATCGGGGACCCCAAGAACACCCGGGACCCCAAGGTCTGGCGGACCGGGGACGGCTACCGGATGGTGCTGGGCAGCACCCGGGACGGGGTGGGACGGCTGCTCTTTTACCGCAGCCAGGACGGCTGCCGCTGGACCTATGCCAACCAGTTCACCGACCCCGCCCTGGGCACCACCCTGGAATGCCCCGACCTGATGCCGCTGGGGGACGGATACCTGCTGCTGGGCTGCCCCATGGGGGTCACGGCGGACGGGGTGCACTATCCCGACCAGGCCACCTATGCACGGGCGGATTTTGACGAGGACCGCTGCGCCCTCTCGCTGCGGCAGGCTCCGGTTTTCCTGGACTGGGGGCTGGATCTCTACGCCCCCCAGACCACTCTGGACCGGGAGGGCCGCCGGGTGCTCATCGGCTGGATGCGGATGCCCCGGCCCGTGGACCAAAGCCCCGACGGACGGGCTTCCTGGCGGGGCATGATGAGCCTGCCCCGGCTGGTGGAGCTGCGGGACGGGGAGGTCTGTTTCCCGGTGCATCCCAACGTCCCGGCCTGTTTCACCCGCCCGGTGCAGGACCTCTCGCCGCTGGCCCGGCACAAGCCGGTGCGGCTGACCGGAACCCTGCACGAAGGGGAGAGCTGGAATCTGGGCGGGCTGCGCATCCGGATGGAGGGCGGCCGGGTCTGCACCGACCGCAGCGCCCTGCTGGACGGGCTGACCGGCTACCGCACCACGGCCGAAACCCCGGCCCTGGCGGGGGACGCCTGCCGTCTGGAGGTTTATCTGGATGAAAACCTCGTGGAACTCTTTCTCAACGAAGGCCGGTATGTCCTCAGCCAGGTTGTCTACGGGCTGGGGCAGACCTTAGAAGGAAATTTTGACGCCCTGTGCACAGTCTGAGCAGGGGTGGAAGAAAAACAAGGAGGAATCGACATGAAGTCCAAAAAGAGAAAGGCGGCGTCCCGTAAACCCGCCGCCAAGCCGGCTGCCGCACCGGTGAAGGCGGAGGCGCCCAAGGCCGAGCCGGTCAAGGCGGAAGCCCCCAAGGCGGAGCCTGTGAAAGCCGAGCCGGTCAAGGCGGAAGCCCCCAAGGCGGAGCCTGTGAAAGCCGAGCCGGTCAAGGCGGAAGCCCCCAAGGCGGAGCCTGTGAAAGCCGAGCCGGTCAAGGCGGAAGCCCCCAAGGCGGAGCCTGTGCAGACCGAGCCGGTTAAGGCGGAAGCTCCCAAGGCGGAGCCTGTGCAGACCGAGCCGGTCAAGGCGGAAACTCCCAAGGTGGAACCCGCCAAGGCCCAGCCTGCGCTGAAGGCCGCGCCCCAGCCGGAGAAGCTGAAAGCCGCCCCCAAGAAGGAGGCGCTGAAAGCCGCGCCTCAGCCGGAAAAGCTGAAGGCTGCGCCCAAGAAGGAAGCCCTGAAGGCCGCGCCGCTGGTGGAGAGCACCACCGAGACCGATGAGGCCGCCTTTGAGCGCCGCCTGGCCCGCCACTACGACGAGCTGAAATGGCTTTACTGCGAGCTGTACAACGGGGATGTGCAGGCCTTTGATTACTGCGTGAGCATGCTGCGCCGCGCCTGGGCCGACCGCAAGCCCGCCCTGCGTGCCCAGGACGCCGCCCGGGAGGCCGATCCCAACTGGTATCGCCGCCGGGATCTGCTGGGCATGATGATGTACACCAACGCCTTTGCCGGCACCCTGAAAGGGGTGGAGGAAAAGCTGCCCTACATCCAGGAATGCGGGGTCAACTACCTGCATCTGATGCCGCTGCTCCAAAGCCCCAAGGGCCGCAGCGACGGCGGCTATGCGGTGGCGGATTTCCGCACCGTGCAGCCGGAACTGGGCACCATGGCCGATCTCGAACACCTGGCCGACGCCTGCCGGGAAAAGGGGATGAGCCTCTGCCTGGACTTTGTCATGAACCACACCAGCGAGGACCACGAGTGGGCCCGCAAGGCCCGCGCCGGCGAACCCGGCTACCGGGAGCGGTACTTCTTCTACGACAACTGGGACATCCCCAACGAGTTTGAAAAGACGGTGCCCCAGGTCTTCCCCACCACCGCGCCGGGCAGCTTCACCTGGCTGGATGACTGCAAACAGGTGGTCATGACCAACTTCTATCCCTACCAGTGGGATCTGAACTACGCCAACCCGGTGGTCTTCAACGACATGACCGAGAACCTGCTCTACCTGACCAACCGCGGCATCGACGTCATCCGTCTGGACGCCGTGCCCTACATCTGGAAGCAGCTGGGCACCAGCTGCCGCAACCTGCCCCAGGTCCACACCCTGGTGCGGATGATGCGGATGGTCTGCGAGATTGTCTGCCCCAGCGTCCTGCTGCTGGGCGAGGTGGTCATGGAGCCGGCCAAGGTGGTGCCCTACTTCGGCACCCCCGAAAAGCCGGAATGCCATATGCTCTACAACGTTACCACCATGGCCACCACCTGGAACTCGCTGGCCACGGCGGACGTCTCGCTGCTGCGCCACCAGATGGACACCGTCTGCGCCCTGCCCCGGGACTTCCTCTTCCTCAACTATCTGCGCTGCCACGACGACATCGGCTGGGGGCTGGATTATCCCTGGCTGGGCGCCCGCTTCGGCACCAACGAGGTGGCCCACAAGAAATACCTGAACGACTGGTTCACCGGCAAGTGGCCGGGCAGCGACAGCCGCGGCGAGCTGTACAACGATGATCCCACCCTGGGCGACGCCCGTCTGTGCGGCACCACCGCCTCGCTGTGCGGGGTGGAGGCCGCCGACTTCGAGCAGGATCCCTTCAAGCTGGAGCGTTCCGTCTCCTGCGACCTGATGCTCCATGCCTGGATGCTGGTTCAGAGCGGTATCCCGGTGCTGTACAGCGGCGACGAGATCGGTCAGCTCAACGATTACAGCTACCACGAGGACCCCGAAAAGTGGGACGACAGCCGCTACATCCACCGCGGCAACTTCCAGTGGGATCTGGCCGAGCTGCGCCACGACACCACCACCCGCCAGGGCAAGCAGTTCGAGGGCCTGCGCCACATGGAGCAGATCCGCGCCGAGGAAAAGGCCTTCGACGCCCAGGCCGACGTCTGGACCTTCGACACCGGCAGCAGCCATGTGCTGGGGGTGGGCCGCTGGTATCAGGGCCACAAGCTCATCGCCTTCTTCAACTTCAGCCCCGAGTTCGTCCATGTCTCCTCCTGGGAGAAAGGCCCCTATGACGAGCTGATGTACGGCGGCCACCGGGACGACCTGAACGATGTGGAACTGTATCCCTACGGCTTTGCCTGGTTCCTGCACACTGAAGAGGTCTGAGCGTTCCTATCATATTCCATGACAAAGGGAGTGCCCCCGAGAGAGGGGACACTCCCTTTTTGCATCCCGCTCGCACAACAAAAAGCCCCCGGATGGTCAGCATCCGGGGGAAAAGCTGGGCTGCGGGTACGTCTTGTCTGATCCGGGGCGGGCCGGGCAGCGCCGGAGGGGACAGCCGTGCGGCGGCAGAAAGGATTATCTCCGTTTCAGCGCTGCCAGCCCCACCGACAGGGCGATGGGGAAGACGGCGGCAATCAGCAGCCCCTGTTTCAGATCGCCCCCGGCCAATCCCGAGAACAACCCCACCGACATCGGCCCCACGGCGCCGCCCAAATCGCCGGCCAGCGCCAGAAAGGCAAACAGCGCGGTGCCTCCCGTGGGGCAGGTCCGGGCGGAGATGCTGATGGTGCCCGGCCACAGGATCCCCACCGAAAAGCCGCAGAGGGCGCAGCCTGCCAGACCGAACACCGGGCTGGGTGACAGGGCGGCCAGCAGATAACAGCCGATGCAGAGCAGACCGCATCCCAGCATGACGCTGCGGAGATCCACCCGGCGGCTCATTTTGGCATAGAGCACCCGGGAAAGCCCCATGAGCACGGCAAAGAGACAGGGACCGGCCAGATCCCCCACCGTCTTGGAAACCCCCATGGCCGACTCGGTAAAGGCGGAAGCCCACTGTGCCATGGAGACTTCCGCGGCGCCGGAACAGACCATCAGCAGGGTCAGCAGCCAAAAGACGGGAAGCCCCAGCAGACGTCGAATCCCCATGCGGTCCTCCTCCTCCACCAGCCGGTTGATGGGGCAGGTGAGAAAGCGAAAGAGATTGCCGAAGGGGATCAGCGCCCACAGCAGGGTGAGGATTCGCCAGTGTTCCACCCCGAACAGGGCAAAGAAGAGGGTGGACCCCAGAACCACCCCGGCGGCTCCCCAGCAGTAAAAGGAATGCAGCAGGCTCATGCGGCTTTCCTTATTTTCAAAGGGGCAGGCCTCCACAATGGGGCTGATCAACACCTCGATCAGGCCGCTGCTCACCGCATAGACCACCACCGCCAGCAAAATGCCCGCAAAGGGATTGGGGAGCAGGTCGGGCACAACGGCGAGCATCACCAGCCCCGCTGTGGACAGCCCATGGGCCAGAACCACACAGACGCGGTATCCCACCCGGTCCACAAAGCCGGCGGCGGCCAGGTCGATCAGAAGCTGGGTGAGAAAAAAGACGGTGGGGATCAGAGCAAGCTGTGCCAGGGAAAGCCCGTAGGTTTTTTGAAAGGTCAAAAACAGCAGCGGGGCAAAGTTGGCACAGATGGCCTGGGTCACATAGCCCTGGTAACAGGCCCGCAGCGTCTTTTGAAAATTCGGTTGTTTGGTCATGGGAACTCCTTTCTGTGGAGGGGATTTCCTTCAGTATAGCAGGAATGCGGCTGCTTTTCCATGCCGTCCCCGGACCGAAAGAAAAACAACAAAAAGAGCAGCACCCATAAGGATGCTGCTCTTGGCTGGGGACTGGGGGCTGGGATGCCGATGGTTGGGAAAAGGGCGGGGAGCCGGGGGCGATTTCGCTTCATTGACAAACCGGTTGTTCGGATTCGGTGCCCCAGGCTTCGATCTGGGTCAGGGCGGGGAAGGGGCTGGGATCGTCGGCCTTTTTCAGCTCGCTGAGCACCAGGCTGGTGACTGTGCGGGGACGGATGGGAAAGGCCTGCGGGGCGGCGGTCTTTTCCAGGTCCAGCACCTCGGCGCTGCCGTCGCTGAACCGCACGGTGGCCTGGGTCCACCAGCTGTCATGGGGAAAGTCCGCCCGCAGCGTCAGCCGCAGTTCGTCCAGGGTGACGGGACGGCCAAAGTCCAGCGTCAGAGCGGCTTGGGGGTCCCGGTTGATGCCCCAGCTCTGGTAGGGCCACATCCCGTGGGAGTCGTTTTCATAGACGCCGTCCACCGCGTTGCGGGCGGCAAACACCGCCTCGCCCCGGGTCTCCACATTGGCGCTGGCGTGGGGATAAAACCCGGTGTCGCCGTGCACGTCGTAGGGGTTGAAGGCCAGGTTGCGGCGGGCGGCGATCTCCTCCGCCGTGGCAAACCGGGCGCGCAGAATGTGGCAGTCCCCGGTGAAGGATTTGGGGCTGTAGGTGACGGCCTGCTCGCCAAAGGGAATGGGAAAGTCGATTTCCCGTTTCTGCACATAGACCAGGGCCGGCGGCATCGTGTCCTCCAGCTGGATCACCAGATATTGCCCCGGCTGGCCGATCTCCAGCGCGATGTAATCTCCCGGATGGTAGGGCGCCCGGTAGACCAGGCTCTGCTGCCGGGCTGCCGGCCGGGTCAACAGGGTGTGCCCGCCGCCGTCCAGAATCTTCAGTTTGATCAGTTCCATACGCCGCCTCCTTTTTGGCTGTGGAGCCATTATAGCGCAACCGGGCCGAAAATTTGATAAGCAGGTTTTGACCTGTATCGGCAGTTTTTGTCATCCGAAGGGGGCAGCCTTGGCGGCCGTTGTTCCCCTATGGTATAATACAGTCAAAATCATACAAAACAGACAAAATGAGACAAAATGATGCAAACAACAATTGCGGCGGGAGGCGGTCGTTTTGTACCGGATCATGATTGCAGATGATGAGGAAAGCATCCGCAACGGCATTGCCCACACCCTGCCCTGGCAGGACTGGGGGTACGAGGTCTGCGGTCTGTGTTCCAGCGGGCAGGAGGTGCTGGACCGGCTGGCGGAATGCCGCCCGGATGTGGTGCTTTCCGACATACGGATGCCGGGCGTGGACGGCGTGGAACTGATGCAGCGGCTGAACCGGGACCATCCCCAGATCAAGATTGTGATTTTGAGCGGTTACAGCGATTTTGAGTATCTGAACATGTCCATCAAGAACCGGGTCACCGAGTATCTGCTCAAACCCACCGACATCGACGAGTTTGAGACGGTGTTCCGCCGGCTGAAAACCACCCTGGACCACGAGCGGGTGCACAACGCCGAGATCAGCGAGAGCGTGCAGCGGCATTTTGAGCAGTGGCTGGGCGAGCTGCTGCACGGCACGGCGCCCGCCCACGACACCGAGCGGTTTTTGCCCCTCTTGAACGAGAAAGGCATCGACCTGGACAATCTGGTGGTGGTTCTGTTCATCATGGACGGCGCCGGCGGCAGCGAAAAAGCCGCTTTGATGCACCGGTGGAACCGGGTTCTGGCCGCCGCCGAAGCCCAGGCCCCCCGGGAACTCCGCCGGCTGCTGTTTCTGGACGGAAGCGACGCGCTGATCGCGCTGTACAGCAGCGACAGCGAGATCGGCCGGGAGGCCGTGCAGCAGGATGTGGAGGCCATCCAGCGGGCCGCCGAGACGGCCGCCCAGGCGACGCTGTCAGCGGGCATCGGAAACCTGTGCACCGAGCCGGGAATGCTGCCCCAGGCTTACGAACAGGCCAACTGCTGCGCCCGGCAGAGCGTATTCTCGGGGCCGGGCAGCATCTTTGCCTTCCGTCAGCTGACCACCGAGCGGCCGGAAAACCCCGTCTTTTTTGACACCGACCGCCTGGAAAAAGCCCTGCTGGCCCAGGACTATGACACCATCCGCGCCGAGGTGGACCGGGTGCTGGCTGCCTACGACACCCCCATGCGGGAATACCAGTATCTGGACCGGATGTGCCTTTCGGTGCTGTTCCATGTCTCGCTGTGGGGGCTGCGGTACGGCGTATCCATGGAGACGGTCATGCGCTCCATGGGCACAACCTATACCGACATCTACGCCTGCGATACCCTGCAGAAAAAGCGCACCTTTGTGCTGGCGCTTCTGTGCGCCTACCAGCAGGAGCTGGGGCGCCGCCGGGTGCAGGGGCACGCGGCGGGCAGCGTGGCCATGCGGGTGCGGGAGTATGTGGACGCCGAGTACTGTTCCAACATCCTCTCGCTGGAGACCGTGGCCGCCCATGTACACAAGACCCCGGCTTATATTTCCCGGGTGTTCAAAAATGAGCTGGGATGCAATTTCAGCGATTATCTCACCGAGCGCCGGATGCGCCGCGCCGCCGAATGTCTGCGCGACCCCGACGCCAAGGTGTACGCCATTGCCGAAAGCTGCGGCTATGCCGATACGTCCAACTTCATCCGGGTGTTCAAGCGCTTTTACGGCGTGAGCCCCGCCGAGTACCGCACCTTGCAGGGAGGACTGGCGTGAGTCCCCGCAGCAGTTCCAGCCTGCGGCGGCGGATGATCCTGATGCTGCTGGGCTGTTTCATTCCCATGGTTCTGGTCATCAGCCTGCTGTTCGTGCAGGCGCTGCGGGAACGGCAGGCCGCCCAGACCGAATCTCTGCGCTACACGGCGCAGGACATCACCCGAACACTGGACCGGTATGTGGCGGGGGTGTACAGCGTGTCGGACGCGTTTTCCACCGACTCCTCCCTCCTGAAGCTGCTGGAGACCGATTACAGCGACAATCCGCTGGCCAAACAGTGGGCCATCACCTACGCCAACGGGGCTTTGTTCGAGAGCTACAACCGCCTGGTGCAGCAGAAAAAAATTGACGCCATCTACCTGACCAACCGGCAGGATGTGTTTGATTTCCTGGACCCCAACCAGGATGTGCCCCTGCTGCTGGAAAAACTGGAAGCCCTGGGCGTCAACGACAAGGAGAAGATGGGCCGGTTTTACTGGTATTCGCTGGCGCCAAACTTTCTGACCACCAGCAGCTACGGCCAGCCCCGCCGGGACTGCGTTGTGCTGGGCAGCCGCCGGGTCTACTCGGCGCTGAAAAGCGGCTACCCCTATGTGCACATTTTTGCTGTGGAGGAACAGACCCTCTATGATCTGTATTCCCTGCAGGCCATGCGCCTGGGGGCGACGGTGTACATTCTGGATCAAAACGGCGGGCTGATCTCCTCCACCGACGAGGCGGCGGTGGCTGCCTGCGCTGTGCCGGCGGGGGTGAGAAAGGCCTTGTCCGCCCTGAACGGGGACGGCGGTATCCTGTCCGTGGACGGCACCGGGTACAGCATGGCCCGGGCCGACGGCTTGCAGACCGGCTGGACCACCCTGGTGATGGTGCCCACCGCGGCGCTGACCCTGGAGACCACCCAGCTGTATCTTCAGATCCTGCTGGTCATCGGCGCCTGCATGGGCGTTGCCTTTGTGCTGGTTCTGGTGCTTTACCGCCGCTTTATGGCGCCGCTGGCCCTGCTGGAACAGTCCATCCGGCGGGTAGATGCCGGAGACCTGCGGGCCTATGTGAAACCCCAGGGCCCCGCCGAGCTGACCCAGATGCTGCAAAGCTACAACACGATGCTGGACAGCATCCGCGTCAGCCTGGAACAGCGGCTGGAGATGTCCCGCCGCAAGCAGGACCTGGAAATGCAGGTGCTGATGAGCCAGATCAACCCCCATTTCCTCTATAACACCCTGGAAACCATCGTCTGGAAAGCCGGCGAGGCCGGGCGCACCGACATCGGCAAGCTGGCGGCCAGCCTGGGCAAACTGTACCGGCTGAGCATTTCGGGCGGGTTGTTCGTACCGCTGCAGCAGGAGCTGCAGCACCTGCAGATGTATATGAACATCCAGCAGAGCCGCTACGGCAACCGGGTTGCCTGCGATGTGCGGCTGCATGGCTGCGATCCCGCCGAAACCGAGACCTTGAAACTGGTTTTGCAGCCGATTGTGGAAAACTGCCTGCTCTACGGCATGGAGGGGCTGGACCACACCCTGCGCATCCGCATCACGGTGCGGCACCGGGGGGATTGGCTGGAACTTTCGGTGACGGACAACGGCATCGGTATGGACGAAACGGCGCTGGAGGCGCTGCGCCACCAGATCCTCCACGGCCGCAAGCCGGGCACCGAAAAGAACCGCCGCAGCACCGGCATCGGTCTGCACAACATCCAGGCCAGGCTGCAGCTGTATGCCGGCCATGAGAGCGGTCTGACCGTGTGGAGCCTGCCCGGCGTGGGAACCCGTGTAACGCTGGTGCAGCCCTGGCGCCCCACCGGGGAGCATTCCCCCGTATAACGGCAGAAGTCCGGCGGGGGCTGCCCCCATACCCACCTGCGGTTCATAGAAAAATCCCACCTTATCCCGACTGGGCATGAGGTGGGATTTTTTTGCTTTTCCTCGGCAGTAACTCCCTGTAAAGTGCCATGTAAACTCTATTTTCCGTGATAGTTGGTGGAGGCAACCGGCATTTTGCGGTACACTGACCCCACAACGACCCAACAAAGGAGCATGGAATACCATGGAGATGATTTCATTACGTCACCTATACAAATCCTATGGCACCCACCCGGTTTTGCAGGATGTGACCCTGACCGTCCGGCAGGGGGAAATCTACGGCCTGATCGGAAAGAACGGCGCCGGAAAAACAACTCTGTTCAAAATTATTCTGGGGTTGACTGCCTTTGAACAGGGGCAGCTTTCCCTGGCGGGAAGCCGTTCCCCGGCCGCCCTTTCCGCCAGCCGACGAAAAATCGGCTTTTTCATCGGCCAAAACTTTTTCGATTACCTCAGCGCCGGGGAAAATCTGGACTACTACCGCCGGATGAAAGGAATCCGGGATGAAAAGGAAACCCGCCGCGTTCTGCAGCTTGTGGGGCTGGCGGATGTGAGCGCAAAGTTCGGCTCTTTTTCCATGGGCATGAAACAGCGGCTGGGCATTGCCAATGCGATGCTGGGAAATCCCGAACTCCTGATTCTGGACGAACCGATCAATGGTCTGGACCCCCAGGGAATCGCCGAGATTCGCCGCCTGATCCTGCGCCTGAATCGGGAATCCGGCATGACGATCCTCATCTCCTCCCACATTCTGGGGGAATTGGAACACACCGCCACCCGCTTCGGCATCATCGACCATGGATGCGTTCTGCGGGAAATCACCCGCGAAGACCTGCAGGTCCCCACCGATACGCTTCGGATTCGGGTGGATGACGCCCCCAGGGCGGCCCGCCTGCTGCGGGAAAACCATATAAAAGTCCTGCAGACGGCCCCGGCGTATCAATCGCTGGAAACATACTATTTTGAACTGGTAGGAGGGAACACGCATGCGTAACTATCTTGCCGCGGATATCCACCGCGTTGTGCACAAGCCGTCCTTTCTCGGGGCCTGTGCAGCCTTTGCCGGGCTGTTTTTTCTGCTTGTCTTCCTCTATTTCAATCCCGGCTTTACCGCAGACCTCTATGTGGCAAAGATCTCCGGTTTTCTGAGCTTTTTCCCGCTGCTGGTGGGTCTGTTTGTCTTTATGGCCGTCTATGCCGATGATTTCAAATGCCGGTCCATGCAGGTTGCCATCGGCTATGGCATCCCCCGGGGCAGAATCGTTCTGGGCAAGCTGCTGGAAAGCGCGCTTCTTCTTCTTTGCGCCGCAGCGCTCCTGGAAGTTCTGGTGTCCGTGACCCCCGTCGTTCTCGGCCTGGCACCCGGCTTCCGGCATCTGGAAAGTCTGACCCTGACCCTTCTGGCGGAAACCCTCCGGGCTCTGGGATACACGGCGCTGGCGACCGTCCCGGTCTTTTTTTCCCAGAATGCGGTAAACGGCAGTATCGTTTATGTGCTTCTTGCCTCGAAAACGGTATATATTGCCCTCACCCTATTTCTTGGCCAGGCGTTTGTGCAGAACACTGTGGGGGATCTGACAGGATATCTTTACACCACACAACTTTATACCGCCCGGGACCTGCTGCTGGGGAACGCCTCGTTCGCCGTGCCGCTGCTTTTGACCGTGCTGGGGTATGTGGTGCTGCCCACCGGCATCGCCGCATGGGCTTTTTATAAAAAAGAACTGGAATTCTGAGGGAGGAATACACGGTGAAAAAGAAACTGCTGATTCTGGTCGCTGTCCTTTGCCTGGCCGCAGGCGCCTTCTGGGCCAAAAGCTATTACAATAACCGGTATGTCGTTTCGGATCATTACTATACACAGATTCCCCAGGATGAGGACATCACAGAGGATTCCTGGCTGGTGGATGCTGACGGCGTAAAACAGGCCAAGGGCAAAGAATATTGCCTGACCGGGTACAATGACCGGGGCGAGGAACGGGAACTCCGGTTCACCCAAAGCGGCGGTGCCGAGGACTATTACATCCCCGGCACCTATCTGGAAGCCGATACCAGCGAAACGCTGGTGCTTGGTGTAAGAGTTGTGGAGGAAGCGGCGGTGCCCCCGGCCGCGCGGGAAAAAATTCAGGCATCTTCCCGTAGCTAGAAAGGTGCCTTTCCTGTAAAATAGAGATACAAAGCCCTGCCGTTGCAGCAAATGTATTGTCCCGAATACAAAAGAAAAGAGGATATGACTATGGAATCCACCCGAATGCTGACCATTTTGGTTGCCATCCTGTATCTGTTGTTTTGCGTTGCGGTCTTTTGTGCTGCCGTTTACCTTTTTACGCTGATCGTCAAGGCGCTGAAAACCTACATTCGCTCCAAGGAAGTGCGGCAGGAGAAAAAGGTCATTGCGAAATCGCTGGGCGAAGCCCTGAAAGAAAACCGGCTGCGCTGCCAGATGACCCAGGAATTTGTGGCTGAAACGCTGGGTGTGAGCCGGCAATCCGTTTCCAAATGGGAGAATGGCACCAGCGACCCCAATACCTCCAACCTGATTGCTTTGGCAAAGTTGTACCGGATCTCTCCGGAAGAACTGCTGAAATGCGTGGAGAAGCCCCCGGAGAATCCCACCCCGGAGGAATAACAGCGTCGGTCAGGACACACAGAGTTCACGCAGGGAGGCGGTGCGGCGGGGCCAGGTCACGGCCCAGCCGACGGGATGAACGGCGCATATCTGCGGAATTTGACATTCGTGGGCGGTTTTTGCACAAAATCAAAAAATGCCGATGAATGAAAAAATCCGACTATGTTCAAAAGAATTATTCCCGGTTACAATGAGACCGTCAACCGGGCAAGCGCCGGAAGGGCGCCGCCCCATCCACGTTACGAAGGAGGAAACCCAAGATGAAAAAAGCCATTGCGCTGGCCATGACCGCCGTTATGGCCGCCACCACCCTGGCCGCTTGCGGCAGCAGCGCCAGCTCCGAAACCGCTTCTGCTTCCACCAGCAGTAGCAGCAGCGCCGCCACCACCGAAGCGGCGGACCCCAGCAAGCCTTATGCGGGCGTAACCCTGCACTACGCCGCCACCGATACCGAGGCCACCGGCCCGGAAATGCAGGACATTGTAGCCATGGTCAAGGACAAGACCGGCATCAACATTGAGTTCACCATCATCCCCAAGGCAGATACCGGCGAAGTGGACAAGCGTCTGGTGAGCCTGCAGGCCGGCGACGAGCTGGACCTGATCTACGGCACCACCTCCCAGCTGAAAGTCTTCTACGACGCGGGTGTGCTGACCCCGCTGGACGAGCTGGCCACCAACGCCAACTACGACATGCAGTCTGTCTTTGGCGAGAATCTGCCCATCTACGACGACGGCATGGTTTATGGCCTGCCCGCGTTCAACGACGTGTGGTGCACCTTCATCAACACCAAGGTGTTTGAGAACGCCGGCGTGGAAGTGCCCACCGCCGAAGGCTGGACCTGGGAAAAGTACATTGAGACCGCACAGAAGCTGACCAACGTGGACGAAGAGATCTACGGCTCCCTGATGCTGGACTACGACACCTACAACTTCATGTACGCGCTGCAGAACGGCGCTGAGCACTACAAAGAGGACGGCACCGCCAACTATGATGATCCCCGCTTCAAAGAGAGCGTGGAGTTCTTCTACAGCCTGGGCAACGATCTGAAGATCCAGCCCGACATCACCACCTACAAGGCCGGCGTTTACCCCTGGAACGCCTTTACCTCCACCGGTGTTGCCAACGAGGACGGCAGCTACGACAAGGCACAGTTCGGCATGTTCGTCTGCGGCGGCTGGGTTGCCTCCATGCTGCCGGATACCGAGAAGTATCCCCGCGACTGGACCTGCACCATCCTGCCCATGCCCTACCCCGAGGGACAGGAGCCTTCCACCCTGGCCGTGACCGGCTGCTACGCCATCCCCGCCACTTCCCAGAACAAGGAAGCCGCCTTTGAGGCCCTGAAGTGCATCGCCGAGAACCAGTACACCCTGGGCTATGGCCGTGTGCCCGCCCGTGTGGACCTGACCGACGAGGAGAAGCTGGACTACATCAACAACAACATGGTTCCCACCTACGCCGAGACCGACGGCATCTCTGCCGAGGCGCTGCAGGCTGCCTGGTTCGACGAGAACCGCACCATCCTCTCCGAAAAGATCGTGGGCACCGCCGACACCACCATCAGCCAGATCTGGATCGACGAAACCCAACTGTACGGCATGGGCCAGCAGGACATCGACACCACCATGAAGAACCTGCAGGATCGCTCCAACGCCGCCATCCAGGAGGCCGGCATCGAATGATGCCTGCCCCGTACCATCCGCTATGAACCGGAGCCGCCGCCTGGGTGCGGCGGCTCTTTTTGGAAGGAGGCCGCTTTTTCATGGCACACCCCACTGCAAAGCCCCGGCAGAAGATGAGCCGTTCCCAACGGCTGGAAGCCGCTACCGGCTATCTGTTCATCACCCCTTACCTGATCGCCTTCATTATCTTTACCGGCATTCCGTTCATCTCTGCCTTTGTGCTGTCCTTTGTCAACGTCAAGTTCATCTCCAAGCTGGAAAACCTTCAGTTTGTGGGCTTCAAGAACTTCATCCGCTTTTTCTCCAGCGCCGAAGCCATGGACGCCCTGTGGCGCTCGGTTCTCTACTCCCTGATCTATGTGCCCGTCATCATGGTGCTCAGCTTCATCCTGGCGTACCTGCTCAACAAGGGCGTGTTCTGGGCCAAGGGCATCCGCTCCATGGTGTTTTTGCCCTACATCTCCAACATGGTGGCGGTGGCTATCGTCTTTCAGCTGCTGCTGGGCCCCCGCGGTCCCTTCTACCTGCTGCAGAAGTTCTTTGGGGTGGAGGAACCCATCCTGCCGCTGCTCAACCAGACCTGGGCCTTGCCCGCGGTGGTACTCATCGCCGTGTGGAAAAGCATCGGCCTGAACTTCCTGACCTACCTGGGCGCTCTGCAGGGGGTGGACAAGTCCCTTGTGGAAGCCGCCGAGATCGACGGCGCCAACAAGTGGCAGCAGATCAAAAACGTGGTGATCCCCGCCGTGGCGCCCACCACCTTCTTCCTGACCATCAGTTCCATCATCACCAGCCTGCAGAACTTCACCGTCATCTCCTCCCTGACCGACGGCGGCCCCGGCCAGGCGACCACCGTGATGTCGGTGAACATCGTCAATACCGCCTTTGTCAAGTATGAGACGAGCTACGCCGCCGCCCAGGCGCTGGTCATGTTCGCCATCGTCATGGTCATCACCCTGATCCAGTGGCGCGGCCAGGAAAAATGGGCAGACCAGTAAAGGAGGCAGAACATGCGTAAAAAACAACTGACCATCAAATGGATTCTGACCATCGTACTGCTGGTGCTGGGCCTTGCCTGCATCTATCCCTTCTTCTTCATGGTGTCCTCCTCCTTCAAGCCCAGCGGCGACGTGCTTTCCACCCCGCTGCAGCTGATCCCCAAGCATTTCACCCTGATGAACTTCGACACCTTGTTCAACAACGAGTTCTATGACTTCTTCAAGTGGTACAGCAACACCGTGATCATGACCGGCCTGACCCTGGTTCTGAAGCTGTTCATCATCACCATCACCGCCTACGGCTTTGCCAAGATCAAGTTCCCCGGTCGGGACAGCATCTTCCTGGTACTGCTGGGCGCGCTGATGATTCCCAGCGATATTATGATCATGCCCCGCTACATCATCTTCAAGGAGCTGCACATCCTTAACACCATGTGGTCGCTGATCCTGCCCGCCGCGGTGGACGTCTACTTTGTGTTCCTGCTGCGCCAGGCCTTTGTGGCGGTGCCGGAAGCCCTGAGTGAAGCCGCCCGCATCGACGGCTGCGGACACTTCACCATCTACCGCCGCATCATCCTGCCCCTGTGCATGCCCCAGATCTCCACCATGCTGCTGTTCAGCTTTGTCTGGAGCTGGAACGACTACATGGGCCCCTACCTGTACATCTCGGACATCAACAAGCAGATGATCTCGGTCGGTATCAAACTGTTCGCCTCCGGCCAGGCCCAGGACTATGGCGCCCAGATGGCCGGCGCGACCCTGGTGCTGGTGCCCGTCATCCTGGCCTTCTTCCTGTGCCAGAAATACTTCGTCGAGGGCATCACCTCCGGCGCGGTCAAGGGCTGAATCGCGTTTTTCCAACCAATACCATTCCACGGTTTGCGGGGAGTAGGGGGCACCCCCGGCTCCCCGCCCGTTTGTTCCCAAGGGAGGAACCCTGCATGAAAGATCGTGAACTGCTGCCCCGCCGGGGCGGTTTCTACAAAGCCAATCTGCACTGCCACACCGTGAACTCTGACGGCCACTGGACCCCGGAACAGGTCAAGGCCGAATACCAGAAACGGGGCTATTCCGTCGTGGCCTACACCGACCACCGCCACTATGGCTGGTATCCCGAATTGGCCGATGACACCTTTGTGCCCCTGGCCGCCTTTGAGGCGGACCTGAACGAACCCTTCCGCAAACCAGGAGATTTTCAGCGGGTGCGCACCTACCACATCAACTTCTACGACACCGACCCCGCCGCCCGGGGCGGGTTCACCGCCGTGCAGCCGCCCCAGCGCTACGGCGACATCCACAGCCTGAACAACTTTCTCTTTGAGATGAACGAGAAGGGCTTTCTGTCCTGTTACAACCACCCCTACTGGTCGCTGCAGAACTACGACGACTACAAGGACCTGTGCGGCGTCTTTGCCATGGAGATCTACAACCACGGCTGCGAACTGGACGGCCTGTACGGCTACAACCCCCAGTCCTACGACGAGATGCTGCGGGCAGGGACCCGGCTGTTCTGCGTGGCCACCGACGACAACCACGACAGCTTTGCCCCCGGCGATCCCCGGTGCGATTCCTTCGGCGGGTGGACCATGCTGAAACTGGAAACCCTGGACTATGCCTCGGTGATTGAGGCGCTGCGCAAGGGCGACTTTTACTGTTCCACCGGCCCGGCGCTGGAAGAACTCTACATCCAGGACAACGCTTTGCATCTGCGGTGCAGCCCGGTGGAAAAAATCTACGTCATCACCCAGGGCCGCCGCTGCCTGATGGAACTGGCCCAGCCGGGCCAGACCCTGACCGAAGCGGTGTTCCCCCTGCGCGGGGACGAGGGCTACCTGCGGGTGGACTGCCGGGACGCCCGGGGCTGCCACGCCTACTCCAACGCCTACTTCCTCGACCGGCTGTGACGCGAAAGGAGCCAGACCATGGACCGTTTTACCACCGCCCTGCAGCAGGCCGCCGCCCAGGTGCGGCGCAACCTGCCGCAATTTGCCGATTCTTTCCCCCTGCCCTGCACCGAGCAGGGAATCTATCCCCCGGGCATCAACACCGACTGGACCACCGGCTTTTTTACCGGACAATGCTGGCTGGCCTATGAGGCCACCGGCGACGAGGCTTTCCGGCAAGCGGCCCTGCGCCAGGTGGACAGCTTTGTTCACCGCCTGGCCGTGAACGAGAACCTGGACCACCACGACCTGGGCTTTTTGTACACCCCTTCCTGTGTGGCGGCCTGGCGTCTGACCGGCAGCGAACCCGCCCGCCGGGCCGCCCTGGAAGCCGCCGAACGGCTGACCAAACGCTACCAGCCCGTGGGACGCTTTCTGCAGGCATGGGGACGGGTGGGCGACCCCAAGGAGTACCGGCTCATCATCGACTGCCTGCTGAACCTGCCCCTTTTGTGGTGGGCGGCAGAGCAGACCGGCGAAGCCCGGTATGCGGACATCGCCCGCGCCCACACCGAGACCGCAGCCGCCACCCTGTTCCGGGCGGACGGCTCCACCAGCCACACCTGCTTTATGAACCCGGTCACCGGCAGCCCCGACCATGTGATGACCGCCCAGGGCTACAAGGCCGACAGCGCCTGGGCCAGGGGCCAGGCCTGGGGGGTGCTGGGCATGGCGCTGGCCTGCCGGTTCACCGGCAAGGCGGCGTACCTGGACAAGTTCCGGGCCACGGCAAAATTTTTCCTGGAACGGCTGCCCGACGACGGCGTGCCCTACTGGGACCTGATCTTTACCCAAGGGACACAGCCCCGGGATTCCTCCGCGGCGGCCATTGCGGCCTGCGGTCTGTATGAGGCCCTGCCCCTGGTAACCGAGGCCGAGCGCCCCGCCCTGCAGGCGGCGGCCGACCGTCTGCTGGACGCCTTGTGCACCCGCTGTACCGCCCCCGCGGTGCCGGGGGGCGGGGTGCTGGCCCACGGCGTTTACTGCAAGGCAAGCCCCTACAACACCGTGAAGGATTACGGTGTGGATGAATGCAACCTGTGGGGCGACTATTTTTACATGGAGGCTTTGGTCCGGCGCACCCGCCGCTGGACCCCGTACTGGTAATGCAGAAATCTCGTTCCGTTTACGCCCGGCTGCACACCCCGCAGCAGGGCACCGCCCTGTTCCTGTTGTGCTGGGCGGCCTACGCCGCCGCCTATGTGGGGCGGTACAACTATTCCGCCTTGATGGGGGCCATGACCGCCGAAGGGGTGCTGACCCTGCAGGCGGCGGGGGCGGTGTCCACCGGATATTTCCTCTGCTATGCGGCCGGGCAGGTGATCAGCGGTTTCGCCTGCCAGCGCTGGTCCCCCTACCGCATGATCTTTGCCGGGCTGGCGCTGTCCGGCCTGTGCAACTTGGGCATGGCCGCCCTGCCCCCCGCCCTGATGCCGGTGCTGTGGGCCGCCAACGGGCTGTTTCAGGCCATGGTATGGCCGCCCATCGTGCGGCTGTTTGCCGAGTGCATGCCCCTGGACCAACAGAAGGGCGCCTGCATCAACATCAACTCCACCACGCCGGCCGGCACCCTGGCTTCCTATGCCCTGTGCGCCCTGCTGCTGGCCCTGACCGGCTGGCGAACCGCCTTTACGGCCAGCGCCCTGGTGCTTCTGGTCATGGCCGGGGTGTGGGCGGCGGCCACCGGGCCGCTGCGCCGGGCTGCCCCCGCCCGGCCGTTGGAAACACCCCGCACCCCTGACCCGGAACACACGGTTCGTCCCCAGGGGGGCGGGCTGGGGGTACTGCTGGGCGCCGGGCTGCTGGGCCTGGCCGTGCCGGTGATCCTGCACGGCGCCCTGAAAGACGGTGTTACCAGCTGGGTGCCGACCATGGTTCAGGCCAACTTTGCGGTCAGTCCCGCCCTTTCTGCCGCCGTGTCCATGGTGCTGCCGCTGGTGAACCTGACCGGCGCCTATCTGGCCGGCTGGCTGGACCGCCGCTGGCTGCACAACGAGCTGAAAACCTGTGCCGTGCTGTTCGGGGCGGCCACCGCCGCCCTGGCCCTGCTGCCGTTGGCTGTGGGCCGCAGCCTGCCCCTGGCGCTGGCCCTGCTGGCGGTGACCACCGCCGCCATGTTGGGCATCAACACCCTGTTCATCAATGTGATCCCGGTGCGGGCGGGGCGCAGCGGCGGCGCCGCGGCCCTGTCCGGCCTGCTGAACGCCGTTACCTATGTGGGCGCGGCCGCCGCCACCTGGGGGGTGGGCGCCGCCGCCGACAGCTGGGGCTGGGGCGCTGTGTTCGCCCTCTGGCTGGCCATGGCGGTGGTCAGCCTGATCACCGTGCTGCTCTGCGCAGGGCGGTGGGCCAGATTTACCGCTGCACAGGAGGAAGTATGACACAAGACTGCCATCCCTTGCTTTGGGCGGACCCCTCCGCTGCCGCCCGGGCCGTGGCGCGCTGCTGCCCCGACGCCGCCCGGACAGCCATCCGGCGGGCGGAGGAGATCTGCCGCGGGGAATACGTTTTTGCGGATCATTGGGAGATGGAACATGCCCCCGAACCGGTGCGGTTTGCCGGCCCGGTGAACTGGGAGCAAAGCCCCAACGGCGACCCCGAATGGGTCTATGCCCTGAACCGGCACACCATGTTTGTGAACCTGGGCAAGGCATGGCGGCTGACCGGGGAACCCCGTTACCGGGACGCCTTTCTGGACCTGCTGGATGACTGGCTGACCCGGGTGCCCCACACCCCGGAGCGGGAACAGACCGCCTGGCGTGCCCTGGAAGCGGGGCTGCGGGCGGAAAACTGGCTGCGCGCTCTGGGACTGTTTTCCGGGGAAATCCCCGCCGCCCTGCTGGACCGCACCCGGGAAAGCCTTGTCCGCCACGGCGAATACCTCTGCACCGCCCACGGACCGTTCCAGCAGCTGAGCAACTGGGGCGCCATCCAGGACCACGGCCTGTTTCTGCTGGGGGTCTGGGCACAGCGGGGCGACTGGCAGCAGCTGGCCCTGCGCCGCCTGACCCAGAACCTGCACAACGCCGTGCTGCCGGATGGCACCCACTGGGAGCAAAGCCCGATGTACCACTGTGAGGTGCTGCATTCCGCCGCCGACACGGTGCTGGTGGCCCGCCGCGCGGGCATCCCGGTGCCCGCCGAACTGGAAGAAAAGACCCACGCCCTGGCCACCGCCCTGGCGGCCTGGGTGATGCCGGGGCGGTACATCCTGCCCCAGAGCGACAGCGATGTGATCGACGCCGGGGATCTGCTGGCCCAGGGGGCGCTGCTGTTCCGGGACCAGACCCTGGCCGCCGCTGCCCAAGGCCCGCTGCTGGAGGAAACCTTCTGGGATTTCGGCCCCGATGCGCCCCGGGAACTGGCGGCGCTGGGCGCCAGGCGGCCCCATTGCCCCTCCCAGGCGCTGCCGCACAGCGGCAACTATATGCTGCGGGCGGGCTGGGCGCCCCAGGACACCTGCCTGCACCTGCACGCCGGCCCCCTGGGGGGCGGCCACGGCCACGCCGACCTGCTGCATCTGGACCTCTACCACAAAGGGGAGGGGGTTCTGGTGGACGGGGGCCGTGGCACCTATGTGGAAGGTTCCCTGCGCCGGGCGCTGAAAAGCCCCGCCGCCCACAACACCCTGCGGCTGGATGATACCGATTTTACCCGGTATCTTTCCACCTGGGGGTGGCAAAACCCCGCCGAACCCCTGCCCGTGGTCTTTCGCACCACGCCGGCGGCGGACTATCTGCGCGCCGGGCATCTGGGCTACCTGGAAGAAGGCTGTGTGGTGGAACGCACCGTGGTGTTTCTCAAAAGCGGCTGGGTGGTGGTGGCGGATGCCATCCGCGCCGCCGACGCCCGCCCCCACACCGCCCGCCAGTATTTCCACTTCGGCCCCGGCGGGCTGACCCGGGAGGGGAATGCCGTGTGCTGGCAGGGAACCCGCGCCGCCGCCCGGCTGTTCTGGCTCACCGGCCAGCGCGCCGCCCTGGGCCAGGGGATGCTGGCCCCCCGCTACAACACCGGGGAAAAAGCCCCCGTTCTGACCCTGGACACCGATTTTTCCGGCTCCACTGTGCTGCTGACGGTGGTGGCCCTGCAGGACCATCCCGCCCAGGTGGAACTGCTGCCGGTGACCGATGCTTCGGGGCAAAATCTGCCCGCCGCCACCGCCCAGGCCCTGCGCCTGACCTGCGGCCGGGCGCGCAGCACCCTGCTGCTGTCCCACCAGGCCCCCGGAGCGGGGCTGCTGCGGGCCGGGGACCATGCCGGATACGGCCGGGCCCTGCTGTTTACCGACGACATACCGGGCGGGCTTTGCCTCGCCTGACACCACCGAAAGGGGAGTTTACCGATGAATGAAGTGAAGAACCGCGGCCGCGTGACCATTCCCACCGATATGGACGTGGTCCCCGAAACCCTGCAGCTGCTGGACCGCTGGGGCGCCGACGCCATCCGTGACTGTGACGGCACCGACTTTCCCCAGGAATTGAAGGACACCGGCGCCAAGGTCTACGCCACCTATTACACCACCCGCAAGGACAACGCCTGGGCCAAGGCCAACCCCGACGAAGTGCAGCAGTGCTACATCATGACGGCGTTCCATACCGCCGCCGAAGGCCCGCTCTCCATTCCTCTGATGAAGGGCATCAGCCCCGAACTGATGCAGCCCAACACCCGGGACGACATCGCCCGCTGGTGGGAGGTGGTGGACCGCACCACCGGCCAGCCCATCCCCGCTGCCGCCTGGCGCTACGACGAAGGGACCGGCTGTGTGGTCATCGAAGCGCCGGTGGCTTACCACGAGTACACCGTCAGCTTTCTTGCCTACCTGATCTGGGATCCCGTGCACATGTACAACGCCGTGGTCAACGAATGGAAGGACTTCGAGCACCAGATCACCTTTGACGTGCGCCAGCCCAAGACCCACAAATATTCCATGGAGCGGCTGCGGAAATTCATCGAGGCCCATCCCTACGTCAACGTCATCCGCTACACCACCTTCTTCCATCAGTTTACCCTGATGTTCGACGAGCTGAAGCGGGAAAAGTATGTGGATTGGTACGGCTATTCTGCCAGCGTTTCCCCCTACATCCTCAAGCAGTTTGAGGAAGAGGTGGGCTATGCGTTCCGCCCCGAGTTCATCATCGACCAGGGCTATTACAACAACCAGTACCGGGTGCCCAGCAAGGAGTACAAGGACTTCCAGGCCTTCCAGCGCCGGGAGGTGGCCAAGCTGGTGCGGGAAATGACCGACATCACCCACGAGTACGGCAAGGAAGCCATGATGTTCCTGGGCGACCACTGGATCGGCACCGAACCCTTCATGCCGGAGTTCCAGAACGCCGGCGTGGATGCGGTGGTAGGCAGCGTGGGCAACGGGTCCACCCTGCGCCTGATCTCCGACATCAAGGGGGTCAAGTACACCGAAGGACGCTTTTTGCCCTACTTCTTCCCCGACACCTTTCACGAGGGCGGCGACCCGGTCCGGGAAGCCAAGGAAAACTGGGTCACGGCCCGCCGCGCCATCCTGCGCAGCCCCATCGACCGCATCGGCTACGGCGGCTACCTGAAACTGGCCTGCCAGTTCCCGGAATTCCTGGATTATGTGGAGAGCGTCTGCAACGAGTTCCGGGAACTGTACCAGAACATCAAGGGCACCACCCCCTACTGCGTCAAGACCGTCGCGGTGCTGAACAGCTGGGGCAAGATGCGCGCCTGGGGCTGCCACATGGTGCACCATGCCCTGTACCAGAAGCAGAATTACAGCTACGCCGGGGTCATCGAGGCCCTGTCCGGCGCACCCTTTGATGTGAAATTCATCAGCTTTGACGACATCAAGGCCGACCCCCATGTGCTGGATTCCATCGACGTGCTCATCAACGTGGGCGACGCAGACACCGCCCACACCGGCGGCAAGGTCTGGGAGGACCCGGAAATTTCCGCGGCCGTCAAGGGCTTTGTGCATCGCGGCGGCGGCCTCATCGGCGTGGGCGAACCGGGCGGCCACCAATACCAGGGCCGTTACCTGCAGCTGGCGGCCCCCCTGGGCGTGGAAAAGGAGACCGGCTTCACCCTGAACTACGACAAGTATAACTGGGACGAGCACCGCGACCATTTCATTCTGGCCGACTGCCCCGGCCACGATGTGGACTTCGGGGAGGGCAAGAAGAGCATCTATGCCCTTGAGGACACCGAAATCCTGATCCAGCGGGACCGGGAAGTGCAGATGGCCGTCCACGAATACGGCCAGGGCCGCGGCGTTTACATCAGCGGCCTGCCCTACAGCTTTATCAACAACCGTGTGCTCCACCGCGCCATTCTGTGGGCTTCCCATGCCGAGGACGCGCTGCACACCTGGTTCTCCGCCAACTATAACGTGGAAGTGCATGCCTATGTAAAGAACGGCAAGTACTGCGTGGTCAACAACACCTATGAGCCGCAGGATACCACCGTCTACCGCGGCGATGGGTCCAGCTTTGATCTCCACCTGGACGCCAACGAGATTCGCTGGTATGAGATCTGAGGCACAGGCGGCAGGGCCGCTGGTGGACTTTCACCTCCACACCACCGCCTCCGACGGACGCAGAACCCCGGAACAGGTGGTGGAACAGGCCGTCGCCGCCGGGCTGTGCCGGATGGCGGTGACCGACCATGATACGGTGGCGGGGGTGGCCCCCGCACGCCGGGCTGCGGCAGGGCGGATCCCGCTGGTGCCCGGTATCGAATTCACCTGCCGGGAGCAAGCGCTGGCCCCGGGCCTGGCGCCCATCTCGCTGCATCTTCTGGGGTATGGCATCGACCCGGCGCATCCGGCCCTGGCCGCCGCCCTGCGGGACCGGGACGCCGCGGTGCGCCGCGCCTACCAGGCCCTGCTGGACAAGCTGGCCGCCGGGGGCTGCCCCCTGCGGCTGGAGGAGATCCCCGCCCGGTGCGGCCCCAACCACCTGGAACTGGCGGACATCGACCGGGCGGTGCAGACCGCCTGCCCCGGCGCCGCTGCCCTGCCGGAACTGCGCGCCTTGGTGGCGGAGCACACCGCCGTGATGGACCGGCAGAACATCCCGGTGGAGCGGGCGGTGGAATTGATCCACGCCGCCGGGGGTCTGGCAGTGTGGGCCCATCCCTTCCACGTCTACCGGCGGTTTGCCAAGCAGCGGCTGGAGATTTCCCAGGTGAAAGCCTGTCTGCGGCAGCTGCGCACCTTCGGTCTGGACGGCCTGGAAGCCTATTACCGCGCCTTTGGGGAGGAGGAGCGCGCCGCCCTGGATGCGCTTGCCGGGGAAAACGGTCTGCTGTGCACCGCCGGCAGCGACTGCCACGGCACCCCGCCCCGGGACCGGATGGGGGTGGTCTGCCCGCCTCGGCGGTGGGCGGAACTGCAGCGGCAGCTCGCGTTTTTCCCGACGGCGGAAAAGTCCGCCGCGGTGCGGTGAAAGATTGCCCCCGCATTCCATCGAACGGACAAAAATGCCCCTGGTGCAGGAAGCCGGAGACGCTTCCTCACACCGGGGGCATTTTGCTTTGGCTGCATCATCCGGGGCGATTCAATGGCAGTCCGGGTTTTTCAGATCCCCGGTGGCCGGGTTGTCGATGAGCTTGCCGTCCCGGGCAAACCGGGACCCGTGGCAGGGGCAGTCCCAGGTATGCTCCTGGGGATTCCATTTCAGCGCACAGCCCAGATGGGGGCACCGTCTGGCGGTGGGGGTCAGCAGGCTGACCATGGTTTCCCATCCGTTGACCGCCAGCTGGGGACGCAGGATGGACCGGGCGGGGGAAAACACCTCCGCATAGGGATTCTCCCTGCCCTGCACAAGATCGGTGAGGAGCATGGCGGCCACCATGGAGGTGGTCATGCCCCATTTGTTGAACCCGGTGGCCACATACCAGTCCGGGGTGGCAGCGGAATAGCGCCCGATATACGGCACGCCGTCCAGGCTCATGCAGTCCTGCGTGGCCCAATGGGCGACCTCCTGCGCGGCGGGGTAGTGCCGCCGGGCAAAATCTCGCAGTTCCTGCCAGCCGCCGCCCGGCTTTCCGGTGCGGTGGCCGCCGCCCCCAATGAGCAGAAGATCCCTGTAATTCCGGAAGGAAAGCCCTGTCTTGGCCTCGTCCAGATACATGCCGCCCACATCCGGCGCGTTTTTGAGGGCAATGACATAAGACCGCTGCTGGTACAGTTTGAGAAAGTAACTGCCGTGCTTGTTGACAAAGGGAAAGTGGGTGGTCACGATGATCTTCCGGGCGCGGATGCGGCCATGGTCTGTTACCGCCGTGGTGCCCGCCAGTTCCCGCACCCGGGTGTGCTCATAGATGTGCAGATCCCGGGCGATGTGGGAAACAAACTGCAAGGGATGAAACTGTGCCTGGCGGGGAAAGCAGACCGCCCCGGCAACGGGAAAGGGAAGGGGCAGCTTGTCCGCAAATTCCGCCGGAAACCCCAGCTTTTCCAGGGCTTTCCGCTCCCGCTCGATCTTGCCCCGGTCCTCCAGGGAATAGACGTAGGCTGCCTTTTCCTCAAAACCGCAGTCGATTGGACGGCACAGCTCCCGGTATTGCTGCAGGGCAGCCTCGTTGGCGGCAAGATATTGCTTTGCCTGCTCCGGTCCAAACCGGGAAATCAGCTTGTCGTAGATCAGCCCGTGCTGACTGGAAATTTTGGCGGTGGTGTTTTTGGTGATGCCGCTGCAGATGGTTTGCGCTTCCGCCAGCAGATACGGCACCCCGGCACGGTGCAGAAGGCAGGCGCACAGGACGCCCGCCATGCCGCCGCCGATGATCAGCACATCGGTGTCCAGGTCTTTGTCCTGGACGGGAAAGGACGGCTTTTCCCAGGTTTGCTCCCAAAGAGATTCCATATTTCGTTTCCCTCTTGCTGGTTGGATGCGGCCATGGCCCCAAAGGCGTTTTGGCCTTGGGAAGAAAGGGCGTGTTTTCAGCGCCTCGGATCCGGGACGAACTCGTAAACCGCATGGCCGCTTTGCAGGTGAAACACCGTCTTTCCGTTTTTGGTCAGCCTTGCTTCCAGGTGCGCGTTGCAGCTTTCCCGGATGGTATTGGACATGGTTCCCCGCTGCGGCGCACGAAGGGGGTGGCCGGCATGGGTGGGGGTCAGGTTCAGTTCCAGTGTGAGGTCACCTTGGGAAAGTCGGATGTGTTCCGGCGTGAAGACGCGGATTCTGACCCCCCGGTAGGTGGCCAGGCGGTATTCCTTGCCCCGGTACAGGATGGCGCAGATGCATCCCCGGAAGGCGGCGCCGCAAAAGGGGACGCGGGCAATGGAAAGCATCAGGGAACAGGGCGCGGGAAAATCATTGCACTGTACCCACAGATAGGAACGGGGGAAAGAGGTGCCGCTGTCTTTTTCCGCATACCCCAGACCCCCGTCGAAGTCGTACCGCTCTCCGTCCACCGTGATGCTGCCCCGCAGGCGGTGCGCCATACTGAGCACACCATGCCGGCACTCCATGGGGAAAAAGCGGAATGGTCCCATAATGTCGGAGCCGAGGGGGGCAAAGGGACCGTAGCGGATCTCGGCGCTGACGCCGGGCAGCCGGATGCGGCATCCCTGTTTGGAAAAACGGCACTGGTCCGCCCGAATGATCCCGTCCTTGATGGTTACACGGGATACCGCAAACTGCCGTGCGCCTTTTTGGGAAATCATCTGGACAAACCCGCCGCTCTGCGCCCGGCCGGGAATGAATGCCACCATGGAATCTCCCTTTTGATGTTTGAAATACCAGCCTTCAAAGCCCTTCTGCCCCTGCATGTTCCTGACACAGCCTTCCTTTATTGTACTGCCTTTAGTATGCCCACCCGGAAGAAGATAAAATCGGTCTGGTTTTGGGCAACGCCGGGGGCTGGCCGGGCTGCAAACCAAAAGGCGTGCCGTCTGTTTTGATCCAGAAAGCACGCCTTTTGGGGAAAGATGTGGATTGTTATGAGCGCGGTAAAAACTGTTCGATGGCCTCCACGGTCTGCCGCTGCTGTTCCTCGGCGGAGATGGTGGCGGGCAGATCGCCCTTCTGCGGGCCATAGTTGCCGAACTGCGCGTGATTGCCGCCTTCAATCTCCACGATGTTCTCGGTGTAGTCGATGTGGTCCTCCACGCTTTGGTTGAGGGACCCGTACACCGTCAGGGTCTTTTCGTCGGGATAATCCCCGTAAAGGTAGGCCCCCAGCAGGATCAGACCGTCAATCTCCTCCGGATGGTCCGAGGCGAACCGGGAGGCCATGGCGCCGCCCATGGAATGCCCCGCCATATACCAGTGCCGGACATCCGGGAACTGTTCCATGACCTCCTGGGCTGCGTCGGCGTCAAAGATGGCCATGTGGAAGGGCATATGCACCAGAATGCAGGTCACGCCGGTCTGCTTGATTTGCTCCAGCAGCGGCAGATATGCCTCCGCCTCCACCTTGGCCCCGGGGTAAAAGATGATGGCGGTGTCCGAGGGAATCGAAGGGGACAGGATGGTCAGATTGTCCTGTACCGCAATTCCGCTGTCCTGGGCCGCGACCTCCAGCGCCACGTCCTCGGCGCGGTAATAGTCGGATACATACCAGAAAAAAGCCCCGGCGCATACGGCCAGAAGCAGGACGACGACGCCGGCGGCAATCAACAGCCGCCGGGAGAGGGGAAAGGTCCTTTTTTGCATGGCGATCACGCTCCTTTTGCCAGTTTATGCGGCGGCTGCTTTCGGGGGTTCCCGCTATACCCCAGAGATGGTTTCAGCTGACTCAACAATACGGCACGACGCCTTCCATGTCAAGACGTGGGAACCTGTATGATAATGCATTGGCGGAAAAGTCCTTTGCCCACGCACAGGATGGCCCGCAGGTGTTCCAGAGCAACGGAGCGGTTGGCATACTGCCGCACACTTTGGCGGGAAAAAATTGCCTGTAATGTTTCCATATGGTTCTCCTTGAAAATGACTTATTCCAGTTCAAAGGCGCCGGTGTACAGCTGGTAATACTGCCCTTTGGCGGCGATGAGTTCCTGGTGGCTGCCCCGTTCGATGATGCGGCCGTGGTCCAGCACCAGGATGACATCGGCGTTCTGCACCGTGGACAGCCGGTGGGCAATGACAAAGGTGGTGCGCCCGGCCATCAAGGCGTCCATGCCGTCCTGAACCAGCTTTTCGGTGCGGGTATCGATGGAGGAGGTGGCCTCATCCAGGATCATCACCGGCGGGTCGGCTACCGCCACCCGGGCGATGGAAAGCAGCTGCCGCTGGCCCTGACTCAGGTTGGCGCCGTTTTCGGTGAGGGGAGTGTCATACCCCTGAGGCAGCCGGGTGATGAAATCATCGGCCCCGGCCAGCTTCGCCGCGGCGACGCAGTCTTCATCGGAGGCATCCAGCCGCCCGTACCGAATATTGTCCATCACGGTGCCGGTGAACAGGCTGGTGTCCTGCAATACAATGCCCAGGCTGCGGCGCAGGTCCGCTTTCCTGATCTTGTTGATGTTGATGCCGTCGTACCGGATCTTGCCGTCAGCAATATCATAAAAGCGGTTGAGCAGGTTGGTGATGGTGGTTTTGCCCGCGCCGGTGGCCCCCACAAAGGCCACTTTTTGCCCCGGCTTGGCATACAGCGTGATGTCGTGCAGTACGGGTTTGTCCGGCGTATAGGCAAAATCCACCCCTTCCAGCCGCATGTCGCCTCGCAGCCGGGTATAGGTTACGGTGCCGTCCGCCTGATGGGGATGTTTCCAGGCCCACAGGCCGGTGCGCCCGGCGGCCTCGGTCACGGTGCCGTCGGCGTTTTCCCGGGCATTGACCAGCGTCACATAGCCGTCGTCCTCCTCCGGGGCTTCGTCCATCAGATCAAAAATGCGCTGGGCGCCCGCCAGGCCCATGACCACCGCGTTGACCTGGTGGGACACCTGGTTGATGTTGCCCGCAAACTGCTTGGTCATGTTGAGGAACGGCACCACGATGCTAATACTGAGGGCCAGCCCCGATACGCTCAGGTTTGGCGTGCCTGCCAGCAGGAGACCCCCGCCCGCCACGGCCACCAGTACATACAGCACATTGCCAATGTTGTTGAGGATGGGCCCCAGGGTGTTGGCGTAGCGGTTGGCTTTTTCCGATTCCTCGAACAGGGCGTCGTTGAGGGCGTCAAAGGCGGCCTTGCTCTCCTCCTCGTGGCAGAACACCTTGATGACTTTCTGGCCGTTCATCATCTCCTCGATGAACCCCTCGGCCTTACCCAGCGCGGTTTGCTGGCGGAAAAAATACCGGGCCGAGCCTCCGCCGATCTTTTTGATCAGCAGCGTCATCAGTGCCACGCCGGCCAGAACCACCAAGGTCAGCCAAAGGCAGTAGTACACCATGATGCAGAAGATGGTCACCACCGTCACCGCCGACACCAGGAGCTGCGGAAAACTCTGGGAGATCATCTGCCGCAGGGTGTCGATGTCGTTGGTGTAATAGCTCATGATGTCGCCGTGATTGTGGGTGTCGAAGTAGCGGATGGGCAGCCGCTGCATCCCGCCGAACATCTGTACCCGCAGTTTTTTCAGCGCTCCCTGGGTAATGATGGCCATGAGCTGGTTGAATACCAGACCCGCTGCCAGAGACAGAAGATAGAACACCGCCAGCAAGCCCACAAGACGAAGAATCCGCCCGCCCACGGCGTCCCAGGCGCCGTCCTGCCAGCTTTGCTCCACCAGGGCGATGACCTTTTGCATAAAGACCGAGGGCAGCGAACCCACAACGGCGTTGAAGACGATGCAGCCGATGGTCACCGGCAGCAGCACGGGATAAAATCCCAACAAGGTTTTCAGGAGCCGCACACAGCAGGCCCCGGTAGAACTATTCTTCAATCTGGGTGCCCTCCTTGTTCTGGGATGTGTAGATCTCCCGGTAAATGGAATCTGTGCGCAGCAGCTGGGTGTGGGTGCCCAGGCCGTGGATGCGCCCGCCGTCCAGCACCAGGATGCGGTCGGCGTCTTCCACCGAGGCGGTACGCTGGGCAATGATGATTTTGGTGGTATCAGGCAGGCAGGTGCGCAGCGCCTTGCGGATGGCCGCATCGGTTTTGGTATCCACCGCGCTGGTGGAGTCGTCCAGGATCAGCACCTTGGGGCGTTTGAGCAGCGCCCGGGCAATGCAGAGCCGCTGCTTCTGCCCGCCGGACACATTGGTGCCGCCCTGCTCGATGTAGGTGTCGTACCCTTTCGGGAAGGTGCGGATGAATTCATCGGCGCAGGCCAGGCGGCAGGCTTCCACCAGTTCTTCGTCGGTGGCGTTGGGGTTGCCCCAGCGCAGATTCTCCTTGATGGTGCCGGAGAAAAGCACATTCTTCTGCAGAACCACCGCCACCTGGTTGCGCAGCGCTTCCAGGTGGTAGCAGCGCACATCCACGCCGCCCACCCGGACGCTGCCTTCGGTCACATCGTACAGGCGGCAGATCAGCTGAATCAGAGAGGATTTGGAGGACCCGGTCCCGCCGATGATGCCGATGGTTTCTCCCGAGCGGATGTGCAGGTTGATGTCCTGCAGCACCATCCGTCGGGCCGAAGCCGCATACTTGAAACTGACCCCGTCAAAATCCACCGATCCGTCGGTCACTGTTTCCACCGGGTCTGCCGGGTCGGTGAGAGTGCTGCGCTCGGAGAGCACCTCGGCGATGCGTCGGCCGGACTCCCCGGCCATGGTGATCATCACAAAGACCATGGACACCATCATGAGGCTGTTGAGCATCATAAAACTGTAGGTGAGCAGGGCCGACATCTGCCCCACATCCAGAGCCAGACCCCGGGTTGTGACGATGGTATAAGACCCGAAGGAAAGTACGAACACCATGACCGCATAGATGCAGAACTGCATCATGGGACTGTTCAGCGCCAGAATCCGCTCGGCCCGGGTGAAGTCGGTACAGACATCTCCCGCTGCTTCGGCAAATTTTTTCTCCTCATGGGATTCCCGCACAAAGGATTTGACCACCCGCATGGCCTGGATGTTTTCCTGAACGGAACGGTTCAACCGATCGTATTTGCGGAACACCTTTTTGAACAACGGCATGGTCCGGGCGGTGACCAACGCCAGTCCCACGCCGAGAAACGGCACTACGAAGAGAAAAATCCAGGCCATCCGTCCGCCCATACTGAACGCCATGGCAAAGGCAAACACCAGCATCAGCGGGGCCCGGATGGCCGTGCGAATGATCATCATGTAGGCGTTCTGCACGTTGGTGACGTCGGTGGTCATGCGGGTCACCAGCGAGGATGTGGTAAAATGGTCGATATTTTCAAAAGAATAGTCCTGGATGCTGTAAAACAGGTCCTTGCGCAGGTTGCGGGCCAATCCGCAAGAGGCTTTGGAACAGGCACACCCCGCCAGGGTGCCGAAGGCCAGCGACAGTGCCGCCATCAGGACCAACAGCAGGCCATAGCGCAGCATACGGTTCATATCGCAGCCGCTTTTGACCTCATTCACCAGTTCGGCGATGAGAAACGGAATCAGACATTCCATGATCACTTCGCCGCTGACCAGCAGCGGCGTTACCAGCGAGGCTGCCTTGTATTCCCGGATACTGCGGGACAGTTGTCGGATCATCAGTTTACTTCCCCCTTTTTCCAAAAAACAAAAGACGAGCAGTGGCATCAACTGGATTTACGTGATACACACTACTCGTCTGTTTTGGGTCTTATCAAATTGTCTGCTTTGATTGTAGACCCGCAGACTGTCTTTTGTCAAGACGGCGGCTTTTGCAAAAAGCGGCCGGATTTATCCCGTTTTGGTGGGAGTGATTTTTCTCGGCTGCCTGCTCAATACAGCATCCGCAGCAGCTCGGCGCAGCGGTCAATGCCCAGAATGCCGCTGTCCAGGCAGATCTGATAATTCTTCACATCGCCCCATTTTTCGTCGGTGTAAAAGCGGTGCCAGGCTGCCCGGCGTTTGTCCTTTTCCCGTATGCGGGCTTCGGGGGCCTGGTCCCGTTCGCCGTACACCTCCACGATGCGCCGGGCGCGGAACGCCCTGTCGGCATGGATAAAGGCGGTCAGGCAGTCTGCCTTGTCCCGCAGAATGTAGTCGGCACAGCGCCCCACAATGACACAGGGGCCCTGCGCCGCCAGGTCCAGAATCACCTGCCGCTGGGCCTGCCAGAGCCGGTCCTCGTTGGTGGGACCGAAAGCCCGGTTGGAGGAGAAGGCCCCCAGCAGCCCCGCGGGGGCGGATTCCTCGGCGGCCTGCACATAGGACGGGTCAAAGCCGCTTTCCACGGCGATCTTCTCGATGAGTTCCCGGTCGTAGCAGGGAATGCCCAGCTGCCCGGCTACCTTCTTGCCGATGGTCCGCCCGCCGCTGCCAAATTCCCGGCTGATGGTCAGAATGCGATGTTTCATACAGATTCCTCCTTTTGGCCCAATTCTTTATACGTCTGCCGGATGAGCACCAGCGCAATGAGGAAGGTCAGCAGATCCGACACCGGCATGGAGTAGAGCACGCCGTCCAGCCCGAAGAACCGGGGCAGCAGCAGCGCAAAGCCCACGCCGAACACCACTTCCCGCACCATGGAAAGCGCCGTGGATTCCACCGCCTTGCCCATGGCCTGCAAAAAAATGAAGCAGGCCTTGTTGACGCAGGCCAGGATGATGAGGCAGAGATAGACCCGGAAGGCTTTGAGGGCAAAGTCGGTGTAGTAGCTGCTCTCGTTGGCGGCGCCGAAAATGGAGATGAGCTGCCGGGGGAAGAATTCCGCCAGCACAAAGCCCACGGCGCCCACGGCCGCCTCGGCCAGCAGCAGCCGGGTAAAGAGTGCCCGCACCCGGTCCAGGTGCCGCGCCCCCATGTTGAAGCCCACGATGGGGATGCAGCCGGCGGCCATGCCCACCACCACCGAAATGATGATCTGGAAGAATTTCATGACGATGCCCACCACGGCCATGGGGATCTGGGCATACTGGGCCTGACCGAAGACAGGGTCTGCCGCGCCGTACTGCCGCAGCATATTGTTGATGGCCGCCATGGCTGCCACCAGCGAAATCTGGGACAGAAAACTGGTGACACCCAGCCCTAGCGTCTTGGCACAGACTGTGTGGTTGGGACGGAAATCCTGCTTCCCGGGGCGGATGGTTTTCATGTGCAGGATGTACCACACCGACAACGCTGCCGTCAGCACCTGGCCCAGTACGGTGGCCACGGCGGCACCCATCATGCCCCAACGGCAGCCGAAGATGAACACCGGGTCCAGCACGATGTTTACCAGCGCTCCGGCCAGCGTGGCGCCCATGGCGAATTTGGGGTTGCCGTCGGCGCGGATGACGGGGTTCATGGCCTGGCCAAACATATAAAAGGGGATACCCAGGGTGATATAGAAGAAATACTCCCGGGAACAGGCAAAGGTCTGCTCGTTGACGGTGCCGCCGAACAGCGCGATCAGGGGCGTCTGAAACAGCAGGTACAGGGCCGTCAGCACCACACCGGCGGCCACACTCATCTCGATGGCGTTGCCCACGCTGTGTTTGGCGGTGTCCTGCCGGCCCTGGCCAAGACACAGGCTGACGAAAGCACAGCAGCCGTCGCCCACCATGACCGCGATGGCCAGAGCCACTACTGTGAGGGGAAACACCACCGTGTTGGCCGCATTGCCGTAGGAGCCCAGGTAGCTGGCGTTGGCAATGAAGATCTGATCCACGATGTTGTACAGCGCCCCCACCAGCAGCGAGATGATACAGGGGATCGCATACCGGCCCATCAGCTTGCCGACGGGCTGGGTGCCCAGAAACTGGTTTGCAGATTCCATAAAAAACTTTTCCGCCTTTCTTGCAAAAAAATAACGTGCGGCCCTGCTACGCAACCGGAATTACGCAGCAAGGCCACACGTTGGTAGTTTCAGTATATCGGATTTTGCCCCGGGTTGCAAAGGCAGTTTTGAACAAAAAAGGCGGACTTTTCAGCCGTTCTTCTGCGCACCCTCCGCAGGAGGGGACACCCGCTCAGCCCAGGCTCTCGATCCAGTTGCAGACCTCGCCGGGGTAGTCGGCCTGGCAGTGGGGCTGGTCCCACACCAGCGCATAGTCCACCGCCTTGCCTGTGTTGGCCAGCCGCAGCGCCAGCGCCATCGAGATGGTAAAGGCTGTGTCGGCGTCCGAAGCGCCCACCCGGATGCGGAAAAACTTCGCACAATCCGCCTTGGTGTCCGAACCGAAGAAGTTCATGGGATTGATGAGGAACTTGCGGGCAGCGAGCGCTTCATCCTCCGCCGTGCCGGCCCAGGCCGCGGTGTAGTGGGCGGCTTCCTCGGGAAAACGGTCCGCCAGTTCGGCAATGGCTTCGGCAATGTCGGAATCGAAATGCATGTAATCCCGTTCCGCCGTGCCGAACACCTGGTTTTCGCCGCTGTCCATGCCCAGGGTGTCAAAGCTGGTGCAGGGCTTCATGCGGCGGCGATGGCACAACAGGTAGCTGTCCAGATCGGTGATGTGTGCCCGCTGCCCGTCCCAGGTCAGCCAGCCGCGCTTGTCGTCCCCCGGCGCGTCCACCATGGGCATCTCCATGCCGCGGTAGGGTACCCCCCGGGGCGGGCGGCTGACCAGATCCCCCAGGCTGGGGCGGCCCGCCGGCTGCGCCCCGTCCGGGGCATCGGGCAGTGCCACCCCCGGGCCGGCATGGCCCTGCAGCAGATCGGGTTTCTTCTCCGGTTTGGGCGCCGGAACCTTGTGCAGGTAGTCACCGGCCAGATATGCTTCCACCGTGCAGGGCAGTTCCCCGCATCCCCTGGCCTGGCGGCGCAGGAACTCGGTGGCCGCATCCTCCAGCCGGGCCATCAGGTAGGTGTAGGCGGTGCCGCTGCGGCCGTCCTCCCCCAGGCGCAGGGGCGTGCCGTCGGCGGGGTCGTGCAGGTCCAGGCTGTTGAAGTATCGGACATACCGCGCTGCCAGCTTTTGGGAAAGCGCCGCCTGGAACGGCGTCATCCGTCCCGCCGGACCTGCCGGGGAATCCTCGTTTTCGGGGTCTTTCTGGAACTGCCATTCATAGGCAAGGTCGGCGTGTTCCAGATCCACGATGGGGCAGTAGATCTGCGCCGCGTAGACGTCGTCCCGTTCCTCCATAAAGGCGCCCGCTTCCCGCAGCGCCTCGTCGTAGCGGGGATCGTTTCCGGTCAGCCCCAGCAGGCTGCTCATGGCGCCGCCGGCGCTCCAACCCACCGAGATGATCTTTTCAAAGTCACCGGGCAGCACGGCGGCGTTGTGCCGCAAAAAGCGCAGTGCCATTTTCAGATCAATCAGGGTGGCGGGGGCTTTGCCGCAGAGTTTTCCCTGCTGGTCGCGGCTCTCCCGGCCGCGGCAGCCGCAGGTCACATAGACCATGCCCCGCGCCAGGTATTGCCCGGCACAGTCCCGGGGGCCGCCCAGCCAGGTGTGAGGCATCTGCATATAACCGGCAGCGTTGTTGCCGAACACCACCGGCGCGGTGGCAGCGGTGTACTGTCCGCAGCGGCCTTCCGGCTGTACGGTGCCGTCGCTGCGCAGATAAACTGCCGGAACAAAAATGCTCATCCGCTGAAATTTTGGGGTGGCGGGGGTCTGGGTATAGAGGATGTCCTCCAGGCACCAGCACTGATATTGGTTGTCAAAGGACCAGTCATGGCGGCAGTCGGCCAGTTCGGAGGTGCGGTTGACAATGGGAATTTCGTTGTACATATAAGATTTCCTTTCTTGCAAAAAGGCCTGCCCCGGCAAAGGGCGGGCCTGGGGGTTACTGGACTTCGGTTTCGGGTTTGCCCACAGCGGCGCGGATCTGGGGCATGTATTTTTCCACATCCATCAGAAGCACGCCGATGAGCAGCACCACGCTGACGATGGCACCCAGCCAGCCGTAGTCAAACCGAATGGCCTCCACCACGGCGGCGGGCTGCTCCACCATCTCACCCATTCCGCTCTCGATATAACCGGCGGCGGCGAGAATCCACGCCGTACAGGCAGAACCAAACCCGATGCCGATCTTAGAGCCGATGGACTGGGAGGCACTCATGAGTCCTTCGGAGCGAACGCCAAATTTCCACTCGCCGTAGTCGGCGGCGTCGGCGCAGAAGGCGTACAGGCCGGCAAACATGGGGCCAAGACCCACCGAGCGGATGACCACGCCGACAGCCAGCATCATGCGGCTTTGTTCCGCCATACCGCACAGGGCAAAGCCCAGAATCATGAGGATGCTGCCGAAGGCCATAAAGGCGCGCTTGGAGAACTTGTTGGCAAAATAGGGCATGAAGAAGAGGATGACGATGCCGGGGGCCATGCCCAGAGCCATTAGGGTGGACATATACATCGGATCGTTGAGCACCACGTTGCAGTAGTAGATCTGTGCGCCGATGGCGTTGGAGTTGACAA
This sequence comes from Bacillota bacterium, assembly GCA_003343995.1. GTDB lineage: Bacteria > Bacillota > Clostridia > Christensenellales > Borkfalkiaceae > UMGS775. The sequence continues at coordinate 130,823 of QAKE01000011.1, forward strand.
ACAGGGTCAGGGCACCCAGCAGCAGGGCCAGCCAGAAATAGCGGTTTTTGACAACAGCGGGCAGCTGTTCCTTCATGGGGATGGCCTTGTGATGGTGGGCGGGATCGGGTTCCATGCCAACCTGTTCGTTGCAGACCAGGCCGGCAATGAGGATCAGGGCGCCGGCGGCTACACCGAGGATGACGCTGGTAACGCTCCAGCCAAAGGTGAGCTGCAGGCCGGTGATCATGGTACCGATGACAAGGCCCGCCAGGTTGTTGAGAATGGAGGACACCGTGGAAGTGGTGTTGCGATCCTTGAAGTTGCGGGTCATGCGGGCCAGCAGAGCGGTGTGGGCGATGCCGAAAATGGTGTAAACAATGCAGTTCAGAAAGATGTAAGTGGCGTAGGCATAGATCAGTTTCATGGTCTGATCCCACCCTTGGGGTACATGGAGAATCAGGATGATGCCGATGACCATGAGCGGTGCCGAGATAACCACCCAGGGACGGGCCTTGCCCCATTTTGTATCGGTGCGGTCCACGATACCGCCCATGACCAGATCGGTGATACCGTCCAGCAGGCGGCTGACCAGGAACATGGTGCCGATGGCTGCAGCTGCCATACCGGCGGTGTCGGTGTAGTAGCTCAGCAGAAAGGATGCCAGCAGCGTGCTCATGATGTTGCCGCCGCCGGCGCCGCAGCCGTAGCAGATCTTTTTCCACATGGGAATTTTAGCGTTTTCGTTCATAAAATTGTTTTCCTCCTTGCCTGGTGTGGCCCGGCCAAAACAGTGGCGGCGGGGCCTTTTTCTTGGCTTCATTCTAGGCCGGGGGCAGGGGGCAAAGCAATTCGCATTCCCGTTGTCTTGATTCCAAAATGGAATTGCCCGCCGCCGACAGGCGGTGGGCAAGGGAAAAAAAGGCGCAAAATTCGTCCAAACTGCACAGAAGCAGCGCTTATTTTTTTACATCGTCGTTTTGCTGGTCCAGGAAATCCTGCATGCAGTCGATGAACCCTCTGGCACCGGCGGAAAGCTCGGTGTTTTTGCGGTAGCACAGAAAGATTTGGGTTTCCACCCGGGGTTCGATGGGGACAATGCTGAACTCGGTATGATGGGGGTACTTGCCGAATTTGGGCCGCTGCACATGGCGGTCGGCAAGGATCGCCACACCCAGGCCCTGGGTGACCAGGTCCAGGATGGCGTCCCGGTTGTGGCAGGAAAAGACAACGTGGGGCACAATACCCGCCTGTTTACAGGCCGCCATCATAATATCGTACAGCGCGGTGCTGCTTTTCAGGGTGATGAAATCCTCTTGCTCCAGCTGGCGCAGCGTGACCGAAGGGCTCTCCCCCAGCGGATGCCCGGGGGGCAGCAGTGCCACCAGATGATCCCGCAGATAGGGGATTTTCACCAGATCAGCGTCATCGGTGGGTGCCGCCACCGATTCCCGCACCAGTGCCAGCTCACAGCGGCGGGCGCGCAGCGCTTCTTTCAGGGGGGCGGTGTCCTCCTCCAGCACCTTGACGGTCTTGCCGGGGTAGCGGGTGCGGTATTTCAATAAAAGATCGGTGACTGCGTACTGGGCGATGGCCGGCAGCGCTCCCAGCACCAGCAAACCCTGCTCGGCTTCCTGTGCGTCCCGCAGGGCTTCCAGACAGGCTGTGCGGACGGCGATGATCTGTTCGGCATAGGGGATGAGCAGCTTGCCGTACCGGGTCAGTTCCACCTTGCGGGAAGTGCGGTTGAACAGCGGCACCCCCAACTCCTGTTCCATCTGCTTGATGTGCTTGGAGAGGGTGGACTGCCCGATGAAAAGCCGGGACGCGGCCTCCCAGTAGTTTTTGGTCTCCACCAGCACAATAAACTCCCGCAACAGCTGAATATCCATGGCACACCTCCGCTTGATTCTGTTCTGGAATCGATTGTACCAGCATTTGAATTGTTTGTCCACGTCGGCGGCCCGTATAATACAGAAAAAGGGCAAAAATGCCCATTCCACGCAGAATACAAGGAGTGCATCGCTATGGAATTTGACAATACCAGGCAGTTTTCCCCCGATGGTTCGCTGCAGTTCGGCGCTCCCGGCGTCCCGGCCGGGTTCGTGCCCAAGATGGCCGACATTTCCCACATCAAGCGCAAGGTGCTGGATGTGGCCTACGATACCGTGTCCCCCGCACAGAAGCTGGATCTCTATTTCCCCGAGACAGGGGAGGGTCCCTTCCCGCTGGTGCTGCACATCCACGGCGGCGGGTTCGGCATGGGCGACAAGCGGGACGATCATATGGACACCTATCTGAAACTTCTGGACCATGGCCTGGCCGTGGGGTCCATCGAATACCGGCTGAGCGGCGAGGCAATCTTTCCCGCTGCCGTGCTGGATTGCCGCCAGGCCGTGCGGTTTGTGCGCCGCCATGCCGCCGACTATGGCATCGACCCGGAACGCATCGGCGTGCTGGGCGGCTCGGCGGGCGGCAACCTGGCGGCGATGCTGGGCATGAACATTCCCGACGGCGCCTTCCCCGGTGAAGAGGGGATGACCTTTGACGGGTCCTGCGCCGTGCGGTTTGCCATCGACCAGTTCGGGCCGATCGACTTCCGACATATGGACGATCAGGCCCGTGCCAATGGGGTGAGCTTTGCCGACCATGACGAAGCCGCATCCGCCGAGAGCAGTTATATGGGCGGCGCTCTGCCCACCTTGTCCGACGAATGGTTGGCCAAAGCCAACCCCACCACCTACATCAGCGAAGCCATGGCGCCGCTGCTGGTGCAGCACGGCTGCCTGGACCGTCTGGTGCCCTTTGCGCAGAGTGTGAACTTTGTCCATGCCATCTGCCAAAAGCTGGGCTACGGCCGGGTGGATTTTGTGCCGCTGCCCACCGCCGATCACGAGGACAAGCAGTACGGCGAAGACTGGAATCTGCATTATCTGGCCCAGTGGATCAAGGCCCATCTGTAAGGAGGGAACAAGATGGAACTGAATCATCGTACCGACATCCGGGATCTGCGCACGGCGCTGGCTGTGCTGCGGGACACGCCGGGTCAGTTGATTGAAACCCATGTGGAGGTGGACCCGGCGGCGGAGCTGTCCGGCGTCTACCGCTATGTGGGCGCGGGCGGCACTGTCATGCGGCCCACCACCGTGGATGGCCCCGCCATGCTCTTCCACAACGTCAAGGGTCACCCCGGCGCCAGCGTGGCCATCGGCGTGCTGGCCAGCCGGGCCAGGGTGGCCAACCTCTTCGGCTGCCAAAAGGAGGAACTGGGCCATCTGGTGCAGCAGTGCGCTGCCCATCCCCTCCAGCCGGTGGTCATCGAAGCCCCCGGACTCTGCCAGCAGGTGGTCCACCGGGCCACCGACCCCGGTTTTGACCTGAACCGGCTGATTCCCGCCCCCACCAACACCCCGGTGGACGCCGGTCCCTATATCACCCTGGGCATGTGCTACGCCACCCACCCGGATACCGGGCTTTCCGACGTGACCATCCACCGGATGTGCATCCAGGGCAAGGATGAACTGTCCATCTTCCTGCAGCCGGGCAGCCGCCACATCGGCGCCATGGCCGAGCGCGCCACCGAGCTGGGGCAGCCGCTGCCCATCTCGGTATCCATCGGCGTGGACCCGGCCATCGAGGTCACCGCCTGCTTTGAGCCGCCCACGACGCCGCTGGGCTTCAACGAACTGTCCATCGCCGGGGCGCTGCGGGGCCAGCCGGTGGAACTCTGCCGCTGCCTGACCGTCAAAGAAAACGCCATCGCCAACGCCGAGTATGTCATCGAAGGGGAGATCCTGCCCGGCAGCAACCATGTGGTGGAGGACCAGAACTCCCACACCGGTTACGCCATGCCGGAATTCCCCGGCTACAACGGACCCGCCAGCCACGAGTGCTGGCTGCTGAAAGTCAAGGCCGTTACCCACCGGGTGAACCCCATCATGCAGACCTGCATCGGACCGTCGGAGGAGCATGTCAACATGGCGGGCATCCCCACCGAAGCCTCCATCCTGGGCATGATCGACAAGGCCCTGCCCGGCAAGGTGCTGAACTGCTACGCCCACCGTTCCGGCGGGGGCAAGTACATGGCGGTGCTCCAGTGCAAAAAGACTGTCCATACCGACGAGGGCAAACAGCGCCAGGCCGCGCTGCTGGCCTTCTCTGCCTTCCCGGAACTGAAACATGTGATCCTGGTGGACGAGGATGTGGACATCTTCGACACCAACGATGTGCTGTGGGCGATGAACACCCGGTTCCAGGGCGACCGGGACATCATCACCATCCCCGGCGTGCGATGCCATCCCCTGGACCCCAGCTCCAACCCGGCGTACAGCAGGTCCATCCGGGACATCGGCATCTCCTGCAAGACGATTTTTGACTGCACGGTCCCCTTCGCCCAGAAAGACCGGTTCCGCCGGGCACCTTTCCTGGAACTGGACCCGGAGAAGTGGCTCCATGGATAAGACAAAACGACTGATCATCGGGATGAGCGGAGCTTCCGGTGCGCCGCTGACCCTGGCGGTGCTGGACCTGCTGCGCCGGTTCCATCCCGAAGTGGAAAGCCACCTGGTGGTGACCCGGGGCGGCGAGATGACCCTGCGGCAGGAATGCGGTATGACTGTGGAGGAACTGGCAGCCATGGCCGATGTGGTGCATGACAACCAAAACATCGGGGCCAGCATCGCCAGCGGGTCCTTCCGCACCCTGGGGATGGCGGTGGTGCCCTGCAGCATGAAAACCGTGGCGGGCATCGTGTCGGGTTACAGCGACAACCTGCTGCTGCGGGCCGCCGACGTCTGCCTGAAAGAGCGCCGCACCCTGGTGCTGGCAGCACGGGAAAGTCCTCTTTCCACCCTGCACCTGCACAATCTTTACGAGGCCAGCCGGTACGGCGCCGTCATCCTGCCGCCCATGCAGACCTACTATAACCATCCCGCTACCCCCGAGGAGATGGCCCGGTATACCGCGGTACGGATCCTGGGGCAATTCGGGCTGGATACCGATACCGTGGAATGGAGGGGGATGCCGGAATGACCCCGGAATTTTGTGTGAGCTGTACCGTGCTGGATGCGCCCCTCACCGCCCGGGTACAGATGCTGGACGGCGGCGTACGGGCAGAGATTTACGGCGGAACCCGGCCCCACATCGGTGCCGTGAGCATCGCCGGGCCGGAGGGAACTGTCACCACCACCGAATTCCCCACCCACCGGGACGGGGCGGTGTCGGGCCGGTGGGCCGAGGCAATGGCCGGGGCCGGGCTGCGCCCCGCCGTGGTTCTGGCGGGAATCCACTATGATAACCTGCCCCCCGACGGCATCCGCCAGGTGCTGGCTGCGTCCGACCATCTGCTAAAGGGGGTACTTGCGCGGCTGGCGGCAACGCCCTGATTTTTCCCGCATACAAATATACGACCCGCCCCGGCAGGATTCTGCCGGGGCGGGTTCTTTTGCTTTTTGTCAGGAGGCGGGGCTTGCGGTTGCACAACGGGGAGCGGGCCGCGCCTCCGGCTTTGACGTGCCCATATAAAAGGCCCGGGGGGCCTTGTTTGATCGGTATATCCTCCCTGTGGATTCAGGAATGGTCATCCTGAATAAAGTCAAAAAACTGCTGGCAGATCGTGGACGGTTCAAAATTTTTGCTCCGGGCGGCAAAAATGTCACAATGGACGGGAGGCTCCAAATCCAGCACTTTCACATGAAGATTCCCGGCCAATGTGTTGGACAGGCCGGCGGCAGCCAGGGAAACATCGTTCCCCCCGTTGATAATGGAATCCTCCCAGTTCCCGTGGTTGGCAGAGCGTTTGGGCATAAATCCTTCACAGGCAAACAAACGGGTATAGAACTGGTTCATCAGGCTGTTTTGGTTGAAGCGGAAATAGAAGGCATCGTTTTCAAAATCCGACAAATGCACGCTTTGCTGTTGCGCCAGCGGATGATCCGCCGGTACCACCGCATGGATCAAATCCTCCCGGAATGGGTAGGCCACATACTTTTGAGACAGATCGGTAATATTTCTTACAAAGGCAATATCCACCAGACCTGTATCCAAAGATTTCAGAAGCATATCGGTAGAACCTACGCGCACATCCAGGACCACCGCGGGATTTTCCTTTTTGAAATTGGCCAGCAATGTTGTGATTCCGTAAAAGGAGGGAAAATCCACCGTGCCAACAGAAATATGCGAGGATGCTTTGAGACGCAGGTGGGAGACCGTTTGACGAAACTGCCGCTCTCCCTTTACCACTTCTCTCGCATAGGGAAGGAGTGCCTCCCCATAGGGGGTGATGGAGACTTTCTGGGTGGTTCTTTGAAACAAAGGCGCACCGTATTCCTTCTCCATTTGGGCAATGTGACGAGACAGCGTTCCCTGGCTGATCTCCAACTCCCGGGCAGCCAGCGAAAAATTTTCTTTTTCTGCCAAAACCAGAAATTCTTCAAAAAAAGATGTGTTCAATTTTGCCCTCCGGTCCCATGAAGGGAATGTCCTGGCTATGGTTCTGATGGATGTCCATAGCACACTGAAGAAAGGTCTTGGCCACCTTGGAAAGAGAATGATCCGAGCGATAGTAGAGATTCAGATAAATCAGAGGAGAGGGATCGATTTCCGCGGTGGATACATTGTAAGGCCGGATGCTGAGAATGTCACTGCTGGGGACCAGAGATACGCCGACCCCGTCTGACACCAGTTCCCCCAGATTGGATGTCCCATGAATGGTGAAATCAACCCAGGGTTCGAACCCCTCCTGGCGGCAAAGCCGCATACAAAATTTGTGCAGAAAGGTTTCCTCCGGATAAAACAAAAAGGGATCGCCACCCAATTGACGAAGTTTCAGCTGTTCCTGGCCGGCCAGAGGATGCCTCTGCGGCAGCACTGCCAGAAGATGATCCGAAGCCCAAGGATAGCAGCTGTATTCCTGACTGTCAGACTTGTCTGCCAGCCCAAATACCAGTTCGTACCCCTGTTCAAACAGCTGGCCCGGCGTGTAATCCCGACTGTATTCTCCGGGAGAAATATGATATTGGGGATAGCGGTTCACAAAATGGTCAGACAGCATATTCACCATGTGGTCACAGTTGAGACTTCGCACAACGGCAACACGCACCGTGCTGGCGGCACGGGCATTGTATTCCTCGCGTGCCTGCTGAAACTGGTCGTTGAGGGCCACAAATTTCTGGGCGTATTCCAGAAAAAGCTGGCCAAATTCGGTAAGAACCAGCTGCCGTCCTTCTTTGCGGAACAAAGGGTGCCCCAGATCATCCTCCAGGGATTTTATGTGTTTATGAAGGTTGGATTCTGAGAGAAACAGTTCTTCCGAGGCATACAGATAGTTCCCCACACGGTACAGTACAAGGAATTCCCGGAGATATTTTACCATAAATTGATTCATAGACCTGTTCTCACTTTATGAAGATTCTGCATAAAGTATCGTACCATGAGAGGATTCTTTTCTCAAACGTACAAATTGCACAAACATTTTGCATAATAATCATAATTTATAAACAAAAAGACACCGAAAAGGTCGAAATCCTTGGATTCTATTCGGAAATCGAATAAATCTCACTGCTTTTTGAATTGATACGGAAGGGTTTTTCCTGTACTGTGAGATTCAGAAAGAGTACATCCCGGATGTGTACCAAAAACAAACGAATAAAAAAGGAGCAGGCATATGAAACAGAGAATTTTAGCGACCGTTCTTGCCTCCGCTATGGTGTTGAGTATGGCAGCCTGTGGAGGTTCCCCCCAGAAGGAACAATCCACAGAAAGCGAAGCCTCAACCCCGGACAGTGCAGAGGTTTCCGCCACAGCGGTTGATTTGCAAGACGAAACAAATATTGACAACACGGTGCAGCGGGACAGCATTACCATCGCCTGGCAGGCGGCAACCACGCTGGCTCCCTGGGGTACGAACAACGATATTCCCGGCAATTATGAAGTGTATGAAATGTTGTACGAATGCACTTCTTCCGGAGAGCGGTATGGCGTACTGGCAGACGAAAGCAAGGGCAGCTATCAGCCCGGCTGTGACCATGAAGACGGAACCGGCGTTTATACCGTTTACATCTATGACTACATAAAGGATCACGCCGGCAACAGCGTCACCGCCAGCGACGTGGCCTTCAGCTACAATCACCAGTTCAACAATGAGACCACTTCCGGCTGGGACGATTTTGTGGAGGCCACAGCGGTTGATGATACCACCGTACAGTTTACTTTCACCAAAGAGCAGAGCAACCTTGGTTGGTTCGACAACTTCTTCTGCCGCTGCTTTATTGTGGACGAGGATTCTTACAACGCCAGCAGCTCCGGTCTGGAAGCAGATATGTGCGGCACAGGTCCTTACAAGTTTGTAAGCTACACCTCCGGCTCCAGCCTGACCATCGAAAAGAACGAGGACTACTGGCAGACCGATGAAAGCCTGCGCCATCAGCAGCAGCAAGCCAATGTGGGCACCATCACCTACCAGTTTATAACGGAGAACGCGCAGCGAGAGAACGGCGTAGTTACCGGTTCGCTGGACATGGTGCAGGATATGGCCTACGAAAACGCCTGCGAATTTATGGCCGGCGGTCAGTACGAAAACATGGTGCAGGTATATCCTTACACCCAGAAATTTATCTATTATCTGGATGCCAACTGTAGCGAGGAGTCTTTGTGTTCCGATCCCAATCTGCGCAAAGCAATCTTCTATGCCATCGATCAGGACGGCCTTATTACCGCGCTGGGCGGCGCATACACCCGCCTGTATGCCTACGCCAATGACTACTATTCTGATTACTCGATGGTGGACTGGGCAGGCATTGACACCTACAATTCCAAAACTTCCGTAGACCCCCAGGTGGTGCAGCAGTATCTGGATGCTTCCAATTATAACGGCGAGACCCTGACCCTCCTGATTGTGAGCACCTACGCTGATACCGGCACGATTATTGCCGCCCAGCTGGCTGCCTTTGGCATCAATGTGGAACTGCTGCAGGTAGACAACGCCACGGCGAATTCCACGCAGGCGGACCCCACTGCCTGGGACCTGACCTTCAATATGATGGCAGGGGACTACAACGTACAGGCATGGCTGCATGATTTTTCCTATGCCAATACCGCCGAAGGCAACCACACATCCACCTTTGTGACCAATGATGAATGGAATGATCTGCTGAATCTGTGCAATACCGAGGACGGACATACTGCGGAGAATATGCAGGCCTGGTGGGAGATGGCGGCAGAAAATGCCTATTGCATGGGCGTTTACGCCGGAAACAACTACCACATTGTACCCAACGATTGTGTTTATGTACAGCTGGGCGATAAGCTCACATTCCTGCCGGGCGCCTGTTGCTTTACCGAACAGTAACAGAGACATTCCAAAATGTTTTCAGCGCCGTCCGCAGACCGCGGCCGGCGCTGTTTTATGCAGAAGAGGTGATCCGATTTTATGTGGAGATACATCGTCAAGCGTATTCTCTGGCTGGTCATTATCCTGTTGTGTGTGGCAATCGTTATCTTTGGCATCCTTTGGGTGGTGCCGGGGAACCCCGCCCAGATCGTACTGGGCGCCGGTGCAACCCAGGCGGATATCGACCGGCAGATGGCGATTATGGGGTTGGACCGACCGTTTCTGGTTCAGCTTACCGAATATTTAAGCGACGTTTTCCTTCATTTTGATTTTGGCGAATCTTATATCTATGGCACCCCGGTCATCGAAGAATTTGCCGCCAGACTTCCCCGCACGCTGGGGTTGGGGCTTATTTCCATGCTGCTGAATGTGGTTATCGGGATTCCGCTGGGGATCAATGCGGCCATCCACCGGAACTCTTTTCAGGACCAGGGCCTTCTGATCGCCGCCATGATTTTTATTTCGGTGCCGCAGTTCTTTCTGGCTTTGTTGATGGTATCCCTGTTCTCGGTCAAACTGGGGTGGCTGCCTCCTTACGGCATTGGCGGTTGGCAATACTGGATTCTGCCGGTGCTGGCCAACTCCCTGTCCGGTATCGCCATGAATGCGCGGCAGACCCGCTCGGCGGTACTGGAGACCATTCGCTCCGACTTTGTCACCACCGCACGGGCCAAAGGCTTGCCTGAATGGGCAGTGATCTATAAACACATGCTGCCCAACGCTCTCATTCCGGTGGTCAACGCTTTGGGAATGCAGCTGGCTGCCGTGGTGGGCGGTACGGTTGTCATTGAACAGGTGTTCTCTTTTCCTGGCATCGGTGAATATCTCCTCACCGGCATGTCCAGTCGGGATTATCCCGTTATCCGAGGGTCGGTGCTGATCCTGGCTATCTTTTCAGCCGTGATTACCCTGCTGGTAGATTTGTTCTACGGATATCTGGATCCCCGTATTAAAGCCCAGTACATCAACTATGCGGCGAAAAAGAAGGTGAAGAAAAATGAAAGTTGACTGCGCCCGGGAAGAATGCGCCCGCAAACCGGAAGGCAGCCGGTCTCATGCCAGAGGTTGGCGTTGCGGACATCATGCTCGTGGCGGAAAGGGCCATCCTGGCAAACGGAAACGGCAAACTCAGTTTTCGCAGATTATGAAACGCCTGATGAAAAATAAAGTGGCCATGGGCGGCCTGATTCTATTGATATTGATCATCCTTGCCTCCATCTTTGCGCCGTACCTTGCGCCCTACGACCCCAACTACATGGATTACACGAGTCTGAATGCAGGATCCAGCTGGCAGCACATTCTGGGGTGCGACAATCTGGGGCGGGATCTGCTGAGCCGCATTCTGTACGGCGGGCGAAACTCCCTGGCTCTTGGATTGATCTGCGCCATGATCGGCATGGTACTGGGCGTATTCTTCGGTTGCCTTGTCGGTTACTGCGGCGGTCAGGTGGACAACCTGGTCATGCGCATCTGTGATGTGTGGATGGCCATTCCCGGCACGTTGCTGGCCATTATCATTTCTGCTTCTTTCGGGTCGGGCTTCTGGTACACCGTTCTGGCTCTGACGGTGGGAGCCATCCCCGGCTCCATTCGGGGCACCCGGGCCATGGCTCTGAAGGAAAGAGAAATGGAATATCTGGAGGCGGCCAAAGCCATGAACTGCTCCCGGATGAAAATTATCTTCAAGCATATGATGCCTAACATTATCGCCCCCACCATTGTGGGTACCACCGGTCAGATCGGTGCCACCATGATGACGGCGGCCGGCCTTTCCTACATCGGTCTGGGAATACAGCCTCCTACCGCAGAGTGGGGTGCCATGTGCTCTGCAGCCAGAAACTATGTGCTGAAGTATCCGCACATGATGATCTGGCCGGGGGTTGCCATTCTGATCACGGTGTTGGCCATCAATATGTTCGGCGACGGTCTGCGGGATGCCATGGACCCCCGCCTGAAAGAGTAAGAGGGGATTGACCATGACTCAAAAATTTTTATCGGTCCGGGATCTGATTGTGGAGTATTCCTCCGGAGGAGAGATCATCCAAGCGGTAAACTCGGTCAGCTTTGAACTGGAACGGGGCGAAACCTTAGGTCTGGTTGGGGAGACCGGCGCTGGCAAGACGACCATTGCCAAGGCCATTCTCCGCATTCTGCCCACCCCGCCCGCCAGGGTGCGCAGCGGTGAAATCCGGCTGGACGGGGTAGACCTGCGGTCTGTTACCGAACGGGAAATGCAGAAAATCCGGGGCAACAAGATCGCCATGATCTTTCAGGACCCCATGACTGCTCTGAACCCCACCATGACCGTGGGAGATCAGATTGCCGAAGTTGTGCTGCAGCACAACGATTTTACCCACGAGCAAGCGCACAAACGGACCGTGGAAATGCTGGAAATGGTGGGGATCTCTGTTTTGCGTTGCAACGATTTTCCCCATCAGTTTTCCGGCGGTATGAAGCAGCGGGTGGTTATTGCAATGGCCCTTGCCTGTAACCCGGAACTGTTGCTGGCGGACGAGCCCACCACCGCGTTGGACGTCACCATCCAGGCACAGGTGCTGGAAATGATCCGGGATCTGCGAAAAAAGTTTAACACGTCCATGATTCTCATTACCCATGACTTGGGGGTGGTGGCGGAAACCTGCGATAAGGTGGCGGTGATCTATGCCGGGGAAATCGTGGAAAGCGGTACCAAAGAACAAATTTTCCGCAATCCCAAACATCCTTACACGCTGGGCCTGTTTGGTTCTCTTCCCAGACTGGACGACGATTCCCGGCGGCTTCATCCCATCAAAGGTCTTCCGCCGGATCCCACACACCTCCCCGAGGGCTGCAAGTTTTGTCCCCGCTGCCCTCTGGGCTGCAAGGCGGGGCAAAGACACGCTGCCCCTCTGATGGAAGTAGAACCGGGACACTTTGTGCGATGCTTTCAATTTGAGAAAGGAGGTCACTGACGATGGCGCTGCTGGAAGTGGAACACCTGAAAAAGTATTTTCAGGTGGGGGCCGGCGTCAACCACGCAGTGGATGACATCAGCCTCACCATAGAGAAAGGCCACACAATGGGGGTGGTTGGAGAATCTGGATGCGGAAAAAGCACATTGGGACGCACCATCATTCACCTTCAGGATGCGACCTCCGGCACTGTCCGGCTGGACGGGGAGGACATCACCTGCGCTAAGGGAAAAGCCCTTCGCCGCTTGCGGGAGAAAGTGAGCATTGTGTTCCAGGATCCCTATTCCAGTCTGGATCCCCGTTTCAGCGTGGAAGCTACCATTCGGGAACCCCTTCAGGAAGCCCACCGGTTCAGCCGACAGCAGATCGCGCAGCGCACGGAGGAGCTTATGGATCTGGTAGGAATAGAAGAACGCCTGCGGTTGGCCTACCCGCACGAAATGGATGGCGGGCGCCGCCAGCGGGTAGGGATCGCACGGGCGCTGGCTCTGGGACCGCAGTTTATCATGTGCGACGAACCGGTATCTGCCCTGGACGTATCCATTCAGGCCCAAATTCTGAACCTGTTTATGGACCTGCAGGAACAGATGCATCTGACCTATATGTTTGTTACCCACGATTTGTCGGTGGTCCGCCATATTTCTGATGACATTTGTGTCATGTATCTGGGCCAGCTGGTGGAAACCGCGCCTGCCAAGGAGCTTTTTCTCCGGCCGCTCCATCCCTATACCAAGGCGCTCCTGTCCGCCATACCTTCCATTGATTTGGACCATCCCATGCAGCGCGTCCAGCTGAAGGGGGAGATTACTTCCGCCATTGACCCCGAACCGGGCTGCCGTTTTGCGGCCCGTTGTCCCTACGCCTGTGACCGCTGCCATCAACCGCAGCAGCTCCGGGAAGTGGAAAAGAAGCATTTTGTCTCTTGCTGCCGGATGGAAGAGATCAACGACTGATTTGAGAGAAAACATCATGTTATTGCAAAAAAAGGTAGGAAACGACATATACGGCGTCCGGAGCAATCCGTTCGCCGCAAACAGCACAGCCGATTTCCATCTCAAGCGAAACCGCCGGTATCACCAGTATTTCCATGGGTATACGGAGGTTCGTGTTCCCCGCCCCAAGGGTGGTTTCCGGATCCAACGGTTTTATACCCAGGACTGGTATGTCCGTCAACTTCCTGCCGCCCGGGTCCGGCAGGCCAAAGCAAGCTACCTTCTGCTGTCTCTGGCGGGATGCATGGCCTACTGCCGCCTTGTCTGTTTGCCGGGCTTTTCTGGAAATTGTGCGCCTTTGGTAGCTGTGGGAGAGATTGCCGCCGTGGTCTGTATGGTTCTGCTGGCCGCTGCACTGGTGGGATACCTCTTTACACCGGAGAAAATGACCTGGTGGGAACGGTATTCCTGCTCCCGACGGCTGTGCCGGTTTTCCATGGCCACAGCGATTGCCTTTGCCGTCACAGGCGCGCTTATGGCAATCCATGCATTGGGAGGGGCTGCTTATCCTTTTCGGGAGCTTGGACTGGGAATGGCGGTTGCAATTACCGGTCTGCCCCTTCTTGCAGTGAACCGGCTGGAACGGAAAATCCCCTATGGCAGAGAAAAGAACCGGACGATTCTACCGGAAGGGGACCGATTTGAGATTCAGTGACAACGTAAGGAGGAAAAAATATGGAGCGTGATAGCGTACTTCAGATCACGGCCATTACCAGGGTTATGCCGGAAGGACAGAAATGTGTGGCAGCAACGATTCGGTATGAATTTCCCCCGGCAATGGACCAACCGTTGGAAGGGCGTTTCCAGGTGGAAGGGAGAAAAATCCTCTCTGCCCATGTCCAGGGCAACCAGGTGGTGTTGGAACTCGACCCGCAGGATCCTGGGGCCGATACCTATTTCCCCGGAAATCCGTGGCAGGCAATGCCCGCCAGAATAGAACCTGCGCAGGTAACCGTGACACAGTGCTGCCCCATTCAAGGGGCAAACCACCAGCTACTGCCGGCCTTTGGCCCCCGGGAAAACAACGCAGTGGAAAATGAACTGGTGGACGATTTTATCCAGGGGGAGGAAGACGGGGTGAAATACAACCTGTTTATCCCCCGGAATATCCAGCCCCAGGAGCGGTATCCTTTGGTTCAGTTTATACACGACGGGTCCGTGTGCGGACCCGATCCCAGATTGACTTTGGCCCAGGGTCTGGGTGCTGTGATTTGGACCGCCCCGGAAGAACAGAAACGGCATCCCTGTTTCGTGTTTGCGCCGCAGTTTGATGGAGAGTCCATCGTGGATGACGAAGGAAATGTTTCCCCCCGGCTGGAAGTAGCCAAAAAGATCCTGGACAGAATCCTGGAACAATATCCGGTTGATCGGGACCGCGTGTACACGACCGGGCAATCTATGGGCTGCATGGCTTCCATCGTATGGAACGTGCGATATCCCCAATATTTTGCAGCCTCCTTTCTGGTGGCGGGGCAATGGAATGAGCGGAGCATTCCCGGGTTGGAAAACCAACATCTCTGGATGCTCAACTCTCAGGGAGATGCAAAATCCTTCCCCGGCATGAACCAAATGTGTGTCGCCATGGAACATAAAGGCGGTAAGGTGGTCCACCGGGTGGTAGACGCAGGACTTTCCCAGGAGGAATACAACCAAATGGTGGAAGATCTGGTGAAAACCGGGGCCAATGTACTCTGCACCCATTATCGCCTGGAAACGGTAGCCGACGGTTGGCACAGCAATGGCGGTGAACATCATGTACATACCTGGCGTACCGCCTATTCCATCCAGGCAATCAGGGATTGGCTCTTTACCATCAGAAAAGGAGCTGACTGTGAGAGAAATTGATTTTTCGCCTAAACATCAGGTGCTCATCCGGTACCGGGACGGCAGTTTGCTTCCGATGGATACACCACATTATGAGGCCGAGCTGATAGGAAAAGACACATGGAAAATTGTAAGTTCCGGGGATTGTCACTATCTGTTGGCCGGCGACCGGCAAGGAATTGCGATTGACACCGGTTACGGAGCCGGGAATCTGCGAACCTTTCTGGAGCAGCTTTGCGGCAAACCAGTTCCTTGGGTTGTCAATACCCACTCCCATTTTGACCACACCGCCAACAACGGGTATTTTGATCTTGCTTACATGGGTGCGGCTGCCTTGGAAAAAGCTACAATCCCATATCCCAGTTTTCAGGGAATCCACTTTCCCCGGGATTATCCCAAACAGGTTGTCTCCCAGCACAGCAAAATTCCGCTGGAAGGACGGGAACTGGAGATTTTTGAACTGGGCGATCATACCTCGGACGGCATCGTGATCCTGGACAGGAAAAGCCGTATCCTTTTTACCGGCGATGAATTCATGCCCGGCATGAAGACTCTGAACGGCACGGTGGAAAAATGGAAAAGAGAACTGGATCAGATTGCCGTATATCGTGACCAGTTTGATCGTCTGTATGGCGGCGCGGGTCTTCTGGATGGGCAGGTCTTTGATATCTTTCACCAGGCGGCAACCCGAATTCTGGAAGGCATTCCTTCCGGTGAATCGCTGCCGCCCCGCACCCCTTCCCAAGAGGCGCCTTCCACGGCTGACGGCCGCACAATCTATGATTGTCAAGCTCCCCATGCGGAGGATGTCCCGGCAGGAGGGTTCTTCCGGGACACCCCGACCATGAAGGACTATGTATATAAAGGACACCTTTTCCGTTACGATATAACCAAGTTATGGGAGGAAACCGTATGAAGGCTGGTGTGGGCGGCGCGGTGATTTCCTTTTCTCCTCGCCTTTTCCCTCTGGAAGGATTTGTTGGAATCCATGATCTTCCTCATGCGGGGGTACTGCTGTTGGAACAAGAAGAGCGAGTGGCCCTGATTTCTGTAGAAATCGTCATGCTTCCGGATTCCCTTATTGACAAATGCCGGCGCGAAACCGCAGCGATTCTGGGCACGAAACCGGAAAAGGTATGGCTTCACATGACCCATACCATCTCCACACCCCATGCGCCCGCCGGGCCACAGGTGGGACTTGGCGGCGAGGTTCTGGCCAGAGATTCGTCGGAGTCGGAGGATGACGACAAGCAGACTCTCTATGAAGAAGCGATACGGGAAGCGATCCGCGCAGCCACCATGCAAGCCCTGGAAGGACTGGCTCCGGCAGAACTGGGCTTTGGACAGGCGATCTGCCCACTGCTCCAGCAACGGGACATCGAAACGCCTGAAGGCTGGTGGATTGGGCCAAGCGGAACCACAACAGAGGAACTTTTGTCGGTGCTGGCGGTGAGGAACAGTACGGGACATTTGTCAGGGATACTCCTCAATTATGCCATGAAGCCCTGTGTGATTGATAATGCCTGGTTGAATATCGGACGGCGACAGATTTCAGCCGATGGGCCGGGATGCGCCTGTCGGCTTTTGGAAGCGGCGTTTGGTGTCCCGGTCCTTTACACAATGGGGGCGGCGGCCGATCTTCTGCCCCGGAAAACCGCTTGGTTTGACAGGGTGACACAGAAGGGTGAGATCGAGACCGTGGATCTGGGCGTTGATGCAGGGCTGGAATTTGTCTCCCAGATTGGAAAACAACTGGCAGAGGAGGTCGATAAAATCTTGGGACACCTGACCTGGACAAAGCCGGAACGACTCGCTGTTGGTATGGACAGCTTTTCCTGGCCTGGCAAAGCACGCACTCCCATGCATCCCTGCCGGAAAGCTGACTTCCGGCCTGCGGACCCGGCGGTGGTGCCGGTAGAAGTGATCTTGCTGGGATCGGTTGCTCTGGTCGGCGGGAAACCGGAGATGAACGCGATCTCCGCTGGGCAGCTTCGGCAGGTTTCCCCGTGCCCCTATACTCTTTTCCTGGGGATGGTAAACGGCGGCATGAAATATATGCCGGATCTGCGCTCTTACCAAAAACCCACCTGGGAAGCGCTGGCGTCTCCGCTTATGCCGGGGGCGGCTGAAAAATTTGTGGCACAGGCGGCTGGGCTTATCACAAAATTGTACAGGGAGGAGCCTTTGACCAAGGCTTAGCTCCATATGGCAGAGGAATAAAAGAGAAGTTGTTACCTCGTACTGTGAAGGAGGTGATCCGTGAAATGGAAAGCACAAAGCCCGGCATTACCGGGCTGGATCTGCGAATTGTTTTGTCGGTAATGATTTGCTATCTTACCGCGACCATGTTGGATATGTTGGGCATTCGTTTTGTCTATGCAGACATGAGGCTGGAGATTATCCAGAAGATGACAGCCTGTATTTCCTGCCTGCTCTGCTGTCAGGATACAACCCGTATCAGTTACAAGGCTGGAGTCAACCGGATAATCATCACTGCGATCGGCGGCCTTGTGGGAATTCTGGTGGTACTGCTGGATGGGATCATCGGAAACCAATTGGTTATGGTCGTTCTTGTTGCCTTGGGGGTTCTGGCCACACTGTTTCTGTGCAAGTGCGCCCATGTTCCCTACATAAACGCCCGGATCGGCGGTGTCACCTTTATTTTGGTTTCTAGCACACTCAATGGAAATGCCAGAATTTGGTATGCCGTTTGGCGGTTGGTTTCCACTCTCTATGGTGTTGCTGTGGTAACGCTGGTTACCTGGGGCGTTCTGGCTCTCTGCAAGAAAACCGACAAAGCCAAAGCGGCATGAAGGGGTTCCCTCTTGCCCAGAGCTGACGAACGGTATGGATTCAGCCCCGGTATTTGGAGGGCTTGGTGTGGTTCAGGGAACACCAACTCGTCTGCTGCTGTTTTGTCACAGAAAAAGGACGCTGTACTGCAATACAGCGTCCTTTTTGGTGCGTTTGCGGCTGTGCCGGGCAGTGCCGGCACAGCGGTACTTCCGACCCGGCGCCCCGGCGGATGATTCCACTGGGGAGCGAGTTCATTCTTCCGACAGATAAAATCCGAAAATCCTGTCGGCAATTCCCCCGCCGCAAAATAGCGCGACTGCTCCTCCTAATTTACAAATGCAGATGTATGAAAACACCCAAGGAAACACCAAAAAGCATCAGCAAATCGGTTTAGAAAACTTCTGGCAGAAGGGATTTGTCTATTTTCTTGAAGGAAAGATTTCAAAAGAATTTTCATCAAATTTTCGTAAGAGTTTTTTAGATCCTTCTTTGCAAAGGGGGAGCAAACGGAAAAGGTCTGGACGATGGCAACGGAAGGTGATATGCTTTGGGTGGCAATAATCCCTGGATTGCAAAAAAGAAGGAGCATGGAAGATGAAACAAGCGCGATGGATAAGCGGCGTGGTGGTTTTGCTGGCTGTCTGTTTGGCAGGGTGCAGCGCGGGCGGGCAGGCAGCTGCCACAGCGGAGAGCGCCGCCCAGACCCAGCAGGAACAGGCAACGCCAGAACCGGTGGTGTACGATGGGCCCTTGTACGAGGTGACGGCCACCCGGTTGGACGGCAGCACTCAGGCCCCGAATTTTGATGAAATTTACGTCGGCAGGGCACGAGAATCCCGCGTCAGTTACAGCGGCCTGGTACTGTGGGAAAATTATCGGGAAAACAATACCTTGGTGGCTGGGTTCCCTAAAATGACGAACATCAACGGAATGTCGGGCACCTATGTGTTTACAGACGCCGACGGAAATGAAATACAGTTTGCTCAAAACGACGAATATCTGGAGTTTCTGGCAGGGTATAACGGGTACCGGCTTTTCTCCTGCGGGCCGCTTCCTGAAGCTGCACTGGCCGTTTTCGACGAAAACGGTCAGCGGGTGAATACCACTTTGGGGTACATGCCGTTGGTGAACTACTATTCAAACGCCAACCTGTTTTATCTGGGGCTGAAAAGCGGCTGGCAGCCCATGTGGAAGGCAGAAACCGACCAATACGGCTTTTTGAACTTGTATACCGGGGAATGGCATCCTCTGCCGGAGGGAATCATTCCCGTCGGTTCGGGCATGAGGGGCAGTATGGAGGCCGGCACGATGAGCACCAGCTTTTACTCCGACGGGCTGGCCTGGGTATGCGACAATAAAATTTCCCGGACGTATGATCAAAGCAGCATGAACTTTTATGATGAATGCCCGGTCGTAGGTTTTATAGACGAGACGGGCGCGTTTGCCTTCCGGTTCGATGAGTTGGACGCCTTTGCCGGCAAACTGGTGGTGGATGTGACGGGCTTTTACAACGGCACCTGCATGGTGGCCGGCCGCCAGGACGATGGCGTAAAGACGGCAGTGGAAGGCGAAAACGTGGAAGGTCGGTACGAGGGCATTGACCTGGAATTTTTCTATGAGATCGACAAGACGGGTACAATCCTGCGGGAAGTAACCTATGACGATTATGTGGCATTTCGCAAACAGATTCTGCCGGCCCTGGGCATACTGGATCCCCAACTGGGCAACTATGCCCTGTACCATACCGACAGCATCCAGCTGGCCGATGGGCTGACCCTCTCGGTGGACAATCCGCTTTCGGAGCAGGAAGTGATCCTGGAGGATGATCTGGGCGGGTTTACGCTGCAGGATTGCAACGGTGTTGACTATCCGCTGGACGACTACCTGATCCGGGGCATCTATGTGGGGGACGATGGTACCGTGCTGATGGAATGCACCGACGCGGCGGAGGCCGCCACCGCCGAGAGCGCCTATCAGGCCGAGCAGTGCACAGCCTGGTACAAGCTGAATTATACCTGGATTGCCCCGGAAGGCTACCGCGTGCCGGACGGTGAGCAGAAAAATCTTTCGGCAGAAGGGCTGGAAGATCTCGGGGACTATGAGGCAAAGTTCCAGTATGTGCCGATTCTGCTTTTCCATGCGGAGGATGTCCATGATCTGGTTTTTACCTTTACCACCCCTTCCTTTACCAGCAGCTATTCCGTGCCGGAAGAAAGCTTTCACGATAATTCCGATGTACCCATCATGGGGCGGACACTGGAACTGCATATGGCGGTTCTTTCCCAGGAGGAAGTGACGATCACTGCCCAGTGGAAGGACAACCAGGGCAACCTTCATCAGGGGCTGTATGGAGACTCCTATACCCTGGAAGAAACAGCCTGACTTTTTGTCCCTTCCTTACTGGACATCTATGCCCACGCCTTTGATAAAACCAAACTGGAGGCACGGGAAAAGCTGGGAAAAGTGAGGGGGATATAAACAAATCCGAACAGCCATATTCCTGCCAAGGCGGCAGGAATATGGCTGTTGCTCTTGCTGGATTTCTTTGCTACACTGAGGGCAGAGGTGATTGTTATGGAGTTTTGCAAAGAACCCGGCCGGATTTTTGCCACGGATGAAACAGGAAAGCTGCTGGCGGAGGTGACTTTCCCGGAACGGGAGGGCGTTGCCGTCATCAACCACACCTTTGTGGACGATTCTCTGCGGGGGCAGGGGGTAGCCGGACAGCTTTTGCGTGTGGTTGCCGATACCCTGCGCCAGGAAGGCCGCAAGGCCAAGCCTACCTGCTCCTATGCCGTGCACTGGTTCGAAACGCACCCCGAGGAGCAGGATTTGTTGGAGCCGTAACCACGGGGAAAAAGTTTTATCCCCCCTTGACTCTGCCGCGGCGTCAACTGCTACACTGAAAGCGGAAGGAGGCATCCGCTATGGAGTATTCCATTCATGACCTGTCGAAACTGTCCGGGGTGTCCACCCGTACCCTGCGATGGTACGACGAGATTGATCTGCTGAAGCCGGGCCGTGTTGCAGACAGTGGCTACCGCTACTACGGTCCGGCACAGGTGGATCGTTTGCAGGCGATCCTGACCTATCGGGCCCTCGGGGTGGAGTTGGCCCGCATCCGGGATTGCTTGGACGCCCCTTCCTTCGACCGACTGGCCCTGCTGCGGCAGCATCTGACTGCATTGTATGCCCAAAAGGCCCGGTTGGAATCTATGATTGGTTCGGTGGAGCAAATCATCTGTCGGGAAGAAAGGAAGGAACCTATGAAAGACGAAGCAAAATTTGCTGCCCTGAAACAGCAGGTTGTGGCAGAAAATGAGGCAGCTTACGGCCAAGAAGCACGAAAACGCTACGGAGATCAGCCGGTAGACACTGCCAACAAGACACTGCTGGGAATGAGTGCGGCGCAGTATGAAACCTGGACCGCACTGGATGTGGAACTTCGGCAGCGTCTGGAGAACGCCGTAAATGCCGGACGTTCTCCTGTCAGCGAGGAAGGAAAGGCACTGTGTGAACTGCACCGGCGTTGGCTTTCCATGACAGACAAAACGCTGACGGCCGCCAAGCAGAAAGGCATTGCCGAACTGTATGTGCTGGATGAGCGGTTTACCGCCTACTATGACCGCAAAGTTCCCGGCTGCGCGCAATTTCTGCGGGACGCCGTGGCAAACTGGGCCTAATAAAAGCTTTACACAGGCGCTGTCCTTTTTTCACGGGGCAGCGCTTTCTTATTCTGCCATAAACAAAAAGAGCAGCATCCACAAAGATGCTGCTCTTGGTGCGGCCGGGGGGATTCGAACCTCTGGCCTTTGGAGTCGGAGTCCAACGCTCTATCCAGCTGAGCTACGACCGCACATATGAAAACCGTTCCGGCGGCGATGCCGCTGAAACATAGCTATTATAACACAACCTCTTGGCAAATGCAATCGTTTCGGGACAAAATCTTTTTGCCGGAGGGGCGGAGGCCAGGCGGAGGCCGGCTTCGTCCGGGGCGCAGAGCCGCGGCAGCGGGGGCGCCCGGCGCCAGACCTATCATATGCGGAAGCCGTGGGCCAATACGGCTTTTCTGTACAGAAAAATCGCCTATTCGCCCGGGTGCAGACAAAAATTGGGGGTGGAAAGGCCGCTGTGGGCGGTCAGCTTCGGGTGTTCCGTTTCCAGATGGCGTAGAGGCCGTCCAGGATCAGGGTTTCGCGGTAGTCGATGGGGGTGGTGCAGGCGGCGCGGATGCTGGCGGGCAGGGTACCGGTGGCCACCACCGGGGCGTCGGGGGCGTCCAGCGCCTGGCGGCATTTGGTCAGCATGGCGTCCAGCATGGCGGCGGTGCCGTTGACGATGCCGCTGTGCAGGCAGTCGGTGGTGTTGGTGCCCAGCAGACGCCGGGGCGTGGATTCCAGTTCCACCTGGGGCAGCTGGGCGGTGTTGCGGATCAGGGCGCTCAGAGAAATCTGCGGTCCAGGAAAGATGGTGCCGCCCACCAGACTGCCCGCGCCGTCCACTGCCAGGATGGTGGTGGCGGTGTCCATATTGACCACCAGCAGCGGCGGGGTGTGGCGATGCAGCGCTTCCACCACCGCGCAAAGCAGCTCGCCGCCCAGCTGGGCCGGGTTGTCCATCCGAATCCGCACCCCGCTTTTCAGCCCGGGGCCGACCTCCATCACCGGTGCCTGGCACATCTTCTGCAGCGCCTCCCGCATCCGGGGGGTCAGGGCCGGCACCACGCTGGCCAGGATCACCGCCTCGATCTCCAGCGGCGACGTGCCATACAGATCCAGCATGTTGACAATCTTATAGGTCAGTTCGTCCGAGCTCAGCGCGCTGTCGGCGTAGAGCCGGGAGGAAAAAATCAGCTTTCCGTCCCGCGCGTACCCTCCAAAGGTGATATTGGTGTTGCCGATGTTCAGTGCCAGCAGCATGGTCAAAGCAGTCCTTTCCCGAATGTTTGGCTCTATTATAGCCGCAAACCGCCCGCTTGCCAAGGGAAAGCACGGTTTCGCAACCTTTGAGAGCGTGGAGGGGTGATCTGCCAGAAAAAACGTAGAGAAAAATGCGATAAATAAATACGATTCAGCGATATAAAATAAAAATATTAGCACTCTAATCAAAAGACTGCTAAAGTTTCACAAATATGAAACACTTTGTTCATAAATAGGAGGTAAGATAAAATCGTCGAAAGGGAAAAGCCCCAGGGCGAATCCCAATCGAAGAAAATGCTTTCACATCCATTGATTTCAAAGGAGAGATGATATATGTCTATGCTGCTTGATCGTCGTTACAATCCGTTCCGTGACTTTGAGGATATCAACCGTGCCTTCTTTGGCGACAACGGTTTGGCCGAGTTCAAAACCGACATCCGGGATATGGGGGATGCCTTCCAGCTGGAGGCCGACCTGCCCGGCTTCCGGAAAGAGGACATTTCGCTGAGCCTGAACGGCGAGACCCTGACCATCAAGGCGGAGCGTCACAGCGACTTTGAGGATCAGGACAAGAAGGCCGGCTATCTGCGCTGCGAGCGCAGCTACGGCAGCTACACCCGGAGCTTCGATGTCTCGGGCGTGGATACTTCGGCCATCAAGGCTTCCTACAACGACGGCGTGCTGACCCTGAATCTGCCCAAGATGAACCGTCGGCTGCCGGATGCCCGCACCATCGAGATCGAGTAATCTTCGGTTTGCACCGAACTTCCCACCACCCCATAACAAAAGGGGCTGTTGCAAAATAGCCTAAAAAAATGAGATAGACATTCCCGAAAGGGTTTGCCTATCTCATTTTTTTGTTGTAATCTGTAACTGTCATGAAACAAATACAACAAAAAGAGTATAGCAGAAAGGCGGCGCTGTATCAACAGTTGGCGCTGCCAATCACAGAAAATATTGAGATAGCGGAAAATGAGCCCGTGTTTGTTGCCAACGCCCAGCTTGAGGAACTGGATTACAGGGAACTGTATCGAGCGTATTCGCCCAAAGGGAGAAAATCGGCAGCAGAGCCACGAATCATGTTCAAGCTATTGGTGTACGGGTATATGAGCGGGATCTACTCCACGCGGAAGTTGGAGCAGGCCTGCCGAAAGAATATCGATTTCATCTGGCTTTTGCAGGGAGAACATGTGCCGGACCACTCTTCCTTTGCCCGTTTCCGGAGCGGAAAAGCCAGGCAGGCCATTGAGGAGCTGTTTTACCAGTTTGTGAAACGCCTGGCGGCAGAACAAGAAATCGAATATGAGGAGGTCTTCGTCGACGGGACAAAGATCGAGAGCATGGCGAACCGGTATACCTTCGTATGGCGAAAGAGCGTGGACAAGCAGTTGGCCAAGGTGAAGGTGAAGGCAAAAGAACTGTTTTGCCGATACGGCGGGAAAGGCAACCTGACCACAGGCAAGCTGGAGTCTCTTGCAAGAAGCCTTGTGCCGGAAGGCGGAGAGATGGTACACGGGACAGGCAGAAGAAAACCGTCCTGGCAGCGGCAATACGAAGAGATCGACCAGCTGCTGGAGCGTTGGAAGAAGTACGAGGCACAGCTGTTGGAGATGGGATGCCGAAGGAACAGCCTTTCCAAAACAGACAAGGACGCCACCTTCATGCGGATGAAAGAGGACCACATGGGAAATGGTCAGCTCAAGCCCGCATACAATGTGCAGCTGGCAGTAAACAGCGAATACATTACCGGTGTGGCAGCCTTCCCCAACTGCACCGACAGCGGAACGCTCATACCGTTCCTGAACCATATCCGGAGAATGCAGGGCAGAAGCTACCGGGACATTGTGGCAGACGCCGGATACGAAAGCGTAGGCAATTATCTGTATCTCCAAGCGCATGGACAAAACGGCTACATTAAGCCCACAAACTATGAAATCCGCAAAACCAGAAAATACAAGCAGCAGATCTGGCGAATGGAAAATATGCAATACCTGGAACGGGAGGATTGTTTTGTCTGTGCTGCTGGCAGAAAACTTCGGCTGCACCGGACTTGCTCAAAGAAAGAGGGTGGAATGGTTACCACTTACAGCTATTATCGCTGCGAAGGATGCACAGGCTGCCCTGTGCGGGAACAGTGTACGAAATCCAAGGATCCTGACTTCTGCAAAGAGGTCAAAGTTTGCGAGGAATTTGCACAGTGCAGAGCACAGGCTCACCGGCTGCTTGTTACCGAGCGAGGCGCTCTGCTTCGGATGAACCGATCCATTCAGGTAGAAGGCGCCTTTGGCGTCCTGAAAAGCAACCGCAAGTTCAAGCGTTTCCTGATGCGGGGAAGGACGAATATTTCTCTGGAGCTGTTTCTGCTGTGCATGGCCTATAACCTGAAAAAATATTGGTCCAAGCTGCAACACGGCCGGCTGAAAAGCCACCTTTTCCCACTGAAAAAAGAATAGATTTTTTCGACATTCTGGAATATGCAAAAAACAAGGCTTCTCCTTTCGGTGAAGCCCAGCTTTGCTATACCCTTTTTTCGAGATTGCGCCGGAGTTTTTAACGAAATCTCCACAAAAAACCTTCCGGAATGGAGTTTTCAACAGAAATCGCCATGAAAAAGGGGCTGCTGCTCAACTTTCGTTTTGCAACAGCCCCTTTGCTGTGTGTTCAGTCGGCGCGGATCTCGTTGACCAGTTTTTCCCCACGGGCAAAGGCGCGGGCATTTTCCATCGTGACGATGGCAATGCTCTGCAGGGCGGTGCGGGTGAAGAAGGCCTGGTGGCTGGTGATGACCACGTTGGGGAAGCTGAGCAGCACCGGCACCACCTCGTTCTGGAGGATGTTGTCGGAGAAGTCCTCGAACACCTGGCCGTCCTCGTCCTCGTAGACGTCCAGGCCCACGCCGGCAAACTTGCGCTGGCGCAGGGCGGCCACCAGGGCGTCGGTGTCGATGAGGGCGCCGCGGCTGGTGTTGACCAGGATGGCGCTGTCCCGCATCATGGCGATGGTGCGGGCATTGATCAGGTGGTGGGTTTCGGCGGTCAGCGGGCAGTGCAGGCTGACCAGGTCGGCGGTGCGCAGCAGCTCGTCCAGCTCCACATAACGGACGATGCCCTCCAGCGAGGGGTTTTTGTACTGGTCGTAGGCCAGAACGGTCATGCCGTAGCCGTGGCAGATGCGGGCCATGGCGGCGCCGATGCGGCCGGTGCCCACAATGCCGGCGGTGGTGCCGTAGAGATTGTAGCCCAGCAGGCCGTCCAGGGCGAAGTTGTTGTTGCGCACCTTGATATAGGCCTTGCAGATGCGGCGGTTGGCTGCCTGGGCCAGGGCCATGGCGTGCTCGGCCACCGCCTCGGGGCTGTAACCGGGTACCCGCAGCACCGTGATGCCCAGCCGGGCGGCGGCGTGCAGGTCCACGTTGTTGAAGCCGGCGCAGCGCATGAGCAGCAGATGGATGCCCACCTTGGCCAGTTCCTCCAGCACCGGGGCGGAGCAGTCGCTGTTCACAAAGGCGCAGACGGCGTCACCGCCCCGGGCCAGCGGCGCGGTGTCCACGTCCAGATTGGCGGCAAGGAACTTGATCTCGCAGCCGTAATCGGGATCGGCGGCCAGAACGTCAAAGTAATAGTGGTCATAGTCGCGGGTCCCGTAAAAGATGATCTTCATATGCGATTTCCCCCTTTTGATGGACAAACCCCTGCACAAGGCAGGGGCAGATGGCTTGAGCATACCAACAGTATACCCAAAAGTATCAAAAATCTTTGTTGCCGCTGCAACAAGAAGCGGTGCTTTCGATTTCCACCAGAACCAACTCGGTGCGGCCTTCGGTGCGCACCCGGTAGCCCCAGGTGCCGGTCCCGCCGCTGACCACAGCGGCACAGGTGGGTGTGACCTGCCTCATGCCGTAGTTGAGTTCATTGTACCGGAACAGCCGGGCCAGCAGGCCGGTGGGCCAGATCTGCCCGCCGTGGGTGTGGCCGCTGAGGATGAGGTCCGCCCCGGCGGCGGCGGCGGCCAGTTCCCGGGGTTCGTGGTCCAGCCAGAGGGTGTAGACCTCGTCGGGGCCGCCCGGCAGAAGGTCGGCAGGGGAGAGGCGGCGGCCCTGGCAGAAGAGCCAGTCCCGCCGGCCCACCACCCGCAGCGGAACCCCTGAGAGGATGGGCTGGGACTGGTCCTCCAGAATCTGGATGCCGGCGGCGTGGAAGGCGGCTTCCAGATCGGCGCGGGTGAAGCTGGCGGTGGTCCAGTAATGGCCCAGATCATGGTTGCCGTAGACAAAATATTTGCCCAGCGGCGGGGTGAGCTGGCCGAAAAACTGGCAGAAGGCGTCGAAGTCGGTCCGGGAGGTGTATTCGTCGAAGATGTCGCCGGTGAGGACGATGAGGTCGGGCGCGGCCAGGGCAATTTTTTCCCGCAGTTCGGGGATGCGGGTGTGGTTCATGGTGGGGCCGGGGTGGAGGTCGCTGATCTGGAGCACCCGCAGCGAGCCGCCGGGCAGGGCCTTGGCAGTGGTGAGGCGGTAGCGGGTGAGCCGCAGGACCACCGCCCGCCGCCGACCCCAGAGCATCCAGAGCGCGGTGACGGCCCAGGGCAGCAGTCCCCCGGCATAGACCGTCTGCCAGACCGAAAGCACCGGCCCGCCTGCCAGGCGGGCCAGCAGGGTGGCGCCGTCGCAGAGGAGGTAGAGGACGGTGAGGTGGCCCACAAAGACCATCCCGAAGCCCAGGGGATTACGGCTGAGGAAAGAGATCCCCCACAGCAGCAACAGCGGAAGCCCGTAGTAAAGCAGGCGCCGGTCTCCGGCAAAGACCTGCACGAAGGGCAGGTCGAGGAAGTTGAGGTAGAGGATGACGGCCACCAGGGCCTGACCGATTTTGGGGATGGTGAACTGGATAAAATGGCTATACATAAAAGGCCTCCCAGAGCGATGAGAGATGGTTGCAAAACTATCCTACAAGACTTTCCCCAAAAAGAACGCAGAAACCCGCGGTCGTTCAGGCGCCCAGCACTGCGGCGGCGGTCTCGGTTTCTTCGGCATGGGCGGCGCCGAAGAGATAAAGGCTGCCCTCCCGGTCGGTGATCAGCAGCCAGGGGCCGGTGCGGGGGTCAAAACAGGCGGTGGCCTGCCCGTAGCCGCTGAGCATATATTGGCCCTTGCAGACGGTGTCCATGCCGGTGCCTGCGATGCGGCTGCGGCTGGGCAGGGTATCCAGCACCTCGACGTCGGCTATTTCGCACAGTGGCAGTTCATAGCAGCTGCCGCTGTGCCGGGCAACCAGGGTCTCCCCGTTGACCGAGACTTGCACCGGGGTGTGCTCCTCCACCGTGATCCAAACCCCCAGCAGCGGCATGAGGAGCAAAAGGGCCGCCAGCAGGCCCAGCAAAACCTGCGCGCTCCGCCGGGCGAGATTGAAGGTGGTGTTGATGCCCACCCGGGCGTTGACCAGCAGGCTGGCGTCGTGGGGATTGTAGTAAAAAATCCCCCAGATCCAGTGCTCATCCTCGTCGGGATAAAAGCCCCGGCCGGCCTGGGCGGTCAGCTTTTCCTGGAGATGGCGCAGCCGAAATTCCATCCCGATGACCGCTGCCGTCAGGAGCATGGTCAGGGCCAGCGCGCCCGCCGCCGACCAAAAGGGATGGGCCATGCCCAACAGCAGGCACATGTTGAGCAGCGCCAGATACCAGGCGCTCCACAGCCAGCACCGGCGCCAGGCCCGGCGCCGAAGCCGGGTCAAAACCTCGGTAAGGGCGTCGTTGTCATCTGCCACCTCGGATTTCCGCCGGATGGCAAAACGATACATCAGCCAGAACAGCAGGATCACCGCGGCGTCCAAGGCCAGCACCCCGCCCAAAACGGTGCTGCCGCCCAAGAAAGCGGCGGCGGCCGGCAGGCTGCCGGCTGCCAAGGCCAGCAGGAACCAGAGATGGGTGAGGGGCGTTTCCTTCCACAATTCCGGCGAGGAGAGGCTGGCCACCGCGGTGTTTGTTCCCCGGGCGGGCTGCCAGCCCCGGCGGCGTTTGAGGTCTTTCAGCGCCAGATTGGTCCGGGCATAAAACACCTGGGGCAGCAGGATGACGAGATCCAGCCAGATCAGATAAAGGGTCAGGGAGATGCCCATCGAGACGGGGAGCAGGGCGCACAGCAGGCCGCTGCCCAGCAGGACCCAGAGAAGCCGGCGCTGCCGCAGCCGGAACTGCCCCAGCAGGCCGGCAAGTTCCTGGTCGGCCTGGGCGTTTTTGGGGAAGGTGACCCCCACCGCCAGGTTCTTTTTGAACACCGTTTCGTTTTTCATCTGAAGGTAGAGCACCGGCGGCACCCACAGCACGGTGGCCCACAGGATCAGGTTTCCCCACATGATGTGTTCCCTCCTTTTTCCACAAGCGTTTCCACCAGGCGCAGGATCCCGGTCGAGTCCAGCCCGGCCAGCCGCAGTTCGGACAGGCAGACCTTCAGTGTGTGCAGGGTTTGCGGCGAAGGCCCGCCGGCCGGCCGGCCGGCGCTGACCACGGTGCCGCTGCGGCGGTCGGCCTGAAGATAGCCCTCCTGTTTCAGCAGCTGGTAGGCTTTGCTCACCGTCATCACATTTACCCCGGCCTCTGCCGCCAGCGCCCGAACGGTGGGCAGCTGCTGGCCGGGGGCCAGTTTGCCATCTGCGATGCCCAGAACAATCTGATCCCGGATCTGCTGGTAGATTGGCATATCGCTGTCAAAAGCCAGATGTAGCAGCATCAGTGCGCCCTCCTCTCCTGTGTTTTTGTCTTGTTTGTATTATATATAATAATACAATAAAATGGGGCTGTCAAGGCAGCCGTCCCCCGCGAAAAGTGGCTGCTTTTTGTACTATTGACAACCATAGGTTGTTACGCTATAATACGGAATACAGAAAACTGTTATATTGAAACGAAAAGGGAGGAGTTTCATGGAGAAAAAAGAAAAGATGGAATGGTTGGGCCGCTACCGGGAGGCCATGCAGCAGGAAGATACCCTGCTGGAAGAACTGAAATGGCTCCGCGCCGACGCCGAACGGGTCAGCGCCGGCCTGGCAACCGCCGGGGGCGGCGGTGCCCCCTCCATCGACCGGCTTCCCCGGGCGGTGGAACGCATCGACGCCGCCCGCGCCGACCTGGAAGCCCAGGTGGAACACTGTATGGCCGTCCGCGCCCAGATCGTCCGCGCCCTGGCCTCGGTGCGCACCCCCGCCCCGCGGGATGCCCTCTACCGCCGCTATGTCCTGGGGCAGACCACCGAACAGATCGCCCAGGCCCTGCACCTGGTACCCCGCCGGGTGCGCCAGCTCTATGACAAGGGTCTGCAGGAAATCAATCTTTCAGAATCCTGTTGATCTTTCCCCGGCATTTCCTCCCGCTTCCCCTGGGATACCTGGAGAAAATACATATTTCCGTAACGTATCCTTGTAATTCCACCCACCCCATGCTAGAATGATACCGTCGAAAGCTGTTGAGACAGGCACCGCCTGACTCGGCGGCTTTTTTTGATCCCAGGGGCCGTCGCCCGGAAAGGAGGGTGCATGGAACAGGAGCAACGGGGGATCACGCCGGACCATGTGTTGGCGGAGCTTGCGGGGATCGCCTTTGCCGATCTCGGCAGCCCCGGAGGCCCGCCCATCAAACCGGCCGACAAACTGCGTGCCCTCGAAATGATCTACAAATATCTGCGGATGGGGGAGGGCGACCCCGCCGGCGAGGGGGTGGTAATCGTGGACGGCGACTAGGCCGTCCCCATCGAAGGGAGGAAGGCTGTGACAATTCATCTCAAAGACCTGATGCCCCCGGCGTTCTGGCCGGTGCACCGGGCGCTGCGCGACGGCACGGTGCGGGAAATCCTGGCCAAGGGCGGGCGCGGGTCGGGCAAATCCAGCTACATCTCGCTGGAACTGGTGGTGCAGCTGCTGCGCCATCCCACCTGCCACGCCCTGGTGCTGCGCAAGGTGGGCAACACCCTGCGCACCAGTGTCTACGCCCAGATCTGCTGGGCCATCGGGGCGCTGGGGCTGGCCGGGCGGTTCCGGTGCACCCTTTCTCCCATGGAGTGCACCTATCTGCCCACCGGGCAGAAGATCCTCTTCTTTGGGCTGGACGACGCCGGCAAGCTGAAAAGCCTCAAGCTGCCCTTCGGCTCGCTGGGACTGCTCTGGTTCGAGGAACTGGACCAGTACGACGGGCCGGAGGAGGTGCGCAACGTGGAACAGAGCGTCTTTCGCGGCGGGGACTTCGCCCTGGCCTTCAAGAGCTTCAACCCGCCCGCCATGGCCCGCAGCTGGGTCAACCGCTACGCCCGCACCCCGGCGCCGGGGCGGCTGATCCACCATTCCACCTACCTGGAACTGCCCCGCAGCTGGCTGGGGGCCCGGTTCCTGGCCGACGCCGAAGCGCTGCGCCAGACCAACGAGCTGGCCTATCGCCACGAGTATCTGGGAGAGGTGGTGGGCAGCGGCGCGGCGGTCTTTGACAACCTGCGGCTGGAACCCATCCCGCCGGAAGTCACCGAGGGCTTTTCCCGGGTGTACCACGGGGTGGACTGGGGCTGGTATCCCGACCCATGGGCCTACAACGCCGCCGCCTACGACCCCGCTCGCCGCACCCTCTACCTCTTTGACGAGCTGACCCGCCGCCGCACCCCCAACCGGGAAACCGCGGCCCTGCTGCTGGACCGGGGGCTGGGAAGCCAGGACCTGCTCACCGCCGACGCCGCCGAACCCAAGAGCTGCGCCGACTACCGGGCCTTCGGGCTGGCCTGCCGGGCCGCCCACAAAGGCCCCGGCAGCCTGGCCGGCAGCATGAAATGGCTGCAGAGCCTGTCGGCCATCGTCATCGACCCGGCCCGCTGCCCCGACACCGCCGCCGAGTTCTCGGAGTACGAGTATGAGCGGGACCCCCGCACCGGCGAGGTGCTGCCGGGGTATCCCGACCTGAACAACCACCACATCGACGCGGTCCGCTACGCGCTGGAAAGCGTCTGGCGCCGCCGCGGGCAGTGATTGCCCGGGAAAAGGCCGCGCCCCCAAAGGAGGAGTCTGTGAAAACCTTTCTGGAACAGGCGTTCGGCAAGGCCGACGCCACCACCCCCCGGATGCGCGCGGCCATCCGGGAATGGAACGACCTGTACTATGCCGTGCCCCGCCCCGGCGAGTCGGCCGACTGCCGGCTGCCGGTGCTCATCGTCAGCAAGCTCTGCCGCACCGTCTTTGCCGAGTATGAGGCCCGGGTCCTGCCCGGCGGAACCTCGGCGGCCTGGCAGCAGGGCAACCTGAAGGCGCTGGACGCCGTCCGCCGCCGGGCAATGCAGTACGCCCTGGTGGGCGGGGAATGTCTGCTCAAGCCGGTGCCCGCCGGCGCCGGGTTTGACTTCGTGCCGGTGCGGCGGGACTGCTTCGCCCCCCTGGCCCGGGACGCCCGGGGGCGGCTGCGGGCGGTGGGCACCATGGACCGGCTCACCGGCGGCAGGCGGCAGTACGCCCTGCTGGAACGCCGCACCGCCGGCGAGGACGGGCTGGTCATCGAGACCCGGCTCTTTGAGATGGCCGGCGAGGTGCTGGGCCGGGAAGCCCCCCTGGACACCCTGCCTCAGACCGCCGGGCTGCGGCCCACCCTGCTGCTGCCGGGGGTGCCGGGGGTGGGGCTGGCTGCCCTGCGCACCCCGCTGCTCAACTGTGTGGACGGCTCCGCCGACGCGGTGGCGGTCTTTGCCCCCGCCGTGGGGCTGATCCACAGCCTGGCCCGCACCGAGCGCCAGCTGCAGCAGGAATTCGCCAACGGCGCTTCCCGGGTGTTCGCCTCGGAGGACCTGCTGCGGGAGGACGGCATGGGCCGCCGGTCGCTGCAGGACGACCTCTTTGTGGGGCTGCCCGACGATCCCGCCAACCTGGGGGTGACGGTGTTCAGCCCGGCCTTGCGGGAACAGAGCTTTCTGGCCCGCAAGCAGGACATCCTGCGGGGCTGCGAGAGCCTGATCGGCCTCAAGCGGGGGATTCTCAGCGAGGTGGAGGCCACCGAGCGCACCGCCACCGAGATCACCTCCAGCCAGGGAGATTACAGCCTGACCATCCAGGATTTCCAGCAGATGTGGGCCGATGGCCTGCGGGAAGCGCTGACCCTCTGCGACGCCCTGGGCCGGGCCTACGGCCTCTGCGACGGGGAGGCCCTGGACCTGGACGCCGCCTTGTCGGTGGACTGGGGGGACGGGGTGCTCTATGACCGCGCCCGCACCTGGGAGGAATACCGCCAGATGGTGGCCGACGGCATGCTGCGCCCCGAGCTGGCCCTGGCCTGGTACTTTGACCTGCCCCACAAGACGCCGGAGGATCTGCAGGCCATCCGGGCCAGGTTCATGCCGGCGGCCCAACAAAACGAGACAGGGAGGTGAGATGATGGAACCCCATGAGGAAACCCGGCCCGCGCCCTACGCCGCCTCCACCGGCACCGCGCCGGTGCAGACCAGCGCCGAGGACTTTGCCCGGATGAGCTACCGGGAACGGCTGGCCCTGAAACGGACCGACCCCGAGGAATACCGCCGCCTGCGGGAGGGCTGATGCTCCCCGCCCCAGATCACAACAAAGGAGACAAATGCTATGGCAGATTCTATGACCAAACTCGCAAACCTCATTGATCCCGAAGTCATGGGCGACATGGTGTCCGCCCGCATCCCCAAAAAGCTGCGGGTGGCCCCCTTCGCCAAGATTGACGACACCCTGATGGGGGTGCCCGGCGACACCATCACGGTGCCCGCCTACGCCTACATCGGGGACGCCAGCGACGTGGCCGAGGGCCAGGAGGTGACCATTGAACAGATGACCACCTCCACCCGCAAGGCCACCGTCAAAAAGGCGATGAAGGGCATCTCCCTCAGCGACGAGGCGGTGCTCTCGGGCTATGGCAACCCGGTGGGGGAGGCCAACACCCAGCTGGCCATGGCCATCGCCGCCAAGATCGACAACGACTGCATGGACGCTTTGCAGACCGCCAGCCTGAGCTATGACGGCAAGGCCGAAAACCTCTCTTACAGCGGTCTGGTGGACGCGCTGGACCTCTTCCAGGAGGAACAGGGCAGCGACAAGGTGATCTTTGTCCATCCCAAGCAGGTCACCCAGCTGCGCAAGGACCCCGACTTCCTCAGCGCCGACAAGTACCAGGCCGGCACCATGGTTTCGGGGGAAATCGGCATCATCGCCGGCTGCCGGGTGGTGCCCTCGCTGAAGGTGCCCCAGGTGGAGGTCAGCGAGGTGCCCTGCTACGCCTGCCCCATCGTCAAGCTGGAAACCGACCCCGAGGTGGAGGACGAGGCCCCCGCCCTGACCATCTACCGCAAGCGGGATGTGAATGTGGAAACCGAGCGCAAGCCCAAGGCCCGGGTCACCGAGATCACCGCCGACGAGTTCTATGTGGCGGTGCTCTCCAACGAGGCCAAGGTGGTGCTGGCCAAGTTCAAGGCGTAAGGGGGCGGGACCTTGGCAGATTTCGCCTTTTACACCGAGAGATACCTGGGGGAGGACATCCCCGAGGCCCAGTTCCCCCGCTACGCCAAGCGGGCGGGGGACAAGCTGAACTGCTACCGCCATCTCTACCAGGTGTCCCCCCGCCCCGGGGTGGAGCAGGCCGAGGACAACGCCCTGTGCGCCATCGCCGACGCCATGTACGAGTTTGACCAGGAGGACGCCCGCCGGGGCTTCGCCTCGGTGAGCGTGGGCAGTGTCAGCGAGAGCTACACCGCCCCCATGGAGCTCTCCTCCACCACCCTCTATCTGCGGGAGCGGTACTATCGCCAGGTGGCGGGGGACTTCCTGGTGATGCAGCGGGGG
Organism: Bacillota bacterium; assembly: GCA_003343995.1. GTDB lineage: Bacteria > Bacillota > Clostridia > Christensenellales > Borkfalkiaceae > UMGS775. The sequence goes on from QAKE01000011.1 coordinate 165,482, forward strand.
GTGCGGCATGGCTGATCGCGTGCCTTTCCGCTGGGCTTTGTGCCGCCAGACCGTCACCCTCTACCATCCCGACCACGACGCCGGCACCGTGACCCGCACCCTGCTGCACGGGGTTTTCTTTGACGCCCGACGCCGGGAAACCCTGGACAGCGACGGCGCCGAAGGATCGGGGTCCTTCCTGCTCATCATCCCGGCGGGGGCGGAACCCTTTTCCCTGGCCCCCGGCGACCGGGTGATGGAGGGGGAAGGCCCGGTGCTGGACTATGCCGGCTGGGCGGATTTTTCCCCCGCCAACACCCCGGGGGTGGCGGCGGTGCAGTATGTGGACCGCAAGACGCTGCGGGGCATCGTCACCCACACCGAGGCGGGTGGCTGGTGGACCAGCGGCGGCACCGGCGCCCACAGCCTGACCAACTGAGAAAGGAGGCGACGGGATGCAGAGCGATCTGTTGGACCAGCTGTGCAGCTGGCTGAAAACCGCCCCCGGCTTTGACCGGGTGCGGCAGCTGCGGGTGGACTACACCACCGGCCGCAGCGGCGAGGGGGCGCTGCGCCCCGGCGGGGTGGAGGTGCTCTCCCGGCGGCAGAACCTGCTGGGCACCGTGACCCAGCGCTGCCGCTGCCGTTTTACCCTCACCCTGGTTCTGCCGCTGGCCCCCGGCACCGCCGGTACCGGGGCGGACAACGCCGCCTGGCTGCTGCAGCTGCAGCAGTGGGTGGCGCAGCAGAGCGCCGCCGGCGCCGCGCCCCGGTTCGGCAACACCGACCCCCAGGCCGAGACCCTCACCGCCGGGTCGGGGAAGCTGGACCGGATGCGGGACGAGGGCACCGCCCTCTACACCATGGCCTTGCAGGCCGAATACACCATGCAATGGGAGGAATGAGATGAAGATTCAACGCAAATACATGGCCCACTATCTCAATGCAGGCTTCGGCGAGGAGCCGGACAGCTATGTGCGGCTGGGCGCCGACCTGGAGGAGTATTCCCCCGAACTGAGCGCCAATGTGGAAAAGAAGTCCAACATCCTGGGCCAGACCTCGGTGGTCATCGACAGCTACCAGAAGCAGGGAGAAGTGGCCCCTTACTACGCCGAGGAGGGAGATCCCCTCTTCGAGCGGCTGCAGGCCATCATCGACGGCGACCTGGTGCTGGACGAGCTCAAGACCGACGTGGTGGAGGTCAAGCTCTGGGGGGACCAGGACGGCAGCTATCCGGCGGTGAAGGAGGAGGTCTATGTGGAGATCGTCAGCTACGGCGGCGACACCACCGGCTACCAGATCCCCTTCAATCTTCACTACACCGGGGTCAAGACCACCGGCACCTTTGACGTCGAGAGCAAGACGTTCAGCCCCGCCTGACGGCTTCGCGGGCGGGTGGGCGGGAAAACGCGCAAGGAGGTTTGCATGCAACAACTGAACATCGACATCGGTGTGGAGGAATTCCAGGTCAACGGGCGGGGGATTCTCCGCTTCAATCCCGGGGACCCCAACCTCTACCACCGCTTTTTTGACGCCCGGGAGACCCTGGCCGGCCTGGACGAGGAACTGACCCGCAAGGCTGCGGCCCTGGAGGCGCGGGCCGACCTGTCCGAGGAGGCCCGGGCCGCCGAGCAGCTGCTGCTTCTGGCCGAGTACGACGGGCGGATCAAAGCGCTGCTCACCGGCATCTTCAGCGGCCAGAACGACTTTGACAGCATCCTGGAGGGGGTCAACCTGGCCGGGGTGGGCACCAACGGCCGCCGGGTGGTCTGCAATCTGCTGGATGCCCTGACCCCGGTGCTGCAGCAGGGGGCTCGCCGCACGGTGGAACGCACTGCGGCCCAGGCGGCGGCGGACGCCGACCGTGCCCGGGCGGCCCGGGGCGCATGAGCGCCCCCGAAGCCTGGGGGCTGCCCCGTACCGCCCTGCTGGACGGCCGCTGTTACCGGCTGAACACCGACTACCGGGACATCCTGGACCTCATCGGCTGGCTGGAAGGGGAGAAGGGGGCGGCCTTTTCCCCCGAGGAACGGTGGTACATCGCTCTGCACCTCTTTTATCAGGAGTTTGACACCATGCCCCCCGCCAGCTACGCCGCCGCCACCGACTATCTGGCCTCCTTTCTGGCCGGGGGCCGGGCGGAGGAAAAATCCGCAGGCCCCAAGCTGCTGGACTGGGACCAGGACGCCCCGATGATTGTGGCGGGGATCAACAAGGCCGCCGGCTGCGAGGTGCGGGCGCTGCCCTACCTGCACTGGTGGACCTTCCTGGCCTGGTTCGCCGCCATGGGGGAGGGCACCCTCTCCACCGTGGTGGCCATCCGGGACAAGCTGCGCCGGGGCAAGCGGCTGGAATCCTGGGAGCTGGACTTCTATCGCACCCACCGGGCCGAGGTGGAGCTGCGCCCCCGGATGAGCGACGCCGAAAAGGCCGAGCGCGCCCGGCTGCGGGCGCTGCTGGACGGCAAAACAAGGAAAGGAGGGGACGCCGTTGGCCAATTCCATCCGATTTGACACCGATCTGGGTGACAGCCTCACCCCGCATTCCACCGAGGACCTGCGCGGCCGGCTGGAATCCCTCAACGAAACCCTGCGCCAGACCACCCGCTGGGGCACCGAGGCCGCCGACGCCATGGCGGCGCTGCAGCCGGTCTTTTCCGCTGCCGCCAAGCCGGTGGCCAGGGAACTGACCCCTGCCATCGGCAGCCTGGGGGACGCCTTTGACGCTGCCCTGGACAGCGCCGCCGGGCTTTTCTCCACCCTCACCGGCAAGACGGCCAAGGGGGCGGACCGGACCGCCGCCTCGGTGAGCAAGGTGGGCACCGCCGCCAAGCAGACCGCCGCGGCGACGGACAAGGCGGTGCGCAGCCTGGCTTCTTTTGACGAGCTGGAACGGCTGCCCGCCGCAGCCGCCGACACCGCCGCCGGGACCTCCTCCGCGGGCACCGGCGGGAGCGCCGCCACCCGGCCCGCCGACGAACCCGCCGCCACCCAGGGGCTGCTGGACCAGCTCTCGGCGGCCTGGCAGGGCTTCTGGGAGGGGCTGCAAACCCTCTACGCCCCCGCCGTCACCGCCTGGCAGGGGGCCTGGGCTCAGATCCGGGACGCCGCCCTGGCGGTCTGGGGCCCCATCCAGACCTCCGCCAACGCCCTCTGGGTGGGGGCGCTTTCCCCGCTGCTGGACTACCTCACCGGGAACTTCCTGCCCGGGGCGGTGAACAGCTTTTCCCAGGCCTTTGCCCCCATCGTGGGGGGTACCGTCTCCACCGCCGTCACCGCCCTGACCCAGGTGTTTCAAAAGCTCTGCGTGGTGGCCACCGAGATGGTCAACACGGTGCTGCGCCCCGCCCTGGCCCTGGTGCTCACCGCCTGGCAGGAGATGATGGCGGGCATCCAGGCGGGGTGGGCGGTCTACGGCCAGCCGCTGCTGGACGGCATCTCGCTGGCGGTGCAGGGGATCTGTGATCTCTTCGTTTCCCTCTGGCACAGCGCGGTGCAGCCGGTGCTGCAGAACCTCATCACCCTGCTGGACCAGCTCTGGACCCTCCACCTCAAACCCCTCTGGGACGATCTGGTGGCCTGCTTCGGGGCGGTGGGGGTGGCGCTGCTGGACCTGTGGAACAGCGTGCTGATCCCCGCCCTGACCTGGGTGAGCGAGACCTTCGGCCCCCTCTTTGCCGGGGCCTTCAACATCGCGGCCCAGGGGGTGGCGGTGGCGGCGGGGCTCATCGCCGACCTCATCGACACCCTGCTCATCGCCCTGCGGGGGCTGGCGGACTTCCTCTCCGCCGCCTTCCGGGGCCAGTGGGACGCCGCCTGGAACGCCATGGCCAACACGGTGGCGGCGGTGTGGCAGCGCATCCGCTGGACGGTGTCCGACGCGGTGAACGGGGTGCTCCAGCTGGTGAACCGGCTGCTCAGCGCCCTTGGCTCGGTGGCCAGCCGGGCCGCCGGCGGGCTGAGCAGCCTCGCTGCGTCGGTCTTCAACCGCAGTGCTCCCCGCTCGGTGCTGCCCGGCATGGCAGCCGCGGCCGCGGTGCCGGTTCCGGCCCTGGCCGCCGGTGCGGTCATCCCGCCCAACCGGGCCTTCCTGGCCCTGCTGGGTGACCAGCGCAGCGGCACCAACGTGGAGGCCCCGTTGGACACCATCAAGCAGGCGCTGGCCGAGACCCTCGCGGCCTTCGGGGGCGAGGGCCAGCCCATCAACATCTACCTGGGGGAAGAGCTGCTGGACACCGTGATCGCCAGCAGCCAGAACCGCCGGGCTTTGCGCAGCGGCGGCCGCTGAGAAAGGAGAAGCCATGAACATCCTGACCATCGACGGCGCCCCGCTGCCCGCCCCCCACGAATACAAGGTCACCCTCTCCGACCTGGACAGCGCCGACACCGGCCGCACCGAGGACGGGGTGCTGATCCGGGAACGGGTGCGGGGCGGTATCGCCAAAATCAGCGCCTCCTGGCAGGCCCTCTCCACCGAGGACTGCGCCGCCATCCTCAACGCCACCGCTCCCGACCGGTTTGAAGTGACCTATTTCTTCGGCAGCGACAAGACCGCCATGATGTACGCCGGGGCGCGCACCGCCAACCTCCGGGCTGCCCGGGAGGGCTGCGCCGTCTGGGAGGTCAGCGTGGATCTGGTGGAGTTTTAAGGAGGCAGCATGATCCCAGTCAACCAAGAATATCTGGCGGCCATCCGTGCCCCGGTGCGCACCGACCGGATCACCGGCACCATCCGGCTCACCGACGGCGGCAGCGTCAGCTTTTCCGCCGCCGACCTCATGAGCGGGTCGGTGACCATCGACGACCAGTGCGTCACCGGGGATGAATTGCAGTTCGGCTGCGTCTACCTGGGGCAGGCGGCCTTTCAGCTGCGTACCCAGCTGGACCGCTACCGGTTTTACGGCGGCAGCCTGACCCTGACCTACGGCATCCGCCTGGCCGACGGCAGCTGGTACGAGCTGCCCCTAGGGGTCTACACCGTCTCGGAGGCCGAGCGCACCGCCCTCTATGTCTCCATCAAGGCTTACGACAACGCTCTGCTGCTGGACAAACGCTTTGACGGCGAGGCACTTCAGGGCACCCCCTACCAGATGCTGGCCCGCATCTGTGAAAAGTGCGGCCTGACCCTGGGCCAGACCGAGGCGGAGCTGGCGGCCTTTCCCAACGGAACCGAGACCTTCCAGCTGGACAGCGGGGACGGCTGCGAGAGCTACCGGGACTGTGTGGGGGCCATCGCCCAGGTGCTGGCGGGCTTCGGCACGGTGGACCGGGCGGGGGCGCTGGTGATCCGGGCCTTCGGGGCGGAACCCTGCGCCGCCCTGGGCCCCGGCGACCGCAGCAGCGCCACCGTTTCGGATTACAGCTGCCGCTACACCTCCCTGGTGGTGGAGGGCAGCGAAACCTACCTCTGCGGCGACACCGCCGGGGATGGGCTGGAGATGCGGATGTCCGACGCCCCCCTCTTTGGCAAGGGCCTGCCCGACCGCAACCAGGCGGTGGCGGACGCGGTGTTCGGGGCGCTGGCCGCCATCCAGTATGTGCCGGCCAGCGTCACCCTGTCCGGCGACCCCGCCCTGGAATGCGGCGACCGGATCACCCTCACCGACCTGCCCGGGGCCGGCGGCTCGGCCGAGATGCTGGTCACCCATCGGGTGTGGAAGTTCCGGGGCCGTCAGACCCTCAAGGCGGTGGGGCGCAACCCCTATCTGGTGGGCAACCGCAGCCGCACCGAGACCGCCCTGCGCCGGCTGCAGATCCAGACCGACCAGAACCAGACCCTGGCCTACCAGTTCACCAACCCCCAGGCGGTGGAGGCTGGCGCGGAGGAAACCCAGCTCTGCCGCATCGCCTTTACCACCTCCCAGGCCACCACCCCGCTTTTCTGGGCCCAGCTGCCGCTGACCGCCCAGCCCGACACCCCCGGCGGCACCCTGCTGCTGCGGGTGAGGTACTATCTGGACGGCGTGCCGCAGGACTACCCCCTGGCCCAGACTCTCTACGCCGGGGCGCACACCCTGGCCCTCTTTTACCCCCTCATGGGGTTGGAGGAAAACCGCAGCGTGGTGTTCTCGGTGCGGCTCACCGCCGAGGGCGGCCTGGTGCAGGTGGCGGCCAACGGGGTGCGGGCCACCCTCAACGGCCGCATCCTGGCCCAGAGCAGCGGGTGGGACGGCCGCCTGATGCTGGAAGAGCTGCTGCCTTCCCCCGCGCTGCAGCCCCCGGCGGCGCTGCGGGTGGAAGGATTCACCGACGGGGTGCAGGCCGTCCCCGCCGCCCCCGCCCTGCGCCAGCCCCAGGACACGGTGGCCGACCTGCGCTGGACGGCGGCGGGGCCGGCGCTGGACGCCCTGGCCGAGACGGGTCCGGTGCTGGAACTGTGACAGAAAGGAGCATGATGGGATGCCATTGCATGGCCACACCAAAATTGAACTGACCGACCTGCACACCGGCCGCACCCGGGTGGTGGAGCAGGACAACCTGGTGACCAACGCCCTGCAGGAGATCTTTACCCCCTTCGGAATGTACACCCTGGGGGGCACCCTGTTGGACGATGTGAGCCAGGAGGATTTCGAGGACCTGATCTCCCAGTTTTACGGGGGGCTTCTCCTCTTTGACCGCAAGATCGGCGGCGACGCCGACACCCTCTTTGCCCCCGCCGAGGCCCGGGTGGTGGGCTGCGCCGGCAGCAATGCCGCCAACACCGGGGATAACCTGGTCCAGGGCAGCTGGAACCAGGTGGAGAGCAAGATCGACCTGGAAGGCGGCACCGCCACCCTGGTCTTTGACTTTGACACCCAGCAGGCCAACGGGACCATCGCCTCGGTCTGCCTGAGCAACCGGGCCGCGGCCTGGGCCGGCGCCGAGGCGGAGGTCCGGGGCACCGGCGATCTGAACAACACGGTGGCCTACACCCCCGGGGTCGCCCTCTCGGGCACCGTGGCCCCCGCCGTCACGGTGCCGGGCAGCTACCTCACCGCCCCCGGCCATCTGCTGGAGCTGGACGAGACACAGGACTGCTTTCTGGTGGCCCAGGTGGACGCCGCGGCGCCCAGCGTGACCCTGCGCCGCTACCCCCTCAAGCTGAAGGAGGTCTCCCTCTTCTGGGCCAGAGGCGCCGCCAACCTGCCCCCCAGCCGCAGCGAGCGCACCATCTCGCTGACCCCGGCGCTGCTCAACAGCTCCGCCAGCTATCTCTACGGCTGCTACGACGCCGAGCGCCGCAAGTTCTACCTCATCAGCTTCCCCAACAGCCAGGTGCAGGCCAACAAGGAACTGCTGGTCTACGAGATCGACGTGGACAGTTATGAACTGCAGAGCTACCGCATCACCAACCAGACCGGCCAGACCCTCCAGGGGATGATGAGCAGCAACGGGACTGCCGTCCCCAGCGGCAACGCCCTGGTCTATGACGGCTGGATCTATCTGTGGGGCACCGTCGCGGCGTCGGACGGCAGCAAGCGGGTGTTCCGGATCCAGCTGTCCGACCCCGGCGAGATCCGGGAGATCACCACCCATGGGCTGTCCATGCCCTATGTCCACGACGCCCACGACGGCAGGCTCTACTTCTACCAGTACCAGGCCGACAGCGGCACCACCCCCTCGGTAGTGCTGAACACCGCCACCGACGAGATGCTCACCCTGCAGTACAATCTGAGCAGCCGCTATCCCTCCAACTGCCATGCCGTTCCCATCCGGGGACGCAAAGTGCTGCTGGCCAAGAGTGCCAACCCCAGCAACACCAACAACACCAAGGGGCTGACCCTGGGGCTGCGGCCCACCTATCTGGCCACCATCAACGACCTCACCGACCCGGTGACCAAGAACGCCGGGATGACCATGAAGATCACCTACACCCTGCGCCGGGCCTGAACCCGGCTTTTTCAAAGGAGGAATCGCAATGCGTTTGCAAAACAAGGAAGTTCTGCTGGCTTGGCCGCTGGCTCTTCATGTGCTGACGGCGGGGTATTATTACAGCGACGGCAGCCTTCACCGTGCCATCGACCTGCGCACCAACCAGAACGGCAACACCGAAAAACCGGTCTATGCCGCCGAGGGCGGAACGGTGGACCAGATCCAGAGCTGGGACGGCCGCACCACCACCGGCATGCAGAGCTACGGCAACATGATCCGGCTCTGCCACGCCGACTATCGGGACAAGCCCCTTCAGACCCGCTACGCACACCTGAGCCGGATCTGTGTGCAGCAGGGGCAGCAGGTCCGGGAAGGGGACCTGATCGGTTACACCGGCGCCACCGGCAATGTCAGCGGGGCCCATCTGCATTTCGAGGTGATCTGGGACGGCAGCCGCCGCAACCCGCTGGTCTGGCTGGACGATGACTTTACCACCGCCGACGGCGGGGTTTATACCTATGGGGCGGGGGAGGGACCGGTTCCCCGGGAAAACGCCGCCTCTGCCCTGCAAACCCTCTGCATCGGCCCGGCCAGCGCCGGGGATGTGGCCCGGCTGCAGGCCCTGGCCGCCGAGCTTTCCCTGCCCTGCGAGGTGTGCGGATGACGGTGGACACCGCCCTGATCACGGCGCTGCTGCCGGTGCTGGGCAGCGCCCTGGGGGCCTTTGCCGGCATTCTCATCAACACCCGGCTGACCACCTATCGCATCGAACAGCTGGAAAAGAAGGTGGACAAGCACAACAGCGTGGTGGAACGAACCTACAACCTGGAAGAACGGCTGGAGGTGCAGCAGGAACAGATCCGGGTGGCCAACCACCGGATCGCCGACCTGGAGCACCTGTCCCGGCCGGAATGAAGGGAGGAAACCCATGGAAGAATTCTGGAAAAATCTTGCGGCGCTGCTCAAGGTCAAGACCATCGTGACCATGGTGGTCATCGGCGTGTTTGCGGTTTTGGCATTGGGCGGCAGGTTCCAGCCCGACACCGTGATGACGGTGGTCACCATGGTGGTGGCTTTTTATTTCGGGACCCAAAGCGGAAAATAAGAGGAAAAAAGGAGGCCGGGGCTTGATGCCCCGGCCTCCTTTTGTGGATCTCGACAAGAAAATGTTGAACTCCCCCCGCGAAAATGGTACAATGTACTTTAATCAATAGGCCGCTGCCGCGGCGCGATTTGAAAGGAGTCTCCATGCGCTGGATTGACAAGCTGGAACGCCGCTTCGGGCGGCTGGGCATCCCCAATCTGATGAACATCATCTGCGCGGCCCAGGCAGTGGTCTGGTTCCTGGTGATGTTTGTCAACGCCAATCTGTATTACATCCTTTCCCTGACCCGTACCGGGTTGATGCGGGGGTATATCTGGGAGGTTGTAACCTTCCTCTTTGTCCCCACCCTGACCTACAGCGCCTTTTCGCTGCTGCTGCAGCTCTACTTTTACTGGTGGGTGGGCAACTCGCTGGAACGGGTCTGGGGCAGCTTCCGCTTCACCCTCTACATCCTCATCGGGGTGTTGGGGGCAGTGGTCTCCTGCCTGCTCACCGGGTCGGCCGGGTCGTCGGGCATCTTTCTCTCCCTCTTCTTTGCCTACGCCTGGATGTGGCCGGAACAGCAGATCCTGCTCTTCTTTTTCATCCCCATCCGGGTCAAATGGCTGGGCCTGGCCGCCGCCGTGGTCTGGCTGTTCAACTTCTTCTCTCTGGGGGTCACCATGGCCTACCGGGCCAGCCTGGTCTTCGGCCTGGCCGGGTTCCTGGTCTTTTTCGGCCCCGAACTCTTCGCCTGGTGCCGGGACACCATCACAAGCTACAAGCGCCGTCGGGATTGGGAAAACCGCTGGAAGCGGTAAGCCTTTTCCCCGCGCATGACAGATAAGGAGGATTCGATTATGAAACTCATCACCGCAATCGTCAACAAAGAGGATTCCCGCAGCGTCTGCAACGAGCTGCTCAAGCAGAAATTCTACGTCACCCGTCTGGCCACCACCGGCGGCTTCCTGATGGCCGGCAACATGACCCTGATGATCGGCACCGAGGATGAACGGGTGGATGACTGCATCGCCTGCATCGCCAAGTGCTGCAAGCAGCGTACCGAGATCGTCCCCGGCACCGCCTCCATCGGGCTGGGCATCGAGAGCGCCATGCCCATCGAGGTTACGGTGGGCGGCGCCACCGTCTTTGTCACCAACGTCGAGCGGTTCGAAAAGCTGTGAACACCGCCCCGATGCTGGATCGCATCGTCGGCAACCAGACACTGAAACAGGATCTCAAAGCCGCGCTCACGGCCGGACGCCTTGCCCACAGCATTCTGCTGGTGGGGGAGGCCGGCTGCGGGGCGGGCTTTGCTGCGCGCTGCCTGGCTGCCGATTATCTCTATCCCCGGGGCGGCCCCCATGCCGAGGCGGTCCTGCGGGGAGAGGACAGCGAGTGCATCACGGTGCGGGGGGAGGGCGCCTCGGGCCAGATCAAGGTGGAGCGGATCCGCGCCGCCCGGGAGGCCATCCAGCATTCCGCCCTCTCCGCCGACGCGGCGGGCCGGGTCATGTTCATCTACGGTGCCCAGAACCTCAACGGGTCCTCGGCCAACGCCATGCTCAAGATCATCGAGGAACCCCCCGAGGGGGTGCTCTTCCTGCTCACCGCCACCAGCACCGCCGCGGTGCTGCCCACCATCCGCAGCCGCTGCGCTGCCTACACCCTGGCCCCGGTGGACGCCGGGGACTGCGCCCGCGCGCTGCGGGAGGCCATCCCCGCCCTGCCCGAGACCAAGGCCAACGACCTGGCCTTTCTCTATGAAGGGCACATCGGTTCCTGCCTGGCCGCGGTGCGGGACCCCAAGCTGTCCGCCGCCCGGGAGAACGCCGCCGCCCTCTGCACCCTGGTGCAGAAGGCCGACACCTACAAGGCAGCCGCCCTGCTGGCCCGGTGCGAAAAGGACCGGGAGGCGGCGCTGGAGCTGCTGCGTCAGACCCGCCTTGCCGCCTCGGCCGCCCTGCGCCGGCCCGGCTTCGCCGGCCTTCAGCCCGACAGGGCTGCCGTCCTGCTGGACGCGGCGGGCAAGGCCATGGGCGCCATCCGTGCCAACGGAAACCTGCGGCTGGCCCTGGCGCTGCTGGCGGCCGCCGTCTGACCCCAACCCCAAGAAAAGGATTGCCAAAATTATGAAAGTCATTTCCGTCAAATTCAAGGAAAGCGGCCGGGCCTACTACTTTGATCCCGGCACCCTCCAGCCCCAGACGGGGGAGTACGTCGTGGTGGAGACCGCCCGCGGGGTGGAGTGCGGCGAGGTGGTCCGCGCCGCCCATGAGCTGCCCAGCGGCGGCGCACCCCGGGAAATCAAACCGGTGCTGCGGATGGCCGACGGGGTGGACATCCGCCGGATGCGCCAGAACCGCGCCGACGAGCGGGCCGCCTTCCGCCTGTGCGAGGAGCGCATCGCCGCCCACAAGCTGCAGATGAAGCTGGTGGACGCCGAGTATACCCTGGACCGCAACAAGCTGGTCTTTTACTTCACCGCCGACAACCGGGTGGACTTCCGAGATCTGGTCAAGGACCTGGCCGGGCAGTTCCACACCCGCATCGAACTGCGCCAGATCGGCGTCCGGGACGAGAGCAAGATGCTGGGCGGCCTGGGGGTCTGCGGCCAGCCCTTCTGCTGCAGCCGCTTCCTCAAGAACTTCCAGCCCGTCTCCATCAAGATGGCCAAGGAACAGGGCCTTTCCCTCAACCCGGCCAAGATCAGCGGCGCCTGCGGGCGGCTGATGTGCTGCCTGGGCTATGAGCAGAAGAGCTACGAGTATCTCAACGCCATCACCCCCCAGCCGGGCAGCGTGGTGCGCACCCCCGACGGGGAGGGCACCGTCCTGGAGGCCAACGTGGTCTCCGGAACCCTCAAGGTCCGCAGCGTGGAGAGCCTGGCCCCCAAACTCTACAAACGCAGCGAGTGCACCTACCTGCGCGGCGGCAAACGGGCGCCCATCCAGCCCGATCCCGAGGAGGATTGAGCAGGGATTTTTTGGGGATGCCCTTGCAAACCCTGCCGCCGGATGGTACAATAATGGAAACGCAGGAATGCGTCCCGCCGGTTCCCCACCGTGCACGGCCCGACGGTCAAAATTTATAGCACGGAGATAAGGAGATTCACGATGGCTCATATGGTTACTGACGAGTGTGTTGCTTGCGGCGCTTGCGTTGATACCTGCCCCGTCGGCGCGATCACCATGGGCGCCAAGGCTGAGGTTGACGCTGCTGCCTGTGTGGACTGCGGCGCCTGCGAGGGTGCTTGCCCCACCGGTGCGATCAAGCCGGAATAAGTAAAACACTTCCGAAACGCGGCCGGTGGCGACACCGCGCCGCGTTTTTTGTCTGCCATTTTCCATCGTCAAGGGAGACCGCCATGCCCCACACCGAAATCCTGGACGCCGGCACCCGGGTGCTCACCGCCCCCGGGGCTACCTTCGGCTCCGACGCCCTGCTGCTGGCCCGGTTTGCCCGGCCCCGGCCCAACCAGCGGGCGCTGGACCTGTGCAGCGGCTGCGGCATCGTGGCCCTGGCCTGGCACGACATGGGCCACCGTGGCCCATGCGACGCGGTGGAGCTGGACCCCGCAGCCAGCGCCCTCTGTGCCGCCGCGGTGGCGGAAAACGGCCCGGAGGCCGCCCATATCCGCCCCCTGTGCGCCGACCTGCGGCAGTTCTGCCAGGCGGGGCCGGAACGGGGCCGGTACGCCTTTGCCGCCTGCAACCCGCCCTACTTCACCGGCGGCTTTGTCAGCCCCGACCCCCGCCGGGCCGCCGCCCGCCACGACGGCAGCTGCACCGTGGGGGATGTGGCGGCCTGCGCCGCCCGGGCGCTGCAGGATGGGGGGCGCCTGGCCCTCTGCCACCGGCCGGAACAGATGGCCGCGGTCTTTGCCGCCCTCTGCGCCGCCGGGCTGGAACCCAAACGGGTGGCCCTGGTCCGCCACCAGCCGGGCGGCAGGCCCTGGCTCTTTCTCACCGAGGCCCGCAAGGGGGGCCGTCCCGGTCTGGTGTGGGAAGAGGACGTCCTGGTGGAAACCGGGGTGCGCTACGGGCCGGATTCATTGGAATAAGACAAAACACCGCCGCAGGGATGCACAGGCACCCTGCGGCGGTGTTTTTGGTTCAGATTCAGACCGTTCCCTCTTCCTCGGCCCGGTCCGGCAGAGGAATCTCGGGCATCAGCTCATTGGAGACGATGGTGAGCATCTCCTCCAGCTTCTTCACATCCTCGATGGGGAACCGCTGTTTGACCCGGTCCACCACCTGCTGCAGATAGGCGTAGCTGATGTTGTAGTAGTCGATGTATTTTCGGGTGGGGCGCAGATGATACTCCCGCTTGTCGGTGAGGGACTGGATCTTTTCCACATAACCCTTTTTGACCAGCGAGTTGATCTTGTAGGCCGCGTTGGGGGTGGAAATGTGCATCATGCTGGAAAACTCGGCGATGGTGGGGCTGCCCATGGCCATGATCCCCTCCATGCAGAAGGATTCCACCGTGGTCAGGGTAGCCTCGCGGCTCTCGAACCGGCTGAAAACCTTCTGGTAAAAATGCAGCTTGAACTTGGTGTAGACATTTTCAAACGCTTTGTCCAGCATGGCAAATACCTCCTGTATCATCTGCGGGGTCCAGCAACGGGCCCCCGCTGGGTTCAGGCCTTCCCCGCGTCGGTGATCGCAAAGATCAGTTCGGCGTTGGCGGCACGCTGTCCATCCACCCAGGCCGTCGCCTTGCCGATCCCCAGGGCGCCGTGCTGTTCCACCAGTTCGCATTCCAGGGTCAGCACATCCCCCGGCACCACCTGCCGGCGGAACCGTGCGCTGCGCACCCCGCCGAAGAGGGCCAGCTTGCCCCGGTTCTCGGGCAGGCTCAGCGCCGCCACCGCGCCGGTCTGGGCCAGCGCTTCCAGGATCAGCACCCCGGGCATCACCGGCTGCCCCGGGAAATGCCCGCAGAAGAAGGGCTCGTTCAGGGTGACGCACTTGATCCCCCTGGCCCACTGTCCGGGCGTGTAGTCGGTGATTTTGTCCACCAGGGCGAAGGGATACCGGTGGGGCAGAATCTCGGCGATCTGGGCCGCGTTCAGGGCGCGCGGCGGGTCGTTCCCAGTGATTGGCATTTTTCAACCCTCCCAACGCTTGAAGACAACGCAGGCGTTGTGGCCGCCAAAGCCCAGGCTGTCGCTCATGGCATAGTCCACCTGTTGTGCCCGGCCCACGTTGGGGATGTAGTCCAGGTCACATTCGGGGTCGGGCTGCTGCAGGTTGATGGTGGCGGGCAGGAACCCGTCGTGGAGCGCCAGGGCGGTGAACACCCCTTCCACGCCGCCGGCGCCGCCCAGCAGATGTCCGGTCATGGACTTGGTGCTGGAGACAGCCAGATGATGGGCGTGCTCGCCAAAGACGGTCTTGATGGCGGCGGTTTCGCCGCTGTCGTTCAGATGGGTGCCGGTGCCGTGGGCGTTGATGTAGCCCACCTGCTCGGGCGCGATGCCGGCGTCGGCCAGGGCCAGCGCCATGCTCCGGGCGCCGCCCTCCCCGTTGGGGGCGGGGGCGGTGATGTGATGGGCGTCGCAGGTGGCGCCGTAGCCCACCATCTCGGCATAGATCTTGGCGCCCCGGGCTTTGGCGTGTTCCAGTTCCTCCAGCACCAGCAGACCGCAGCCCTCGCCGATGACAAAGCCGCCGCGCTCGGCGTCAAAGGGGATGGAGGCGCGGTTGGGGTCGGTGGCGGTGGACAGGGCTTTCATGCTGGAGAAGCCGCCCACACCCAGCGGGCTGATGCAGCTCTCGGTGCCGCCGCACAGGGCTAGGTCGGCGTAGCCGTCCCGGATCAGGTGGAAGGCGTCGCCGATGGCGTTGGTGCCGCCGGCGCAGGCGGTGACGGGGCAGGTGCACATCCCCTTGAGGCCAAAACGGATGGCCACCTGGCCTGCCGCCATGTTGGCGATGGCCATGGGGACAAAGAAGGGGCTGACCCGCTCAAAGCCCTTGGCCTCGCCCCGGGCGTGCTCCTCCTCGATGGTGGGCAGACCGCCCACGCCGCTGGAAATGACGGTGGCGAACCGCTGGGCGTCGGCTTCGCTCAGGGCGTCCCCCACAAGACCGCAGTCCTCCATGGCTTCGGCGGCCGCGGCCACCGCAAACTGGGTAAAGCGGGCCATCTTGCGGGCGTCCCGCTTGTCCATCCGGGCAGCGGGGTCAAAGTTCTTGACCTCGGCGGCCAGCTTGATCTTGAAATCGGTGGTATCAAAGGCGGTGATGGGCGCCACGCCGCACTCGCCCCGGCGGACGGCGGCCCAGCTTTCGGCCGTCGTGTTGCCGGTGGGGTTGACGGTGCCCAGACCGGTGATGACAACTCTGCGTTTTTCCATAACTGCTCCTCCTCACATGCCCATGCCGCCGTCCACGCCCAGCACCTGGCCGGTGATGTACCCGGCTTGGGAGCTGGCCAGGAAGGCCACGGCATCGGCGATGTCCTCGGGACGGCCGGCGTGCCCCGCCGGAACCCCGGCCAGCGCCGCGGTGCGGGCTGCCTCGGGCATGGCGGCGGTCATGTCGGTCTCGATAAAGCCGGGGGCCACCGCGTTGGCGGTGACGCCGCGCCCGGCCAATTCCTTGGCGATGCTCTTGGTCAGGCCAATGAGCCCGGCCTTGCTGGCGGCGTAGTTGGTCTGGCCGGCGTTGCCGTGCAGCCCCACCACGCTGCTGATGCAGATGATGCGGCCGCTGCGCTGGCGCATCATCACCCGGCTGGCGGCCTTGCAGCAGAAGAAGGCGCCCTTGAGGTTGGTGTCGATGACCTTGTCAAAGTCCTCCTCGCCCATCCGCATCAGCAGTTTGTCGGCGTTGACGCCGGCGTTGTTGACCAGCACATCCAGCCGCCCGAACCGGGCGACGGTGTCCTCCACCAGTTTCTGGCAGGCGGCGGGGTCCTTCACATCGGCCTGCATCGTCACCGCCTCCACCCCGTACTGGCGGCAGAGGTCGGCGGTCTCTTCGGCCGCGGCGGCGCTGCCCGCGTAGTTGACGCAGACATTGCATCCGGCCTTGGCCAGGGCCACGCAGACAGCCCGGCCAATCCCGCGGCTGCCGCCGGTGACCAGGGCGGCGCGGTTCTGGATCTCCTTCATATTATACCTCCTCCCGCAGGGTTTTGACAACCTCTTCCAGCTCGTCGGCGGTCTCGGCGGGCAGGCAGCGGATCGCTGTGCCGACGGTTTTCTTCACAAAGCCGCTGATGGCGTGGCCGGGGCCGATCTCCACCACCGTGTTCACACCCAGCTCGGCCAGGCGGCGGATGGTGTCCTCCAGATAGACGCTGCTCTGGACCTGGCGCTCCAGCAGGGCGGGGATGGTATCGCTCTCGGCCTTCTCACGGCCAAGGCAGTTGAAGAGAACGGGGAAGTCCATCTCCCCGAAATCCACCGTCTGGAACCGCTGGGCCAGGGCGTCCCCGGCGGGGTGCATCAGGCTGGTGTGGAAGGGGCCGCTGACCTTCAGGGGAATGCAGCGGCGGGCGCCGGCGGCCTTGGCCAGCTCGGCGGCCTTGTTCACCGCGGCCAGTTCGCCGCCGATGACCAGCTGGCCGGGGCAGTTGTAGTTGCAGATCTGCACAACCCCCAGCCCGGCGGCCTGTTCGCAGCATTGGGCCAGCTTGTCCCGGTCCAGGGCCAGGATGGCGGTCATGCCGCACTCGATGCCCTCGGCGGCCTTGGCCATGGCCTTGCCGCGGAAGGCGGCCAGATCCACCGCCGTCCTGGCATCAAAGACCCCGGCGGCCTCCAGGGCGGAGTATTCGCCCAGGGACAGCCCGGCGGCGTAGGCGGGGCGGATGCCCGCTTGGCGCAGCACCGCAGTAACCCCGGCGGCAAAGGCCACCATGCAGGGCTGGGTGTACTGGGTCAGGTTGATGACCCCCTCGGGGTCGGAAAAGCAGGTGGTTTTCAGGTCAAAGTCCA
Source organism: Bacillota bacterium (assembly GCA_003343995.1). GTDB lineage: Bacteria > Bacillota > Clostridia > Christensenellales > Borkfalkiaceae > UMGS775. Next base: position 182,346 of record QAKE01000011.1, read on the forward strand.
GCCCCTGGGCCGCCTCGTCCAGAACCCTGGCAAAGGCGGGGAACCGCTCGTACAGATCGGCGCCCATCCCGGCGTGCTGGCTGCCCTGACCGGCATACAAAAAGGCAAGTTTCATCGTTGTGTCTCCTTTCAGACCTGCATGGCGCCCAGCTCGGCCAGCCGGGTGCGGCAGTCCGCCATCATCTCGTCCAGGATGGCGGACACCGGGCGGATCTCGTGCAGCATGCCGGCCACCTGACCGGCCATCAGGCTGCCGGTGTCGGTGTCGCCCTCAAAGACGGCACGGCGCAGGCTGCCCAGGGTGAACTTTTCCAGCTCCATCTTGTCGGCGCCGGCCTTCTCCTGCCGGACGTATTCCCGGCTCATCTTGTTCTTGAGCACCCGCACCGGGGTGCCGCCGATCCGGCCGGTGACGATGGTATCGCTGTCCTTGGCCTTGAGCAGGGCGGCCTTGTAGTTGGGATGGATGGGGCACTCCTCCGAGGTCAGCAGGCAGGTGCCGATCTGGGCGCCGCAGGCCCCCAGGGCAAAGGCGGCGGCCAGCTGCCGGCCACTGGCGATGCCGCCGGCGGCGATCACCGGCAGATCCACCGCGTCAACCACCTGGGGCACCAGGGCCATGGTGGCCATCTCGCCCACATGGCCGCCGCTCTCGGTGCCCTCGGCGATGACGGCGTCGGCGCCGCAGGCGGCCAGATGCCTGGCCAGCACCGCAGCGGCCACCACCGGGATCACCTTGATGCCGGCGGCCTTCCATTCCTTCATGTATTTCCCGGGATTGCCGGCGCCGGTGGTGACCACCTGGACGCCCTCCTCCACCACGATCCTGGCGAACTCGTCGGCCTGGGGATGCATCAGCATGATGTTGACCCCGAAAGGCTTGTCGGTCAGTTCCTTGCAGCGGCGGATGTTCTCCCGCAGCGAATCGGTATTCATCCCGCCGGCGCCGATCAGGCCCAGCGCCCCGGCGTTGGAGCAGGCGGCGGCGAACTCGCCGGTGGCGATGTTGGCCATGCCGCCCTGGATGATGGGGTACTTGGTGCCCAGAATTTCGTTCAGCAGTTTCATACCGGAACCTCCTTGACTTGCAGCAGCACGCCGCCCCAGGTCAGCCCGCCGCCGAACCCGACGCAGGCGATGCGCTGGCCGGGGGCCAGCAGCCCCCGCTCGGCCATCTCGTTGAGGGCCATGGGGATGCTGGCGGCACTGGTGTTGCCGAAACGGTCGATGTTCTTGTAAAACTTTTCGGGGCAGCCGATCTTTTTGACGCAGTGGTCGATGATCCGGCTGTTGGCCTGGTGGCAGATGACCCAGGACAGATCCTCCATGGTCAGGCCGGCCTGGTCCAGCACCCCGGTCAGGCAGCGGGGCAGGGCGTCCACCGCGAAGCGGAAGACCGCCTTGCCGTCCATCTTGATGGCCGAAGGCTCCGGGCCGGGGCCTTCGGCGGAGATCTCAAACCCGCCCCGGGCGCCCAGCATGGCGGCAAAGGGGCCGTCCTGGGTGCGCTCCAGCACCGCGGCCCCCGCCCCGTCCCCAAACAGGACGCAGGTGGAGCGGTCGGTCATGTCCATCAGGCGGGAGAGCTGTTCGCAGCCCACCACCAGGGCGTACCGCCCGCCGGTGCCGGCCAGCAGCCCCCGGGCGGTGGCCACGGCGTAGACAAAGCCGGAGCAGGCGGCGTTGAGGTCAAACACCGGGATGTTCTCGGGCAGGCCCAGTTCCCGCTGCACCAGGCAGGCCACGCTGGGGGTGGCATAGGCCCCCGACAGGGTGGCGCAGATGCAGCAGCCGATCTGGTCGGGGGTCAGCCCGCTGCGCTGCAGCGCCTGGCGGGCGGCGGCGATGGCCAGGGTGTGGTCGGCCTCCCCCTCGGCGCAGAAATACCGCTGGCGGATGCCGGTACGGGTGGTGATCCACTCGTCGCTGGTCTCCACCATCCGGCTCAGGTCCTCATTGGTGACAACCCGGCTGGGCAAGGCCCCGCCGGTGGCAATGAGCTGCAATCCTTCCATGGCTTCTCCCTTCACCGCCCGATCTGGCGGAATTTCTTGTAGCGCTGTTCGGCCAGTGCCCGGGGGCTCATCCGGCAGAGCTGGACCAGATGCTTTTCCAGCGCGGTGTCCAGGCAGGCGAAAAGCTTCTGGTGGTCGGCCTGGGCGCCGCCCAGAGGCTCGGGGATGATCTCCTCCACGATGCCCCCCTCGTACAGGTCCTGGGCGGTGAGTTTCATCATCTCGCAGGCCTCGCCGCTGCGGGAGGAATCCTTCCACAGGATGCTGGCAAAGCCCTCGGGGCTGAGCACCGAGTAGACGGCGTTCTCCAGCATCAGGATGTGGTTGGCCACACCCAGGCCCAGGGCGCCGCCGCTGCTGCCCTCGCCGGTGACCACCGAGATCACCGGCACCGTCAGGGCGCTCATCTCGGCCAGGTTGCGGGCGATGGCCTCGCCCTGACCCCGTTCCTCGGCTTCCTTGCCGGGGTAGGCGCCGGGGGTGTCGATGAAGGTGATGATGGGCCGGCCAAACTTTTCCGCCTGCTTCATCAGCCGCAGCGCCTTGCGGTAGCCCTCAGGCCCCGGCATGCCGAAGTTGAACCGGATGTTCTCCTCCAGGGTGCTGCCCTTGCGGTGGCCGATGACGGTCACCGGGATGCCCTTGTACCGGGCGATGCCGCCCAGAATGGCCTCATCCTCCCGGCACTGGCGGTCCCCCCGCTGCTCAAAGAAATCGGTGAAGAGGGCGTCGATGTACTCGTCGATGCGGGGGCGCTTGGGGTGCCGGGCCAGAAAGACCCGGTCCTCGGCGGTCAGGTCGGCGCAGCCCTCCACCAGGGCGGCCCGGCGGTTGGTCAGCTCGGTGATTCTGGCCTCGTTGCCCGACACCTCGTCGGCGGTGGGGTTGAAGGCGTCGTCCGGCAGAAGGTCCTCCCCCAGGCTGGGGCTGACCGCGCTGTGTAGCGCCTCGATCTCGGCGTCGATGGCGTCGATCTCCTTCAAAGTATCCTTAATCAACTGCGCTTGCCTCCCTCCGTGTGAAGCTGAAGAATCTGCGCCAGGGTCTTGCGCATCTCGCTGCGGGGCACCACGGCGTCCACAAAGCCGTGCTCCAGCAGATACTCGCTGCGCTGGAATCCCTTGGGCAGCTTTTCTCCGATGGTCTGTTCAATGACCCGGGGCCCGGCAAAGCCGATCAGCGCCCCCGGCTCGGCCAGGGTGATGTCACCCAGGCTGGCAAAGCTGGCGGTGACGCCGCCGGTGGTGGGGTGGGTCAGATAGCTGATGTACAGCCCGCCCTTCTGGGAAAACCGCTGGATGGCGGCGCTGGTCTTGGCCATCTGCATCAGGCTGAAGATGCCCTCCTGCATCCGGGCGCCGCCGCTGGCCGAAAAGATGATCAGCGGCAGGTGCTTGGCGGTGGCGTACTCCACCGCGCGGGTGACCTTTTCCCCCACCGCGGTGCCCATGCTGCCCATGAAAAACCGGCTGTCCAGCACCGCAGTCACCACCGGAACCCCGCCGATCTTGCCGGTGGCCGTGACCACCGCTTCGTTCAGGCCGGTTTTGCGCTGGGCGGCCTCCAGCTTTTCGGGATAGCCGGGAAAGTTCAGCCGGTCGCTGGCCTGTACCTCGGGGTCCAGTTCCCGGAAGGTCCCGTGGTCCAGGACCATGCTCAGGCGGTAGTAGCCGCCGATGGGATGATAGAACCCGCAGTTGGGGCAGACGTACAGGCTTTTGGCCCAGACCTGGCGGGTGGCCCGGCGCTCGCACTTTTTGCAGGTCATGAACTGGGGCGCCTGCCACACCGGGGTGTCGGTGCCAGCGTCGCGCCGCGCCTTGAGCTGGAAGACCCGCTCGCTGCTGCCGGCCGCAAACAGCTTGCCTACGTTTTTCATGGGGATGCCTCCTTCGATGGAAGATGGAGTGTGGGGATTATTCGGCGTGGCTGGTGATGTAGTTGAACAGATCGCCCACCGTCTTCATGTTGGGCAGCTCTTCGTCGGGGATGGCGATGCCGCAGGCTTCCTCGATGGCCATGTTCAGCTCCACCGCGTCCAGGCTGTCGGCCTGCAGATCGTCGGCCAGGCTGGCCTCCATGGTGACCTTGTCGGCGTCGCAGCTCAGGGTGTCAACGATAATGTCTTTCATCTCTTCAAAAGTCATGGTAAAAATCTCCTTGTCTGTGGCAGTTTATTTGTTTGAAAATTTTATCTAAATAAATTTAGATAAAAAGTCTGGTACAATTATACACCGGCAAAGGCGGTTGTCAAGAAATTTTTTCCGGCGGCTCCATTTTTGGCATGCTGCATAAAAATACAGGTTTTTATCATAAAATTCCGGTTTGATGAATATTTCTCTTGCCTCCGGCGGTCTGCTGTGCCATAATAAAGACAGCCGCGCCGCCCGGCGGCACGGCTGCAACAGCAAAAAGGCAACTTACTTATATAAGGAGAGGCGAGAAGGATGGATTTCAAAGGCAGAGATTTCCTCACCCTGCTGGACTACACCCCGCAGGAGATTGACGCGCTGCTGAATCTGGCGGCGGACCTGAAGGCGAAGAAGAAGGCGGGGGTTCCCCATGACGTGCTGCGGGGCAAGAACGTGGCGCTGATTTTTGAAAAGACCTCCACCCGCACCCGGTGCAGCTTTGAGGTGGCAGCCCACGACCTGGGCATGGGCACCACCTACCTGGATCCCACCGGCAGCCAGATCGGCAAAAAGGAGTCCATTGCCGACACCGCCCAGGTGCTCTGCTCCATGTTTGACGGCATCGAGTACCGGGGCTACGGCCAGGCCATTGTGGAGGAACTGGCCCAATATTCCACCGTGCCGGTCTGGAACGGCCTGACCAACGAGTTCCACCCCACCCAGATCCTGGCGGATTTCCTCACCATCCGGGAGCAGTTCGGCAAGCTGGCGGGGCTTAAATTTGCCTACTTCGGGGACGCCCGGTACAACATGGGCAACTCGCTGATGATCGGCTGCGCCAAGATGGGGCTGGACTTTGTGGCCTGCGCCCCCAAGGCTTACTGGCCCGACCCGGCGCTGGTGGAGCGGTGCAAGGGTTTTGCGGCGGCCAGCGGCGGCTCGGTCACCCTCAGCGAGGACACCGCCGCGGCGGCCGGCGCCAACATCCTCTACACCGACGTCTGGGTGAGCATGGGTGAGCCGGTGGAGGTCTGGCAGGAGCGCATCCAGGCGCTGTCCCCCTACCAGATCAACGCCGACCGGATGGCCGAAGCGGCCCCCGACGCCGTCTTCATGCACTGTTTGCCCGCCTACCACGACCACAAGACCGCCATCGGCAAGGAGATGGGGGAGCGGTTTGGCCGGGATGCCATGGAAGTCACCGACGAGGTCTTTACCGGGCCGCAGTCCATCGTTTTCCGGGAGGCGGAAAACCGGATGCACACCATCAAGGCGGTGATGGCCGCCACCCTGGGCGCCCAATTCTGAATCTTGCATTTTCCTGCACCGGAGCGTATACTGGAAACGGCTTTGGGGACAAAGCCGAAAATATGCGCTGTACTTTGAAGAGAAGACGGCAGCAGGAGGAAAATTGAATATGAAACCAATCAAGACGGAAACCCGCCGCCTGACCCAACTGGCGCTGTTGTTGGCGTTGGTTCTGATCATGGCCTACACCCCGCTGGGCTATCTGCCCATCGGCCCGCTCTCGCTGAGCCTGTTGACCATTCCGGTGGCCATCGGCGCCATGCTGCTTGGCCCCGCCGGCGGCGCCATCCTGGGCACGGCCTTCGGCCTGACCAGCTTTATGAGCGCCATGGAGGGCAAAAGTGCCATGGGCACCGCCCTGTTCACCATCAACCCGGTGTGGTGCTTCGTGGTTACGGTGGCGGCCCGGCTGCTCTGTGGTCTGCTTTGCGCCCTGATCTACCGGGCGGTCTGCAAACTGCTGCCCAACCGCACCAAGCTCTGCTGCGCCCTGGGCGGGCTGGCGGCTCCGGTGCTCAACACCGTCCTGTTCATGGGGATGCTGGTGTTCTTCTACTATGACAGCGACTATGTGCAGGGGCTGGTTTCCACCCTGGGGGTCAGCAACCCGCTGACCTTCGTCATCGCCCTGGTGGGCATTCAGGGGGTCATCGAAGCGGTGGTCTGCTGTGCGGTGTCGGCCGCGGTGACGGTGCCGCTGCTCAAATTCCTCGGCAAAAAGAAGTGATTTCGGTTTCGGGCGCGCCACAGAGGCACGCCCGAATTTTTTTCTCTTTTTTGGCGCTCTCTGCCAAAATTTGCCCGGCTCTTTCGTTAAAATAAACGGGAAACACCGGGAGGAAAGGCAGAGCGCTTTCCCCAGCTCTTAACACTTCCTCCACAGATTTATCACACTTTCGCGTTAGGCTGAAACAGAAAGCCCGTCAGCTCCGGCTGATTCCCACCAATATACAGGAGAGGCAGGAAATACCAGATGCAAGAAGACCAGAACCAGGAACTCGACCTTCGGCAGGAGACGCCGGCGGAGGATGCCTCCGACCTGTCCTTGCCCGATCAGCCACAATTTGAGGATCCGGCCCCGGCCGCCCCGCTGCCCAAGCGCAAGATTTGGTTTGCACGGCACAAGGTGCTCACCGTGGTGCTGGTGCTGATCCTGGCGGCGGCCGGGCTGGTGGTCTGGCAGCTGCGCCGGGCCGCCGACGCCGTCAAGGCCATGAGCACCTACCAGTTTGTCCGCACCACCGTCCTCAAGCGCACCTCGCTGGACAACAGCGTCAGCGTCAGCGGCACCGTCAATTCCGGCGAAAAAGCCAGCGTTACGGTGGCCGACGCGGCCAAGACCTACAAGGTGGCCAGCGTCAACGTCCAGGTGGGCGACCATGTCAACGAGGGGGATGTCATCGCCACCCTGGACACCGCCGACCTGGAACGCCAGATCCAGGAAGCCGAGCAGAGCTATTCCGACACCCTGCAGGCCGCCCAGACCAGCTATGACCGGGCGCTGGATGACTACAACACCTCGGTGGTGCAGCACGACAACAACCTGATTGATCTGCAGGCCAAGGTGGACGAGGCCAACACCAGCGTCTCGGACGCCCAGAAGGCGCTGGACGACGCTCAGAGCAGCAAGGACAGCGCCCAGAGCAACCGGGACACCCTCAAGGCGGAATATGATCGGGTCCAGGCCGAGATCAGCAGCTACACCATGGCCTACAACACCGCCGCCCAGAACGAGAACAACGCCCTCAGCGCCCTGAACACCGCCAACCTGCTGGTGGTGGAAAAGAGCAACAACCGCAACAGCGCCCAGTATGCGGTGGACGCCGACCCCAGCGACGCCAACATCGCCGCCCGGGATGCCGCCCAGGCTGAACTGGACAGCGCCACCGCCGACCAGACCGCCAAACAGGCGGCCTATGACCAGGCCCATGCGGCCACCGCCGAGGCCCAGCAGGCGCTGTCCGAAGCGCAGAACAGCTGTTCGGTGGTCTCGCTGGGGCTTTACGGCTTCCAGGCCATCGAACAGGCATACAACACCGCCGAACAGACCCTGAGCCAGGCCCAGACTGCCCTGGACACCGCCCAGAAAACCCTGGACACCGCCAACCAGCAGCTGACCAGCGCCCAGAGCGCCTATGACAGCGAAAAGAACTACTCCACCATCAAGCAGAAACAGCAGACGCTGGAGGACGCCGAGACCAAGCTGGAGCAGGCCAAGCGCACCCCCGACAACCTGACCACCCTGCGGGAGACCCTGGCCGACTGTACCCTCACCGCCACCATGTCGGGCACTGTCACCGCCCTCAACGCCACGGTGGGTTCGGTTTGCAGCGGTGACGTGGCCACCATCCAGGACACCGACGCCCTGGTGGTGGAGGTGACGGTCCCCGCCGACGACGTGCCCAGCCTCAAGACCGGGCTTTCCTGCATTGTGACCAGCGACGCCACCGGCAGCACCGAGATCCCCGGCACCCTGACCCAGATTGACCCGGTGGCCAACGACAAGGGTACCTTCGGCGCCAAGGTCAAGATCAGCAGCGACAACAGCGACCTGCTCATCGGGGTGCAGGCCAAGGTGGAAATCATCATCCAGCAGACCGACAATGTATTCACCGTCCCCATCGATGCGGTGGGCACCGCCGAGGACGGCAGCAGCTATGTGCTGCGCCAGACCGGCGGCAGCGGGGTGGATATGACCTTTGAGGAAGTCCCGGTGACCACCGGCGAGGCCAACGATTACTCCATCGTCATCAGCGGCGACGATCTGGCCGAGGGGGATGTGATCCGCTCCTCCGCCGATCTGACCCAGGGCCTGGAATCCAGCGACAACACCGAAGACCTGGGCGAAATGCTTACCGGTGATGTGAGCGTGGAGATGGAAGTCCCCGCTGAAGGCGGCGGTCCCGGCGGCCCCGGCGGCGGCCCGGCCGACGCCCCCGGAGGACAGTGAGATGGCGAACCAAGCGGCATTGGCCGCACAGATTGCCCGCGCCGTCACCGGCGGCGATCCGACCCCTCGCCGGCGCGCGCTGATCCGGATGAAGGGCATCCGCAAGAGTTTTTACATCGGCCAGCCCAACGAGCTGGAGATCCTCCACGGGGTGGATCTCACCGTCTATGAAGGGGAGTTTGTGGCCATCGTGGGCGAGTCCGGCTCGGGCAAGTCCACCCTCATGAACATCATCGGGGTGCTGGACAAACCCACCTCCGGCACCTACACCCTGGATGGGGTGGACATCCACCAGGCCCAAGACAACGAGCTGGCCGCCATCCGCAACCGCAAGATCGGCTTTGTCTTTCAGACCTACAACCTGATCGGCCGGCAGTCGGCGCTGAAAAACGTGGAGCTGCCCATGCTCTACGCCGGGATCCCGGCGGGGGAGCGGGTGCGCCGCGCCAAGGAATGGCTGACCCGGGTGGGGATGGGGGAGCGGATGCGCCACCAGCCCAACGAACTTTCGGGCGGTCAGAAACAGCGGGTGGCCATCGCCCGGGCCATGGTCAACGAACCGGCCCTGATCCTGGCCGACGAGCCCACTGGCGCCCTGGACAGCCAGACCAGCCGGGTGGTCATGGATCTCTTCCACGAAATGCACGAAAAATACCACAAAACCATCGTGCTCATCACCCACAACGCCGCCCTGGCCGAGGAATGTCAGCGGGTGCTGACCCTGCGGGACGGCCGGATCATCGGGGAACGGAAAGGGGGCGGTGTGCGTGGGGCTCTCTAATATTGTGGAAAACATCGGCATGGCCCTGACCAGCCTGCGCAGCAACAAGATGCGCAGCCTGCTGACCATGCTGGGCATCATCATCGGCATTGCGGCGGTCATCGCCATCGAGACGGTGGGCGGCAGCATGTCGGGCACCGTCACCGAGAGCATGTCGGGCATGGGTATCAGCAATATCACCGTCTCCCTCACCCAGAAAAGCAGCAACGACGGTACCTCCAGCGACGGGGTGATGCTGCGCTGGTTCATGGACAGCACCCCCGCGGACGAGGACCTGATCACCGACCAGATGATCCAGGAATACCTGGCCGCCTTCCCCGACCAGGTGGATCACATGGAGCTTTCGGTTCAGGCGGGTACCGGCACCATCGACAAGTACGGCGACCCCGAAACCACCATCTCGGCCACCGTCCAGGGCATCAACCATGACGCGCTGGCCGCCACCGGGGACGATGCCCCGCTGCTGGCTGGACGCTGGCTCAACGACGACACCGACGCCGGCCGCAAACTCTGCGTTGTCTCCCAGAAATTTGTGGAGCAGGCGGTGGGCGGCACCCCCACCGATGCCATCGGCAAGCGGATCACCCTGACGATCAACAGCATGCCCCAGGATTTTTACATCGTGGGGGTCTACAAGTATGTGGAAGATGCCTACTCCAGCCTCATGGGCCAGACCAGCGATGACACCATCGTCACCAACTTCTACATCCCGCTGGATGTGGCCAAGCGGATTGCCGGGGAGGCGGACGGGTATCAGAGCATCACGGCGGTGGCTGCCAACGGGGTGGACGTGAACAGCTTTGTGGACACCACCGGCAACTACTTTGCCAGCTACTACACCCGCAACGACACCTGGACCGTCAAGGCCAGCAGCATTTCCAGTCTGGTGGACTCCATGACCCAGATGCTGGACACCATCAGCCTGGGCATTTCGGCCATTGCGGCCATCTCGCTGCTGGTGGGCGGCATCGGCGTCATGAACATCATGACCGTTTCGGTCACCGAACGCACCCGGGAAATCGGTACCCGCAAGGCCCTGGGCGCCCCCAGTTCGGCCATCCGGCTGCAGTTCATCACCGAGTCCATGGTGCTCTGCCTCATCGGCGGCGTCATCGGGGTGATCTTGGGCCTGGCGCTGGGGTCCTTCCTCAGCGGGCTGATCGGCTACGCCGCCAAACCCCAGGTCGGGGCCATCTTTGTCGCGGTGGGCTTCAGCATGGGCATCGGCGTTTTCTTCGGCTACTATCCCGCCAACCGGGCCGCCAAGATGGACCCCATCGAGGCGCTGCGCTACGAATAATACCAAACAAAAAACAGAGAGGCGTCTGCCCCTCTGTTTTTTTGCGCAAAAAAACGGGAACCGCCCCTGGGGGGGCGGTTCCCGCGGAAAACAGGATTCTCAGGCGTTCTTGGCCTTGATGGCGGCGTCGATGGCCTTGGCGGCCTCCTTGCCGGCGCCCATGGCCAGGATGACGGTGGCCGCGCCGGTGACGGCGTCACCGCCGGCATAGACGAAGGGACGGCTGGTCAGCCCGTCGGGGCCGTTGGTGATGATGCAGCCGTGCTTGTCGGCGTCCAGACCCGGGGTGGTGGAGCGGATCAGCGGGTTGGGGCTGGTGCCCAGCGCCATGATCATGGTGTCCACTTCCAGGTTGAACTCGCTGCCCTCCTTGACGATGGGGCGGCGGCGGCCGGAAGCGTCAGGCTCACCCAGCTCCATCTCCACGCAGGTCATGCCCTTGACGCAGCCCTGCTCATCGCCCAGCACTTCCACCGGGTTGGTCAGGGTCTTGAAGATGATGCCCTCTTCCTCGGCATGCTCCACTTCCTCCTTGCGGGCGGGCAGTTCGGCCATGCCGCGGCGGTAGACGATGTAGACCGTCTCGGCGCCCAGCCGCTTGGCGCAGCGGGCGGCGTCCATGGCCACGTTGCCGCCGCCCACCACGGCCACGGAGCGGCTCTTCTGGATGGGGGTGTGGCTGTCGGGCAGGTAAGCCTTCATCAGGTTGACGCGGGTCAGATACTCGTTGGCCGAGTAGACCCCCTTCAGGCTCTCGCCCGGGATGCCCATGAAGCGGGGCAGACCGGCGCCCGAAGCAATGTAGACGGCTTCAAAGCCGTATTCGCCCAGCAGTTCGTCGATGGTCAGCACCTTGCCGATGACCATGTTGCACTCGATGTCCACGCCCAGCGCCTTCAGGCCTTCCACCTCGGTCTGGACGATGTCCTTGGGCAGACGGAACTCGGGGATGCCGTACATCAGCACGCCGCCGGCCACATGCAGGGCCTCATAGACGGTGACCTTGTAGCCCATCTTGGCCAGGTCGCCGGCCACCGTCAGGCCGGAGGGACCTGCGCCGATGACCGCCACCTTGTGGCCGTTGGGAGCGGGCTTGACCGGCGGGGTGTGCACGTTTTCCCGGTGCCAGTCGGCCACAAAGCGTTCCAGACGGCCGATGCCCACCGGCTCGCCCTTGATGCCCCGGATGCACTTGCCCTCGCACTGGTTCTCCTGGGGGCAGACCCGGCCGCAGACGGCGGGCAGGGCGCTGGACTGAGCGATGATCTGATAGGCGGCCTCGAACTCACCCTTGGCAACCTCAGCGATGAAGCCGGGAATGTCGATGTCCACCGGGCAGCCGCTGCGGCAGGGATGGTTCTTGCACTGCAGGCAGCGCTGGGCTTCGGTCACGGCCATTTCGGCGGTGTAGCCCAGGGCCACCTCCTTGAAGTTCTTGTTGCGGACGTTGGGGTCCTGGCTGGGCATGGGGCACTTTTTCGGGTCCATGTTCGGCATCTCACTGCACCTCCTGTTTGAACAGGTTGCACGCCGCATCGCGGGCGTGCCCCTCAAATTCCTTGTACATCGTTCCGCGGTGCATGGCCTCGTCAAAGTCCACCTCAAACCCGTCAAAGTCGGGGCCGTCCACACAGGCAAACTTGGTCTGGCCGCCCACCGTCAGGCGGCAGCCGCCGCACATGCCGGTGCCGTCCACCATGATGGGGTTCATGGAAACGATGGTCTTGACGTTGTAGGGCTTGGTGGTCTTGACCACAAACTTCATCATGATCAGCGGTCCGATGGTGATGACCTCGTCAAAGTCGGCACCCGCCTTGATCTTCTCTTCCAGGGGCAGGGTAACCACGCCCTTGCGGCCGTAGGAGCCGTCGTCGGTCATGATGATCAGCTCGTCGCAGCAGGCGCGGAACTCCTCTTCCAGGATCAGCAGGTTCTTGTCCCGGAAGCCGATGATGCCGGTGACCTTGGTGCCCTGGGCGTGGAGCGCCTGGGCGATGGGCAGGGCAATGGCGCAGCCCACGCCGCCGCCGACCACGCAGACATTCTTCAGGCCCTCGATCTCGGTGGCCTTGCCCAGCGGGCCCACAAAGTCATGCACGCAGCCGCCCTCCGGCAGGGTGTTGAGCTCCATGGTGCCGGCGCCCACGATCTGGAAGATGATGGACACGGTGCCTGCTTCCCGGTCGTAACCCGCGATGGTCAGGGGGATGCGCTCGGAATCCTCCTTGGCGCGGACGATGATGAACTGGCCGGCCTTCGCCTTTTTGGCGATCAGCGGCGCCTCGATGACCATTTCGGTCACCGTGGGGTTCAGTTCTCGTTTTTGTACGATTTTGAACACGGTTTTGCCCTCGCTTTACAATAAACTAAAGGCGATGTCAAGCTGTTTTGCCCTTCCTGCCCTTGTTCTTCCTATTTTATCGGATTTTTACAGGGATGTAAAGGATTGTTTTGCACGGCGCCATGGCGGGAAAACGGCGAGGAAAAAGGGCGATGCAGCGTGGCGGGAAAAATATTGTGAAAAAAATGTCGATTTGTGTATTTTGCACGATTGTAAAAGATTTCTCTTCCAGTTTCTGGAATTTTGTTCGGCTTTTGGCGGCATCAATCCCGGTTTTCTCCCTGTATTTGGCCGCAGGGTGGGGGTAAAAGAAGCAAAATAGGCATTTTGCACACAAGAAACTCAAAAATATGTGCAACATTCTAACCAAATAGGCTTTACGAATCACCACGTTTTTTGGTAAAATAGAACCGAGCAAAAGCACCCTTTGCGCGAAAGTGCAAATTAAGGTACTGTTCCTGTAAACGGGGCAAGGTCCGGGCTTGCGGCTGGTTGCGCTGTGGGCCCGGCACAGCCGCGGGTGCGGGTGCTGAATATTGTAAACGGAGGAAGAAAAATGCCTAGAGCAAAACAATCCATGGATGGCAATACCGCTGCTGCTCATGTAGCGTATGCGTTCACCGACGTTGCTGCCATCTACCCGATTACGCCTTCCAGCCCTATGGCGGATACTGTTGACCAGTGGTCCGCCGCCGGCCTGAAGAACATCTTCGGGAACCAGGTCAAGGTCGTTGAGATGGAGTCTGAGGCCGGTGCGGCCGGTGCGGTGCATGGTTCTCTCGGAACCGGTGCCATCACCACCACCTTCACCGCTTCTCAGGGCCTGCTGCTGATGATCCCCAACATGTACAAGATCGCGGCCGAGCAGCTGCCCTGCGTCTTCGACGTCTCCGCCCGTACCGTCGCCACCCAGTCGCTGAACATCTTCGGTGATCACAGCGACGTCTACGCCACCCGTCAGACCGGCTTCGCCATGCTGGCTGAGAGCAACCCGCAGGAGGTCATGGACCTGTCTCCTGTTGCCCATCTGTCCGCCATCGAAGGCCGCGTTCCCTTCGTCAACTTCTTCGACGGCTTCCGTACCTCCCACGAGATCCAGAAGATCGAGAAGTGGGACTACGAAGACCTGAAGGAAATGTGCAACATGGACGCCGTTGCCCAGTTCCGCGCCGAGGCGCTCAACCCCGAGCACCCCAAGACCCGCGGCAGCCATGAGAACGGCGATATCTTCTTCCAGCATCGTGAGGCCTGCAACACCGCTTACGAGGCCCTGCCCGCTGTTGTCAAGAAGTACATGGACAAGATCAACGCCAAGATCGGCACCAACTATGATCTGTTCAACTACTACGGCGCCGAGGACGCGGACCGCGTCATCATCGCCATGGGCTCCATCTGCGACGTGGCCGAGGAAGTCATCGACTACCTGACCGCCAAGGGTGAGAAGGTCGGCCTGGTTCTGGTCCGCCTGTACCGTCCCTGGGTCTCTGAGGCCCTGCTGAAGGTCCTGCCCAAGACCGTCAAGAAGATCGCCGTTCTGGACCGCACCAAGGAGCCCGGCTCCCTGGGCGAGCCTCTGTATCTGGATGTCGCCGCCACCCTGCGTGAGGCCGGCATGAACGACGTTGTCCTGACCGGCGGCCGCTACGGCCTGGGCTCCAAGGACACCCCGCCGAGCAGCGTCTTCGCTGTCTACAAGGAGCTGGAGAAGGACGCCCCCAAGGCTCGCTTCACCATCGGCATTGTGGACGACGTGACCAACCTCAGCCTGCCCGAGGTCAAGCCCGCTCCCATCACCTCCGCCCCCGGCACCAAGGAGTGCAAGTTCTGGGGTCTGGGCGGTGACGGCACCGTCGGCGCCAACAAGAACTCCACCAAGATCATCGGCGACCACACCGATAAGTACATCCAGGCGTACTTCCAGTACGACTCCAAGAAGACCGGCGGCGTCACCATCAGCCA
>QAKE01000054.1 GCA_003343995.1 Bacillota bacterium
GGCCAGTACATGAAGTCCTTGTAGAGCGGGCGGAGATGGGGCAGTTCCTCCATCGTCAGAGGTGCATCACCCACCCAATCCAGAGAGAGGAGCACCGCGCTGGGCTGCTCACTCACCGTGTCCGGCGGCGCGATGTAGACCACCTGACAGGCGGTGTAACATTCCAGATATTTGTTATAGACCGTATAAACATCTCCAGCTTTGGCTTTCACGGCTGTGCCTCCCCTTGTTTATGGATAGATCTCCAGACGAAATTCTCACACATAGCTGTAAAACCCCTTGGCTGCAAAACGCCGGACTTGCTCCCCAACCTCTATCTGCCGGACCTCAAAGGTATGATTCTGGTGATAGACAGGGTCTTGTGCTTTCGCCCGCCTGCCGGTGGTTTGCCAATCATAGTCAAAGATATTCACACCGAACAATTTGCGTTGACCGTCCGAGCCAAAGGTTTCATATTTCCAAGCCATATGATTTCTCATAATCCCACACGCTGCCATCCGTCCAACCGCTCCTGCACCGCGTCGATCTTCCAGCTATTGCCCACTCGCTTCATCAGAAAGCGGCGATCAAAGCCTATGTTCTTCTCCCTGGTGTAAATATAGAGCTTGTTCCGAGTGATCTGCTCCGCGTCCAGAAACTTCTCTCCCTTGTAGGTCCCCAGAGAACTGTAGGAGAGGCCCAGAGGCCGGTATCCCGCACGGGGCTTTTCGCTCACATACTTCTCCCAGATCCCCAGTAGACGCGGCATGACCTGGGCATCCTCAAACCCGACCTGCCCCACATACTGTTCCCACGCGGTCATCTCCTCAAAGAAAGCAGACAGAACTCTGCGGCATTCCTTCTCCGCCTGCTCATCCAGCATAGCGGGCTTTTTGGCCTTCTCCCGCTGCACCTGGAAGAAGTGTTCCATCTGCTCCCTGGTGAATTGGTCATGAACCACGGGCTCGATCCGTCTATTGTCGGCGATAGCCAGCAAGCCCTCATAGGTAACGGCGGTATGGTCGATCTGAATGTGGGTGAGTTTGGGAATGGCAGACGCCTGGAGCAGCCCGGTATCATCCAGACCCGTGCGGTTGAGTGTCAGAAGATCGATTTTGCACTCACGCAAGGCCCACAGGCCGCTGCCGTTGATTCCGGTGTTACCGTCCAGCAACAAGTAGCGTAACTTAGGCATGTCGGCAAAGGTGGAAAAACAAGCGTCGGTGAGGGTTCCGTCCTCCACACCAAAATTGACCATACTTTTATGCCCAGCGAATGGGGTGAGCAGTTTATCTGTCACCGAATAGCCTTTTGCATGAAAGCCCACCAAGGGATACCCAGCCAACCGCTCCGTGATCTCCATAGTCAACTCCGGGATCTCAAACTGTTTCTCTTCGTCCAGAGTCAGGATACCGTATTTCCAATCCGCTGTCCGCGCCCGTTTCGGCCATTCCGTCATTGTCATTCTTCCTTTCCTTGGGGATGTTGGTTTTGCTCCACAAAGTGTACCTTTCTCCCACCGATCTCAAATTCCAGAGCAACCCCGTAGTCATCCGCCCACGCTTGGCAATTGTAAAGCAGGTCCAGGATCCGTTGGTCCGGCTTTTCGGAAAGAGTTACGCGCAGAATCACAGGCCACTTTGGGTATTCCTTCTGAAATTCCTCGCTTAGTGTATGATTCAGGTAACTCTCCATCTTGTCCAGCAGAGCTTTTTGGGTTTCGGGGGAGCCGTCAATAAATCCATTACAGACCAGAACCATTACGACTTCCCCTGTTTTGCTTTCTGCCAGAATATCGATCTTATGCAGATCCCCAAACATATCTTCAATTGCCATAGCTATCACCAATCCCTTTCTCGGATAGCCTCCTCGGTGTCAATGGGGATGTTGAACCACTTCAGAATATAAGCTACCGTTGCCGCAATACACTCCCGTGCCACGGTTTCGATCTCGCTGTCGTTTTCGTCAAACTCCTCCTGAAGATCATTGATGGCACAGACCGCATCGTCCAATTTTTCCTGCACAACCTCAGTGTCGGTCTCTCCGCTCTCCAGCAGGTCGATGACCTTCTGGAGTTCGTCCTTTACCTTGTCCACCAAGAAATCGGGATAGTATTCGTCCTGGTACATCTCGTCCAGCAGTTTATAATTCGGGTCAAAGGCTTTCATAGGGCTTGCTCCTTTCTTCGTCTTCGGCTGTGATACTTAGCTCGATCTCATCGTCGCTATAAATCAAATGGAGCCCATGATGGGCTTTTCCATCAAAATGTAGTTCCATATCCTGATATTTGAGAATCATAGGTTTTCCTCTGCTTCTCATCGTAGAAACGGCATCGGGCTTACCAAAAATTTTCATGACCTCATCCTGTGACATTCCGAATTTCAGTGGTGAAATGTTCTGTGGATTTTGTAGTATTTGATTTCGCCAAATATCGAATTCCTGTTTCATACCTTTAATAGCACTGAAGGATCAGCTATATTTGGTCAAAGCGACAGGCTGCCAGATCCTTCTTGGTAATATAGAAATAGATGTGTCCACAGCCGCCGAACATGAGCTCGAAGTCATCACATTCCACTGTATCCAGTTGGCACATCCGCTTATTTTTAATTTAACCCTGCTTTTGCTTAACGCCTTTCGTTTTTCTTTGATGCTCATAGCACCTCCTTAGAAACTTTTTACAACTTTCCGTGCTCTGAAATCCATACCCAGGCTGGGTAATGGTACCCAATCTCTCCAATGGGTTGGCACCGCTCGCCGGCCGTTTGTTCAATTTCTCTCAGCATATCGCTTGCCATATTCCGGAATTCCGCATCCCGGAAATTATCCTTTACGCCGTTCATGAGATAAGGAAACAATGCAAACGCAAAGTCGGCCTCCCGTTCCATCCCGCTTTCGGAAAAATACCACTCGCAGCACAGACCGAAATACTTGCAGTAAAACCGCTGGGTAGTCTTCATCATTTCTATGCCTCACTCAGCGTAATATTGTTCCGCAATAAAAATGTCAACTTTTTGTCCTTCCTGCCATCCGACATACTCCATCAGCTGTTTGACCTTGCTTTTGAGATTGCCGGATAGCGAAATGCGTTTTTTGATCATAGAATCTACCTCTATTCTCGTTCAATAGGATCATATCAATTCTTCGGACCATCGTAACTGACCTCAAAAGCGTCCGTGTCTACTTTCCGCTCTGCCGTTGCCGTTCGGTAAGCCACAGCCGTAACTTGTCTCAAGATTGGTAAAGCATTTTCCCAGTAAACGGATTTCTTCTCTTCATTTTCGTCATTCTCTCCCTAGGGTCTTCGTCCGCTTGTCCTTCCTTATAAATGATAAAGAAGGATTTATTCTTAAACTCTACATACAATGGCCGTTCAAAGTCTGAGGGATTGATGATCCCAATTTTTCCAGTGAGGGTATACATCTCCGCCACGCTCTGATTACCCACTTACAGATATTTCTCGTACTGTTCTGCCTTTTTGAGAAGATACCGCTCTGAAAAATCCTGGCCGGCAAAGTGGACGCAAACTCCGTCGTCAGTCTCACAGAAAACATCTCATAATGAGGTACAAAATAAAAAAGAGCCGGAACGTGAATTGCATCCCGACTCAGTCTGGTGGAGCTACGGCCAGATTCCGATCGGTGGCCTATTGATTAGGAACCAGATCGGGAATCTCCAAGTCAGGAAAAAGAATCGTTTGGGATTCTTTCCGATGTGTCTGCATCTCCGGTTTGACACTTTTTCTTCTCCCCGTTCGTTTTCTCCTGTGCCAGCAAAAGGGTAGACATTTCAAAAGTGGAACCGAAAGAAAATTCGTTTTCGGTGGACAATCCCAAATCTGTGAGAGACTTTGTTGTCTTTGACGGTCATTCGCCTGCTGAGCTATTCTTTCTCCTCCTGAAGAAGGACAATCTTCTCTGCCTGAATCTTTCCGTGATCAACCTCTGCCATTATCATTGTGATCTCCTGATGGAAGCGCCGTGGACCACAGGATCCAGGATTGAGCCAGAGAATGCCATCCCGTTCCTCCTGCATATACTTGTGGGAGTGGCCAAACACTACCACGTCCACACCGGAAAGATCCATCGGAGCTTCCTTTTTATTGTGAACCACACAAAAAGTGACTCCTTCTAAAGTAACGATGAGATCGTGGGGAATAGCCTCGGCCCAGTCCTTGTCGTTGTTGCCTCGGACAATGTAAAGCGGAGCATATTGCTGCAACTCGTCCACAATACTCTGTCTGTTGATGTCGCCGCCGTGAAGAATGGCGTCGGCAGTTTTCAGATGCTTCACGACCTCCGGCCGCAGTAAACCATGGGTGTCAGAAAGAATGGCAAGTTTCATCCGCGCACCCTCCCCTCATAGACGCTTTGAATCTTCCGATAGAATTTACGGGCATTCTTCAAATCTTGCTCATCCGGGTGGCTTTTGGCAATACCGCCCACCAGCTTGAAGGGCCCAAAGGTGTTGTAACCTTTGCAGCAAAACTCCCCAAGCACCGGGCATTCCTTTTTTACCGCAATTTTCGAGAGCGCCTTCGCACCGGTACCTTTTGTCCCACTGTAAGTATAGACGAAAAATATGGGCTTTTTGGGGGGCAGATACTGCCTGGCAAACTCAATTACAGCTTGTTGAAATGCAAAGCCATAAATACCGGAGGCAAACCCGACGCAGTCATAATTCTCCAGCCGGACTGACTGGCGAGTTGTTACATTGATGAGATCGATCTCGCCCTCTGTGGCCATGGCCTCTATCACTTTTCGGGTGTTCCCGTGGTGATAGGAGTAGTAGCAAATGGCGGTTTTCATTGGTTCTTCCCTCCCTGCAGCGTCAATCCAAAATCGTTGTGATAGATCATCTGGTGCGTCATTCCACCGTCGATGCAGATGTTCTCACCTGTGATGAAGCTTGCTTTGTCTGAGCAGAGATAAAGCACCATATTCGCAATATCCAGAGGATTGCCAACCCGGCCGGCGGGCTGCTGATAGGCATCCGGTCCCTCATAGACGGTAAAATCCGTGTCAATCCAGCCTGGAGAAACGGAGTTCACCCGCACCTTTCCTGCCAAACTTACTGCCAAAGCATGTGTCAGAGCGGAAATACCACCTTTGGCCGCCGTATAGCTTTCGGTCTGAGGCTGGCTCATCCGGTCTCGGGAGGAAGAGATGTTCACAATGGCTGCCCCTGGCGCAAAATAGGGGATGAACAGCTTCGTGAGATAAAAGGGTGCGGTAACGCCCACCCGCAGGGCATAGTTAAATTCTTTATAACTGCATTCATTCACGCCCTTCATCAAGGGCAGGGCGTTATTGATGAGATAATCTACATGGCCATGGTCAGCAATTACCTTGCGGGCAAAGTTTTCCAAAACCGTCTGGTCGGCCAAATCGCCCACAAAATAGTCGTTTTCCCGCAGATCAATAATGCACACCTTGGCTCCCGCCTTGTGGAACTCCTCGGCGATTGCCTTGCCAATGCCTTTTGCGCCGCCGGTCACTACGGCCACTTTATTGGTAAACATCACATCTCCTCCTCATATTTGTAATTGTTAGATAGTCTTCTGTCAGATGATCTTCTGCCGTTTTGCATAGTCCTTTTCAAAAATTTATGACTGTCTTTGCATATAAAAGTCCTGAAGCAACCATGCCAATTTCTCCGGAGCTTCCCGGTTAAGTTCGTGGCCTGCCCCCTCTACGATACGAAGTTCTGCCTGTCTCAGAAGCTGGGCCAACTTCACGCATGCCTGCTGGTTCGTTCGGTCACGGCTTCCGCAGATTACCAGAACAGGGCAGACGATACGGGGAAGCACCTGGCTAAGATCCAGATCCTTCATACTGTCGCAGAGCTGTATCAATTGGGCCTTTGCAAATCCTGTTTTCCGAAACAGGGACTGTGGCATAAAACGGAATAGAGCGTTCTGCACCCGCAAAAGTTGTTTCGGCATCTTGTATTGGGGAGCAATGAGGATCAAGGAATCTATTCGCTCCGGATGTTCAGCAGCATAGTGGAGAGACAGCACACCGCCCAAGGATAGACCACAGAGCGTCAGCGGCGCCTCTAACTCATCGCAAAAGCCAGAAAAGGCGCGGTAGAGATTTGGATAAGTCGTCTCCTTGTCGGATCCCATTTTCGCCAGATCGGGACATACACAATCCTCTGAAGCATCCAGAAAGTGCAGAACCGGCTCCCAACTAGCTGATGTTTGTCCCAAGCCGTGTACATACACTTGTTGTGTATTCCACAAAACGTTTCTCAGAAAGAAACTTTACCTGTTTCAAGTCACTGCGCCAGGCAATATCTTCCAGATTGGTCACCGTATGCCACACCTGCTCCAAAGGACAGGGAAGGAAAATGGTTCGTTTTAAAACAGACATAGTTTCACTCCTTTGCCGGCTTCTGGAACAATTTCAAGTGGATACCACGATCGTCCGCAGCCGCTTGAAGAAGCCCCACAGCGGTTAAGGCCCGCTCTTTCGATGTTTGTTCCGTCTGATAGGAAAGGGAATTCATGACAGATTGCAAAGCATCCAATGGTAGGAGATAGACCGCTGTAGCAAAGAAGGTTTTGCGCCGTTCATCATTATAATGTGCCAAAAGATTGTCCAGAATGATTCTCTTCTTCCGCATCTGATCCAGATACGCGTCCAATCCCATTTCCCGCGCCCGAGTAATCTCTTGCTGTCGGTTTCGGTGCGGGACAAAGGAATCGTGTTTGTCAAAGTTCTCATAATGGTGGCAGGGATATTCCGGACATTCCCAGCAAAACTGGATGCCGCCCCGCTGAACAGAGCATCTGGCAATGGCACAGCTCTGGTTCCCCGTTCCGCCGCCACAGCCAGGACAGTAACCACCTAAGTGCATGACACACAGATCGCAGTTCAGTCCGCATAGGGAAAAGAGAGGCTCCTTGCGAGTAAAACCTTTCATAGCACCCTCCTCACGGGATGACGTATGACTGTTTTGAGACGTTCCGGTTTGCAGCGCCGCACATCACTGAGATAGATCTCGTGGTGGAACCGATTTTCCCCAAAGTCCGCCTCATAGTTCTGTGCTTTTCTGTATTTCTCCATGGCAGCCACAGTGGCGGGTTCCTCATCGTACGGACCAACGTGCATACACTGAACGCACAGTCCCTCCTCCCAGGGAAAGAATTCCACCGCTGAGAAATCCTGCTGTTTCTTTTCTGTGGCCTCCCGGACAGCCCAGTCAAAGATCTCTTTCGTGACGAATTCGGGCAGGCGGAGGAGGGAAATCCACTGAAAATTCTCCTTGTGGGCATAATCCACTCCCTGGATGCCGTCTTGCCGCCACAGGCCTTCCAGAGGCGGTACTACATAGTCGAAGTAGCCCTCCCATTTGTGTTTGCCCAGCTTACTCATTTTGATGGTAAATGCCACCGTATATAACAGACCAATTGCTTGTTTATAAGCTCCGTCCTCTTCGTTTGGATCCCCTTTGCCGCGCACCGCCAGAAAATTCATGGCTGGCACCGTAACGATCCCCGGTGTTCGGGGTGGAAGATAGAATTCTTTATACTCTTTTTTGTAGTCAAAAGGCATAGTCATTTCCTCCGTTTTTTTAGCGGTTCCTGTTGTAAGGCTTCACAAGTAATGCGGACCAGCTCTGTCAGTGTCTCCGAATCTTCCACATCCTCCACCAAAAAGGAGTTCTTTGCTCCGTCATAGGGGGGTGCCTTGGGCAAGTGGGGAAATGCCAAATCGCCTGGGGATGTCACTTTTACAAAGAGTTGGTCGTTGCAGATGACAGCAAAAAAATTCCGTTACAATACAGACCATATTCGCCAAACATTTTTCGGCTGTGGATGGTTCCGGCTTCCCGCAACTGTTCAGCCACATAGTCCACAAAGTCCTGATGAGATGCCATGGTTACTTCCTCCCTTTATAACGCTGCGCCAGACGTTGTCCCAGAGACCCCAACTGTTCCCGCAACTCAGCCGGTTCCATCAACTCGGCAGCATCTCTGAAGGTGAGAATCCAGCTGAGTACACTGTCCTTGTCCGGAAATCCCCCTGTAAATCGCAGTCTTCCATCCGGTTCTATGGTGAAACTGTCCGCGCCGTATTCCTCCACCAGCCGCCAGCGGCAGACTGGATCCAAAAGGACGGTTACTTGATACTTGAGCGGAAAGATCCGCTCAGGATCCAAGTTTGGCAGAGGTGCAGGACGCGGGAGAAACGGTTTCCCAGAGGAAATTTCCGTCATGCGACCCAGTTTGAATAAGCGGAAATCCTTCCGAAGCTGGCACCATCCCCATACATACCAGGCAGACCAGTGGAAGACCAGATAATAGGGCTCTATGATTCTTACAGATTCCTCCTTTGGGGAAAAATAGGAAAAATGAATTGTGTGGTGTTGTTCGATAGCTTCCTGAATCCGTTCGATCTTGGGCGGCAAGCTAGTTTTGTACCAGGAGGCAAGATCGATCAGCAGATGAGCGCCGCTCGGTACTAGCCCTCCCGTCCCAGCAGACAGCTTTTCCATCAGCTGCGCATAGCGCCGTGTCCCGCTGACACTGTCCAGACTGCGCAGTCCTGCCAGAATAGCCTGCATTTCCGGAGCGGTAAGCACCGTACGATCCACTCGGTACCCTTCCATGATAGAGACACCGCCGCCTGCCCCCTGGGTGGTGCAGATGGGAATGCCTGCCCGGCACAGAGTCTCCATATCTCGTTGGATGGTTCGGCGGGATACCTCAAACTGTTCCGCCAGTTCCGGGATTGTGACTTTTTCCCGCTGAAGGAGGATTGACAGAACGCCAATGAGCCGCTCCATTTTCATGGGTTTTCACCGTCCTTTCCCTTTTTTCTGTATTATAGCATACGAACAGGACAACTGTCTGTCCTGTTCGTTTTCAAAACACAACGTTTTATTGTGCAAAAGAGATAGAAGGAAGCGGCAAAAAACACACCTCCGACGGACGACCTTTGCCTTATCTGTTCAGCAGCCATGCTATTCCGGCAGCCGTCCGCTCCACCGCGCGGTTGTAGTGATTGCCCGGGTTTTGCTGAAACACCGTATTGATCCCTTTTCTCCGATAGAACGTTTCGATCTCTTCCGTATTCTGCTGTACACTTTTCAGGATCGGATTGCGTGTTTTGCTCTCCTTGTCCCCCAGAGAAAAGTAGATGCAGTCCGGCCGGCGCCTTGGCTCGTGGAAAAAAATGTACTCCTTTATCCCGGGAAACCAGAGAGAACCGGAGACGCTGGCCACACGGGAAAACACATCTGTCTGATACATGGCATACACGGCGAACAGCCCGGCCAGGGAGTATCCAGCAATGCCGCGCCAACAAGGCGGTTGCGGAAGCTTTTTTTCTGCGGTCGGAAGGATCGTCTCGGTTAGGAGCCGAAGAAAATCGTCAGCTCCTCCAGTACAGGCCTGAGCGCTTTGGAATACGGGAGGGCTGTCCCAAGGAGCCATATCGTGATCCCAGTCTAAATCACTGATCGCCACCAGTGTGAATTCTGGGAGTTTCCTATTTTGTACAGCTTCAAAAATTCGCTGCCCCTCACCGGAGAAAGTATGGAGATAGATCACCGGAGCCTCCGGTTCGGCGCTTGAAAAAACAGATATGGTTTTTCCGCTTACAGTAAACGTATGCATTGAGATTCCCCCGTCCTTCTATTGACCAATTATCGTGCTCTAACAAATCTGATTCTATTGTACGGGAAAGAAATACGGTTTGCAATAGAGAGGATCCCACCTGATAGGAATCCGCGGCAACGAGGCGATTTGACAGTGAAGTGAAAGAATACAACCAATTCCTGTTGATTGGAACACGTGAATTTAAACAAGGAACTATACCATTTCTGATGATTTTGCAGCAAATTTTGATTTTTATAGCGTTTTAAAGTGTTTTCCGGTATAATAATTCTAAATAAAATGTCCATAAAAAATGGAGGGGTAGTGGTGCAGATTGCCTTATGTGACGATAATCTTAATTTTCTCGTGCAGATGGAGAAACACTTGCACACCCTTTCCCAAATAAAAAGTGTGTCGGCCTTCTCCACTTTGGAAAGCTTCCTATTGTCGGTGGAAGAAGGGGCACAGTACGATGCCGTTTTGCTGGACATTCATTGGAATCAGACGCAAAACGGGATGGATGTGGCAAAACAGCTTCTTCGTCTGTCTCCGCGTACCCAGATCATTTATGTCACCGGCTATGGAGACCGATTTGCCCAACAGATCTTTTTACAGGAATCCAATCTCAGTGGTTACCTTATCAAACCAGTGGATCCCACGCTGCTTTTGAGCAACCTGGAGAAGGTGGCCAAAACCAACGCAACAGCACCTCCTATGGTGACAATTCTCAGCCAAGGCAAACCTATCACATTGTCGGTGGATGAGATTTTATACACGGAGAGCCAAGGTCACACCGTTCTCATTCATACCACTGAGGAAGTGATCTCCGCTTACCGGCGGCTGGACGATATCGAGCGGCTGTTGCCGAACGGATTTTTCCGATGCCACAAAAGTTATCTGGTCAATCTACGGCAGATTCGCCGGATTCAACAGCCTGATCTGCTTTTAAAAAGCGGCCATAAGGTGCCGGTGAGTCGTGCCAGATATGCCGAAACCAAAGCGGCCTATCTGAAATTCATCGGTCAGAGTTTTTAGCGGAGGTGGTCCTGTGGAGCTGTTCCAAACCATTATGTTATCTTGGATTCTTCCCGCCGTGGTTTACGGTATTTTGGTTTTCTTTATGTCGAGGCTGTTTCCGATCCGACTGAAATTATGGCAGCTGATCCTGATGGTGCTGTTTCTGCCTACCGGAAACTTCCCAAAGCTTATCTGGGGCCCATTTTCGCTCGTTTCAGGCATCGTCCGTGTGATTTTTATCCCTATTGGATTTGTCCTATATCCATTATTGATGTTTCGGGGCAGCGTATGGCGCCGATTGGCGGTAAACCTATCCTTGTTTGCCTGTCAAATGCTGGGAGAAATGACAGCAACCTCGCTTTTTATCGGTGTCAAGATGACAGAAACGATCGATATTTCTCGTGATATTCTTCCCATTTTCATCCCTTATTCGCTGATCACTGTGAGTGTGGATGTTACCGCCAGCTACGCTGTGGTGTTCTTTGCCAAGGCGCTGGAATCCAAGCGATTCTCCCGTCTTTATATTCCTGCCTTTCTCTTTCCTTTAAGCCTGATGGGAATCTCCTATTCCAGTGTAACTCCGGTAGGCTCCTGGATATTTATCTTGAGTATTCTGTTGGGATGTGGCGCGTTGACCGCACTCATGTATCTGCTGGGATCGTTGGAAGAAAAACAGGTACTGGAAATTCAACTGCAGGAAACCCGCCACGCCATGGAACTGGAACAGGCTTATTACCGCAGTGTAGAGGAACAGCGGGAGAAGCTCTCCCTCATCCGCCACGATTTTAAAAATCAGCTTGCTTCCATCTCTGCGCTTCTTCAATTAGGAGAAGAACAGGAAGCCCGGCAAATGATCGGTTCTGTAAGCCAGACAATTGACGATACAAGAGAGGCCGTTTACTGTTCTATTCCTGTGATAAACGCTGTTCTTTCCGGAAAAGAACAGCGTTGTCGTGAAAAAGGAATCACACTTTCGGTGGATCTGACGCTTCCTCCGAATCTAATGGTAGAGCCCCTCCATCTGTGCAGTATCTTCGGTAATCTTTTGGACAATGCCATCTGTGGGGTAGAGAGAGGAAAGACGGAGCAGCCGACCATCACTCTGCGTTCTTTGCAGGAGGGAGATTACCTGTTTTTAAAGGTCACGAATCCTTCCCCTCCGCCTCAGCCACCCCGGGAAGGAAGAGGCATTGGTACCCGTATTCTCCACGATCTGACTCAGCAATATGGCGGGGACTATCAAACCGAATACAAGGACGGCATCTTTACCGCTGTGGTCTGCCTGCTGGTATGAGCCTTTAAAACAGAACGCCCCCTGACCAGAAAATATCTGGTCAGGGGATTTTTACCGTTTGTGATGATTTTGATGCCAATTTTGCTGGTCTTCCTACAAGTATGTCTCTTTCTGGCATAATATCTTGGGAATATTTTCGTTTGTCAAAAAGACGACCTAGGAGGTTTCGTGCAATGGGAGAATGTACTTTTTACGAGTATAAGGAAGGAGACTATCATTGTTCCCTGAGCAATCACGATATTGGGGACAACAATCACGTAAAAAATATTGCTGGGGAAACTGTGAGGCCTGTCCGGTTTATCAAAATGGGCAAAAAGCCGATTCGCATCGCGGGACCGAGGAATGTATCTATTACTGTTTTAAAGAAGGGGACTACTACTGCCAAAAAGCCTGCCGGTGTGTAAGCGAGTCCATGGTTCATTCCCATTGTCGGGGTACAAACTATCGGACCTGTCCTGTCTACTCGGACGGCGAATCCAGCAATCCCTCCACTCCGTCTACGCATCGGGAGCCATACGGTCAAACTCGGAGTGAACCCCGCCAAGACGGACGGGCTGTCACCGAAACCACTGAGCCAGATAAGCGGAAACCAGATCCTTCCGGGCCTGTTGGAACTGACGGCAAATCCAACAGCGAAACTATTCTGTCTGTTATTGGGCTAATTTTATTGGGGATCGGCAATTTTTTATGGAAACTCCTGAAGACGATCCCCCTCTGGACTCCGTATGCTGGTATCGTACTGCTGCTGGGTATGCTTACACCGGTGGGAGCTGCGGGCGCGGTTGCTTCTCCGCTGGGAGGGCTGATCGCTCTGGCTGTTCTACTCTATCCCGTGCTACACACCGTGTTGCTGTTGCGATGTAGGAAACGCACAAAACGGCACAAATACCGTCCGGTCTATATTGGTTTTTTCTTGTTTGTGCTGACCTTTCCGTTTACTTTGGGACTACCGGCTGTGGCATTCCAAATTGGCTGGCTGATTTGGGAGAACAAGCAGAAGAGGGCACAGAACGCCAACGGAACAAACCGTCCGTAAACGGAGGGGACATGAGACGTATTGCGTCCTATACAGTGCGCCTTTTACAGAGGACGCCAAATTCTGCAACACCTGCGGAAGTGCGGTAACCAGTGAAAAATGGAGAATGACAAACCTACTGGCAAATCGGCCGTTTCAAGGGAAAATCCCCCTCTATGTCTGGCTGACATTAGCTGTGCTACTGGCAGTTGGGCTGTTCCAGTTTGTTCAACATATGTGTTACCAATCTTTAGACGCAGAGGCATATGTAATATTCTCTAAAAGAAAAAATATTATCGTTGAAATAGAAACGGAATGGGGCGACGACGGATGGTATCTGACATGGATGAACGTGGGGTATGCCTGTGAAGAAAAGGAGGGATGAAATGAAAAGATTACTAGTGCTCTTTTTGTGTATGATATTGATTCTGACCAGCTGCGGAACGCAGACAGACAGCCCGTCTGATCTTGTTTCCTCCACGCCTCCAAAAGAACCGCCATCCGCCGCTTCTCTGGCAATAGAAGCGGCCCTCACCCGGTATGAGGGCACAGAGGAAACGAAAGAAGAACAAGCTCTTCTGACAACAAAAGTCCAGCTGTCGGAAGAGGGACTTCAGGCAGTCAAGAAGTATCTAACTACCCTTATCCCTGTTTATCCCTACGAAGAGATCATCCAATTGGAGACAGCCTATGCGCGATATCTTGCTCTGGAACATCCAGAAGATTCCAAAAGTTACCGTATGGTCTCTGCCCTTCCCATCAGCAGTGATGCGATGTTGGAGCATGTAAAGGCAAATAATGATGCCTACCTGGCGGTTCGTTCTATCGAAAACAGCGTATTCCGGCCTTTGGAAGACGACTATTTGGCCTGGGTGTGCGAGGTTGTTGCTGATACTGTCAACCGGGAGTTGACAGAGCAGGATTTTGGCGATCGACTGACCTCCGTCGACTGGAACCTGAAAAATTTGAAGATCCTGACAGGTCGCACCGTCGCCAATGCCTCTTATCTGAGCGGATCCCTCATGCAGGTACGTCCCTCCGGCACCGATGCTATGGTTACGATTACCGGGGACGAGATGGCAGCGCATAAGACGATCACCCACGAGGTAGAGCACCTCTTACAGAATATGTCCACACCGATGCAGGAAGCCCTGGGGCTCTCGCAGAACTATGGATTTTGTTATCAGTGGGAGGACTTAGAAGTCAATTCGCTCTACTACACCTGGTTTATGGAATCTTCTGCCGAGCGTTTAGCTGCCGCTTTCTATGGTACTAATCCCACTACCTACAAAAGCATGATTGGCTATCTGGATAGCCTAACACTGCCGGCGCTGCTGCGGGGAAAACAGCCCATAGAGGTACCCCGGCTCAGCCAGCAGTCCTATCTGGAAACAGTATTTGCGTTTTTTGACTGCCAAAGTGAGGCAGAACAGCGAGAATTTTTGAATTTACTCTATGCCATTGAGATAATTCAGATTACACCGGATGATTTTTGGGCAGGATACGCCTCCTCTCGTGGACTAGATGCCACATTGCAGACAGACACAGATTTAATTGTTTTGCGCAAGTCGTTAAAAACACCAGTATGCCTTACCATGAGCAAATATTTTTACCGAGATCTGTCGCAGCTGCTTGCCAGCGATGGTATGACTTTCCGGGAGCTCTTTTACCTTATGAGCATGTGGGAGTTTGATTTGAACGGCCATATTCTCTATGAAGATGAAACCCGGCTTCAAGATACTAAAGAGTTTCTTGCCTCCTATACCAACCTCCAGAATTGCTTCTTCGAGGCGCTCACCCTTTCCTCCAACCTGACAGCGGAAGAACTGCGGGAAGCGTTTACAGCTTATCTGGGCCGTTGCGAGGTACCCAGACACAGCCTGCTTTACGGAAACGAGGTATGGACCAACGGGACCTATATCACAGCGGTTTCCTCAGAGGGCAACGCTTTCCTAGACACCTTTTATGAAACGGTAAGCCAAAATAAGACTGTACCCGTGTATGTGGCAACTGAGATTTTGCTGAGCAACAATTGAAAATAAAAAGGAGTGGTTTGCTATGAAAAAATATGCGCACTTGTCTTTACTTTGATGATTTCCTGTACTTTGATTGCCTGTGGTCGTTCGCAGAGCCATCTTTCCCAGGAAATTCCTTCTCCTCAACCGTCTCAGATGGAACAGCCCGAATCTCCTGCTAACGAGGTATCTGAAACTCCTGCCAGGAAAAACACCCCTGACATCACATCGCAAAATCTTTCTGAATATCTTGCTGGGTTGTCCAGAGATTATGAATGTCAGGTAGACGATCCTTCTGTCCAGGAGGACACAGCTACTTATCCCATTCATGTTTCCAAGCACGAGCGGTTTGCTGATATGACCGGTGAATATCATCTGATCCTACGCTGGAATCCCCAATCCAACGATTGGGAGTACGATTCCGAGTCTTCTGATTGGATCGAAACCGATTTCAGCTTGAATCTGGATGAATTCTATGACAAGAGCTACTATTGGGCGGCTTATCCGGTAGATCCTACCTCTTCCGACCCCATGTACTTTCTGATCACCGATATGACGGAGGAGAGCTGCACGATCACCTGGTGGTCAAGAGATTACGACAACACCGTTATCAATAACGAGTACGAGGGAACCGCACAGGCCGAATTGGTAATGGAGTATCTGGACGGAAAATTACAACATCCCCATTGGGTACTTGAGAATATTCAGCTGGATACCGCAATGGGAACTTATGCAGGCGGAAAAAACATCGTAAGTTATACCATCGAGATTACCCCCAGTGATTTTTCTATCGTTCCCTCTGAGGATACCGCCAAATATATCTATCATAGTTCCATCACATTGAAGCGAATTAGCAATGAATAGTTCTCTATCCTCGCATAATATCTCTGGTCAAAACAGGGGTAGAGTGGTTGAAATGATCCAAGGGATGGATATTCCATAGCAGAACTAACACGCCGGAACACAACTTGGTCGGGATAACAGATCTCCTGATTGCGAAGCAAATTCTCTGTTCCCCGAAAGATTGCGTGGATTAGAAAGCAAGAGATCGGGTAAGCATTCCCCCAGTTGTAATAGAAGATCACAATATTTTTTGATTTCCAGAAAAGAAAATCCCTTTGGGCAATGCAGGCCACTGACAGGAACAAATCCAGTCAGCGGCCTTTTGGATTTAACATTTTTCCTAAGAACTATTTGATACTGTGTATTATAAAGAAAAATAGCTAACATCCTCTATTTCAAAACAGATTGAGCAGCTATAACCATTCCACTGTAATCCGCACGGCACATGTCTACACAGGCATCTGTTGAGTGAAAGAGAACACTGCTGAAAGAGTGGAAAATTTAGGGCAGAAAAGAGAAACGACACAACAACAAAACACCGGAGAAAAGCAAATCTTTTCTCCGGTGTTTTGTTCTTCTTTTTTAAGGGTATCAGGGTAGTTGGGAATAAAATCAGCTGACAACTCACCCGATTAGTGGATAGTATTGGAATCAACGATGACAAAAGCAATACAAAAAACGGTCAAAATCTTTGGATTTACACTATCCTTCAGAAATCACTGAGAAAATAGATACCAACTTGAACTGTGAAAAACGAAATAAAAAAACTAAGTCACGAACGCGAATTGCGTCTAGGCTTAGCCTGATAGAAAGAATCCACAAAATAGATACCAGCTTAAAACACGAGCATAAAAACAAAATAAAAAACTGAGCCGCGAACGCGAATTGCGTCCAGGCTCAGCCTGATAGAAAGAATCCACAAAATACATACCAGCTTAAAATGCGAGCATAAAAACAAAATAAAAAACTGAGCCACGAACGCGAATTGCGTCCAGGCTCAGCCTGGTGGAGCTACTGGCCGGATTCGAACCGGCGACCTGCTGATTACGAATCAGCTGCTCTACC
>QAKE01000019.1 GCA_003343995.1 Bacillota bacterium
TGCGCACCGTAGCCACCGGGCGGAACACATCTTCCGCCAACTCCAGCAGATGCTCCCGGTGTACCGGTTTGGGCAGGTAGTCTTTGGCTCCCAACTTAATAGTGCGCACCACATCGGGCACAGAAACATACTCGGTCGTGATAATGAACGGGATGTCCTTCTTTTCCTTGCGCAACCATTCCAGAAGGGAAATGCCATCTCCCTCCGGCAAACGCACGTCCGACAGGATCAGGTCGAACTGCGTTCTGCGTATCAACGAGCGTGCTATCGTCTCGTTCATGGCCGTCACGGCATCATAACCGGCCTGTGAGAACCAGTCTTTCTGCATCTGTGACAAACCGACGTTGTCCTCAACTATCAGTATCTTCCGTTTCATTCGTCACTCTTTTTATCTCGGCTTCTGCCACTTTAATAAGGATGGCGGCGTAATCCATAATCTGCCGGGTATGTTCATTCAATATCTTATCGTTTATAGTCTCATCTTTCAGTAAAGCGCGATAAGCCGACAAGGCTTCTTCCATTTGCAGCAATTCCCACATCGGTTGCATCCGGTGGGTGATTTCACGCAATTTCTGCCTGTCACCGTTTTTCATTGCCGCACCGAGTTCCTCCCGGTCTTTTTCCGACTGGGATATAAAGGAAAGAAGCGTTTTCGACTTGTTGCCGACTTCAGAGAGTATCAGACTGAAATCAACGCTATGGTTGTCTTCCTGCCGGTTTCTTCTTATCGTTGAAAGCAGGCTGAGCAGTTCTGATGAAGAGAACGGCTTATAAATGCAATCTGTAAACCCCGCGTGGAGAAACGCCTCTTTTTCCCTGTCGCCACGCGCAGTCATAGCGATGACAGGTATCGTTCTGGAATTGTTTATGTTCGAGTTACGCAACAGTGTCAGCAACTCGAATCCGTTAGTTCCCGGCATCTGGATGTCGGACAGCAGCAGGTCATAATCCTTACCCCGTATTGCCTTGACTACATCCTTGGCTGACGAGCACATAGTACAGGTTATGCCGTTGCGTTCCAGCATTTCCTTTATTACGCCAAGAAACATCGTGTCATCGTCTATTACCAGTACATTTGCAGGCAAATGCTCCAAATTCAGTAGTATCCTGTTCTCGCTCTCCACCGGTTCATCTGTCGTGCTTAAAGGAAGCGTCACGCTGAACGTGGAGCCTTGTCCGATTTCACTCGTCACGTTTATTTCCCCGCCGAGCAACCTGACTACCCCTTTCGTGATAGGCAATCCCAATCCGACACCATCCACGTTTGTCGCGGAAGTCAGGCGCTCAAACGGCCGGAAAATGCGGGAAAGGGTTTCCTGACTCATGCCGATACCGGTATCCTTCACTTCCAACGTCAATAGTCCTTCATGGTAACAGGCGTTCAATGCGATGGTTCCCGACTCGGTAAACTTGACGGCATTGGTTAGCAGATTATCCATAATCTGTTCGATACGATCCGCATCTCCATATAGATTGACATCAGTGTCCTTGAAATCCTGCCGGAACAGGATGCCCTTGTCGGTGACCACATGAGAAAATCCCGAAGCGATACGTTCCAGCAGTCCGTTCAGGTTGAACGGTACATCGTTGCAGGTTTCTTTGGCCTCGTTCAGACGGTACACGTCCAATAGGTTGTTGAGCAAATGTACCACGTGTTTACACACAATCCGGATATTGTTCAGATGGACGTTCCTGCGTTTCTTCTCACGGGTATCCATAGCCAGTTCCGCGCTGCCGCTGATGATGTTCAGCGGGGCGCGAATGTCATGGGATATGGTCAGGATAATATTCTTCCGCATTTCCAGCAACGCATTGTTCTGTTCTATTGTTTCCTCCAAACGTTTTCTGTTCCTTGCCTTTACCTTTATATCCCGTTGTATGATAAGATACAAAACGAATAACAGGATAATTGAGAAAACAATCAAACCGGTAATGACAAGAGAGGAATGTTCGTAGGAAGCTTTAAGACGTTTTTCTTTACTTTGAAATGCAATTGATGTCTGCTCGTCCAGACTTGTAATCAACGTGCGTAGCTTCCCGTTGAGTTCACGGTTGTGTAACCGCAGGCTGTCCGTATAGGTCTCAATGTTTCTTCTGCGTTCTTCCTGCAAGGAAATAAGCTCGTTGCCCCGTGCTCTCTCTTTTGTATTACCGGATGGCAATTGTACGGTTTCCTTGCCTCCAAAGAATCCGGCTATCCCTTTTTTCTTGCGGGTAACGGTGCGAGGCCCACTTGCTTGTGATGCCGTGAATGAATATTGATTGACTACCAACAGACTATCGATTTGCTTTTGTTGTCGGAAAATTTCTTTCATTCGCAATAGATGTTCCTCTTTGTTAAGCAACAGGATACGAAGGGAATCAACCTGTTCCGGATGCACAAATTCCTTGCATTGTTCACGTAAAATTTGCAGTAGGGAATCCGCTTTCAGACGACGTGTACGATATAACTCACAATCTTTCTCGGTTCACGTCATGACGGATTCTCCGAAAGTCGCAAGCACGGTGATATGGCGATGGGTAGTGCTGATATTGCTTTGTGTTTGGAATATGGTTATTGATTCTTGCTCTATCTCCGCCACGCGCTTACGTTCATGTAAAACAATGGCGACCATACTACCGATAATCGCCATTAGAAGAAAATATCCTACAAATATCTTATGCTGCAACAGTAATTTCATTAGTTTTTGAGTCTTTATTATATACTATTGAGCCTTTATGGTTCCGCTCAGCGGGTCGAACCGCATGGCCTGGTTGCTGAACAAACGTTCTATATAACCGCTCCGCCGCATCTCGTCGGTCGGCAGGCACGACAGCCGGGGTGGGTCGATCAGCGCGATACTGTCGGCGAGCGACAGGGCGATGTCGAGCTCGTGGGTTGAAAAGAGGATACACTTGCCCTCGTCGTGCGCCAATCGCGCCAGTAGCGAGCAAAGTTCGTAACGGTTGGGCAAGTCGAGGAACGAGGTGGGCTCGTCGAGCAGGATGACGGGCGTCTGTTGCGCCAGTGCGCGGGCAATCATAATGCGCTGGCACTCGCCGTCCGACATCTTATCCATCGTCCGATGTGCATAAGCCTCCATTCCCACCGAGGCGAGCGACCGTGCCACGATCTCCTTGTCGGCATCCTGCATCCGTCCTATCCAGTCGGTGTAGGGAGCACGGCCGACGGCTACCACGTCCTCGCATTTAAGGTTGGCGATACGCGTGCGCTCTGTCGTGACGAATGCCAGCTTCTTTGCCATTTCGTCGGCTCTCATGTCGGAAATATCACGTCCGTCGAGCAGAATTTCGCCCGCATAGCGGCGTTTGAGTCCCGCTATGGCGCGCAGCAGCGTCGATTTGCCCGTACCGTTGCGTCCGATAAGGGCCGTCAGCGAACCTTTCGGAATAGCGGCATTCACTTCGCGAAGCAGTGTGCGTTCGTCGTAGCCGATGGAGAAATCGTGCAGTCGTATCATGCCGTAAAGGATTTGTTGCGCAACACCACCCACACCACAATCGGGATTCCCAATAACGCGGTAATGGCGTTTACAGGCAGGGTAAACAATTTGGAAACGAGGTCACAAAGGAGCAGCACCGCCGCACCCGAAAGAAGGGTGCCCGGCACGAGCACGCGGTGGTCGCCGTTGCGGAACAGCATCCGTGCGACGTGGGGCATAGCAAGACCGATAAAACCTATCGGGCCGCAGAAAGCCGTTACTGTGCCGGCCAGCAGTGTTGTCGAGAGAAACAGCAGTCCGCGCGAGCGGCGGATATTCAGCCCCATAGTTACGGCATATTCCTCTCCGAATAGCAGGAGGTTGAGCGGCTTGATCGTGATTACCGCCAGCAGTAAGCCGGCGATAACCGACGGCACGAGGACAGCGAGTTGTGGCACCGTCACGTCGCCGAGCGACCCCATCGTCCAGACGACGAAGGCTTTCAAGGCCTCCTCTTTGCTTAGGTATTGCAGGATTTGCACTACGGCACCCACACCGGACGAGAACATCATGCCGAGAATCAGGATGACCATGATGTCCTTGATGCGGTGGCCTACGGCGGCGATTACGAGCAGCACGGCGGCCGCTCCCGCCCATGCGGCCGTGGCGATGCCGACCGACGAGCCGACGCCGGCAAGCACCACGAGCGCCACGCCGAGGCTCGCGCCCGAACTGATGCCGAGCACGTAGGGACCTGCCAGCGGGTTGCGGAACAGCGTCTGCATCTGCAAGCCGCTGACCGACAGCGCCGCGCCCGCCAGCAGAGCCACAATTGCCTTTATCAGGCGGATGTTCAGGACGATTTTCGCCGTCGCTTGCGGACAGTCGCCGCCCGTCAGTGCCGCCCATACGTCGTCGAGGGGGATGCGCACGGCACCGACGGCCAGATCCAGCAGAAAGAGGCCGACCGTAAATGCGGACAAGGTTGCGAACAATATAGCAGAGCGGGAGCGCATCTATTTCAGTCGTTTGTAATAGACGAAATCCTCCTCCACGAGTTCGGGGTGAAATATCTTGATAAGGTCGCGCAGCACGAGTTCGGGGTGCACGACGCCCGATTCGAAGTAGTCGTTGCCTCCGGCGGCGTTGGTGCGGGCGTTGTTGTTATAGACGTATCCGTTGCGGAAGCAGCGGGTGTCGGCGAACTTCGGGCAGGCGGCTTTCACCTCGCCGAGCGTGCTCGCCATACCCACGTTCAGCCATAGATCGGCAGCCGAAGCGAGCAGGTATGCCTCCTCCATGTCGACGGGCGTCGAGGCGTTGCCCGTGTTCTTCTTGTAGATATAATCTCCGCCCGCGTCCTCGATCAGCCGCACGGCATAGCTCCCGGCCGAGGGCATGAACCACGAATCGCCGTATGGCATGTTGAGCATGACAGACGGGGCGTCGAGGGCATTCTCCGCCACCCGCTGTTTCAGGGCGTTGTATCGGACGGGAATCTCCGCGAAAACCTTTTCGCCCTCCGACCGACAACCGACGACCTCCGAGAGGGCCACCATCCACTCGGCCTTACCCAACGGCGACTCTTCGAGGTAATCGCCTACGTACATGAACGGGATGCCCAGCTCGCGCAGCTTCGGCTCCATGCCGCTGGCACCGTTCACGCCGTAGAGCAGCACGAGGTCGGGATCGAGGGATAACAGCAATTCGTAGTTGACATTC
Organism: Bacillota bacterium; assembly: GCA_003343995.1. Classification (GTDB taxonomy): domain Bacteria; phylum Bacillota; class Clostridia; order Christensenellales; family Borkfalkiaceae; genus UMGS775. The sequence continues at coordinate 5,145 of QAKE01000019.1, forward strand.
CCCTCGTAGCCTACGTCGCCGATGCTTTCGCGGCGTGCCTGAACGTCGGGGTTAGAAATATAGTCGATGCCCGATACGCCGACCACGCGGTCGACCTCGCCTATGGCGTCGAGCATGGCGATATGGGTCGAGGACATCGCCACGATACGATCGGCATCGCCTTCAAGCACCTGCCCCTCGAATCCCTCGGGAACGGTTTCGCCGTCACGGGCGATGAATAACTGTGCAGCGATACCATCCGCGCCTTGCCACGGATTCGTGACGGTGAGCAGTACGCTCTGCCTGCCCTCGGCACCCTGAATGTCGAAGCCCGAGGCGTATTCGGGTGTGTAGACCGAGCGATTGAAATCGGTGAGTTTGGAACTCTTGTTGTTACAGCCTGCCAATGTGAGCGCCAGCAGCAGGAGCAGGCTCAGATTCTTTCCTATTTTCATATCGTTACCTATTTATTTTTCTTGTTTTTTCCGAACTTCGGGGTAATGCCGATAAACAACTCGAAGTTGATGCCGGGCATGGGACGCGAGAGTACCGAGAGATAATCCTCGTCGAAAAGGTTGTTGACGGCGAATTTCAGCTGGATGTCCATCGGTCGGAACGACAGCCCCTTTTCGAGCGAGATGTTGCTCATGAAATAGGGCGGCAGATGTCCCGTCAGCGTGTAGTCGTTGCTCGACATGGTGAAACGTTCCGAATAATAGGCCCACTTGTAAAGGAACGCCCACGAGCGCCATGCGAGGCGTCCCGTCAGCGAGGCGGAGTGTCGCGGCACGTAGGGCAACTGTTTGCCCACCGACTGGTCGGCGGGCGACATCTTTTCGCCCTCGTTGATGGAGGGTGTCCACGAGTAGGAGCCGTTCAAGTCGATGAGCCAATCCTTTGCGGGCTGCACGGCCAGGTCCGCCTTCACCTCAACCCCGTAGGCGTGCACCTTCTTCACGTTGCGGGGCGAGAAGAATCCCTTGGTCGTGGGTAGCCAGATGATCCAGTCGTCGATATAGGAGTCGAACCAGTTCGCGCTGCCATTCAGCTTGTAGAGCCCTTTCTTGCCGACCTCGAAACTGACGCCCGCGTCGTAACTGAACCCATGCTCGTTTCTCAGATCGGGATTGCCGCCCGGGAGGAAATAGAGGTCGTTCAGGGTCGGGAAGCGGTAGTTGCGCGATACGGAGGCCTTGGCGACGATGTTTCCCTTTTTCGATAATATGCCGTCGATGAAAAACGCGGGGATGAGCGGCACCCATTGGTCTCCGTACATCTCCTCGCGCAGCACCACCGACATGCCCATGCGGTCTACGGGCTGCCACTTCGCCGAAAGGGAGCCCGAGAGTTCCACGCGCCCCTTGTCGTAGCCGACGACAGCCTTGTTGCCGTCTTGCAGGATGATGTTCTTGTCCTCGCTGCGCACCAAATGCTGGTGAAGCGATATGTTGGCGGTGAAGAACCAGCGTTTCGAGGGGCTGTACTCGCCCTCCGCCTGACCGTAGAACGTATTGACCTTGCTGCGCGAGCGCGTCATTGACGCCCAGTTGCCGGGAGCGACCTCGCGCTTGTAGTCGTAGGCCATCCACGTGTGGATATAGCCGCCTTTCACGCCGAGTTTCCAATTGCTTTTGATGTGGTCCCACGACACGACGCCGCGGAACGTCTGTTCCCGCTGGCGGTTCTCGAAGTCGGTCGCATCGCCGTAGTCGGTCGTGAGCATCGGCAGTTCGCGGTTGGAGTGGATATACCAGGCATTCAGTCCCACCTTGTCGCCTTTGCGTGTGTCGTAGTACGCCTCCTGCAACAGATGCAGGTCTTTGAAAGCCCCGCTGCGGTTGCGCTCCACGGGATGATACTGTCCGATGATGTTCTTATCGTCGTCGTAGATGTTGATTTTCTTGTCGTGGTTGGTGTATTTGTAGTCATTAGGCGACGACGAATATACCGCGCGGGTGGAGACGTGCCAGCGGTCGCTGCCGTAGGTCAGACGCAGGAACTCGTCAAACGTCTTGAACGAACCGATGCCCTGCACGTACTGAGCGTTGAAGCCCTCGCCCACGTGGGGCGTTGTGGCGAGTTTGACGAGCCCGCCGATGCCGCCGCCCGTCTCGTTTACCGATGAAGTGCCGTGAAGCAGCGACGCCTGGTCGATGAAATAGGACGGTATGGTGGAAAAGTCGGTCATGCCGAGCATGGGGTTGTTGATGCGCATGCCGTTCCACGTAACCTGCGTGTGCGAGGGCGACGTGCCGCGGAAAGCGACCGTCGAGAGAGTGGCGCGTCCGTAGCTCTTGACAAATACCGACGAATTGAACGTCAGGATGTCCGCCATCGAGAGGGCGATGTTCTCCTTGAGCGCGACCGAATCGAGCTTTGTCTTCTGCACGCCGATCTCCTTCATTGGCCGATGTCCGATGACCGTGACTTCGGGGATGGTCAGATGCCATGCCGATTTTTTCTTGCTTTCCGTTTGCTGTGCGAAGAGTGCAGCGGGAAGACATGCTACCAAAGCGAATAACAGATATAGTCTTTTCATATCGCCTCCTTTCTTATTTCCAACAAAATGCGCCGGGGATGATGCCGACATAAAATTCGTCAAGCAGTTCGCCCTCGGGCGAGTATCGGTAGATCATGCCTTGCTGCTGATAGTCTATGGCGTCTGCGATATACACCTCCCCGTTGGCGGGATTTACTGTCAGTCCGTAGTAAATCGTGCCGCTGTATTCGAGGAACGGGCGCACCGGCACGCGGTTGGCGTTCACGTCCATGCACCAGATGTCCTTGTTGATCCAGTAGAGTTTGTCCCGCTCGCCGTTGAGCTGCACCTCCGAGGGCCAGTCGCCCAATTTGAACTTGAACTGCTTCTCCACGGTGAACGTCTCGGCGTCAATGCGGTAGAGCGACGGGGCTTCGTAGCCGTAGGGGCTGCCCTCGTA
>QAKE01000045.1 GCA_003343995.1 Bacillota bacterium
CACAAGCTCGTGGAAGTGCTCGGCTGCGCCGGCAAAGCGGACGAATGCAGATAATGTAGCGAAAAACCAACGCCCCGCGCAAAATTTTGCGCGGGGCGTTTTTTATATCCGCCGATAAAAAACCGCCGCGGCGTATCCCCGAAGTTTAACAATAAACGTCTGGCATGCGCCGCGGCAAAATCATTTTTACGCAATTTCGTTTTCTTTTTCCGAAAATTTTTCCGTCTTTTTCTCTCCCTGCCTTCTTTTGAGCACCTTCGGAAAGACGACGGCGAACACCGCCGTGCTGAAACACGCCGCGAAAATATCCGCGATCGGTTCGGCGTAAAAAACCGCCTGCACGCCGAAAAAGCGCGGCAACAACAGCAGACTGCCCAGATACACCGCCATTTTGCGGGACATGGACAGCATAAACGCGAACTTCGGCTGCCCCAGCCCCGTAAGCCCGTCCACGAACACATACTGCAAAGAAAGCGGCACGATGCCGATCATATAAACGCGTATCCCCCACGCCGAAAGGGAAACGATTTCCTCGTTCGCGGTGAACAGCCCCGCGACGGGACGCGCCAACACAAAGGACAGCGCGAACATGATTCCGGTAAACGCAAGCCCCATAATCACGATACATTTCACCGCTTTTTTGAGTAGCGGTATGTTTTTCGCGCCGTAGTTGTAGCCGAGCACCGGCTGCGTGCCCGTGCTGATGCCGAGCAGCGGCATGGTGACGATAGACATAAACGACTGCACGATGGTGGAAACGGTGATCCACTTATCGCCGTCCGCCCCGCCGTATGCCTGCAAAACCATGTTGGAAACGATAATGATAATGCTGTCGGTGGCGAGGATAAAAAAGGGCGACGCGCCGTAGCGAAAGGTTTTGCCGACCACCTTCCAGTCGATTTTCGCAAACGACAAACGGATTTTCGTGCTCTTTTTCAGCAGAAACCCGACGACGAAGAGAAAGGATAAAAATTGCGAAAGGATTGTGGCGAGCGCCGCGCCGGTCACGTTCATTTTGAACACGAAGATAAAGAGCGGATCGAGCCCCACGTTGGCGACGGCGCCGATCACGGTGGTGAACATTCCCACGGCGGAATAGCCCTGCGCGATGATGAACTGATTCAGCCCCACGGCGGCGATGGAAAACACCGAGCCGGCTGCATATACGGCGAGGTATTGTTTCGCGTAGATAAACGTGTTTTCGCTCGCGCCGAAGGCGTGCAGCAGCGGGTTCATCAGCGCGAAAACCACGGCGGTGACGAGCACGGAAAGAGCGAGCAGGCACAGCAGGGCGTTGGAAAGGATTTTTTTCGCAACGTCGTCTCTGCCCTCTCCCATCGCCATGGCGAAGAGCGGCGCGCCGCCGAATCCTACGAGGGAGGCAAACGCCGATATGAGGGTGGCGACGGGCGCGCAGACGCCCAAGCCCGCCAGCGCCACGTCGCCGATTTCTGCGATATTGCCCACGAACATTCTGTCCACGATGGAATAAAGAACGCTGATAAACTGCGCCATCATCGCGGGGAACGCGAGCTTCATTACGGTGACGGCAGCGCGGTTGCTGCCCAAATCCAGCGATTTCATGCCTTTTCCGCCTCGTTTCGGTAATTTTTGCAAACGCCTATGATTGTAACAGCCGCGCAGACAAAAGTCAACTTATTGCCGAAACAATCGTAAAAATTTTCGCAATGAAAAATATGCCGATAAACTTGACTTTATGCGCAAGCTATGATACAATAATATCCGTTCGGGAGCGTAGCTCAGTTGGTTAGAGCGCATGCTTGACATGCATGAGGTCATAAGTTCGAGTCTTACCGTTCCCACCAATCCCCCGCCGCGGCGAATTGCCGCGGCGGGGTTTTTTATGCCGCAGACCGCTCCTCGGCGGGGCTAAGCTGCTTTTTTACCTTTTTGCGCACCGCAAAGTAGGTGCATAAATGCATTAAAATTGCCGCTATCCACGACACGGGGTAGCTGATAAACAGCGTCATAAAGGAATGTTCCGCCGCAAAAACCGTGTATATCCACAAAATCCGAACGCCGCACACCGCGACGATGGAAAATATCATCGGCAAAAGCGAACGTCCCATGCCGCGCAGACTGCCGACGAGCACCTCCATCAGTCCGCACAAAAAATACGGCACGCACACGTACAGCAGACGCTCCGCGCCCCAAGCGATCACCTCGGCGTTTCCGTTATACAAGGCGAGCAGCGGGCGCGCAAGCAGATATGCTCCCACCCCCATCGCCACGCCGATTGCGGTTACGATCAGCACGCACTGCGCCAGCACGAGGCGGATGTTCCCCAACTTTTTCGCGCCGTAATTCTGCGCGGTAAAAGTCAGGCATGCCTGCGAAACGGAGTTCATCGCCGTGTAAACGAACCCTTCTATGTTCGCCGCGGCGGCGCTGCCCGCCATGGCGATATCCCCGAAAGAGTTGACCGACGATTGTATGATGACGTTGGAAAGGGAAAAAATCGTTCCCTGAATACCGGCGGGCAAGCCGATACGCACGATTTCTTTGAGCGCGTCCCAGTGAATACGCATTTTTTTGAAGGAAAATTTTCCGTACCCCTTTTGCCTGCACAATACGACGAGCACCGCCGCCGCGGAAACGATTTGGGAAACCGTCGTGCCGACGGCGACGCCCACCACGCCGAGACCGTACGCGATGACGAGCCAAAGATTGATACCCACGTTGATCAGCCCCGCCGCGGCGAGAATGATCAGCGGGCGTTTCGTATCGCCGCAGGCGCGAAGAATGGACGCGCCGAAATTGTAAAGCATGGCAAACGGCATTCCGAGAAAGTAAATTTGCAGATAAATCGCCGCCTGATCGATGACGAGCGCGTCGGTCGCCATGAGTTCCAAAAAGAACCGCGCGCCGAAAAACCCGACGATTGCCACGACTACGCCGCCGATCACCCCGACGGGAATGGACGTATGCACCACGCGGTCGGCTTTTTCCGCATCCTCCGCGCCGATATAGCGGGACATGACCGAAAGCGCGCCCACGCTTAAGCCGAGAAATAAATTTACGACAAGGCTGACGAGCGAGCCGGTGGAACCGACCGCCGCCATAGCGGTATGATCGGCAAACTGCCCCACGACGATGATATCCGCGGCATTGTACAAAAGCTGCAAAATGCCCGTTGCCACGAGCGGCAGGGAAAAGAGCAGAATTTTGCCGAACAGCGGGCGGGTGCACATATCGATTTCCCGCTTTTTCTTTTTAGGTTGCAATTCCGCCGAGCCCATAATTTAACCTCTTTATATCTTCGATTAAATCATTATATCACCGCGCGGCGGCAAAAACAAGCGTTTACGGGGGGATTATTGCTATTCTTTTTCGTGAGCGAATACACCCGACACCTCGAACGCAAGCATCAACCCGTAACGAAACCCCTCCGAAAATGCGTCCTTCACTTCTTCGCTGAATACGGCGTAAACGGCATCCTTTTCTTTTTCGTAAATATCTTTCATCTGCAAATTTCCCTCTAAAAATTCACAAATTTTTTCATCGTATTCCTCTTCTAAACGAAGTGCCTGTTCGTATGATTTACACGAACCAAGAATAATTTTTCTGTTTTCCATCAAAGCATGATAAAGCGTTTCCAACGGTTTTTCCATTTTAATCCTCTATTGTTTAACTTTTAGTTATATTATATATAACATTTAGTTAAAAGTCGACCATTTTTATAACTATATGTTAAAATAAAATTATGAAGATAGGACAAAAAATCAAACAGCTACGAACGGAAAACAATATTCCCCAAAAAGACCTCGCAAATAAATTAAACATTTCACAAGCACTGCTTTCTTACTATGAAAGCGACAGCCGCCGCCCCAGCTACGAAGTTTTGGTGGCAATTGCGGATTTTTTCGATACCACTACCGACTATCTGCTCGGCAGAGAAGATTAACATTAAATAATTGCGGCGCGCCCGAAATCGGGCGCGCCGCCTTTTCTTTTTTATAAAATTAAAACAATCCGCTGATCACGCCGTTTTCGTCCACGTCCACGTTTTCTGCGGCGGGGACTTTCGGCAGTCCCGGCATCGTCATAATGCTGCCCGTGAGCGCCACGATAAAGCCCGCGCCCGCAGACACCTTAACGCTGCGCACGGTGACGGTGAAATCTTTCGGCGCGCAGATTTTCGTCGCGTCGTCCGAAAAGCTATACTGCGTTTTCGCAATGCACACGGGCAGATTGCCGAACCCGAATTCTTCCAGCCGCGCAAGCTGTTTTTCCGCCTCCGCGGTAAACGCCGCGCCGCTGCCGCCGTAAATTTTAACGGCGATGGCGTTGATTTTTTCCTTCACCGACAAATCGCTTTCGTAAGCGTAGGCAAAATCGTTCGGCTGTTCGCAAAGCCGCACCACCTCTTCGGCAAGCGCGACGCCCCCCGCGCCGCCTTCCGCCCACACGGTGGAAAGCACGGTGTTCACGCCGAGCTCTTTGCACTTTTTCATCACGAGCGCGATTTCCGCGTCGGTATCGGCGGGGAAACGGTTGAGCGCCACCACCGCAGGCAGTTTATAAACGTTTTTAATGTTGGAAACGTGCCGCAGCAAATTGGGCAGTCCCGCCTCGAGCGCGGCGAGGTTTTCCCCCTCCAGCTCGTTTTTCTTTAAGCCGCCGTGCATTTTCAGCGCGCGCACGGTGGCGACGATCACCGCCGCCGACGGCTTAAACCCCGCCAGACGGCACTTGATATCGAGGAATTTTTCCGCCCCCAGATCCGCGCCGAACCCCGCCTCCGTAACGGCGTAATCGCCGAACTTCAACGCGAGCTTCGTAGCCAGCACGGAATTGCACCCGTGCGCGATATTGGCGAACGGACCGCAGTGCACGAAGGCGGGCGTGCCTTCCAGCGTCTGCGCGAGATTGGGTTTCAACGCCTCCGCCAAAAGGGCGGTCATCGCCCCCTGCGCCTTCAGATCGCCCGCGGTCACCGGCCGGTCGTCGTAGGTATACGCCACGATCATGCGGGCGCAGCGTTCCTTCAGATCGAGATAGGAAGTCGCCATGCACATCACCGCCATCATTTCGGTGGCGACGGTGATATCGTACCCGTCCTCGCGCGGGGTGCCGTTGGCTTTGCCGCCCAAGCCGTCCACCACGAAACGCAGCTGCCGATCGTTCATGTCCACACAGCGGCGCACCACGATGCGGCGGGGATCGATTTTCAGCGCGTTGCCCTGATAGATATGGTTATCCACCATGGCGCAAAGCAGGTTGTTCGCCGTGCCGATGGCGTGAAAATCGCCGGTAAAATGCAAATTCAAATCTTCAAACGGACCGACCTGCGCGTAACCGCCGCCGGTAGCGCCGCCCTTGATGCCGAACACCGGCCCCAACGACGGCTCCCTCAGCGCGACGACGGCGTTTTTGCCGATGCGCCGCAAGCCGTCGGCAAGCCCCACGGTGGTGGTCGTTTTGCCCTCGCCCGCGGGCGTGGGCGTAATGGCGGTCACCAAAACCAACTTGCCTTCCCCTCGATCTTCCTTCAGCAGGGAAAGGTCTACCTTCGCCTTGTACTTCCCGTAGCACGAAAGGCTGTCCTCCGCGATATTGCAGCTTTTCGCCACCTCGCGGATATCCTTCAGCCGCACCGAACGGGCAATTTCCAAATCGCTTTTCATCGTATCCCCTTTTATTTGAAGTATTCCGCCGCGCTCTCGAACAATTTCATGTCGAACTTGCCGCACACGTTTTTATATAAGTTTTTGCCGATGCGCTCGCTGTGCCCCATTTTGCCGAACACCCTGCCGTCGGGCGAGGTTACGCCCTCGATGGCGAACAGCGAACCCGCGGGGTTGAAATCGACGTCCATGGAAGGATCGCCCTTCAGATCGACGTACTGCGTGGCGATCTGCCCGTTCTGACCGAGCTTCAAAAGCGTTTTCGCGTCGGCGGCGAATTTGCCCTCTCCGTGGGAGATGGGCACGCTGTAAATTTCCCCGACAGAAGTGTTTTTAAACCACGGCGAACGGTTCGACGTGACGCGCACGTTGACCAAGCGCGATTGATGCCGCCCGATGTCGTTGAACGTCAAGGTGGGCATATCCTCCTCCATATCGAGGATTTTGCCGTAGGGCACGAGCCCCATTTTCACCAGCGCCTGAAAGCCGTTGCAGATGCCGCCCATCAGCCCGTCGCGCCGTTCGAGCAGGTTTTCCACCGCCTCCTTCACCGCCGCGTTGCGGAAGAACGCCGTGATGAACTTGCCCGAGCCGTCGGGCTCGTCGCCGCCGGAAAATCCGCCGGGGATAAAGACGATGTTGCTTTCGTTTATCTTTTTCGCAAAGGCGTCCACCGAACGGGAAACGCCCTCCGCCGTCAGGTTATTGATGACGAAAATTTCCGACTTCACGCCGGCGTTTTCAAAGGCTTTCGCCGTGTCGTACTCGCAGTTCGTGCCGGGGAAAACGGGGATGAGCACCGAGGGGCGCGCCGTTTTGACCGCCGCCGACGGACGCTGCCCCGCCGCAGAGGAAAACGACGGCATGATGCGAGCGAACGCGTCGGTTTTCGTGGGGAAAACCGGCTCGAGCTTTCTGGCGTACAATTCGTAAAGCCGATCCAGATCCGCCCGTTCGCCGCCGCAGACGATTTCCCGTTCCGCGGTGACCGTGCCGAGAATTTCGCCCTCCGCCTCGCCTTCGATTTCCACGATAAACGAGCCGTAGCGGTATTGGAACAGCTCCTCCGCTTTCACGTTTTCGGCAAAGGCAAAGCCCAGCATGTTGCCGAAACACATTTTCATGACGGCTTCCGCCGCGCCGCCGTAGGTCGGCGTGTACACGGCAACCGCCTTTTTGCTTTCCGCCAAAGCGCGCACCTTTGCGAAAAGCGCCTTTTCGCTTTCCGCCGAGGGGATGCCCCGTCCGTCGTACTCCGGCTTGAGCCAAAGCACCTTGTTGCCCGCCTTTTTAAATTCGGCGGAAACGATATCCTCCCCCTTGGCGGTAGTCACCGCAAAGGAAACGAGGGTGGGCGGCACGTCGATGTGCTCGAACGTTCCGCTCATGGAGTCCTTGCCGCCGATCGCGCCGATTTCGTAGTCGTTTTGCGCCTTGTACGCGCCGAGCAGCGCCGCAAAGGGCTTGCCCCAGCGGGCGGCGTCCTTCATGGGTTTTTCAAAATATTCTTGGAAGGTGAGGTACACGTCCTCGAACTTCGCGCCCGCGGCGACGAGTTTGGAAACGCTTTCCACCACCGCGAGATAGGCGCCGTGATAGGGGCTTTTTTCCGAAATAAAGGGGTTATACCCGTACGACATCACGCTGCAATCGTCGGCATTGCCCTTTTCCACCGCCACCTTGTGCGCCATCGCCTGCGAGGGCGTGCGCTGATACGTGCCGCCGTAGGGCATCAAAACGGTGTTCGCGCCGATGGTGGAATCGAAGCGCTCCACCAGCCCGCGCTTGGAGCACACGTTCAGATCCTGCGCGAGGGCGCGCAGGTTTTTCAAAAATCCCGTCTTTTTCGCCTTGGCGAAGTTTTCGGGCTGTTTCACCAGCACTTCGGTATGTTTTTCCGCGCCGTTGGAATTCAGAAAATCGCGGGAAATATCGACGATTTTTTTGCCGTTCCAAAGCATGGTCAAACGGTTGTCGTCGGTAACGCGCGCAACCGTCGTCGCCTCGAGGTTTTCCCCCTCGGCAAACGCCTTGAAGACATCCGCGTCTTCCGCCGCGACGACCACAGCCATTCTCTCCTGCGATTCGCTGATGGCGAGTTCCGTTCCGTCGAGCCCTTCGTATTTTTTCGGCACGGCGTTCAAATCGATGACGAGTCCGTCGGCAAGCTCGCCGATGGCCACCGAAACGCCGCCCGCGCCGAAGTCGTTGCACCGCTTGATGAGCCGCGTCGCCGCGCCGTTTCTGAACAGTCTTTGCAATTTGCGTTCTTCCGGCGCGTTGCCCTTCTGCACTTCCGCGCCGCACGTCGTCAAGGAGGACGCCGTGTGCGACTTGCTCGAGCCCGTCGCGCCGCCGCAGCCGTCGCGCCCCGTCCTTCCGCCGAGCAGAATTACGACGTCGCCCTTTTCCGGCGTTTTTCTGACGACGTTTTCCGCCGGCGCCGCGCCGACGACCGCGCCGATTTCCATGCGCTTCGCAACGTATCCTTCGTGATAGATTTCATCCACAAGCCCCGTCGCCAGACCGATCTGGTTGCCGTACGAGGAATAGCCCGCCGCCGCGGTGGTTACGATTTTACGCTGGGGCAGTTTGCCCTTCATGGCGTCCTTTACGGGCGTGAGCGGGTTGCCCGCGCCAGTCACGCGCATCGCCGCGTAAACGTAGCTTCTGCCGGAAAGCGGATCGCGGATCGCGCCGCCGATGCAGGTCGCCGCGCCGCCGAAAGGCTCGATTTCCGTGGGGTGGTTGTGCGTTTCGTTTTTAAACAGCAGCAGCCAATCCTGCTCCTCACCGTCCACCGTCACCTTGATTTTCACGGTGCAGGCGTTGATCTCCTCCGATTCGTCGAGCTTGTCGAGCTTGCCGTTTTTCTTGAGTTCCTTCGCCGCAAGCGTGGCGATGTCCATTAAATTGACGGGCTTCGTTCTGCCCAGCCGCTCGCGCGCGGCGAGATATTCGCGGTAGGTTTTTTCGATTTCCGCGTCCTCGAACTCCGCCTTGTCCACCGTCGTCAAAAACGTCGTATGGCGGCAGTGATCCGACCAATAGGTGTCGAGCATGCGGATTTCCGTAATCGTCGGCTCGCGGTTTTCCCTGCGGAAATAATCGCGGCAGAACGCCGCGTCCGCCGCGTCCATGGCGAGGGCGTATTTTTTGACGAAGGCTTCCAGCCCCGCGTCGTCGAGGGAGGTGAAGCCCTCCACCGTTTCCACTTCGGCGGGCACGGGGTATTCCGCTTTCAGCGTTTCGTATTCCTTCAAATCCGCCTCCCGCGCCTCCACGGGATTGATAACGTATTTTTTGACGGCGTCCACCTGCTCCTCGGTGAGATTGCCGTATAAAAGATAGACCTTTGCCGAGCGCACGATGGGCTTTTCCTTGCAGGAAATCAGCCCGATGCACTGCGCCGCGGAATCGGCGCGCTGATCGAACTGCCCCGGAAGGTATTCCACCGCGAACACGTGTTTCGCCGCGCCTTTATCGAGCTTATCGCTCGCAATATCGGTCTGCGGCTCGGAAAACACCGTTTTCACCGCCTGCTCGAAGAGCTCTTTATCGATATTTTCCGCGTCGTAACGGTTGAGCACGCGCACCTTTCTCAGCCCTTTGATCTCCAGCAGCTCGGAAAGCTCGGCGCGGAGCGCCCTGCCCTCTTTTTCGAACTTGCCTTTCTTTTCCACGTATACTCTGAAAACCATCAGTTTTTCTCCTTTAACGCTTTGAGCGCCCGCGCGCCGATGTCCTTCCGCTTATAGGCGTTGGCAAACGCGATGCGGTCGCTTAATTTATAGGCGTTTTCCACCGCCGTTTTCAAATCGCCCGCGCGCGCCACCGCGCCGAGCACCCGCCCGCCCGAAGTGACGAGCTTGCCGCCCTCCCGTTTCGCGCCGGCAACGTAGATTTCCTCGTTCTTTTCCAACGCGGGCAGGGTAATTTCAAAGCCCTTTTCGTATTTTTGCGGATACCCGTCGGAGGCGAGCACCACGCAGCAGGCGGAATCGCGGGAAAATTTCACTTCCGTTTCGCTCAGCCGTTCGTCGGCGACGGCGAGCATGATCTCCAGCAAATCGCTTTCCAAAAGGGGCAGAACGACCTGCGTTTCGGGGTCGCCGAAGCGGCAGTTGTATTCGATGACCTTAGGTCCGTCCTTCGTGAGCATCAGCCCAAAATACAGACAGCCTTTAAAGGTTCTGCCCTCTTTGTTCATCGCCGCGACGGTGGGCAGAAAAATCTTTTCCATGCACTCTGCGGCGATTTCTTCCGTATAGTAGGGATTGGGGGCAACCGTCCCCATGCCGCCGGTGTTGAGCCCCGTGTCGTTATCCCCCGCGCGTTTGTGGTCCATGGAGGAAACCATCGGCTTTACGCACTTGCCGTCGGTAAAGGCGAGCACGCTGACCTCCGGTCCCGTCAAAAACTCCTCGACGACGACGTTCGCGCCGCTTTCGCCGAAAATTTTATCCTTCATGATGGAATCGACGGCGGATACCGCCTCCTCGCGGGTTTCCGCGATGATGACGCCCTTGCCGAGCGCCAGCCCGTCCGCCTTGACGACGACGGGAAGGGCGGCGTTCTTCACGTATTCGAGCGCCGCCTCCCTGTCGGAAAACGTTTCGTACGCCGCGGTGGGAATGCCGTACTTTTTCATGAGGTTTTTGGAAAACACCTTGCTGCCCTCGATGATCGCGGCGTTCTTTCTCGGCCCGAAACATTTTACGCCGCGGCTTTCCAGCTCGTCCACCGCGCCAAGCACCAGCGGATCGTCCGGCGTGACGACGGCGAAATCCACGCCGTTTGCCACCGCGAAATCCGCCGCGGCTTTGATATCCTTGCCGTCGATCGCCACGCACTCCGCGTCCGCGGCGATGCCGCCGTTACCGGCGAGCGCCCAGATTTTTTCGACCTTTTTATTCTTTTTGAGGGCTTTGATGACGGCGTGCTCTCTGCCGCCGTTGCCCACTACGAGTATCTTCATAACCGCCCCCGATTCTCAGTGATGGAATAACCGCATACCGGTAAAGCACATGACCATGCCGTATTTATCCGCCGTTTCGATCACGACGTCGTCGCGCACCGAACCGCCCGGTTCGGCGACGTACTTCACGCCGCTCCTCTTCGCGCGTTCGATGTTGTCGTCGAAGGGGAAGAACGCGTCGCTGCCCAGCGTTACGCCGTCCACCTTCGCGAGGAACGCCTTCTGCTCCTCCTTGGTGAACACCGACGGCTTTTCGGCGAAATATTTCTGCCAGTTGCCCTCGGCGGTAACGTCCTCGAAATCCTCCGAAAGATAGATGTCGATGATATTGTTCTTTTCCGGCCGCCCCACGCCGTCGGCAAATTTCAGCGCGAGCACCTTATCGCTTTGGCGCAGATGCCACAAATCCGCCTTCGTGCCGGCAAGCCGCGTGCAGTGAATACGCGACTGCTGCCCCGCGCCCACGCCGATCGCCTGCCCGTCTTTTGCAAAGCAAACGGAGTTGGACTGCGTGTATTTTAAGGTGATGAGCGAGATGATCATATCGCGCGCCGCGTCGGCGGGCAGATTTTTGTTTTTCGTAACGATATTTAAAAGCAGTTCCCTGTCGATGCGGAAATTGTTTCTCCCCTGCTCGAAGGTGATGCCGAACACCTGCTTTCTCTCCCGCTCTTGCGGCACGTAATGCTCGTCGATTTTCACGATATTGTAGCCGCCCTTTCTCTTGCCCTTCAAAATCTCCAACGCCTCGGGCGAATAGCTCGGCGCGATCACGCCGTCGGACACCTCGCGCGCGATGATCTTTGCGGTGACGACGTCGCACTCGTCGGAAAGGGCGATGAAATCGCCGAAAGAACTCATTCTGTCCGTACCGCGCGCGCGGGCGTAAGCGCAGGCGAGGGGGCTGTCGTCCAGCCCTTCGATATCGTCCGCGAAGCACGCCTTTTTCAGCCGCCCGTCGAGCTTCACGCCCACCGCCGCGCCGGCGGGGCTGACGTGCTTAAAGGACGTTGCGGCGGGAAGCCCCGTCGCGGCTTTCAGCTCCCTGACCAGCTGCCAAGAGTTGAACGCGTCCAAAAAGTTGATGTACCCCGGTTTGCCGTTCAAAATTTCGATGGGCAGCTCCCCGCCGTCCTCCATGAATATCTTCGCGGGTTTCTGATTGGGGTTGCAGCCGTATTTCAATTCAAATTCTTTCATATTACACCTTCAATTCGCTTTTGATTTCTTTGCCGTGATATTTTTCCACGATGGGCTTTACCACCGTTTCGTTGAATTGCTCCACCTGCGAAACGCATCTGCCGATATAGAGTTTCGCGTCGAGCTCCTTTTCGATTTCCTCTTTCGTGATCGGGAAAGCGTTGTCGTTTGCGATACGGTCGATCAGATCGTTTGCGCCGCCCTCCAGCTTGACCTTCGCCGCCGCGGCGTGAGAATGTACCCGCAGCCTTTCGTGCAGTTCCTGACGGTTTCCGCCGTTCTTCACGCACTTCATCATGATGTTTTCCGTCGCCATGAAGGGCAATTTTTCCATCACGCGGCGGGCGACGACTTTATCGTACACCACCAGATTCGCCGTTACGTTGATATAGATGTTCAAAATGGAATCGATTGCCAAAAACGCCTCCGCCACGGAGATGCGGCGGTTTGCGGAATCGTCCAGCGTGCGCTCGAACCACTGCGTGCCCGCGGTAAACGCGGGATTGAGCGAATCGACGATGACGTAGCGCGCCAGCGCGGAAATGCGCTCGCTGCGCATGGGGTTGCGCTTATAGGGCATCGCGGAAGATCCGATCTGGTTTTTCTCGAAGGGCTCCTCCACCTCCTCGAAGGACTGCAGCAGCCGCAAATCGTTGGAAAATTTATACGCGCTCTGCGCCACGCCGGACAAAGCCGAAAGGAAAAACGCGTCCACTTTCCGCGAATACGTCTGCCCCGAAACGGGAACGCTGCCGGAAAAGCCCATGGCTTTCGCGATTTCCTCTTCCAGCGCGAGCACCTTTTCCTCGTCGCCGTCGAACAGCTCCATAAAGCTCGCCTGCGTGCCCGTCGTGCCCTTGGAACCGAGGAGCAGCAAACAGTCCAAACGGTGTTCCAGCTCCTTTACGTCCATGGCGAGCTCGTACGCCCAGAGCGTGGCGCGCTTGCCCACCGTGGTGAGCTGCGCCGGCTGCAGGTGGGTATACGCCAGACAGGGCATGTCCTTATACTTCAGGGAAAATTCCGAAAGGTTTTTGAGCACCTGCGCGCACTTTTCCAGCACGAGCTCCGTCGCCGCGCGCAAAACGATCACGTCGGTGTTGTCCCCCACGTAACAGCTCGTCGCGCCGAGGTGAATGATGCCCGCCGCCTTCGGGCATTGCAGTCCGTAAGCGTAAACGTGGCTCATCACGTCGTGACGCACGATTTTTTCCCGCGCCTCCGCCTCGGCGAAATTCACGTCGTCTTTATGCGCCTCCAGCTCCGCGATCTGCTCGTCGGTAATATCCAGCCCCAGCTTTTTTTCCGCCTTTGCGAGGGCGATCCACAGTTTGCGCCACGTTTTGAACTTGAAACTCTCCGAAAAGATTTCCTGCATTTCCTCCGAGGCGTAGCGCGTGGAAAACGGGCTGATATAATTGGTCTTGTCCATGGCAATCTCCCGCGATTATTTATTTTTGTTGAACATTCTGCTTTCCGCCGCGCCCGTTTCGATGTCGATGTAACGCACGTAAAGCGAAATTTTATTTTCTTCGTTTAAGTTTTCCCAGATTTCCGCGGCGAACGCGTCGATGCAGTCGGGAACGATCACCCGTTCCGGCTCGCCCGTAAAGGTGGGAATGGGGTTGCCGTTGCAGTTGTACGTATGAATGAAGTGCCCCAGCCCCGCAATCGGCGTATACGAGAAGGTGTAGCGGTTGCAAACGCTCCCCTTTTCGTCGCCGCTTTTCAAAATGCTCTGCTTGTAGGAAAATCCCTTTTCGAAATTCAGCACCGCGCTGATTCTCGGCGTGAAGTTGGGCGCGTCCGGCTCAAAGCAGCGCGTTTCCAGCGCCTCCTCGAAGGTCTTGCCCGCGGCGAGATAGTCGCACACGGTGTCCGTCTGATCGCCGTTGGTGACCACCACGTTTTTGCCGACGGTTCTCACGGGGGAATAGATGATCAGCGAAGGATCTTCCACTTTAGACGCGTCGAAGGGATAAATCACCACCTCGTCGCCCTTTTCGGTGAACACGCGGTTGCGGCTGTTGGCGCTTCTGCCCATGATGAAATAGGCGAGCGCCGCCTTTTTGCCGTTTTGCGAAAGCCCCGTAACGATGCCCCGCCCCACGTATTCGTTATCTTTAATCGCGTCCTTTATGTTTTCGGTTTTATAAATGCTCATTGTTCGCTCCTCAGTAAGTTTTCGGCAACCTTTTCCAGCGCCGCCGGCAGAATTTTCCATTCCGCCCGTTCCATCACCCGCCGCTGCAAAATTTCGGGGGTGTCGCCCTCTTCGATTTCCACGGCTTTTTGCAAGATGATCTTGCCGCCGTCGGGAATTTCGTTTACGAAATGCACCGTCGCGCCCGTCACCTTCACGCCGTAAGACAGCGCCGCCTCGTGCACTTTCAGCCCGTAAAAGCCCTTTCCGCAAAAGGAAGGGATGAGCGAAGGGTGCACGTTGATGATGCGGTTTTCGTACTTTTTCGTGAACGCGCCGCTCAAAATGCACATAAAGCCCGCCAGCACGATGAGCTCTATGCCGTTTGCTTCCAGCAGGGCGCAAAGCTCCTTTTCAAAATCCTCCTGCGCCTTGCCCTTTTTGACGGCCACCGCCGACGCAATGCCCGCCCTCTTCGCGCGTTCCAACGCGTAAGCCGTTTCCTTGTCGGAAATCACCAGCGAAAGCGACGCGCTCTTCAGCGAGCCCGCCGCCGCGGCGTCGATGAGCGCCTGCAAATTCGTGCCGCCGCCGGAAACCAGCACGGCGGTCTTGATTTGCCTCAGCATAATACCACGCCGTCCTCGCTTTTGACGATTTCGCCGAGTTTGTAAGCGTCCTCCCCCGCGGCGCGCAAAATTTTCAGCGCCTTGTCCGCGTCCTTTGCGGCAACGACGACGCTCATGCCCACGCCCATGTTGAAGGTGTTATACATATCGCGCTCGGAAATGCCGCCGGTTTTCTGAATGAGTTTGAAGATCGGCAGAACCCGAACGTCCTCTTTTTTGATTTTCGCGCCGAAGCCCTTGGGAATGCTTCTCGGAATATTTTCGTAAAATCCGCCGCCGGTGATGTGCGAAACCGCCTTGACCGTTACTTCCTCGAAGAGTTTAAGCATGGGTTTTACGTAGATTTTCGTGGGCGTGAGCAGCGTTTCGCCGAGGGAAGCGCCGCCCAGCTCTTCGCGCGGGGACTTCAGATCGGCGCTCTCGATATCGAACACCTTTCTCACGAGGGAAAACCCGTTGGAGTGCACCCCGCTCGACGGCAGCGCCAAAACGACGTCGCCCTCCTCGATCTTCGATTTATCCAAAATCTTTTCCTTATCGACCATGCCGACGGAAAAGCCCGCCAGATCGTATTCGTCCACGGGATAAAAGCCCGGCATTTCCGCCGTTTCGCCGCCGATGAGCGCGCTGCCCGACTGCACGCAGCCCTCCGCCACGCCCTTGACGATTTCCGCCACCCGTTCGGGCACGTTTTTGCCCACCGCGATATAATCGAGGAAGAACAGCGGTTTCGCGCCGCAGCAGATGACGTCGTTCACGCACATCGCCACGCAGTCGATGCCGACGGTGTCGTGCTTATCCATCAGAAAGGCGATCTTCAGTTTCGTGCCAACGCCGTCCGTACCGCTGACGAGCACGGGATTTTTCACGCCGGAAACGTCGAGCGCGAACAGCCCGCCGAACCCGCCGATATCGGAAACCACGCCGGAAGTCATCGTCCGCGCGATATGGCTTTTCATCAATTCCACCGCTTTATAACCCGCGGTGATATCCACGCCCGCCGCCTTGTAGCTTTCGCTGAAACTCTTTTCCATATTTACTCCTTATCGGTTATTTTGCTTTCGAATTTATCCTTGCGGATCACGGGCGGCACCTCCGTGGGATACTTCCCGTCGAAGCACGCCGTGCAGAAGCCCTTGCTGCCGTCCCCCGCGAGATACGGCAGACACTTGGGATTGAGATACCCCAAGGAATCCACGCCGATGATGTCGGCGATTTCCTTGACCGTATGCTTGCAGGCGATGAGATTTTCCTTGCTGTCGATATCCGTGCCGTAATAGCAGGGATTCAAAAACGGCGGCGCGGCGACCATCATGTGCACTTCCGTCGCCCCCGCATCTCGGAGGAGTTTTACGATGGGGCCGCTCGTCGTGCCGCGCACGATGGAATCGTCCACCATGATCACCCGCTTGCCCGCGACGGAGGCGGGCACGGCGTTGAGCTTGATACGCACGAGGTTTTCCCGCGATTTCTGCCCCGGCGCGATAAACGTTCTGCCGATATATTTGTTCTTGATGAGCCCCACGCCGTAGGGAATGCCCGAACGCTTGGCGTAGCCCAGCGCGGCGTCGATGCCGCTGTCGGGAACGCCGATGACGATGTCGGCGTCCACCTTGTATTCCTCCGCCAGAAACTCGCCGGCTTTGCGGCGCGCCTCGTGCACGGAGTAGCCGTCCAGCATGGAATCGGGACGGGCGAAGTAGATATATTCGAAGATACACATCGTCGGCTTCACCGCGCCGCAGTTATCCTTGACGGAAAGCACGCCGCCCTTGGTGAACACCACCATTTCGCCGGGGAGCACGTCGCGGATGAATTTCGCGCCCACGCTGTCGAGCGCGCAGGTTTCGGAGGCGATAACGTACGCGCCGTCCGCCCGCTGACCGTAGCAAAGGGGATGGAAACCGTTGGGATCGCGCACGGCGATCATTTTCTGCGGCGACATGACGATGAGCGAATACGCGCCCTTGATCTTCTTGACGGCGCGGCTCACGGCCTCCTCGATGGAGCAGGCATTGATGCGCTCCTTCGTGATCATGTAGGAGATGACTTCGGTATCGCTCGTCGTGTGGAAGATCGAGCCCTGTTCCTCCAGCTCCTCGCGCAATTCGTAGGAATTGATGAGGTTGCCGTTATGCGCAAGCGCCATCGTTCCCTTGATGTGGCGCACCACGATGGGCTGCGCGTTGACCACGCCCTTGCTGCCCGTCGTGCCGTAACGCACGTGACCCAGCGCCATGTTGCCCTCGCCGAGCGTTTCCATGATGCGCGGCGTGAACACGTCGTTGACCAGCCCTTCGTCCTTATGCACGCGGAACAGCCCGTCGTCGTTGACGACGATGCCCGCGGACTCCTGCCCGCGGTGCTGCAGAGCGAACAGTCCGTAATACGTCAGGTGCGCTACATCCGCTTTTTCGTTGGCAAAAATGCCGAATACGCCGCATTCTTCGTTGATTTTTCTCATAATTTTATTCTCCAAGCAAACGCTTTGATATTTCGCGATAGGCGTCCTCTACTCCGCCGAGATCGCGGCGGAAACGGTCCTTATCGAGCTTTTCCTTCGTAACGGTATCCCAAAAACGGCAGGTATCGGGAGAAATTTCATCCGCGAGGACGATTTTTCCGTCCGCCGTTTTACCGAATTCCAGCTTGAAATCGATGAGTTCGATTCCCGCGCCCTTCAGATACGCGGTCAGCACCTCGTCGATTTTGAGCGAATAGGCGGCGATCAAATCGATTTCCTCCTTCGTCGCCCAACCCATGGCGAGAATATGGTATTCGTTGACCATCGGATCGCCGAGCGCGTCGTTTTTATAACAGTATTCGATGACGGCGGAACGCAGGCGCGTTCCCTCCTCCACGCCCAGCCGTTTGGCGAGCGAGCCGGCGGCGATATTGCGAACGATCACTTCCAGCGGAACGATCTTCACCTTTTTCACCAGCGTTTCCCGCTCGTCGATCTCCTCCGCAAAGTGGGTGGGAATGCCGCTTTTTTCCAAAAGTTTCATAAAATGATTGGTAACGCGGTTGTTGATCGCGCCTTTTCCCGCGATCGTTCCCTTTTTCGCTCCGTTAAACGCGGTCGCGTCGTCCTTGTAGGAAACGATGCAGTATTCGGGATCTTCCGTTGCGTACACCTTTTTCGCCTTTCCTTCGTAAAGCTGCGAAATCTTTTGCATATATGCGTATTGCTCCTTTATAAAAAATTCGTCTTTTCGTTCAGCGGTTGAACTTTTCCTCCACCGCGCGGTTCTTTTCCAAAACCTTCTGCGCGGCGGTCTTGCGCGTTTCTTTCAGCGTCTCGGCGAGCTCCTTATCGGATACGGCGAGGATCTGCACCGCCAAGAGCGCGGCGTTTTCCGCACCGTCGATCGCCACCGTCGCCACGGGAATACCGGAGGGCATCTGCACGGTGGACAAAAGCGCGTCCAGCCCGTCGAGCGTGGAGGATTTCACGGGGATGCCGATGACCGGCAGCACGGTGTTCGCCGCGATGCTGCCCGCAAGGTGCGCCGCCTTGCCCGCCGCCGCGATGATCGCGCCGAACCCGTTTTTCTCCGCATTCGCGGCGAATTCCTTCGCCTCCGCGGGGGTTCTGTGCGCGGAATAAACGTGCATCTCGAAGGGCACGCCGTACTTTTTCAGGGTATCCGCCGCCTTTTCCAACACGGGCAGGTCGCTGTCGCTGCCCATCACGATGCCTACTTTTTTCATGAATTACGCTCCTTTTATCTGCTTTTTTTCGCCGGAACGGCGAAATTTTTTACCGTTGAAAATAAAAAAAGGCAGCCCGAAACGGTACTGCCCAGTCGGTCGGCGAACGACGGTTTTTCGCTCCCTCGCGGAATCCCGCCCGCCAGACAAGCACGCTTGCCCGACTTTACCGACAGTCACAAAAAACGCTATTTTTTCTTACGACATTATTATACAAAAAAACGCCCCGTTCGTCAACTAAACATAGCGCCATTTTCAAACTTAGGGCGCACTTTTTCTCCCCCGCGATATTTTCTTTGCCGCGGCGCGTATTTTTCGTTGACATTTTCCCTTTCGGGTGGTATAATAACATTCGTAATTTAGTTTGAATATCAAACTATTTTTTGCGGTAATTGGGAGAATTTTGTGGATTTACACGATAAATACAACGATTTTTTCGTAAAATGCTTTAATCTGATTCTGAAACGGGAAAAAGAAATGCTGCTGGAGATCGACAAATCGCTTTCCGGCACGGAAATACACGTGATCGAAAGCATCGCCGCGGCGGAGGAAAACAACACCTCCAAACGCGTTGCGGAGCTTTTGCGCGTTTCCCCCGGCACGCTGACGACCTCCATCGGAACGCTCTGCAAAAAGGGATACGTTCTGCGGGAGCAGGACGCGGCGGACAAACGCGTCGTCCGTCTTTTTCTGACGGAAAAGGGCAAAAACGCGCACAAAATCCACATGGCGTTTCATAAGCGCATGATCGAATGTCTTTTGAAAGACCTCAGCGAAAAAGAGGCGAACTCCCTGATCTCCGCATTGGAAAAATTAAAGGATTTTTTAGGAGATTACAATGCAAAACGTTAAATTTATCACCGATTCTTCCTCCGATCTTCCCAAAAAGGTCGCCGAAGAACTCGACGTAACCGTCCTGCCGCTGGGCATTTCCTTCGGCAACGAAAGCTTTCTCGACGGCGTGGACATCACCGCCGAGGAATTTTACAAGCGGCTGAGGGCGTGCAAGGAGCTGCCCAAAACCAGCCAGCTCAACCGTTTCGCCTTTGAAGAAGTGTTCGCCCCCTACAAGGGAACGGACGTCACCCTCGCGGTGCTTTTGATCGGCGCGGAGATGAGCGCCACCCATTCCGCCGCGAAAGAGGCGGCGCGGGCGCTCGGCATGGAAGAGCAGATCGTGCTCGTCGACAGCGAAATGGTCACCTTCGCGCTGTCCGCCTTCGTCATCGAGGGCAAAAAACTCGCCGAGGAGGCGAAGGACAAAGCCGATCTCGAGGCGAAGCTCGTCGATCTGCGCTCACGCATACGCCTGTACGCCTACGTGGACGATTTGAAATATCTGCGCTACGGCGGGCGGCTGTCGGCGGCGAGCATGCGCATCGCGCAGGTGCTGCGCATCCACCCCGTCGTCACCATCGACAAAAAGGTGGACGTCGTTTCCAAACAGATCGGCACGGCGAAGTGCGTTCGCTATATAATCGACAAAATCAAAGCGGAGGCCGATTTATCGCACCCCTTATATTTCGGACATTCCGATTGTAAAGCGGAAGGCGAAGCCTTTGAACGGCGCGCGCTCGCGGAAATATCCGGCGCGACGGCATTTCCCGAACTGCACGACATCGGCCCCACCGTGGGCACGCACGCCGGCCCCGGCTGTTACGGCGTCGTGTTCGTCGCGAAACGGTAGCGTTTTATAAAGCTCACACATCCATCCTCATAAAACACGGGGGGACGGCGCAAATGTGCCGTCCCCCCCGTGTTTTTTATTTGTAATATACTTTTACGTTTTTGCTTTCCAGAAAGGAAAGAAACGCCGCCGCGCTCCCCGCCGTGAAACCGGAGGCGAGCATGATGTGCGCCTGCACCTTGCTGATATAAAGATAAATATAATTGCCGTTCGCGCGCGCCTCCCTGATTTGACGATAATAAAGCACGTTCGAGCCCATCGGCAAGCCGCCGCTCGCGGTGAAGGCGTCGATTCTGTCCTCGTAAACGAGGTAGGTTTCCTCCATGCCGCGCTCCACCAAATCGGGCACGTTCTTTTTGTTCAGGGCGATCTTGCTTACGATAAACGGCAAAAACAGATACACAACCGCCAACGCCAGCATCACGCCGCCGATCACGTAATCCTCGATAACGAGAAACAGCGCGCCGAGCAGCGCGAACGCCGCCGCGCCGATATACTGCATTTTGCCGAACTGCCGCTTTACCGCGTATTTTTGAAAATCGGCGTTTTCCGCTTTTCCGATCAGGCTCTTGTTTTCAAACAACGGGGTTTGCGCAACAACTTCTTCCATATTTTCCATATTGACTCCTTTAATCCGCGTCGAAGCTCTCCAGCTTGCTCTTTTTGGGCAGCGGCTTGCTGTCTCCGTGGGTTACGAAGAACATGGTGGCGAACGCCAGCAGCATAAACACCGCCGAATACATGAACAAAGATTCCATGCCCACGGCGTCCATCAACAGTCCCGACAAAAAGGGCGTGGCGATCTGTCCCGCCATGGACGCGGTGTAATAATATCCCGTAAACTTTCCGACGGTGGAACCCTTGCTCATCTCCACCACCATGGGATAGGAATTGACGTTGATGGTCGCCCAGCCCACGCCGCACATGGCGAAGAATACCGCCATCACGTAAAACATGGGATCGGCGAACACGCTCCCCTCCGAAAGGTCGATTTTAATGCCGAAGAGGTTCGAGCCGACGAAGAACGCCGCGAAAAAGGCGACGAACATCACCGCCACGCCGATTAAAATGGTCTTTTTTCTGCCGATGCGCGAGGCGATGAGCCCCACGGGAATAAACATGGCGATGGCAGCCACCTGCGCCACCATCAGCGGCAGGGAAAACGAGCCGTCCTTGATGCCCCACACCTCCTGCGCGTAAACCGAAAACGAGGACGTGACCGCGTTGTACGCCATGAACCACAAAAACACCGAGGCGAGCAGAAAGATCATGCTTTTGGTTTTCGCCTTTCCCAGCTTTTCCGTTCCCTCGTTCTCGTCCGTGCCGTCGTCGACGATATTGAACCGTCTTTCGTCCTCCTCGCGCAGGGCGTTGAGCTTCGGCTCCTTCACGAGCAGTAAAAACAACACCAAAAACACCAGCATCAGCCCCGCGACCACCGCAAAGAGCGGCAGATACCGGCTTTCTTCCTTCACCATGACGGCGATGAGCCCCAGCGAAATGAGCCCGCCGAGCGCGCCCATCAGGTTGATGACGGCGTTCGCCTTGCTGCGCAGGGGCTTCACCGTGACGTCGGGCATGAGCGCCACCGCGGGAGAGCGGTACACGCTCATGAAAATCAGCGTAAAGCAAAGGGTGATCATGAACGCGACGAGCGAACCGCTGTCCGCGCTCACGCCAACCGCGATAAAGGTGAGCGCCGAAAGCACCGTGCCCACCGCGATGTAGGGCGTGCGCCTGCCGAAACGGCACTTTTTCGATTTATCGGAAAGCATGCCGAAGAGCGGCAGCATGAAGAGCGCGACGATGTTGTCGAGCGCCATGACGATGCCGCGCACCGCGTTGTCCAGCCCGAACGTGCCCGCCAGAATTTTGGAAACGATGCTGTCGTACACCTGCCAGAACATGGAAATGCTTAAAAAAACAAGTCCCACGAAAAAGGTGTTTTTTACGTTGAGTTTCATATTTCCCTCCTTGTACTTTTTCATTTTACCATAAACCCGCCGCAAATTCAAGATAAAAATCGCGGGCGGCGCGAAAATTTTCGCGCCGCCCGCAAACGGTTTGTCTTTATACTCTTTTCGTCGCGTTTTCTTCCAGCAGCTTGGCGAACGCGTCCGCCTTCGCCATGCCGCCGAGATCGCCTTCCTTTCTGCTCCAGACGGAAACGGTGTTCTCCTCCGCCTCTTTATCGCCCACGACGAAGAAATACGGCACCTTTTCCAGCCGCGCTTCGCGGATCTTATAGCCGATCTTCTCGTTGCGGATATCCGCCTCCGCGCGGAGCCCGCGGCTTTCCAGCTCCTTCGCCACAGCCTCGGCGTATGCGGCGTTGCGCTCGGTCACGGCGATGACCTTCACCTGCACCGGCGCGAGCCACAGCGGGAACGCGCCGCCGTATTTTTCGATGAGCAAAGCGAGGGTGCGCTCGTAACAGCCGATGGAACTTCTGTGAATGACGAAGGGCGTCTGTTTCTCGCCGTTCTCGTCGATATAGGTCATGCCGAAGGAATGTCCCGCGGCGAAATCCAACTGCAAGGTGATGAGGGTGTCTTCCTTGCCGTATACGTTTTTGATCTGCACGTCGAGCTTCGGTCCGTAAAACGCCGCCTCGCCGTCCGCCTCCACGTAATCGATGCCGAGATCGTCCAAAATGGTCTTCATGCGCGCCTCGGTATCCTGCCACGCCTTGTCGTTATCGATATACTTCGCCTTGTCGGACTTGCCGCGCTTGCTGAAACGGAAGGTGACGTCCTCTTTCAGCCCCAGACATTCGAGGAAATAATAGCTCAAATCCAGACAGCGCTTGAACTCCTCCTCGATTTGATCGGGCGTGCACACGATGTGCCCGTCGGACAGCGTGAACTGCCTTACGCGGATAAGCCCGTGCATTTCGCCGCTCGCCTCTTTTCTGAACAGCGTGGCGGTTTCGGCATAGCGGCACGGCAGATCGCGGTAGCTTTTCAGCCCGTTTTTATAAATCTGATACTGGAACGGGCAGGTCATCGGACGGAGCGCCATCGCTTCGGGGCTGTTTTCGTCCCCTAAAATAAACATCTTGTCGCGGTAATGATCCCAATGCCCCGAAATGCGGTACAAATCGTGTTTCGCCATATAGGGGGTTTTGGTGAGCATAAAGCCGCGCTTTTCCTCCTCGTCCTCCACGAAACGCGTTAAAATCTGCAAAATCTTCGCGCCCTTGGGCATGATGATGGGCAGCCCCTGCCCCACGACGTCCTCCGTCATAAAGATGCCGAGCTCCCTGCCGAGCTTATTGTGATCGCGCTTTTTCGCCTCCTCCACGGCGGCGAGGTACTCTTCGAGTTCCGATTTCTTCTCGAACGCCGTGCCGTAAATGCGGGTGAGCATCTTGTTCTTTTCGTCGCCGCGCCAATACGCGCCCGTCACGCTCGTCAATTTGAACGCCTTGATCCTTCCCGTAGAGGGCAGGTGCGGTCCGCGGCATAAATCGACGAAATCGCCCTGCTTGTAGAAGGAAATTTCCGCCCCCTTCGGCAGATCTTCGATGAGCTCCTTTTTATAGGGCTCGTCGAAATTATCCATCGTCTTGAGCGCGTCCTTTTTGGGCAGCGTGAAACGCTCGATCGGCAGATCGCTCTTGACGATTTTCTGCATTTCCGCCTCGATTTTCTTCAAATCCTCCTGATTGATGGGGGTTTTGAAATCGATGTCGTAATAAAACCCGTTTTCGATGACGGGACCGATGGCGAGCTTGCAGGTGGGATAGATGGACTTGACCGCCTGCGCGAGCACGTGCGACGCCGTGTGGCGGAATACGTTCAGCCCCTCTTTATCCTTGAGCGTTACGATTTCCAGCGCGCAATCGCCTTCGATTTTGTACGACAAATCGACGAGTTCGCCGTTCACCTTGCCGCAGACGGCGTTGCGAAACAGCCCTTCGCTGATGCCTTTGGCGATTTCCCCGACCGTTTTGCCGTTTTCCGCCTTGAGAACGGAATTGTCTTTGAGTGTGATGTTCATAGCTTTTTTCTCCCGATATAAAATAAAAAATCCTTAAAACCAACTGCATGGTTTTAAGGACGAAAAAATTTTTCCGCGGTTCCACCTTAATTACCGGAAATTACCGGTCGCTTTCAAGGGCAAGCGAAAGGGCGCTTGCAGCCCCGCCCGAAAAAGCGGTTTCGCACTTCGCAAAGCAATGCGTTCTTTCAGCACCCGAACGCTCTCTGAAAATGATTTGCGCGCTACTTGTCGATTTCGTTGACGGCGATATGTTGTGATAGTATCTTATACCCTTTTCGGAGATTTGTCAACCCCTTTTCAGGAAAAATATCCCCTTCCCAAAATAATTTTATCGCCGAAATATTCTTTGAGGTACTTTTCGTCGGTCGCCGGCAGGGGGGAATTGACCTCCACCTCCCCGCACCCCGAAAGCAGAACCTCGCGCACGATGCGCCCCTCTTCCAGCCCCTTATCCATCAGCTCGCCGCGGCTTAAACGGCGGTACTGCGCGTCGTACACCTTTTCGTCCTCCACGAACACCTTGCGCTTTTTATCTTCCAGAAGATAGGTGATGAAATCCCTGAGCTGCGCGCCCTGAAAATAATCGGGCATGCAGTTGACGATGCCCAGCCATTTGGCTTTCAGCGGTCGCAGACGGAAATGGAAAATGCCGTCTATCGCCACGCTCTCGAACCCCGTGAGCCGCCCGAAGGCGTACCGCTTATCCTCCTCCAGATCGGCGGCGATGAGCGAGGTTAAAAGCAGTTCTTTTTCGATGCCGCCCAGCCCGCCCGCGGTGATGGCGCGTTTGAAATAATCGTATTTATAATTGACGGCGACGACGTCCGCCGCCTTGTCGCAAAGCTCGCGCTTGACGATGTCCGCGTAATACGCGGGGCAGTCCACGGCGAGCACGCTCCTGCCGCCGGCGCGGCGCACCTCCGCCTTACATTCCGCCTGCGAGAGCAGCTCCCCCAGCGTAAAGCGGATATAATCCAAATTCCCTTCGTTATAATCCTTGTCGGTTAATGTTATCTGAACCATATATAATCTATTCTATGCTTTTACGCCCTCAAAATACGCCGTTACCGCGCTTTTTTGAAAACTTTTTTGCGCTTTCCGTCGTTTTTCTCCGCGCTCATCAGGCGGTAAACCGCCTTGTACGCCTCGGAAATGAGCACCACCGTAGCGGCGGCGAGCACCGTTTTCACCCACACCCCGAAGGAAAGGGGAGAAACGCCGAACGCCTTATGCGCGACTTGCACGATAAACACGTGAATCAAAAACGTCAGTCCGAAGGTCAAAGGCATCAGCCGGTTGTTTTTGAGATCGGCAAACGCGCTCGTTTTTCCCACCTGACGGCTGTTGAAGGCGTTGAACAGCTGAAAAGTAATGAACAGCGTGAAGATCACCGCCCCCTGCTCCGCGGCGGACGCGCCGATAAAGTTAAACTTCGATTGCAGCAACAGCACCGCCGCCATGTACGCGGCGTGCAGAAGTATGCGGAAAAACATCTTTTTGCCGACGATGCTCTCCGTTCTGCCCACGGGCTTGTTTTCCATGACGGACGCGCTCGGCGATTCCAGCCCCAGCGTGAGGGCGGGCGGGCCGTCCATCACCACGTTGATCCACAATAGCTGCAAGGTGTTGAAGGGCGCGGGTTCTCCCGTAAAGAGGGTAAGCACGATAAACAGCACCGCGGACAGGTTGACGGTGAGCTGAAACAATATGAACCGCTGAAGATTTTTATACACGTTGCGCCCGAACGCCACCGACTTCACTACCGTGGCGAAACTGTCGTTTAACAGCACCACGTCCGCCGCCTCCTTGGTGATCTGCGAACCGGTAACGCCCATGGCGATACCCACGTCCGCGTGGCGGATGGCGGGAGCGTCGTTGATGCCGTCCCCCGTCACGGCGACGACTTCGCCGCTCTCTTTGAGCGCCTTTACGATGCGCAGCTTCGCGGCGGGCGTACTGCGCGCCACGACCGTAACGCGCTTTAACGCGGCTTTCAATTCCTCGTCGTCCATGTCCTCGAGGACGGACGCCTCCACCGCCTCTCCGTCGTCCGACATGATTTTCAGTTCCCGCGCGATGGCGGACGCCGTTAAGATATTATCCCCCGTGAGCATCTTCACGGCGATGCCCGCCTTTTTGCAAACGCGCACCGCGTCGTACACTTCCCCGCGCACGGGGTCGGCGATAACGGCGAACCCGTCGAAAATATAGCGCGCGTTTTCCGACTTCAGATCGTCCGCGTGGGCGAACGCCAGCACCCTTTTCCCCTCCTTTTCGTAGGCGGCGATGGAGGCGATGATCTTCTGCTTTCTGGCGTAGCTCAAATCGGAAAGGGGCAGCACCTTTTCCGGCGCGCCTTTAATCAGCGTGCGCACGCCCCCGCCGTGCACGAAGGCGGTGATCATGAACTTCGTATCGGAAGAAAAGGGCACGCGGTGGGTGATCTTCGCCTTTTTCCGCATGTCGGAATACTTTTCCCCCGTCTTTTTTTCGTACTCCGCGAGGAGCGCGCCCTCGCTGCTGCTGCCGCCGTAACGCAGTCCGCTTTTTTCCTGAATGAGATCGGCGGTGGAGTTGATGCAGAAATTCTGATACAGCGCCTCCTTCGCCACGTCCTCCGGCGCGTAACACGTTTCGCCGGTGCATACCCGCACCACGCTCATGCGGTTTTCCGTGAGCGTGCCCGTCTTGTCGGAGCAGATCACGCTCACCGCCCCCGCCGTTTCCGTGGCGATGAGCTTTTTAATCAGCACGTTTTCCTTGGCGAGCTTCATCATGTTGAGCGCGAGGGAAACCGCCACGATGGCGGGCAGGCCCTCGGGCACGGACGCCACCACCAGCACGATGCCGGTGATAAAGATATCCGAAAGCGATTCAAAGCTCGCCGTGCCGCTCAAAAAAAGCCGCACCGCCGACACGATAATCACCAGCGCCGCCGCGCACGCGCCGACGATCGTCACCGTTTTCGTCAGCCGTTCCAGCTTTTGGTTGAGGGGGCTTTTCCCGTCCTTGCGCACGGAAAGTTCGCCGGCGATCTGCCCCATTTCGGTATGCGAGCCCACGCCGGTCACGATCATTTTCCCCTCGCCCGCGGCGATGAAGGTGCCGGAATACAGCATGTTCTTCCGCTCCGCCAAGGGGGTGTTTTCCGCAACGCGGGCGGTCGCGTCCTTTTTGACGGGCGCGCTTTCCCCCGTCAGCGCCGATTCGTCCACGGAAAGCTCCCTGCTTTCGACTATCCTGCCGTCGGCGAGCACCTTATCCCCGCCGGAAAGCAGCAAAACGTCCCCGACGACGATTTCGTCCTTGGCGAGCAAAACGATCTTTCCGCCGCGCAGCGCCTTCACGGACACCTTGTCGTACATGACGCTGAGCGCGGCGAACGCCTTTTGCGAGCTGCCCTCCATAAACAGGGTAATGCCCACCGAAAGGCAGATCGCCCCGACGATACCGATACATTCGATGAAATCGCCGTCCCCCGTCTTGAGCGCCTTGCCGAGGTTCGTGCCGAAAGTGATGATAAAACTGAATATAAGAATCAGAATCATCGGCTCCGCGAGCGCCTCGGCGATGCGCCCGAACAGGCTTTTTCCCTTTTTCCGCTCGATGACGTTTTTTCCGTACGTTTCGGCGTTTTTCCGCGCCGCGGCGTCGCTCAGCCCGCCGTTGATGTCGCTTCTAAATGCGGCGGCGATCTCCGCCGCGCTCCGTGTGTGAACCTGCATGGCACTCTCCCGTTATATTTGTATAAATTTATGCAAACCTTTTGCCCGATATGTGTTTACAAAGGCTTTTTAATGTGCTAAAATAGAAACAGAAACGAAAAGAGGTGCGACATGGACGATAAAATTCTGAAAGTGGATATCGAGGGCTATAACGCGGAACTGCCCGTTCTTCCTCTGCCGAGCGGCATCAAAATCGCTTTTTTCAACCTGCACGGCAACCAGACGCTCACCGAACACTGCGGCAAGGCGCTGGCAAAACGGCTTTCCGACTGCGACGTGCTCATCACCGCCGAATCGAAGGGCTTGCAGCTGACGCACGTCGTCGCGCGCGAGCTCGGCATGCCCTATTACGCCGTGGCGCGCAAGAGCAAAAAACTGTATATGCAAGACGGCATCGAAATCACCATAAAATCGAGCATCACCACCGGCAATATCCAAAAACTGTATTTATCCAAGCACGACGTGGAACTTTTGAAGGATAAAAAGGTCGGCATCGTGGACGACGTGGTTTCCACCGGCGCGAGCCTCGAAGGGTTGGAGGAAATCGTACAGAAAGCCGGCGGCACGGTGTATAAAAAGGCGTTCGTGCTCGCGGAGGGCGACGCGGCGTACCGCAAGGACGTCATCTACCTCGCCACCATTCCCCTGATGTAACGAAAACTTCTTACTTCCCCTCTTTCGGGGGAGTTTTTTCTTTTTAAAAAAATTTGCAAAAAAGTCTTGACAAACGGAAAACTATTGTATAATATATAGTAGTAAACGAAATTAAAAAGGAGGCGTCCGGTTGAATATACAATATAAAAAGGGCGTTATCGAATTATGCATCCTTTCGGCGCTCGGCAAAAAGGATATGTACGGCTACGAGCTTTCGGAATATATTTCCAAGCGCATCGATATTTCCGACGGCACGGTATACCCTATCTTGCGCAAACTGAAGGCAGACGGACTGGTGAAAACCTATTTATCGGAGGAGAGCGGCGGTCCGCCGAGAAAATACTACTCCCTCACGCAGACGGGGCTGGAAAATTTTTCGCGGGACGCGAAAGAATGGCTTTCCTTTACGGAAACGGTCAATAAAATGTTAAAAGGAGAACAGTGATATGACGAAAAATCAGTTTATGGCGGAGCTCGTTCGGGAGTTGAAGGCGGCGGGCGTTTCGGATATCGAAGAGATCGTCGCCGAATACGAGGAGCATTTCGATTTCAAGGCGGAAGAAGGCAAAACGGAGGAGGAAATCGCGCGGCGGCTCGCTTCCCCGCAGGAAATCGCAAAGGAATACGCCGACGTGAAAGAACCGCAAAACCGCTTTGAACGGGGCGTGAAGATCGCGGGACTGACGTTTTTATCGCTCCCCCTCGCCTTCGTCTATCTTTTGATGTGGAGCGCGGCAATCGTCGTGGGCGCGTTCGCCGCTTGTTCGCTGGCGGCGGGATTCTGTCTGGTAACCACCATCAATATTGCCGAACTCATTCCGCAGATGCCCTATCTGCCCGCGCTTTTAACGGGGATTTCCTGTTTCGGGCTCGCGGCGCTTTCCGCCGTCGGTTCGGTGTATATGTTTTTATTCGTCAAACAGTGGGGCAAATGCTATCTGCACCGGTGCGCGCGCACGGCGAACGGCAAAAGTACCCCCGCCCTGCCGAAATTTCCCAAAATCACCAAAAAAGCCGCTTACCGGCTGAAACTGTTCGCAAGTATCGGGCTTGTGGTATTCGTTTCCGCCTTTTTGGCGGGATATATCGCCATGTGCCTTTACGCGGGCAGCTTTGAACCGT
The DNA here is from genome assembly GCA_003343995.1 of Bacillota bacterium. GTDB lineage: Bacteria > Bacillota > Clostridia > Christensenellales > Borkfalkiaceae > UMGS775. The sequence goes on from QAKE01000045.1 coordinate 29,506, forward strand.
GGCACGTGTGGCATTGGTTTGAATAGGCGCTCCGCGGCGGAACGCCCCCCTTTCGTTCCGCCGCGTATCCCTTATTTTTTTGCCAAACTACTATATAATATATAATAGTAAATCATATTTATTTAAGGAGAACGTTATGCTTTACAATTTTATCGGCGCGGCAAGTTTTGTCCTCATGCTCCTAATCAGCGTTTTATTAGGAAAATGCAAACGCGCGGAAGCCGCAATCCGCATTTTAAGCGGCGCAATCTTCGTTTACAAATGCGCGCACTACATCGTGCAGAACATCCGCGGCAATCTGAGTATTCCCGTGGAAATCAGTTCTATCAGTTATTTTCTCGTTCCCGTTATCGTCGCTTTCAAAATCAGGCGGCTGTACTGCGTGGGTTCGTTTTTCGGCATTGCGGCGGGCGTGGGATATTTCGCTTTTTACACCCTGCTGGGCTTCACTGTCGCCGAAAGTTTTACCCTTTCGGAAATTTTAACGGGTTGTTTCAGCCACGGTTATCTTTTGCTCGCGGGGCTGCACCTTTTTAAAAACAACGACTTTCAAGAAAGCGAAAAGCCGCGCATCTGGGCGGCGCTGTTCGCCATGCTCGGCTGGGCGCTGGTCTTTTACGATTTGGAAACGCGCGGCATCACCTTTATTTACTATATCATCAAACCGCAGTATCTTTACATATTCGACGCGATGGCTCTCAACGTGCTTTTGATTTTTCTCTATTACTGTCTTGCCGCGCTGGCGTTTTCCCTTGCCGTAAAACTTTTTTACAAATACAATGCAAAACGCCGCGCCCTTCCCGCATAAACAGCGCCCCGTCCGTGATTTCGGACGGGGCGCGTATTTATTATCGCTTAAAATTTCAAGCTGAATTCGGGCACGTTGGGGCAATCGAACCGCTCGAGAACGGGCGATTGCGGCGCGACGTATTCGCACGCTTGCGCCAGCAGTTTCTGCACTTCGGGTATTTTATACGTGGGGTACGTTTCGTGACCGGGGTTGAAATAGAAAAACTTTCCCCTGCCGCGCTTGAACACGCAGCCGCCGCGAAACACCTCTCCGCCCTGAAACCAGCCGATATACACCAGCTCGTCGGGCTTAGGAATATCGAAGGGCTCGCCGTACATTTCCTCCTGCGGAATATCGATAAATTCGCCTAATCCCGCGGCGATGGGGTGGGACATATCCACGCACCAAAGCCGTTCGTGCTCGCCGACCTCCCGCCATTTCAGCGAGCCGGTGCCGCCGGTGAGTTTTTTGAAGGGTTTCGACACGTGCGCGGAGTGCAAAAACACCATGCCCATGCCGCGCTGCGCGCGCAAAACGACCTTATCCGCGATCTCTTCCGCAACCGCGCCGTGATACCAATGCCCCCACCAGAACATCACTTCCGTGCTTTCCAGAATTTCGTCCGTCAGCCCGTGTACACCGTTTTCATCCGCGCGGACGAGCGTAACGTCGTGCCCCGCTTTTTTCAAAAAATCGGCGATGCAGCGATCCATGCCCTCGGGGTATGCTTTTTTCCCCTCTTCGCTGTCCATGGACGGATTATACTCGCAAACAACTGTAACTTTCATGATGAATGCTCCTTAATCGAAGTAAACGGGTTTGCCCGTCAGATCGGATTGATAGATGCCCTCGAGGATGCGGGTGACCACCGCCGCCTGATCGGCGGTTACGTACAGCTCGCCCTCGCCGGCAACCGCGCGCAGGAATCCCGCCAGCTCGAAATCTTCCGGTGCGGTGCCACCGCTTTCAAAGAACAAAATCTGCCCCCCCTGAAGATCGGGCTCGACGATGACCTGCTTTCCTTCCAGAACGGTGTTCAAGCGCAAGCCCTTGCGCATATCCGCGCCCGCCTTGTCGCCGCAAAGCACGGTGGACGCCTCGTCGTAATCGGAAATATTGAGCGCCCAGCTGGACTTCAGATAGATGACCGCGCCGTTCTTCATGACGACGAACCCGAACGCGCTGTCCTCCGCAGTGAATTTATCCACGTCCCAGTCGCCGCCCCCGTTGCCGGTGTTCCTCTGCTTGTTGAGCTTGTGGAAGGTTTTCCCCACGCAGTAAGCGGGTTCGTAGTTGTTCATGGTAAACAGCGTCAAATCGAGGGCGTGCGTGCCGATGTCGATGAGCGGGCCGCCGCCTTGTTTTTCCTTGTCGATAAACACGCCCCATGTGGGCACGCCGCGGCGGCGCACCGCGTGCGCTTCCGCATAATAAATTTCGCCGAAATAATCCTTTTCCGCAAGTTTCTTTAAATAAAGCGCGTCGCTGCGGTAACGGTTCTGATACCCGATGGAAAGCACCTTGCCCGACTTGTCGCGCGCCTCGAGCATCTGTTTCGCCTCGGCGTAATTCATCGCCATGGGCTTTTCGCAAAGCACGTGTTTGCCCGCGTTGAGCGCCGCAACGGAAATTTCGCAGTGCATGTTGTTGGGCGTGAGCACCAGAACGATGTCGATGCTCTCATCCTTCAAAAGCTCCTTGTAATCGGTGTACACCTTCGCGTCCGCCGTGCCGAAATCCTTGCGCATTTCCACCGCGCGCTCTTCGATGATGTCGCAAAACGCCACCACTTCCGTGTTGGGATTTCTCTTATGCGCCTCCATGTGTTTCCATCTCGCAATGCCGCCGCAGCCGACGACGCCGACCTTGAATTTTTTCATCTTTTTTCTCCTTTTATTGTTATATTTATTTCAAAAAATTTTTCATGTTTTGCAAGCTGCGGGAAAGGTATTCCCCCGTATCTCCGACGACGTGCTCCGCCTCCAGCACCGCCCACGGCAGCGCGCTTTTTTCGATTTGCCCGAACACGCCCGCCATGTTCACCTTGCCTTCGCCGATGACCGCCTCGCCTTTTTCGCCCTGCGCGACCTCTTTGACGTGCACCAGCGCGAGTTTTTCGCCGAGGCTTTCGAGATACGCCGCGGCGTCTTTGCCCGCTACGGTGAGCCAGCAGACGTCCGGCTCCGCTTTCAGATAGGGCGCGGCTTCCAGAAGCTGTTTCATCCTGTCCTTGCCGTCCTCGAATTCGTGTTCGTGATTATGATAGCCGAACGTTACGCCGCGGGGCGCGAGCAGCTCGTGCGCTCTTTCAAACTCCGCCAGCATCTCGCCGAACTTCTTTTCGTCGTCGAACCGCGCTTTCGGCTCGTAGGCGACGAACACGTATTTTATGCCCAGCGCGTCGATATAGGGCAGATTTTCCTCCACCGCCGCCGCGCAGCAATGCATGGAAATCGGCGTCAAAGCGTATTTTTCCGTCAGCGCGCGCATTTCGGCGGGCGTATATCCGTAAAAGCCCGCAAATTCCACGCCGTCGTAACCGGCGTCGGCAACGGCTTTGAGCGCCGCTTCCCCGCCTTTATCGTGTGCCATATCCCGCAGGGAATAAAGCTGTACCGCAAATTTCATTTTCGTTTTCCTCTCTTTCGCCGATTACGCCCAGAACAGATTGTCGTTATCGGATTTCATTACGCAGGCGCGCATGAACGCCACCGCCTTTTCCAGCCCCTCTTTGGGGGACATCAGCCCGTCCTCGTGCTCGATGGAAATGCTGCCGTCGTACCCCGCCACCTTGAGGGCGGCGATGACCTTTTTCCAGAACGCCGCGTCGTGCCCGTAACCCACCGTGCAGAAATACCACGAACGCTTTGCGACGTCCGTAAACGAACCGGTATCGAGCACGCCGTTTACGCGCACGTTATGCTCGTTCGTCTGCGTGTCCTTCGCGTGGAAATAATGAACGGCGTTTTTCTCGCCCAGCGCGCGGATCACCTCCAACACGTCCATGCCCTGCCAGAAAAGGTGCGAAGGATCGACGTTCGCGCCGATGATATCCCCCACCGCCGCGCGCAGGCGCAGGCAGGTCGCCGTGTTGTACACGCAAAAACCGGGGTGCAGCTCGAGGGCGATTTTTTTGACGCCGTGCTCCGCGGCGAACGCCGCCGCCTTTTTCCAATAGGGAATGAGCACCTCGTTCCACTGATAATCCGCCACCGCCTGATATTCCGTCGGCCAGCAGCACGTCACCCAAGAAGGCTGTTTCGCACCCGCGTCCGAGGCGGGACAGCCGGAAAAGGTGACGATCGTATCGACGCCGAGCTGACCGGCGAGAACGCACGCCGCCTCGTAATCCGCCTGAAAGCGGGCGGCAATTTCCTTGTCGGGATGCACGCAGTTGCCGTGCACCGCGAGCGCGGAAATGCCCATATTGTATTTTTTAAACGTATCGAGAAGGGTTTTTCTCGCCGCGGCGTCCCTGCTCAGCTTCAGCGCGTCCGCGTGCGCCTTCCCCGGATAACCGCCGACGCCCAATTCAAACTGCTCCACCCCCAGCGAGGAAAGGTAGCTCAGGCTTTCGTCCAGACTCAGCCCGCCGAGAATGGAACTCACCACACTGATTTTCATCGTTTTTCTCCTTTTTATCCGCACGGCGGAAAAAATTTGTTGACATCGCCGCGCCTTACTGATATAATACCACTGAATATTGAGGGTTTCCACCCGAATTTGAAGATATTTATTTCAGATATTGACATCATGAAAAAAACGGCATTTTACGAGTACAACCACGACAAGGAAAATAATTTCGTTTTGATGAGAAACGAAGAAGCGCGGGGAGGCACCACCCTGCCGCATTTTCACCGCTGTATCGAAATCATTTACGTCACCGGCGGAAAAATGCGCTGCGAGGTGGACGGGGAATCCTTTTACGCGGAAAAGGACGACATCGTTTTCGCGCGGCGCTGCGCCGTGCACGAGCTCTACCCCGCGCCCGTTTACGACGATTACGTGCTCATCGTGAAATCGGCGTACGCCGGCGATTTTTCCGCGCTGCTCGACAAGGAAACCCTGCCACCGCTGCTCGACGACAAGGTCTTTAACCGCCGCGTGCTGACGGAATGTTTCGAAAAGATGCACGAGGCAGACACCTCCTCCTATCTCGTTGCGAAAGGATACGTCGACGTGCTGATGGGCATGCTGCTTTCCCATTACGAAAAGCGCCCCGTCGTCGCCGCGCCGAATCTTTCCACCGTCGTTTCCGCGCTCAATTACATCGACAACCATTTTGCCGAGCCCCTCACCCTCGACTCCCTCGCGAGGCACTTCGGCTATAACAAGTATTATTTTTCGCGGCTTTTCAACGCCTATATCGGGGAAAACCTGAGCAACTACATCAATATGGTGCGGGTGCAGAAACTCGTCGCCGCCGCCGAAAACAAGGACAAAGTGAATTTTTCCGACCTCGCCTTCGATTTCGGATTCGATTCCATGACGACCTTTTACCGGCATTTCAACCGCATTTACGAAAAGACGCCCAAAGACGTCATCGGCAATTGACGCCGCGCATAGCGGATATTTCGCGCAAACGAAAAAGCCCGACGAAACCGTCGGGCTTTTTTCTTTTGTCGGGAGATTATTCTTCCTTGTCGGCTGCGGAAGGTTCTTCGCCTTTGCTTTCGGCGTTTTCTCCCATTTCCGCCGCGGCGAACCGCTTTTTAAAGATACTCCTGCGGAAGAGCACGATATTGAGCGCGATAAAACACGCCGCCACCACCGCGCAGGTGATGATTGCCGCCGTAACGCTTTCCGCGGCGTACGGCGCGAGAAACATCAAGGGAAACCCGAACACGATGGCGGGCAAACTCTGATAAACGAGGTTCTCGCTGGCGGGGGTGCGGTACGTTCCGTCGATTTCCCTGAGCAAGATCATGCCCGTGCTCGCCGTGCCGGTGAGCATGCCGAACCACGCGAGGAACTGCTCGTGCCGATACGCGGGGAACATCCGTTTACAAACGAAATTCACGTAAACATACGTGAGCACCGAACCGACGACCGCAAGGATAAGCAGCACGCTCCAATAGCTGGCGAGCAGCGGCAGCTGAATGGCGGCGACGCCCGCGACGATCATGATGTCGAAGGCGAACCCGCCGATGCGGTCCATCATAAAGTTGTTCACGATCTGTTTTTTGACGATCTTTTTCGCGTACAGCTTATTCAAAAGCGCCTTTACGGGCAGGGTGAGCAGCACGCCGAAGAGGAAGTTGAACCCGAAAATGGTGTCCGCCATGCTCGGAAGAAGGGCGGCTGCGCCGTACATGAGCCCGAAGGACACCGCGTATACCGCCAGCACGATGCCGAACTGCACGGTGAATTTATCCATGGAAGAAACGTTGGAAATTTCGTTTTCGTCCTCGTAATCGGCGAGGGTGTTGCGCCTGACGGAGGTATCGATTTTAATAAGCCCGCGTTTGCGCATCACGTTGATATAGATTACGCCGCCGATGCACGCCACCAAAAAGCCCAGCGCCGCGACGGTCAGACCGAAATTCGCGCCGCCGAGAAAGCCGTGCTCGTTTTCGTAAATCTTTCCGTAATTGAGCGCCTGCCCCGTGCCCTGACCGAACCCGAAGGCGAGCAGCAGCCCCGCCGCGGGAATCATGCCGTCGAGATTGAACACGCATACGGCGAGAATGGTGATAATCAGCCCCGCCGTACCCTGAATGAGGTAGCCGTTGACGGTGGTCACGCCGGAATCGAAAATTTCCCCCGCGCGCTTTTTGGTAAACTTCTTATTGTTGCTGCGCATGCCCGTGGCGATAAAGCCGATGCCGAGACAGTGATATGTAATCATTTCCAGCACCTGCATGCCCGTCACCGTCGCGCCCTCTCCGCCGCCGAAAACCGGCAGATTGAAAAGATAGTCGCCGGCGGCGTAATAGACGATCGTCGAAACAATCAGCAAAATTATACCGCCCAGCACCGAAACGGGCACGAGCGATTTTTTCAAAAACGGCACGAAGTATCGCAGCGCGCCCGCAAGCAGCATGCTTGCGCCGAGCGTGGCGATCACCATAACAAAGGTCCATACTCCCAATTCGGAAAAACTCATAAATCACTCCTTTATATCGTTTTTATTTCTTTCGGCGTTCAATCCGTCGAAAATATGCGCGTATTTGACGGCGCAAAAGCGCTTGTCGCCCTTGATCTGCAAAATGCGGTTGCCGTAATAAAAATTGAACTTCTTTTTTCCGACCATCGTCAGCGCGACGATGTCCTTCAAGGGATAAACTTGCTCCGCCGCGCCGCCGGTAACGTAAAGGTTGTCCTTATCGATGGCGACGCCGCTGCCGTCGAGCTTCTTCTTTCGCTTGAACTTGATGCTCTCCCGAAACAATACCCCCTCGTCGGAAACCCGCTCACCCGCGAGCACCCGCGCGGCGATTTCCTTTTTCTCCCACTCGAACCACTCTAAAATCCGGCGGTATCCGGCGATCGGCGGGGAAATCTTCATATCCTCGGTATATTCCGCCGACGTGCCGCACTCGGCGCACCGAAAATGCGTTTTATGCGAAACGAAGGTGGAAACGCCCCCGCATTCGGGGCAGAGATAAAGCGCGCGCTCGATATATTCCGCGCGGCGGCGGCTTTTGTAGCGTTCGCCGGAAAGCGCGTCGTTGACGTCGAGCTCCTTTTTGATGAGGGCGAAAAGCTCTTCCACGCTCATCGCCGCGTATTCTTCCGGCTGAACTACGCGCTTGACGAACCCGACGTATTTCGTGCCGCGGCGGATTTTGCCGCCCCAGCGCGGATCGGTGCCGTACCCGCCGCAGAGATTATACAAAACGAGGGGCACTTTGGAAACCTTGACCAACTTTGCGATGGAATCGCCCATTTCCCACTGCCCGCCGCTGAGCGTGCGGTTGCCTTCGGGAAAAACGCCCACCGCGCCGCCCTCCCTCAGCACGCGCAGCGCGTCCTTCACCGCCTGCAGATCGGTGAGCGATTTGCTTTTGGGAATGGGCGCGACGAGATATTCGATGATCGGCGAAACCTTCAGATTGAAAATATCGTCGGAAGCGAAAAAATAAATCTGAAACCGAAAGGATTTGGACACCCAGAAGGGATCCATGGACGCCTGATGGTTGGACAGTATGAGATACGGTCCCTTAGGCAGGTCCGACTTGATCGGCTTATAGCGATATTTGATGCGCATGATCGGCGCAAGCGCCACCCGCAAAAAAGCGTATACGCGGGCATGGCGTTTTTTTACCCAGATATTCTTTTTCTTCTTCACGCGTCCTCCGCCGTTAAAAATATAGCGAAGAGTAACGTGTTACTCTTCGCCCCCTTGTTTAACGTAGTAAAACAAAATCCTCGTATATTTTAACAAAAACGCCGCGGTTTGTCAACCGTTGCGCGCCGTAAGGCGAAAATTAAAGCGGTTTTGCCGCCCGATTGCGGTAAGTCGTAAACCGAAAACGGTATCCGTTGCTCTCGTCCGCTTCGCTCTCGTACACGAGGCGGAAATCTTCCCGCCCGTCGAGATCGGGGAAAAACGCGTCGGCGCCGCCGTCCGCATAGATTTTCGTCACGTAGATTTCCTCGCAGTAATCGAGCAGCTCGGCGTACACCCGCGCGCCGCCGACGACGAAGATATCCCCCTCCGTTCCCCGCAAAAACGCCTTCAGCTCCTCCTCGGAAGAAACGCACACGCACCCTTCCCGTTCTTTTTTATCGGAGGAAAGCACCACGTTGACGCGGTTTTTCAGCGGCTTGCCCTCGGGAAAGCTTTCCAGCGTCTTACGCCCCATCACCACCGTTTTGCCCGACGTGGTTTTGCGGAAAAACGCCATATCCTTCGGCACGGAAAAAAGCAATTTTCCGTCCCTGCCGATGCCCCACTTTTCATCGACGGCGACGATAGCCCTTATCATATCGCCACCTCGATTTTCTCTTCCAGCTTGTTGTATTCGTAGCCTTCCAGCGCGAAATCCTCCACCGTAAAGGCGTAAAAATCCTCAATTTCGGGGTTCATGACGAACTTGGGCGCGGGGAAGGTCGGCTTTTTCAGCAATTTTTCCACGATGGGAACGTGCCTGTCGTAAAGGTGCGCGTCGGCGATGACGTGCACCAGCTCCCCCGCCTTAAGATGGGATACCTGCGCCAGCATGTGGAGCAGAACGGCGTATTGCACCACGTTCCAGTTGTTCGCCGTCAGCACGTCGTTGCTCCTCTGGTTCAGAATACCGTTCAACACGTTCCCCGTCACGTTAAAGGTCATCGAATAGGCGCAGGGATAGAGGTTCATTTCGTGCAGATCCTCGAAATTGTAGATATTCGTCATGATGCGGCGGGAGGAGGGATTGTGCTTCAAATCGAACAGCACCCTGTCCACCTGATCGAATTCCCCCTCCTTGTAAATGCTCTTTTTCGCCAGCTGATAGCCGTACGCCTTGCCGATCGAGCCGCTTTCGTCCGCCCAGCTGTCCCAGATATGCGAGTTTAGATCGTGAATATTGTTGGATTTTTTCTGCCAGATCCACAGAATTTCGTCGATACAGCTTTTGAACGCCGTGCGGCGATAGGTTAAAATGGGAAATTCTCTTTGCAAATCGTAACGGTTTACGATGCCGAACTTTTTCACCGTGTGCGCGGGCGTGCCGTCCTCCCAATGCGGGCGGACGGGCAAATCTTTATCGGAAAAGCCGCTCTCGATGATTTCCCTGCAGGTATTTTTAAAAATGGTATCCGCTAAGCTCATATTGCCTCCCCCGCGTTAAAACGCGTCCTTCGTCTGTTTTTTCCACCGGTGCGCGATAAAGCGCATGCTCAGCGCGCGCGGCGTGATCTTCATGACGAAATTTAAAAATTTATTGAAAAAACCGGGGATGAAAACCGCCTTGTTTTTTTGAACCGCCTTCAAGCTCTTTTCCGCCACGTACGCCGGAGATTTTGCCGAAAGTTTCCCCCAAAGCCCCTGATTTTCGATATCCTTCACGATGTCGGGACGGGTGGGCACGCCGCCGGGCAAAACGGCGGTTACCCGTACACGCCCCTTAAGTTCCAGACGGAGCGCGGTAAAAAAGGAGGTGAGCGCGCCCTTCGTTGCGCTGTAAAGCGCGAAGTACGGCATGGGCGTTACCCCCGACATGCTGGAAATCGCCACGATTTCCTTCATCGGCGCGCCGCGCTTAAGCAGTGCGTGCGTTAAGGATATAGTCGCTTCCACGTTCACGCGGATCTGAAAGATCGCCTTTTCCTCGGTATAGTCCTCGAAGGGCTTTTGAATATCCACGCCCGCAACGTGGATAACCCGCTCGAACGCCGCGCCCGCGGCGTCCGCGGCGGCGAGCAGGCTTTTCCTGTCCGCCTCGTCGGTCAGCTGACAGGCGCGCGTTAAAATGCTGACGGACGGGTTTATGCCCGCCAGCTCTTCTTTTAACGCCGTCAGTTTTTCGTCGCTGCGCCCCGTGAGGAACAGATCGCAGCCGTTTTCCGCACACTTTTGCGCAAACGCCTTGCCGATGCCCCCCGTCGCGCCGGAAATAAATGTATATGCCATGTTTTTATTATACCAAATTATCTTTTAAATGTCGAAGGATTTTACCATCAAGTTAAAAATGGCTGTTGACAGCGTTTAACGCATATGCTATAATGGCAACGATATATAAAGGAGATTTATTTATGGCAAACACGAAAGTCGGCAAACGGATAGCGGAACTGCGTTCGGAGCGCAATCTCACGCAAAGGCAGCTCGCCGCGGCGACGGAGGACAAACAAGACGTGGTCACCTACACCTCCAAATACCCGCCGAAATCGAGATATTAGCCCCCTTACGCCCGCAAAAACGCGGGCGTTTTTTCACTCAAAATTTCTTTGCGCCGAAAAAACGCGGTCGCTATTGACATTCGGGGAGAGCATTGATATAATTAAAGAAATTAAAAAAGGGGGGGTACGAGATGCAGCATTCCATCGGCGCAAAAATAACGGAACTCAGAGAAAAGCATCATTTAACGCAAGCGCAGCTCGCAGACCGTCTGCACTTTACCCATCAAACCATTTCCAACTGGGAGCGCGGCGTTTCCTCGCCCGATATCGAAACCGTGGCGAAACTCGCGGAGTTTTTCAACGTTTCCGCAGACGAGCTTTTATTCGGCAAGCCGAAAACGCAGCCCGCGCCCCCGCCCAAACCGAAAAAAACATACCGCCACATGGCGAGCGAACCAACCGGCGCGGCATACGCGCTGAAAATACTTTTACGCGTGTTTACCGGCCTCACGGTCGCGGAGATCGTTTTTTCCTTTTTAACCCTCTTCTTTCCCGCTTTTGCGGTATTCATCGGGCTGATCCCCGCGCTGATCGTCACTTTCGGGTGGGTGGGCATTTATATCGCGGTGCTCGTGCTGTTTTTGTTTGCAAAAGAATTTTCCGACAGCCGATCGGCGAAGCTCTGTTTTTTCCTCAGCATCGCCGTATACGCCGTCGTGCAGATCGTCCGTATCGCGCACTTAACGGCGATCGTTTCCGCCTCCGACGCCGACGCGCTGAACAAATTTACCGTCTTTTACAACATTCTCACTCTTACGGGGCTGGCGGCGATCGTTTATTCCGCGCCCCACGTATTCAAACAAAGCGAAAACGAATCCGACATCTCCGCCGCGCGCAAAAAATACTTTTCCGCCGCAACGGGAAACCTTGCATGCACCGCGGCTTCCGCGCTGTTCGCGGCAGTGGAAGCGATGACGGTCTTTTTCGACGCCGTATCGTTGATTTTGACGGTTTACGGGCTTTATGCGCTCAGCCGCTGCACGGCGGATAAAACCCGCCTCGTATCCTACTCGTCCACCCGCCCGCCGCAGGAAGTCTGGCTGCAAGACCGAGAAGAAAAAGCCGCGCCCGCCGTCAACGCGGAAGCGGCGGCCATCGCCTGCGCGGAACGCATGCGCGCGGCGGAAATTGCCAATCTCTCCGCGGAAAAGGCACAACAAACTCCCGCGCCGCGCGTTTTTGAAAACCGTACGAAAACCATACGCATCGAGCAGGAGCGCGTGCCGCCGCAGGCGCTTTGGATCACATTCGGCGCATACGTTTTCTTCACCTACATCTTTCCGCCGACCGGCGTATTCAACGTAATCCTTCTTTCCGCCGCGATATGCGCGCCCTACCTCGCGCTGACGGTATTATTCGCCTTGGCGAAAGAAAGCGTATGGCAGCCGCTCGCCTATCTTTGCATCGCCGTTGCCGCAGCCGCCGCGGTAAGCACCGTCTTTTGCTTCTGCGACAGTTTGATCACCTCCCGCGAGCCGACGGCGATGTTCCCTTACGTTCTGCTCGCCGTGCCTGTTTGTTTGAATTTTTGTTTCGTTTTCGGCGCGTCGCTGTGCTTCCGCGGCATGGCGGAATCGAAAAAACGCAATATTGCGGTTTCTTTAATTTTGGCGGCTTTATCCGTCGGCATCCTCGTTTTGTTTCTCATTCTCGCGTACGATCCCAACTCCGATCCCGCCGTAGTGCTCCTCGATCATTGGGCGAACGGCGCGGTTTTAAGTATTCTGCTCTTCGTCAAAAAGCAGTATACGAAATGCATAACGCGGGAAATCGGGCAAACACGGATTTGACGCCCGTTTTTAAAAAACCTTATTGACAAACCGCCGCCGACGGGTTATAATAAAAACAAAAGGCGGTGAAAACATGGCGGAAAAAGCCGAAAACGGCAACAAATCACCCCGCGCGGTGCGCGCGTTCAAGCGCTGGAAAATCGCGCTCCTTTCCCTCGCGCTCGTCGACTGCGCGTGCCTTGTCGCCTTCCCCTTGAACCGCCCGTATTTTTTCACGATATTCGAATACGTAATCGGCGGCGCGACCTTGATCGCCTATATCCTGTTCCTCACCGTGAAACAGACGGTGCAATGCCTGCCGATAAAATGGATGTTTTTCATCTTCGTCGCCACGAGCGGGGTTTTCGCCGTGCTCATGCAAGTATGCGGCGGCGCGGGCGAACGATCGGGCACGATGCTGTACGCGGCGTACGCGTTTACGCACACGGCGTACTATCTGCTCGCGCTGTACCTCTTCGTGCCGAAGGAGGGCGCGCGGATTTTAAGAATCTGCTATCTGCTCCTCGCCGCCGCGCTCGCGTGCACCTACGCCGCGGAAATCGGTATGCTGTTCGTACAGGACGCCTTTTTTCACGAGGGACTTTTGAAATTCTGCATGATCGTGCAAACGCTGATCACGGAGGCGATGCTGTTTATTCTTGCGGCGGCGACGAAATATCGGAAAATTTAAAAACACAAAGCGCGCGTTTTTGAAAAACGCGCGCGTTTTTATTTTGCCGATTTATCGATTTTTCAGCGCTTCGTCGATGGCGCCCGCCGCGGTTTTGCCCGCGCCCATCGCCAAAATCACCGTTGCGGCGCCCGTCACGGCGTCGCCGCCGGCGTATACGCCCTTGCGGGAGGTCAAGCCGTTTTCGTCCACGATGATGCCGCCCCATTTTTCCGTTTCCAGCCCCTCCGTCGTCGATTTGATGAGGGGGTTGGGCGACGTGCCGATCGCCATGATCACGCAGTCGACGTCCAAAACGAAGTTGCTCCCTTCCTTTTCCACCGGACGGCGGCGCCCCGATTCGTCCGGTTCGCCGAGCCCCATTTCCACACATTCGATACCGCAAACGAAGTCCTGTTCGTCCGCCAAAATTTTAACGGGATTGTTGAGCAGTTTGAACACCACGCCCTCCTCCTTGGCGTGTTCCACTTCCTCCGCGCGGGCGGGCAGCTCCTTTTCCGAACGGCGGTAAACGATATAAACGTTTTCCGCCCCCAGCCGCTTGGCGCAGCGCGCCGCGTCCATCGCCACGTTGCCGCCGCCCACGACGGCCACGCTCTTTGCATGCATGATGGGGGTATCGCACTCTTCGCGGTAGGATTTCATCAGGTTTACGCGCGTTAAAAACTCGTTTGCGGAATACACGCCCTTGGCGTTTTCGCCGGAAATGTTCATAAACCGCGGCAATCCCGCGCCGCTGCCCACGAACACCGCCTCGTAGCCCATGCCGAACAGCTCGTCGATAGACAAGACTTTACCGATGACCATATTGGTTTCCACCTTTACGCCGAGGGCCTTTAAGGTGTCGATTTCCTTCTGCACGATGGATTTGGGCAGACGGAATTCGGGAATACCGTACACCAGCACGCCGCCGGCGGTATGTAACGCCTCGAACACCGTAACGTCGTAGCCCTTTTTTGCCAGATCGCCGGCGCAGGTCAGTCCGCTGGGGCCGGAGCCGATGACGGCGACCTTATGCCCGTTGGCGGCGGGACGCACGGGCTGTTCTTTGCAATGCTCGTTGTGATAATCCGCCACGAACCGCTCCAATCTGCCGATGGCGACGGGCTCGCCCTTGATGCCGCGCACGCACTTCGCCTCGCACTGCGTTTCCTGCGGGCACACCCTTCCGCACACCGCGGGCAGGGAGCTCGATTCGGAAATGATTTTATACGCGCCCTCGAAATCGCGGGCGGCAACCCGCTGAATAAACGCGGGAATATCGATTTGCACGGGGCACCCGCCCACGCACGGCTTGTGCTTGCAATTCAAACAGCGCTCCGCTTCGTTCACCGCCTGCTCCTCGGTATAACCGAGGGCGACTTCCGAAAAGTTTTTATTTCTCTCGTCCGCGCTCTGCACGGGCATTTCGTTCTTTTTCAAAGACATGTTGGGCATGTTATTTTACCTCCTGTTTGAAGAGATTGCAGGTTTTTTCGTGCGCGCGGCGCTCGAAATCGCGGTACATCGCGGAGCGCTTCATCGCCTCGTCGAAGTCCACCTCGTGCCCGTCGAAATCCGGCCCGTCCACGCAGGCGAACTTGGTTTTTCCGCCGACGCTCAAACGGCAGCCGCCGCACATCCCCGTGCCGTCGATCATGATCGGGTTCATGGAAACCACGGTTTTTACGCCGTACTCCTTGGTCAGCTTGCAGACGAATTTCATCATGACGAGGGGACCGATGGCGATAACTTCGTCGTATTTTTCCCCGCTCTCGATCAGCGCCTTCAGCGCGTCGGTCACAAGCCCCTTTTCGCCGTAACTGCCGTCGTCGGTGACGACGACGTATCGATCGCTCACCGAACGAAACTCCTCTTCCAGAATGACGAGGTCCTTATTTCTGAACCCCACGACGGAATGCACCGCCGCGCCCAGCTCGTGCAGCTTTTTGGCGACGGGATAGGCGATGGCGCACCCCACGCCCCCGCCGATGACGGCGACCTTCTTCAGCCCGTCCAAATGCGACGGCGTGCCCAGCGGCCCGACGAAATCGTGTATATATTCCCCCTCTTTCAAGCGGTTGAGCTTTTCCGTCGTCGCCCCGACGATCTGGAAAATAATCGTCACCGTACCCTTATCGCGGTCGTAATCGGCGACGGTCAGTGGAATGCGTTCCCCCTCCGCGTCGGCGCGCAGAATGATAAACTGCCCCGCCTGCGCCTTCTTTGCGATGAGCGGCGCGTCCACCTCCATCAGCGTAACCGTAGGGTTGAGTTCTTTTTTCCTTACAATTTTATTCATAGATTTTCTCCCATGGACAATAAATAATTTTCCCTTTTTCTATTGTATAACAATTTTGTCCGATTTGCAATCTTTTTTTCGTCCGACGATAAAAAAACGCCCTTCCGAAAATCCGAAAGGGCATAATACGGCTATAACGAGGGCTTGCACACGTCCACCCACGCGCCGCCGGTGCAGCGCCGCAGCTCTTCCGGCGTAAGCTCCGCCGCGCTGTTCGCGCTGCCGCAGGCGGGAAACACCGTACCGAAACGCTTCAGCCCCTCGTCGAGAAAGACCGCGACGCCCTCGTTCAGCGCGAACGGGCACACCCCGCCCACGGGATGACCGACGATTTCCTCCACCGATTCGGCGGGGATCATTTTCGCCTTTTCCCCGAAACGCGCTTTGAACTTCGCGTTGTCGATCTTCCGATCCCCCGCCGCGACGACGGCGACGGGACCGCTTTTCAATAAAAACGTCATGGTTTTCGCGATGCGCGCGGGCTCGACGGACAGCGCCGCCGCGGCGAGCTCCACCGTCGCGCTGGAAACGTCGAACACCCGCACGCGCTCGCTTAATCCGAATTTTCCGAGATATTCCCTTACTTTATCGATCGACATTCCGTCACCTTCTGAACATGATCTTTTCGCTTTTAAACATGCGCGTGAGCAGCCACACGAGCAGCCCCGTGTACGCTAAGTTTGCGATCATCGCCACCGCCAGATTGAGGGCGACGACGGAGAAGGAGAACACCGCGTTGATCGACTGCACGCTGTTGTAAAGCGGAATGAGATAGAGCCACACGCTGGTCGGCGCGCCCTCCCCGAACATGCAGGTAACGCTTAAAAGCACGTTTACGATCATCAGCGGCGTAACGTAGGCGGTCGCCTCCTTCACGCTTTTGGCGAAGGCGGAAATCACCGAGATGAGCGCCACCGTCAGCAGCACGGTGGAAACGACCACGCCGAGCAGCGCAAAGTAATCGCCGACGGAATAGAGCGCCGCGCTCACGTCGGCGCCGCCCATCATCTTCGGCAAACTGAAAATGATGCCGATAAAGGACGACAGCCCCGAAAGCACCGCGATGATGCTCAGCGCGAAGATTTTGCCGACGGCGACGCCCGCGCGGGAAACGGGCGTAACGAGCAACGTGGCAAACGTGCCGCGTTCCTTTTCCCCCGCGATGGATTCGGGCGCTACCGACATCGCCCCCGAAAAGATGAACACCATCATCAGCATGGGCATGAGCATGGAAAAGATCATGCTCGTCATATCCCGTTCGGTGGCGAGATTATATTGCTTGCCCGACGTCGGATTATTGATGTCGTACTTGTTTTCGCCGAGAAATTCGTACTCGCTCAGTATCGCGCTGACGAGGGAAAACGCTGCGGAGGAATTGCTCTCCGTCGCGTTGTAGTAAATTTCCACGTTGGGAGTAGGCGCGCCCGCCTCCGGTTTTTCGTTGGAGAAATTTTCGGGAAACACGATTAAAATATCCTTTTCCCCGTTTTTCACCGCCTCTTTGGCGGCTTCCGCGTTTTCCGCCGTAACGGTTTCCGTTTCGAGCACGCCGTCAAAAAACGCGCCGAGCGTTTCCGGCATGTTCTGCACGTACGCCGCGGGCAGGCGGTCCTCCCCGCCGATGATGCCGCGCATCCCGTCCCCCATGAAGGAATATACGAGATAAATCAACAGCCCCGGCAGAATAAGCGTGCCGACGATCATGCGCTTATCCTTAAAAAAGCGCAGCAGTTCCTTTTTGAATACGGGCAGCCAGCCTTTCATACCGTTTCCCCCTTCGCCCTGCGGCTTTCGGAATACATCTCAAAAAACCTGTCTTCCAAGCTCATACCGCCGCGCACCTCGTCCAGCGTGCCGTCGGCGTACAATCTTCCGTCGATGATCACGCCCACGCGATCGCAGATCTTTTCCACGAGCGAAAAGATGTGGGTGGATACGATCACGCACTTGCCCGCCGCCTTTTGCTCCAGCAAAAAATCGGTCACCGTTTTCGCGGTGATGACGTCCAGCCCGTTGGTGGGCTCGTCGAACACGATGACGGCGGGATCGTGCACGATGGCGACGACGATGGAAACCTTCTGCTTCATGCCCGTGGAAAGATCGGCGATCTTCACCTCCGCAAAGCGGTCGATGCCGAATTTTTCAAAGAGCGTTTTTTTGCGCTCGTTGCGCACGCTCTCCTCTATGCCGTGCAGTTCGCTGAAATAATCGAAAAGATAATTCGGCGTGAAAAAATCCTCCAATTTCAGCTCGCTCGTCAAAAAGCCGATTTTGCGGCGCACCGCGGCGGCGTCCTTCACCGCGCTCGCGCCGTCCACGAACGCGTCCCCCTCGTCGGGGCGGATCAACGTGGACAAAATGCGCAAGCACGTGGTTTTCCCCGCGCCGTTCGGTCCGAGCAAGCCGTACACCTCCCCCGCGTAAGCCTTGAAGGAAAGCCCGTCGAGCGCCACCTTCACGCGGCTGTCCGTCCGCTCTATCTTGCGCTGTTTTGCAGATAAGCCGAAGGTCTTTTTCAACCCTTGCACGTTTAATATTTCCCGCATACACACTCCTTTTTTTCCGTTTAAGCATATCACCCGCGGGCGAAAAAAGTCAAGCGCTTTCACGATGTTTTCCCGCAGACGGCACACTTATGTGCACATTATATAATGAGCAGGTCTATTTGTCAAACGAAACGCGCATTATAATAGAAAATATATCATGTATAAATAAGATATTTATAGGTAAGATATGAAATTGCGCATTCTGGAAATTTTAAGAGAACAACAAAAGAGCAAATACTGGCTTTACATGCAGCTGGGGCTGAGCTATCAAAACTTCAACCGCTTGGTTTCGGGGCAGACGACGTCTATAAAATTCGAGAACTTGCAGGCGCTTTGCGACATTTTGAACTGCACCCCCAACGATTTGTTTGAAGAATATCATCGCGAAAAATAAATTCCGCGGCCGAGCGCCGCGGAACGGTTATCGTATATATGCCTCCAAACGGTAGATGGGCTTGCCGTAAAGGAGAAATTTTTCCTCGTATTCGGTGGTGATATTGCCCGCAAAATCGCTGTTATGCAGATCGAGGGAAACGTTTTTCACCGCGAATCCGTTTGCGGTGAAACTCTCCAAAGAATATTCGAAAAAGCGCATGTTGTCGGTTTTCTGCCAGATTTCCCCGCCCGTTTGCAGCAGGGATTTGTAGATTTTAAGAAAGCGCGGCGCCGTCAAACGGCGGTTTGCGTAGGTGTTTTTCGGGTACGGGCAGGAAAAATTGAGATAGATGCGCCCGACGGAGTGCGGCGGCAGAAAACAGTCTGCATTTTCCGCGCTCAGATTGAGAAACACGACGTTTTTCAGCCCCGCCGCCTTGGCTTTTTCCGCCGCGCCGACGATGACGTTGGACAGTTTTTCCACGCCGATAAAGTTCTTTTCGGGAAAGCGTTTTGCCGTTTCCAGCAGGAATTTGCCCCGTCCGCAGCCGAATTCCGCTTCCACGGGGTTATCGTTGCCGAACAAACGGGATAAATCGAAAAGCGAAGTTTTCTCTTCCTTGCCGAGCCGATAAAACTCTCGGCTTTCCAGCACGTGCAAAATATCGCTTGCGGCGGCGAGCCGCTCGTCCAAATGTTTTTTTCTGCGCATTCTCATAGCGGAATTATTTTATCACAACGGAAAAATTTTTTCAAGCGGGAAGGCGGGCGTTTTGCGTTTTTTCGGCGCAAAGGAAAAAATACATTGAAATTTTCTGCAAATTATGGTAAACTTTACCTGTAAAGCGTACATACTATACAAAAAGGAGTTTGAAAATGAGAAAATTGGTATCGGTCATCGGCGACGCGGTGATTCAAAAAGACGGCGATAAATTCAAGGCGGCGTTCGCCATGGGCAAGGCGCTGGTGGACAACGGCTACCGCGTGCAGTCGGGCGGCATGGGCGGCGTGATGGAGGCGGCGTTCATGGGCGCGCGCTCCTCCGAAAAGTACCGCGAGGGCGACACGGTGGCGCTCGTTCCCTCCTTCGACATTCACGAGGCGAACAAATACGCCGATATCGTCATCCCCACGGGGCTCGACATGATGAGGAACGCCCTCGTGGCGAACGCCTCCGCCGTGGTGGCGGTGGGCGGCGGCGCGGGCACGCTTTCGGAAATGGCGCTGGCGTGGTCGCTGAAGCGGCTGATCGTGGCGTTCAAAAACGTGGACGGCTGGAGCGGAAAGCTGGCGGACATGCGGCTCGACCACCGCGTGCGCTACCCCTTCGAGGACGACAAGGTGTTCGGCGTGGAAACCGCCGAGCAGGCGATAAAAATACTAAACGAAAAAATCGAGCTTTATAAGGAATACCACAAGGGCATCAAACTGCTCGATTTGAACGGCTGAACCTAAAAAAACACAATATGCGCAGCGGGCGGCAATTTTGCCGCCCGCCGTTTTTTTATCTGTTTTCCGCCAAAAAGTCCATCGCCTCGGCGTAGCCGGCAAAGCCCTTGCCGCAAATCGTCTTTTTCGCGACGAGGGAAATATACGAAACGTGACGGAATTGTTCCCGCGCGTATATATCGGTCAGGTGCACTTCCGCCGTCGGGATATTCACCGCCTTGAGCGCGTCCAAAATCGCCACCGATGTATGCGTATACGCCCCCGCGTTGATGACGATGCCGTCGAATTTTCCGTACGCCCGCTGAATGGCGGTGACGATGTCGCCCTCGCCGTTCGACTGAAAGCACTTCACCTTATAGCCCTTTTTCTTGGCGTAGGCGCGCACGTACTTCACGAGCGCGGCGTAATCCTCGCTGCCGTAAAGGTTCTTTTCCCGAATGCCGAGCATATTGAGATTGACGCCGTTGATGACGAGAATTTTCATACTCCCTCCCTTGCAAAGGCTTGCAAGGCGGCAAAAACCGCGCTTTGCAAATCCTTGTCGTTTTCGATAACGCAGTCCGCCGCGCTTTCGTATAACGCGCGCCGCTCTTCGTACAGTTTTTCCACCGTTTCGCGGTTTTTGGAAAGCGGTCTGCCCTTGAGCGCGAGCAGGTTTGTCGGACGGCGGAGATAATAAATTCTGCCGTTGCGGCGGAGGGCGGATACGTTATTTGAATCCTTCACCGCGCCGCCGCCGGTGGCGATCACCGCGCCGCTCTTTTTCGCCAAATCTGCGATAACCTCCCGCTCGACGGCGCGGAATTCTTCCTCCCCGCCGCGGGCGAAGATCTCCTCCACCGAACGGCCCGCCGCGCGCACGAGTTCCTCGTCGCAGTCGTAAAACGGACGGCCGAGCGCGGCGGCGACCGCTTTGCCGACGGCGCTCTTCCCCGAACCGGGCATGCCGATCAGCACGACGTTTTCGTACCGCTTTTCCGTTTCGGCGGCGACGCGCGAAAGGGTTTTCGCGCTTATCTTCTTACCGTCGAACAGCTCCCGCGCCCGCGCCGCCTGCGCGACGAGCATTTTAAGCCCGCCCGCCGCGGGCACGCCGAGCGATTGCGCCTGCAAAACGAAATCGGTGCGCAAGGGGTTGTAAATGACGTCGAGCGCCCCCGAAAGGTTGGGAAAGCGCGACAAATCGACGGGGCGCCCCCCGCCGGACGGGTACATGCCCACGGGCGTGGTATTGACGACGATTTCCGTTTCCGTCCTTTCGTAAACGTTGCCGTAATCGAGCGCGCCCGAACGCGAAACCTTGCAAACGCTCTTCGCGCCCGCGTCCAGACACACCGCTTCCGTCGTGCCGCTCGTGCCGCCCGTGCCCAAAATGAGCACGTGTTTGCCCTTAAAGTCCACCCCCGTGTCCGCCGCAAGGCGGGAAAAACCGAAATAATCGGTATTGTCGCCGAAGAGAACGCCGCCGCGGTTGACCACCGTGTTTATTGCGCCGATACGCCGCGCCAGCGGGGATATTTCCTCCACGAGCGCCATCGCCTCCCGCTTATAGGGAATGGTGACGTTCAGCCCGCGGAACTCCCGCGCCGCGAAAAACGCGGACAGCTCCCCGCGGGGAATTTCCTTCAGCGCGTACTCCCCGCCGCCGAAGGCGTTGTGAATGGCGACGGAATAGCTGTGCCCCAGCTTTTCGCCGATGAGATAATCTTTCATTAAAGCTCCGAATACGCGCCGAGGAACACGAACCGTTCCAGCGAAGAGGAAAGCTCGCTCATGAGCTTCAGAACGCTTTCCTTATGGATTTCCGCCTCGATATCGAAATAGAACATGAACTCGAAATCGCTGCCGACGATGGGGCGGGATTCCAGCTTGCAAAGGTTCAGATCGAGGGCGTTGAACTTGCTCATCACCCTATACAGCGCGCCGGAGCGGTGCGGCAAGGTGAGCATTAAACTGATTTTGTTCGCGCCGGCGTAGATTTCCGGCTCCTTGGAAATGCAGATAAAGCGGGTATAGTTGTTTTCGCTGTTCTGCACCTTGCGGGAAAGCACTTTCAGATTGTAAAGCTCCGCGCAGTTGGCGGACGAAATCGCCGCAACGTCCCTTCTTTCGCTTTCGGCGACGATTTTCGCCGCCGCGGCGGTATTTTCGCACACGTTGATCTTCACGTCGGGATGGGCTTTCAAAAATTCGCTGCACTGCCCCAACGCCTGCTCGTGGGAATAAATTTCCTTGATTTCCTCCGCTTTCACGCCGTCTTTTGCCAAAAGCACGTGGGAAATGTGCAGTTTGATCGTGCGGACGATGTAAAAATTGTGGTTGAGCATCAGATCGTAAACGCCGTTGACCGAGCCGTTGGAGGAATTTTCGATGGGCAGAACGCCGTATTTGCAAAGTCCCTTTTCCACGGCGGAGAACACCCCCTCCCAGTGCCGGAAATAGAGGATGTTCGGCAGTTTGAAGAGCTTGCCCGCCGCGAGGGAGGAATACGCCCCCTCTACCCCTTGGCACGCCACGGTGGCGCGCTCGGGAAAATCGGCTTTCGTCTGCCCGACCGCCGCGCGCAGGGTATCTTCCAGCGCGGAGGATGAGGTGAGCGCGCTTTGATAGGAGCGGCTGAGCTCGAACATCGCGGAAAAGAGCACGCGGGAATAGGCGTCGTACTTTTCCGGCACGCGGTCGGCGACTCGGTTGAGCACTTCCCGTTCCCGCGCGGGATTGTATACGGGAATATTGTTTTTCTGTTTGACGGCGGTAACTTCCTCCACCTCGTTCATTCTTTCGACGAACAAATCGGCGATCTGCCCGTCGATTTTATCGATTTTGTCGCGTACTTTTTTCAAATCTTCCATTTTATTCACCTCTTTGATTCAATCGATCTTTTTGCGCGCCCGACAGCAAATCGAGCACCGTTAAACACGCCACGCTTTCCACTACGGGCACGGCGCGCACGGCGATGCACGGATCGTGCCTGCCGCGGATGAGCAGGCTGTAATTTTCCTCTTTTTCCAAATCGACGGTATCCTGCGGGCGGAACACCGACGCCGTCGGCTTGAACGCAACGCGGAACACCACGGGCATGCCGTTCGCAATGCCGCCGTTCACGCCCCCCGCGTTGTTGGTTTTCGTTTTCACCGCGCCGTTTTCGTAATAAAACGCGTCGTTGTTCCGCGTGCCGCGCAAAGCCGCCGCCGCAAAGCCGTTGCCGAATTCCACGCCCTTGACGGCGGGGATGCCGAACAGATTCGCCGCGAGGAGGTTTTCCACCCCGCCGAACATCGGTTCGCCCAGCCCCGCGGGCACGCCGACGACGGCGCATTCCACTTCCCCGCCCACGCTGTCGCACTCGCTTTTCGCGGAGAGGATTTCCGCCTTCATCGCCTCCGCCGCCTCGGCGGAAAGGGCGGGGAACTCCGTCGGATAAACGAAGTCGGATTTTTGCACGTTTACGGGATCGAACATTTGATCCGTCGCCCCGCCCACGCGGCACACGTGCGCGCCGACGAAGATGCCGAGCGCTTCCAAAATCTGCTTGGCTACGCCGCCCGCCGCGCAGAGCGCCGCGGTCAGCCGACCGGAAAAATGCCCGCCGCCGCGGTAATCGCGCAGTCCGTACTTGACAAAGGAAGTATAATCGGCATGCGACGGGCGGGGGTGCTTGTCGATCTCCGCGTAGTCGGAGGAGCGCACGTCCCCGTTTTCGATGAAGAGCGCGAGGGGCGCGCCGCACGTTCTGCCCTCGAACAACCCGCTGACGACGTTGATTTTATCCGCCTCCCTGCGGGCGGTGGCGAGGTTGTCCTTCGCCCGACGGCGGTCGGCGAAGGCTTGCAGCGCCGCCAAATCGACGCGATAGCCCGCGGGCAGTCCGTCGAGAACGGCGCCGATCGCCGCCGAGTGCGACTGCCCGAATATGCTCACCTTCAGGTTTTTACCGAAATCAGAGGACATCGATTTTCCCTCCCAATCTTTTAAATTCCTCGAAGAACGCGGGATAGGATTTTTCCACCGCCTCCGCGCCGCTTATCTCCACCGCGCCCGCCGCCTTCGTTGCGGCGATCGCCATGCTCATCACGATTCTGTGGTCGTTGAATCCGTCTGCTTTTCCGCCCGTAAGCCCGCCCGTGCCGTCGATGATCAGCCCGTCGTTTGTTTCTTGCACCTTGCCGCCGAGGGCGTTGAGATTGACGGCGACGGCGTGCAGCCGGTCGCATTCCTTGATGCGCAGCCGCGCGGCGTTTTTGATGACGGTGCGCCCCGTGGCGTACGCCGCCGCCACGCTTACGATCGGCACCAGATCGGGGATGTTTCCCGCGTCGATCTCCGCCCCGCTGCTCCGCAACGAAAGAAGCACGTTTTTAATCGCCGCGTCGCCCTGCGCGGAACCGCCGTCCACGCCGCGCACCCGCACGAGATTGCCGATGGCGCTCGCCGTAATGAAAAACGCCGCGTTGGACCAATCGCCCTCCACGCAGATCGTTTCCTTCGGACGATAAACCTGCCCGCCGCGCACGAAAAAGCCGCTTTCCGTCCTTTCGACGGCGATGCCGCTGTCCGCCAGCGCGCGCAGGGTGAGCTCCACGTAGGACGCGCTTTCCAGCGGCGTCGTCAAAACGATTTCGCTGTCCCCCTCGAGCAGGGGCAGGGCGAAAAGCAATCCCGTTACGTACTGCGAGCTGATATCCCCCCGCAAACGGAATACGCCGCTTTGCAGTCTGCCGGAAATCGTCAAGGGCAGTTTGTCGGCGCTCGCGTTGCACCCTTTCAGTGCGGCGAGCAGTTCCCCCACGGGGCGATCGGGCAATCTGCCCGAGCCGACGAAGGTCGCCTCTATGCCCAGCGCCGCCGCGACGGGCAGGAAAAAGCGCAGCGTACTGCCGCTTTCCCCGCAGTCGAACACCGCCTTTTTCACGCGGCATTCGGCAAATTTATCCGCCCCGCCGAAAAAGACGGGGGTGATTTCGTACCCGTTATCTTGTTTCAGCGCCCTGCCGCCCGCCGCCTCGACGCACCGCAGCGTCGCCTCGATGTCCTTGGAAACCGACGAAAGCTCGATACTGCTTTTTTTCTTTGCCAGCGCGGCGCACAGCAGCGCGCGGTGCGCCGCCGATTTGGAAGGGGGCGCAACGACGTCGCCGTCCAGCGTGCAGGGGGTGATTTTCACGTTCATAAATCGGATAAAACCTCCTTTAACGTTTCCATCGATACGGGAAAGATTTCCGCTCTGCCGATTTTTTTCGGCAAAATCAGGCGGAGACTTTGCCCCGCGCGCTTTTTATCGTTCGCCATGGCGGAAAACAGCTCCTTTCCCGAAAAGGGACACTCCGTCGGCAGACGGTAGCGCGCCAGCGTAGCCTGCAACCGCTCTTGCATGTTTTTTTCCTCCGCAAAACCGATTTTTTCGGCGTAACGGCAGGCAAACGCCATGCCCATGGCGACGCCCTCTCCGTGGCTGACGGTAAAATCGCTCAGCTTTTCCGCCGCGTGCCCGAAGGTGTGCCCGAAATTGAGCAGCATGCGCTCGCCCGCGTCGAATTCGTCCTTTTTCACAACGGCAGCCTTGGCGCGCACGCTCGTTTCCACGACGGTTTCGATATCCGCATGCCCCGTTTCCAGCGCGGCGAAAAACGCCGCGTCGCCGATAACGCCGTATTTGATCGCTTCCGCCATGCCCTCGGAAAAGAGGTTTTCGGGAAGATTCGATATGACGTCGGTATCGCAAACCACCAACGACGGCTGATGGAACGCCCCCGCGAGATTTTTGCCCGCGGGCAGATCCACCCCCGTTTTGCCGCCGACGGAGGAATCGACCGCCGCGAGCAAGGTGGTGGGAATTTGCACGAAGGACACGCCGCGGAGGTAAATCGCCGCGACGAACCCGCACACGTCCCCCACCACGCCGCCGCCGAGGGCGACGAGCACGTCCGAACGGGTGATTTCCGCGGCGCATAACGTCGATAAAATCTTCTCCGCCGTGGCGAGGGTTTTATGCCGTTCCCCGTGCTCGAAGGCGAGGGTGTAAACCTGAAATCCCGCGTCGATCAGCGCGGCGCGCACCTCGCCGCCGTATAACGGCAGCACGACGTCGTCGGAAACGATAAACGCCTTTTTTCCCTTCGTCACGCGGGCGATTTCCCGCCCCGCGCTTTGCAGTATGCCTCCCCCGACGAGCACCTCGTAGGGCTTAGCCGTTTCAATTGGAATTCTTTTCATATTTTTTATCGACGAGCGCCTTCCGCTCCCGCCCCTCTTTCAAAAGCTGTTTCATTGTTTCGGCGTCGTTTTCGTAAAGCGCGCACTTATATTCCCCCAACCGCTCGATGAGCCCGTCGATTTCCGTGAGCAGATTTTCCTTGTTGTCGAAAAACAGCTCCGTCCACATCTCCTCGTTGAGCCGCGCGACGCGCGTCATATCGCGGAAGCTGCCCGCGGAAAAGCCCTTGTGGCTGAGCGCCGACGGACTTTTTACGTACGCGCTCGACAAAACGTGCGCCAGCTGGGAAGTTAAGGCGATCATCTTGTCGTGCTCTTCGGGCGCGGCAAACTGTATGCGCGTGAAACCGATTGCGATAAACAGCTCCTTCGCCGTTTCCAGCTCGCTTATCGTCACCGTTTTATCGGGCACGAGAATCATGGACGCGTTTTTAAAAAGCGCCTCCCGCGAGTGGTCGAAACCGGAAAATTCCACCCCCGCCATGGGGTGTCCGCCGATAAAGGTGAACCCCTTTTCCCGCGCTAGCGGAAAGAGGACGTCGCACACCGCCTTTTTCACCCCCGCGGTATCGAGAACGATGCACTTTTTGGGGATTTTATCGGCGTTTTCCTCCACGTAGCGAACGCTCGCCGCGGGATAGAGCGCGACGATCAGCATATCGAGCGCGGAAAGATCTTGCAATTCCCCGTCGATCGCGCCCGTTAAAAGGGCTTTTTTCAAACTTTCTGCGTTGACGTCCGCGCCGTACACGGCGTGGGGCGTATTCTTTTTCACGGCTTTGGCGATCGATCCCCCGATGAGCCCCAAGCCGACGATGCCGATGTTCATGTTTTACCTCATTTCGCCGCGAAGGGCAATATGGCGTTTACGTTGTCCGCAAGTTCTTTGAACGCGTCGGGCGTGAGCGACTGCTGCCCGTCGCACAGGGCGTGCTGCGGATCGTTGTGCACTTCGATGATCAGTCCGTCCGCGCCGGCGGCGGCCGCCGCCAAAGACATGGGCTTTACGTAACGGGCGTACCCCGTGGCGTGGCTGGGATCGATGACGACGGGCAGGTGCGTCATCTGTTTGAGCACGGGGATGGCGCAGAGATCGAGGGTGTTTCTCGTGCTCGTTTCAAACGTCCTGATGCCGCGCTCGCACAAAATCACGTCGGTATTGCCCCCCGCCATGATGTATTCCGCGCTCATCACCAACTCCTGCAGCGTGCTGCTCATGCCGCGCTTTAGCAAAATCGGCTTTCTGATTTTGCCGAGCTCCTTCAACAGCTCGAAATTCTGCATGTTGCGCGCACCCACCTGCAAAACGTCCACCTCCTCGAAGAGGGGCAGCTGCGAAAGGTCCATGATTTCCGTCACGATGGGCAGTCCCGTTTCCCTTTTCGCTTCGAGCAGCAATCGGATGCCCTCGCCCCTCAGCCCCTGAAAGGCATACGGGGAGGTTCTCGGCTTGAACGCGCCGCCGCGCAGCAATTTCGCGCCCGCCGCCTTCACCGCCTTCGCCACGCCGACGATCTGCTCCTCGCTCTCCACCGAGCAGGGACCGGCGATAAACTGAAAATTGCCGCCGCCGATCTTCGCGCCGCAAACGTCCACCACGGTGTCCTGCGGGTGAAATTTGCGGTTGGCGTTTTTAAACGGTTCCTGAATGCGCTTTACGTCCTCCACCACGTCGAGCGAGCGGATCAGGTCGATATCGATTTTGGAAGTATCGCCGATGAGCCCGAGCACCGTCATATTTTCGCCGCGGCTCACGTTGACCTTTACGCCCTTGTCCGTCAGCCAGCCGACGAGATTGTCGAGCTGCGATTTGTCGTAATCCTTCTTCGGAATGATGATCATATTTTTTACTCCTTATTCAAACAAAAAACGCGCCGCATTGCTGCGGCGCGCACGTTTTTCTGCTTTTCCATTGAAATTGAAATTGTCCGGAAAAAAACCACAGCAAAAAATTCACTTACTTTTGATAAAAGTACGCGTAAAAGTAAAAGTTAAAATAGTTTTTGCCGTTGAATTTTTGCATAATGTGCCTCTCGTTACGCTAATATAATAGAACATCCGCCGCGATTTGTCAAACGCTTGACGAAATTTTTTTCAATTTTCCCGCAAGCACCGTCATTTTTTTAAAGGGCGCGGCGCCGAACACCCGCTTGTCGGCGTTGGTGCAGGTGATGATCGTCTGCATGCCCTCCGCCCGCTCGATCAGCCGCCGCTGGCGCACTTTGTCCAGCTCGCTCAGCACATCGTCCAAAACCAGCACGGGATATTCCCCCGATCTGCCGCGGAAAATTTCCGTTTCCGCGAGTTTGAGCGCCAGCGCCACCGTGCGCTGCTGACCTTGCGAACCGTAAACGCGCACGTCCTCGCCGTCCAAAAACAGCTTCATGTCGTCGCGGTGCGGTCCCACGGTGGTGAATCCCAGACGCACGTCCTTTTCGTACGCCGTGCGCAGATCCTCCTTCACCGCGAAGGCGATTTCCTCCTCCGTACCGTAATAGCCGCTTTCCGAGGAGATTTTCAGCGTCTCCTTCCCCCCCGAAAGAAAGGCGTGCGCCTCCTCCGACAGCGGTCCGAGGGTTTTTAAAAATTCGTTGCGCAAAAGGATGATTTTCGCCGCGTAGCGGGAAAATTCCGCGTCCCAGATCGGCAGGGTATCCCAAATCACCGCGCGGTCCTTTTCCTTTAAAAGGTTATTTCTCTGCTGCAAAATCTTATTGTAGCGGTTGAGCGCGTAAAGGTAGCTTTTGCTCATCTGCGACAGGGAAATGTTCATGAACCGCCGCCGGTCCTCCGGCGATTCTTTCACGAGCTTCAGCTCGTTGGGGTTGAAAAACACGCTGTTGACGTTGCCGAGCAGCTCCCCGATGCGCAAAATCGGCGTGCCGTTGATCTTCACGTTTTTCTTGTCGGTGCGGGAAATTTCCATTTCGATGACGATTTCCCCGTAACGGCTTTCGGCGCGGCAGGAAATTTCCGCCTTTTCCGCCCCCTTTTTCACCAGCTGATACTCCTTCGTCGCGCGCGGAGAATAGCCGGTGCAAAGCAAAAACACCGCCTCCGCGGCGTTGGTTTTCCCCTGCGCGTTGGCGCCCGCGAGCACGTTGACGGCGGCGTCAAAGGAAAATTCCTCCTCCGCGTAATTTCTGAAATTTTTCAACCGTAAAGTTTTTATCAGCATAATTATGTTTAAATTTTCCGCGGCGATTGACTTTACCGCGTTTTTTTGATATATTGATATAGCACCCTTTTATAAAGGGCGTTATGTTCTTAGAACATTATACCGTTTTTTTGCGGGATTTGCAACATAAGAGGTACAAAAAATGGAAAGTTACGAGATTTTATGGAACGCCGCGCTGGCAGAACTGGAAACCAAGGTGAGCGCCATTTCCTATTCCACCTATATCACGCGGCTCACCCCCGTCGATTTTAAAGGCAATAAAATCGTGCTGTGCGTGCCCAACGAGCTTTTCGCAAAGCAAATCGCCAACTCCCTTTCCGATAAAATCCGCGCCGCGCTCATCAACTCGAAGTCGGGAATCACCGATTTCGAGCTTTACACCGGCAAAGGCAAGGAAGATTACATGCAGTACGTGCAGAATAATTCCGACGTGCCGCAGGGCGGTCCCATCAACCCCGCCTTCACCTTCGATTCCTTCGTCGTCGGTCCCTCCAACGAATATATTTTCGCCGCGGGCAAAGCGGTGGCGGAAAATCCGGGGGAAGCGTATAACCCGCTGTTCATCTACGGCGGAACGGGGCTCGGCAAAACGCATATTCTGATGGCGATCGCCAACCATATCAAACTGCACGCGCCCTCGCTCAACGTGCTTTACGCCACCTGCGAACAGTTCACCAACCAGCTCATCGAAAGCATTTCCCGCGGGTCCAACAAGGGCTCGGAATTCCGCAGCCGCTACCGCAACGTGGACGTGCTTTTGATCGACGACGTGCAGTTCCTCGCCAAAAAGGAAAGCACGCAGATGGAGTTTTTCCACACCTTTAACGAACTCGTGCTGCAAAACAAGCAGATCGTGCTCACCTCCGACAGACCGCCGAAGGAAATCGAACTGCTCGAAGACCGTTTGAAAACCCGTTTCGAGGGCGGACTTCTGGCGGACGTGCAGCCCCCCGATCTGGAAACGCGCATCGCCATTCTGAAAAAGAAGGCGGAAGAGAAAAAATGCGTCGTCGACATCAAGGTGCTCGCCTACCTCGCGGAAACGGGCGGCGACGACATCCGCACCCTCATCGGCAAGCTGACCAAGGTCATCTTCTTTTCCAAATTGCAGGAAAAGGCGATTACCGTGGACATGGCGGCGGAAGCGCTCAAGGAATCCATCGGCGGCGAGCAGGAGGAAATCGAAATCAAGGCGGAGGACATCGTCAAATGCGTGTGCGAGTTCTTCAAGATTTCCAAAGCCGATTTGCTCGGCAAAAAGCGCAATAAGGAATTCGTCGAGCCGCGGCACATCTGCATGTACCTCATCAACGAGCTGATGAGCCTGCCCCTCATGACCATCGGGCAGATCATCGGCGGCAGGGATTACACCACCGTAATTCACGCGCGCGATAAAATCGAGGACCTCATCAAGACCAACAACAAGACGGCGGTGCAGATCAACGATTTGAAAAATATGATTTTGAAGAAATAGCGTTATGGAACTTTTTTCCGAAGGACAATACGACGCGGTCGTGATCGGCGCGGGACACGCCGGCTGCGAAGCGGCGCTCGCTCTGGCGCGCACGGGGCAGAAAACGGCGATGCTCACCCTGAATCTGGACAGCATCGCCTTTATGGCGTGCAACCCCTCCATCGGCGGCACGGCGAAAGGGCACCTCGTGCGGGAAATCGACGCGCTGGGCGGCGAAATGGGCATCAACGCCGACAAGGCGCTTTTGCAGATCCGCATGCTGAACCGCGGCAAGGGCGCGGCGGTTCAATCCTTGCGCGGGCAGGAGGATAAAAACCTCTATCACCGACTGATGAAGCAAACCTTGGAGCGCACGCCGAATCTGCGGATTTTACAGGGCGAGGCGGCGGAGATTTTAACGAAAGACGGCGCGGTCAACGGCGTGAAAACCACCTACGGGGGCGTACTGCACGCGAAAGCGGTCGTCGTCGCCACGGGGGTTTATCTGAACGGCAGCGTCATCGCCGGCGAATGGAAACAGCCGAGCGGACCTTCCGGCTTTGCGCCCGCCACGCGACTGACGGAAAATTTAATCGACCTCGGCTTTGAAATCCGCCGTTTCAAAACGGGCACGCCCGCCCGCGTGGACGGCAGAACCATCGACTTTTCCGCACTGGAAATCCAGAACGGCGAAACGGATATTTACCCTTTTTCCTATTTGAGCCGCCGCGTGCCGCAAAAGCAGGCGCCGTGCTATCTCACCTACACCAACGAAAGAACGCACGAAATCATCCGCGCCAACCTGCACCGCGCCCCCCTTTACGCGGGCATGATCAAGGGCGTGGGGCCGCGTTACTGCCCTTCTATCGAGGATAAAGTGGTGCGCTTCGCCGATAAGGACCGGCACCAGCTGTTTTTAGAACCCGAGGGCGGCGACACCGACGAGGTGTACGTACAAGGGCTTTCCACATCCCTGCCCCACGAGGTGCAGCGGGAATTATACCATACGATCAAGGGGCTGGAACATTGCGAAATCATGCGCTACGCCTACGCGATCGAATACGACGCCATAGATTCTCTCGCCCTGCTCCCCACGCTGGAATACAAAAACGTGAAAAATCTCTTCACCGCGGGGCAGATCAACGGCACGAGCGGCTACGAAGAGGCGGCGGCGCAGGGGCTGATCGCGGGATTGAACGCCTCGCTTTCCTTGCGCGGCGAAGCTCCCGTCGCCCTACGGCGCGACGAGGCGTATATCGGCGTTTTGATCGACGATCTGGTGACGAAGGGCACCAACGAGCCGTATCGCATGATGACCTCCCGCGCGGAGCACCGCATCGTTCTGCGGCAGGACAACGCCGATTTCCGCTTGACGGAGCTCGGCAGAAAGTGCGGGCTTGTGGACGATAAGCGCTGGCGGGCTTTCGGCAAACGCAAAAGAGCGTACGAAAAGGCGACGGCGGAAATGCAGACGAGAAAGACGCCGAAGGAAGCGAACGCGCTCGTCGCCGCGCACGGCGGAACGGAGCTGAACGGCGCGATCAGCTATGCCGACATGGTGCGCAGAAACATTTCCCTTTCGGAAATCAGGCAAACGTTCGGCGCGTTTCGCGGCATCGGCGACGACATTTTGGAGACGGCGGAAACCGACGCGAAGTACGAAGGGTATCTCGCCCGCGCGCTGGAACAGATAGAACGGGCGAAAAAGCTGGAAGAAAAAACGCTGCCCGAGGACATCGATTACATGAGCATTGCGGGGCTCAGAATAGAGGCGCGGCAAAAGCTTTCCAAAATCCGCCCGCTGAACTTGGGGCAGGCGGGAAGAATTTCCGGCGTAAACCCCGCGGACATCGCCGTTTTAATGGTTTATCTTAAAAAATAAAAAAACGCCGAAAAGGCGTTTTTCTCTCGGGGAACAATCTATGCCTCTACATATTATACGACAAGACATAACTGAACTAAAATGCGATGCCATCGTAAATGCGGCAAATCAAACGCTGCTTGGTGGCGGCGGTGTTGACGGCGCAATTCATAAAGCCGCAGGCGTTAAACTTTTGGAAGAATGTAAAACTCTCGGCGGTTGTGATACGGGCGACGCTAAAATTACCAAAGGTTATAATTTGCCGTGTAAATATGTTATACACACTGTCGGACCTATTTGGCACGGTGGGCTAAACGACGAAAAAACACTTCTTATATCTTGTTATAAAAAGTCGCTTGCACTTGCGAAAGAAAACTGCTGTGAATCGGTTGCCTTTCCACTTATATCTTCGGGAATTTACGGATACCCGAAAGATAAGGCGTTATCCGTTGCCGTTGACACCATTAGCGAGTTCTTATTCGATAACGAAATGACCGTTTATATCGTCGTGTTTGATAAAGCGGCTTATCAAATAACCAAAAGTTTATTTGTCAGCGTTGCCGCATACATTAACGATAACTATTTAGACGAAAACGAAAAACACCCTTTTCGGAACAGACAGCACCAAATATTCAGCGATCGCTATTTAGATGTTTGCGATTGTTGCGAAGTAAAAAAATCTATAGCACCGAAAAAACTCGGTTTATCTCTTATAAATATGCTCGACAATATAGACGACAATTTTGCCGTTACCTTACTTAAACTTATCGACCTTAAAGGAATTACCGACGTTGAGTGCTATAAAAAAGCTAATGTAAGCAAGCAAACATGGTATAAGATAATGAACGAAAAGGATTATAAACCGAGTAAAAATACAGTTATTTCTTTTGCCATTGCGCTTGAACTTTCTTTGGAAGAAACAAAGCGTTTATTATCCACTGTGGGCTTTACTCTTTCAAAAAGCAGCAAGTTTGATATAATTATAGAGTATTTCTTGCTTAACGGCGAATATAATATTTTCACTATCAACGAAACGCTCTTTAAGTTCGACCAAGTTTGCTTGAGTGTATAAGTAAACCGACAATTGACCAAAAGCTAAATAAACTCTTGTATAATGTGGTTGTAAGTTAAAACTTGCAACTACATTTTATTTTAAGGAGTATTTATTATGCAGAAAGAACTCACTTCGAATTGTAACGGCACACAACCGAACAACGTAACGGAACTCGTGTTTATTTTGGATAAAAGCGGTTCAATGGCGGGCATGGAAAAAGACACTATCGGCGGATTTAACGCTATGATAGAAAAGCAAAAAGCGCTCGACGGTAAAGTTTATGTTTCTACCGTTTTGTTCTCCAATGCGTCCCAAGTATTGCACAATAGAAAAAGTCTTGAAGAAATTGCGCCTTTAACCGAAAAAGATTATCAGGCAGGCGGCTGCACCGCGCTTCTCGATGCTATTGGGGGGACAATCGAGCATATTGAGCACATCCATAAATACGCTCGCAAAGAAGACGTACCCGCGCGCACTCTATTCGTTATCACTACCGACGGCATGGAAAATGCAAGCAGGCAATATCAAAGCAAGCAAATTAAGGATATGATTCGCAAACAGGAAGAAAAATACGGTTGGGAATTTTTGTTTTTAGCCTCCAATATCGACGCCGTTGAAACCGCAGACAGGATTGGCATAAGAAAGGAACACGCGGTAAATTATGCGGTCGAAGAAGATACCTTAGAAATGTATGAAGAATTAAGCGATGCTCTTTCTCAATATAGAAGTATAAAACCCGTACATTTTGAAAGGATGGAAAATAATATTAAACAAAGGAAAAACAAATCCAAATCATCTACGAGCAAGCAAAAATAACCAGACGTTCCGTCAGCACAAAGATTTATTTTATATATTCTTTATTCCTATATTATAGATATTTTTTAAAGTCTCTCCTTATCAAGGGGAGACTTTAAAATTGAAATTTATTACCTCGTCACCTTTTCAAAATCGCCTGCGGGGTGCTTGCAGATCGGGCACACGAAGTCGGCGGGGAGCGTTTCCCCCTCGTATTCGTAGCCGCACACCGTGCACCGCCACACCGTTTTTCCGCCCGCCGCCTGCGGCTTGGGTTTAACGTTTTTCTGATAAAAATCGTAAGTGCACGTCGCTTTATCGCACAAATCGACGGCGTCTATTACTTCCGCGCGGAAGAGCGTATGCGTAGAAAACTCCAACGTGTCCTTCACCTCGCAGGAAAAAAACGCGTTGGCATAGCGGTTGTTCAGCGCGTAAATGCCGTTGGGCATTTTAAAACAGCTGTCGAACCCCGCGAATTTATCCGCGTCTCTGCCCGACTGAAAGCCGAAACGCTTGATGACGTCGAAGGTGACGTCCTCGCTCAATATCGACAAATTGAACTTGCGGGTATTTGCGATGACGTCGTGCGAATAATTCGCCTTGTTCACCGCAACGACCACCTCGAAGGGATCGGACGTGATCTGCATAAAGGTGTTGTTCACCATGCCGTTGTCCTTTTTGCCGTCGTTGGTCGTCAGCACGTACAAGCCGTAGCCGATTTTATAAAACGCCTTTTTATCCATAATTCACCTCTTTTTCCTTTTACTTTCCGGCAGTTCCGCCGAAACGGCTTTCGCCAAAGCGCACAAAAACGCGCTGTCCTTTTCGCGCACGGCGAACATCGGCTTCGCGCCGTCATACGGCGGCAGTTTTTCCGCGTTTACGAGCGTTTTTTCGCTCCACGGGGTAATTTTGACGAAGAGCGTATCGTCGCAAACGAGCGCGAAGAGCTTCCCTTCGCAATAAAGCGCGTATTCGCCGAACATTTTTTTCGCCGTTACGCCGGCGGGCGCGAACAAAAACGCGTATAAATCGATGGTTTCGCTTTTCGTAGCCATTTTTCACCTCTTTTTTATCTTACCCGTAAAAGGACAAAATGTCAAGAAGATAAACAAAAAACCGTCCGCTTAAACTGCGGACGGCGATAAACAAAATTTCCAAGTCGGTCTGTAAGCCGAGTTCTGTCGTGTACGGTCATTTATCTAGCCCCATGGTTACCCGTGGGATCGAGCGATATAAACGAAACGGCCAAGCGAGCAGCCTGAAAGGCCGTTTCCCAATCTTGCATCGGGCGGGGTTTACATGGCTTTCTCCGTCGCCGGAGAAACGGTGAGCTCTTACCTCGCCTTTCCACCCTTACAAACCGAAGTTTGCGGTATATTTCTGTTGCACTTTCCTTAAAGTCGCCTCCACAGGGATTTCTCCTGCGCCCTGCTCTGTGATGCTCGGACTTTCCTCATGGGCGTTTCCGCCCCCGCGACCGTATAACCGACTTGGAATTTTATATTACCTTATTTTTGCCGTTTTGTAAAGCCTTTTTACAATAAATGCGCCAAAAGCGCGGCATAATCTTGCTGCGACAAGTATTTTAAGGGGATATCGAAGGCGGTCATCGCGCCGCTTTTCCCTTCGTCGGAAAGGCGCGCCGCCGCGCGGGCGTACGCCGTAAGCACGCTGGCGGTAAATTCGGGGTTGGAATCGAGCTTTAAGGAAAATTCCAGCAAATGCTTGTTTTCCCCCGTCCTTCCGCTCCGCAGCACGAACCCGCCGTGCGGCAGTCCCGCGTGCTCGTTTTTCATCTCCTCTTCGGAAATGAAATGCACCGCGGTGTCGTAATCGGCGAAGTAGTTGGGCATCTGTTTGATTTCCCGCTCCACCCGCGCGGCGTCCGCGCCCTCTTCGAGCACCACGTAACATTCGCGCAGATGCTTTTCCCGCGTGGAAAGCTCGGGCATTTCGCCGTTCTTCACCCGTTCCACCGCCTTTTCGACGGGAACGGTATACTGCCGCGCGTCCTTTACGCCGGCAACGCGGCGGATGGCGTCGCTGTGCCCCTGCGAAACGCCCCTGCCCCAAAAGGTGTAATCCTTGCCGTCGGGCAGCACCGAGCCGAAGAGCAGGCGGGCGACGGAAAACAAACCGGGGTCCCACCCCACGCTGATCACGCCGATTTTGCCGCCTTCCTTCGCCGCCGCGTCCACCGCCGCGAAGTGCTCCGGAATTTTCGCGTGGGTGTCGAAGCTGTCCACCACGTTGAACATTTTCACATATTTTACCGTCTGTTCGGGCAAATCGGTCGCCGAACCGCCGCAAAGCACCATAACGTCCGCTTTGCCGACGAAATTTTTCAATTCCTCCGTCGAATACGCATTCGCGCCCGAAAGGGTTTTCAGCGTTTCGGGACTGCGGCGAGTGAACACGCCGACGAGTTCCATGTCCGCCGCGGCGTTCACCGCCTTTTCCACGCCTTTTCCGAGGTTGCCGTATCCGATGATTCCTACTTTGATCATGACGATTTTCTCCCGTCGTTTTTTTCTTTCATTGTACTATAATTTTTTCGTTTTGTCGCGCGGTTTTTCAAAAAAAATCGTTATAGTTGCTATTATTAAATTTTATTGTTCCATTTTCCCTTTAAAAAAGACAATATCTTTCAATTTTTTTCCGCGCCGCAACGCTATAATCGGTTTAACGATTTCAATGGAGTAAACCGTATATGCACGCGAAAAAAATCTTAAAAAAGGCAGATGTAGCCGCGTTCGGCAAATATCTTGCGGCATTCGCCGCGATGACGCTCTTCGGAGGCGCCTCCCCAACGCCGCTGCCGTTGCAGCTGCCGCTCTTCGCCGCGCTCCTTTACGTGGGCTTTTCCCCCGTCGTCACGCCGGCGCTGTTCATTCTGTCGTTTGTGCTCACCGCGGGGGAACTGCTCGCGCCCATGGCGATCGGCGGCGCGTTTTTAACGGCGGTGTTTTTCATCTACCGCGCGGCGGGCGCGAAGCCGAAACTCGAACTCGTTTTATACGTTTCCGCCGCCCTCATCCCCTATTATCTCATGAACGGCGCGCACCTTTACGTAAAGATCGCCGCGGGCGTTTCGACGGCGGTTTTCACCGCCGTCTGCATCCCCGCCTTAAAAAGCGCGCTTTTTAAACGGCTGAAATACAAGAGCGACTTCGAAGAAATCGCCGCGCTCGCCATCTGCACGGCGGTGCTCGGCGTGGGCGTGCACAATCTTCTGCACCCCGCCGTGTGGAAAATTCTGGCGATCTTCGTCATTTTGGGCGCGACGCACCTTTACGCCGTCGGCGTTTCCACCACGATCGCCGCGCTGCTCGGCACGTCCGCCGCGATTTATTACGGCGACTTGAGCTATATCGGGCTGTACGTGTTCCTCGCCCTCGCCGCGCTGTCCCTTTCGGGCGTTTCGCGCTATCTTTCCGCCGCCGTGGTGCCGCTTGCCGACTTTGCCGCCGTCAGCTTGTTCCACATTGCGCCCTACGGCGTGGCGGACGCGCTCTTCGCCGTCGGCGGCGCGCTGATCTTCTGCGTATTCCCCACGAAATTTTTAACGGAGCTGAAGGAAAAGCTCTATCTCTTCCGCGAAAAACAGCTGATCCGCCAGACGGTCAACCGAAACCGTTCCATCCTGTCCAACCGCCTGTACGAGCTTTCCGGTGTGTTTTTGGAAATCGGCAAGGTACTCACCGACCTGAAACGCTCCGGTCCCGACGAAAGCGTGACGAAAAAGCATCTTTTAGAGGAGATATACTCCTCCGTGTGCGCGGAATGCGACAACCGCGCGCGGTGCAAGGCGAAAAAAGTCCCCTCCGAAATCGCCCTCGACAAGCTGCTCAACATCGGCATGGCGAAGGGAAAGGTTTCCTTTATCGATATGCCGCGGGAGATCTCCGACAACTGCATCCGCGCCAACAACATGCTCTTTTGCGTAAACAAGATGCTGGCGGAATACCGCGGGCATCTGGTGGACGAACTGAATTACGACAAGAGCAGACAGCTCATCGCGGGGCAGGCGCTGGGCATTGCGGAGATATTAAAGGGGCTTGCCTTTGAAACGGGGCAGACGCTCAAATACCGCAACAACCTCGAACGCAAGCTGTCCTCCGCGCTGAAAAAGGGCGGAGTGATCGCCGACGAGGTGATGATCTACGGCGACGGGGCGAACGTGAACGTCAGCCTGATCCTCTGCGGGGAGGAACTGCCCGTTTCCAAATTGGAGCGCATCGCGAGCGCGGCGCTGTCGTGCTCCATGCGGGTGGCGGAACGCGCGCTGGTGCAGGAGGATAAAATTTACGTTATGCTCTGCGTCGGTTCGCGTTACGACGCGGTGTTCGGCGTCGCCTCCGCCAAAAAGGACGGCAGCGCGAAGTGCGGCGACACCCACTGCGTGGAGCGGCTCGACGGGGATAAATTCCTCATCGCCCTTTCCGACGGCATGGGCAGCGGCGAATACGCGGAAACCATTTCCGACGCGTCGCTTTCCTTGATCGAAAGTTTTTACAAGGCGGGCATGAGCAGTCCGCTCATCATGAACACCGTGAACAAACTGCTCGCCGTGAACACCGAGGATTCCTTCGCCGCCCTCGACGTGTGCGTGTTCGACCTCAACACGCTGGCGGCGGATTTTATCAAATTCGGCGCGCCCTACGGCTTTATACTGACGGCGGACGGCATCAAAATCGTGGAAGGCTCCTCCCTGCCGATGGGAATTTTAGACGATCTGGCGCCGAGTATCACCAGCGACACGCTCCGCGGCGACGACGTGCTTTTGTTCGTGACCGACGGCGTGAGCGACGCCTTCGGCAACGCCTCCTCCATCATCGACTTTTTGCAAAAACAGCCGGCGAAAAACCCGCAGACGCTGGCAAACGACGTACTCGGCGAGGCGCTGCGCATTTCCGGCGGGGAAAAGGCAGACGACATGACCTGCCTTGCCGTGCGGGTATTTGAAAAAAAGACGGCGTAAACGCCTTCATATCACAAATTAACGCCCCGCGCAAAAAGGGCAATCGTCATATAGAATAAAAGAGCGAAGATTTTTCAATGTCTTCGCTCTTTTATCGCTCGAAAAATTTTGATTCAACGCATTGTTGTCCACGCCGTTCCGTCATTGCGAGGAACGAAGCAATCCAGATGCAACACCATTCGATAAGACTGAATATAGATCTTCCCATATCGGATTCATCGTTACAATTCAATTTTACTCTTCTGGATTGCTTCGTTGCTTCGCTCCTCGCAATGACGAGAGAGTACTACGCTTAAAATTACCGTTTATCTTTTGGAAAAAGTAACATAACTGAACGCGCTTATCTTGCAAGACAATGCGCTGTTTTATCGTAAAAACTCCGCCCATTCGCGGGGCTTGCTTTTTAACGACGGTTTTCCAGCGTTTTTTTCATCTCGTTTAATTGCAGATATTTTTCCGCAAGGTTTCTGTCGGTATAAAAATAATGGTTGGACGCCTCGAACCCGATATACGCGTCCCCGCGCTGCAGCCGCAGCAGTTCGAGCACCGCCGATCGCTCCTCGTCGATAAGCATAGCGATTTTTTCCCGATTGCCCGCGATGTCCCGCTTGCAATGGGAAAATTCCGTTTGCAATCGATCGGCTTTGAAGTGAAGATACGCCGCCCGCGCGTACCGCGCGAGCCGCTCCGCTTCCTCCTGACGGACTTCTTCCAGCAAAGCGAGCCCTTTCTCCCAGCCGCGGAGCAGTTCGTCCAACAGCGCAATATACGTTTCGTAGGGATAGGGCAAGGTCCACATTTCGTAATCGTCGAAGGAAAAGCCGACCATCGCGGAGGTTTTCTCCTCCGGCGACAAACTCCATAAATTCGCCGCGCCGATATTTTTGGGCGCATGATAAAGGGAGCCGAGGGAAATCGGGTAATGCTTGAAGGCGGCGCAAAAATGCCGAACCGCTTCCCGCACCCTTGCCCCCTCCTTTCCGAAGGTCTTTTCGTACCATTCCGACAGGGAAAAATCCCCGCCCTTTTCCGAAAAATCCCGCACCAAATCCAAATTCACAGAAGGATACCCGCCGAGCGTCCAAGACAGCATGTAATCGTAAACGCCGATTTTTTCGAGGTTTTTCAGATGCTCGTACACCAAATCGAAAATCGGCAGATAGGGAACGGCGGAGCACTCCCAGCTGTTGTTCACCTGAATTTTCGCATAAATTTTATGCCCGCCGAGCCGCGCCCGCTCCAAGGAGATCTGCGCGAGCCTGCTCGGTCCGATGTCCGCGACGGAATACTCCGTCAGCTCGGTCTTTACCCCGCCCTTTTCGATCGGCAGACCGTATTCGCTCACGCACATCACCGATATTTCCTTATCGAGCAGATCGACGCCGCGCAGCGTCTGCTCTTCCGTCCACCCCATCAGCGCCGACCAGCCCCATAAATTGGCGATGACCTCGATATCCGCGCCGCTGTCTTTTACCGCCGCGGCGATGATATTGTTCATTTCAGCCGCGAGCTCCTCCGCGGGAATATCCTTGCACCGCGGGCAGTTTCGCACCTGCTGGGAATTGCAGTGCGTCAGATACTCCGACATGGTGATGGTGATGATGCCGCCGAGCCCCCCGACGTCGGAAACGAGATCCTTGACGGCGTTATATAAATATCGCTTCGTCTCCTTTCTGCTCGAACAAAGGGCGGCGAGGTCGCCGTCGCGCTGCCCCGCCAGCTCCTCGCGCCCCGCGAACGAGGCGATATCCAGACTGCGCGGCTCGTTGAAATAGAGATAAATCTTTATGCCGAAGCGCGCCGCGCGAACGATCAGCTCTTTTAAAATACGGCGGTTTTCGCGGTAACGCGCGCTGAGCGACGGCTTGAACGGATAGGGCGAAAGCGCCGATAAAACGCCGTGCATCCACAGCCCGTTGACGCCCTTCGCCGCATATTCGCCGAGCAGATTATCGGATAAATATTCCTCCGACGGCAACGCGAAACAGTTGCCGCAGGGCGTTAAATAGCCGTGCACGATGCGCGT
The DNA here is from genome assembly GCA_003343995.1 of Bacillota bacterium. GTDB lineage: Bacteria > Bacillota > Clostridia > Christensenellales > Borkfalkiaceae > UMGS775. The sequence continues at coordinate 70,799 of QAKE01000045.1, forward strand.
TTTTTCGTCCCTTAAGCAGGGCGGCGATTTCGGTTCCTTTGTAAAAAACCGAAAATAACTGCCTTTTTCCTGCAAAAGCGGCGCGATTTCGGCGGCGAGCGCCCGCGTTTTTTCCTCCTGCTCCCGATCGAGCGGCGCGTAACTCACCCGCGCGCACTCCGGCTTGTATCTGCCGAGCTTTACCGAAAGAAAATCCTCTTCCTTCAAGATAAACGCCAAGCGTTCCTCGTCGCACTCCAAAAGTTCGGCGATCTGTTCGTAAGGCAGCAGATACCAATTGTTGCGAATGACGGTGATATAGCCCTTTTCCGTCCAGTTTTTATCGTACGGAAAGGGCGGCAAGCCCAACCGCGCCGCCTCGCGCGCGACGGTTTCCTCGTCGCAAGAAAGAACGGCAGCCAGCGCGGACGGGGCGGCGTATCCGTAGTTTCTGAACAGCACCGCCTGCCAGACGGTGGGAAAAACGTTATCTTGCAATTTTACTTTTTTGACAGAAGGCAGCATTTTCCTCCCCCTTATGCGTTTTTATTGTATTATATCACGCGCGTTTTGCCGTGTATTTAGAAAATCGTAAACAGAATTTGCGATATCGGCAATGCCCTTGCAAAGTTTTATCCGAACTTCGGGGTACGTTTCAAAACCGCCTTTTTCATTTCCGTTTGAAGGTTTCCGGATTCTTCCCGAAATATTCCTTGAACGCGCGGCTGAAATTATAGATCGACGAATACGAAAGGGTTTCCGCAGCCTCGGTAACCGACGCGCCCTCCGTCAGCAAGTGTCTTGCATATTCCATTTTCTTGCCCAAAAGATAGGTTTTTAAGCTCTTTCCCGTCACGTCGGAAAACACCTTCGATAAATACGGATAGGAATATCCGTACTGCGCGGAAAGTTCCGTAAGCGTGTTCAGCGTTAAAAAGCGCTCGTCGATATACGCGCGGAGCGCCAGCGCGATCTGTTTTTTATCGTTGATTTCCAGCGCGCGGTTCTTCTCTTCCCCGCGATACAACCCGACGACGATCTGCCCCAAAAGGCAGTCGAGCAAATCGGCGTTCACCTCCGCGGACATAAATTCCGAAATGATTTTGCCGCTGAGATCGATGATTTCCCTGCTCTGCAACGCCTTTCGCGGCAAAACGTTTCGGGCGTTGATCCCCGCAAGGTATTTTTTGAACTTGGAGTTTTCGCGGATGTCGAAGGCGAAATACTGATAGCGGAAGGTGTTTTTCGCAGAGATTTGATGAAGCTCGTTTTTCAACGACACGTAGATGTCGTTTTTCTTCAGCTCGGTGCCCGCGCCGTCGGCGTAAAAATACGCGGAATTATAGAGGATGATGCTCAGCTCTATATCGAAATACTGTTCGTGCGCGCCGATGTCCAGCCCGTTGTAATAATACCCGTCCCCCACCTGATAGAGCAGAAAGTTTTCCGTTTCCACGGGGGTGGAGCGTTCGTTGAACGCCGTATAGTAATTCTTTTCGAATATGATTTTTCTTTCCATGCTTTCATGGTAACCGAGCAGGCATGTTTTGTCAATAGTTTTTGCGTTAAAAATTGATAAATAAGGGGTAAAGTTATGATATTTACTCCGCCGCCCCGAAATGCTAAGATAATACGCGGGAGGAACGATATGGAAAAAACGAAATTAACCGCTGCCGTAAAATCCTGTTTTGCATGGATCGAAAACAATATGCTCACCTTCGGGCGGGGCGCGTGAGGCGTATACGAACGCATCCGCACCGATATCAATATGCGCGTGGGCTACTGCCGCCCCGACACCGCGACGGAATACCTGCGGGCGGCGCGGCTTTACAAAACCAAGCTGGGAGACGGCAGTTACGACGAAGTTTACGAAAATCTCGTAAAATGGCTGATGTTCGCGCAGAACGACAAGGAAAAAAACGGAAACGAAACCTTTCCGTTTTATCTCGCGGACGGCTGCAAGGACCGGAAAGTGATGCAGATGCTGTTTCAGAACGACAACGGCAAAATCATGTTGAATCTGGCGCTGCTGTATCTCGAAACAAAGGATAAACGCCTGCTCGACATGGCGGAAAAGAGCGCGGATTTCTGGCTGTCCGTTCAGCGAGAAAACGGCACGTATTACCATCCGTGTCTGAACATCGGAGAACCGGACAGCGCAGGCCCTTGTTTCGTTCTGTGGCCGATGGCGGCGTTTTTCGCCCTCTATAAAGCCACGGGCGAAGAAAAGTACAAAGCGAGCGGCGAAAAGGCGTTTGCACACATGAAAACCCTGAAAACGAACGGGCGTTTGCGCACCTCTTACGAAATCGCCGAAACGGAGGCGTGGCGCCCCGTATCTTCCGAGCATTATATCGCGCTTTTATGCTACGCTATCTCCTACAATCTGCTGGGCGATCAACGCTTTTTAACGGAGGCGGAGGAGCTTTTGCCGTACGCGGAAACGTTCGTCGACGGGGAAACCGGCGCGATTAAAAACTGCGCGGAGGAGGACAAAACGCTTTCCTTAAACGACAATCCCGATTTGTGCGACTTGGTGTATACGCAGGGATTTGCGCTCAACGCGTTTGCCGAACTTTATTTTGCCACGAAGGAGGAAAAATTTCTCGCCCGCGCGCAGAAGCTTGCGGAATTTTTGGCGGATATTCAGTGCAAAAACGATCTGCCCTGCGTAAACGGCGGCTGGCGCGGTTCGTACAACCTCAAAAGCAACCGCTACGACGGCAGATGCAACCAGCGCAACGACCTCGACGAGGGCGGGCAGTATTCGGTATACACCGGCTGGTGCGCCCTGCCCATCGCCTTCGGCATGCTGAAACTTTTATAATAAAACGCCCGTTCCGATTTGAAATGCACCCCAAATGTCAGATACTCTTGGGGAAATTTCAAGAATCTTAAATCAAACAGCGTAAACAGCGAGTTCGTAAAAGTGCGACCGAGAAATTCTCGGTCGCACTTTTTTTGCTTGTTCTATCTTGATTCTTTAACCAAAAAAGGTTAAATCAAGATTAAGACAGCTTGCTTGTTCGCTGGCACGATGCCCGTATTCTTTCATGTACGCAAACATCTTTTGAGGCGAGACTATTCCATCTTTAAAAAATGCGACATTAATGTCTATCTGTTTGAAAGTAGAAGCATCTGACAAATATTGCTTAACACCTGTGTAATCAAAAGCCTCATTCCCTCTCAAACCAAGCATTATCAATCAAGTTGTTTTGTGCGTTGCATATCCATGATGGAGTAAACACCTCGGCTTTAGACTTCACTCTGTCGGCTTGTTCTTTTTTGGATTTTTCAACGCGAGGCTTTATGATGCTGCCGTTGCGTTTGATAATCGCATAAACATTTATGTTATCGCTTGCTTTATATCCCGGTCCGCGAGAAGAATAGTTATCCGTTGCCCAAATAAGATTTTTCTTTGTCGTGCGATCAGCCAACAGTATATCAAGCAGTCGGCTGTCAAGGTGATATAAATTGTTTTCTTTAATATCGATATTAGTCATTTCTTGTAGTTCTAGTTCCGTCAATTTCATCTTTTTTTCGCAAATGATAGCCACCGCCATTTCGCGAGCCCATAAATTCACAGTATTTAGCCAAACGCCTTTTTAGAGAGTTCTTTACCTTATCGATCGTTGCATTAGGATAAATAATTAGCATTTTGTTAAGCAACTGCATTGCGTTCAGTCCCGGATTTTCCTTTATCGTTTTCATTAAGGCAATCTCAAAATCTGTTAATGGGTCAAGTATCGGGTCAGGTATCGGGTCACTTAACGGGTCAATGTTGAAAATCAAATTAGGCAAAGTCAATTTGAAAAAGTTTTCGGTAGGGTCGAAAAAAGGTTGCTTTTCTTGTCCGGCGTAGGCGTTTAATATCCTCGGAATTCCCGTGCCGAAATTTTCAACGTAATTCAGTTTGCTTAAAATCCTGACCAAACCCGGATTGCGATAAGTCTGTATTCCGTCCATAATTTCTTCAAGCGTCGCTTTGTAAATTCCGCCCGGATTTGTTATTTTAACTTTGTCTTCAAAAAATTCAATCTTAATATTCGAGCGTATAAAATAGTCTGCATGTGCAAACGCATTGAGAAGAGCCTCTCTTAACGCTGCTCCCGGATATGCTTTTTTCTCAATACGCTTAAACGAAGAACCGTCAATAATAGCCGAGGTTTCATTATAGTTGTCCGCATGTTCCAAAACGTCGTTCAATACTTTTAATAAAGAACCTTTATGTTCCGATTTCACGAGAAAATTCATGTTTTTATCGTATTTGGCAAATTTCACGACAATAGGAGACTGATCGGACATCAATAAAGCGAGATTAGTGTATTTATCATCTTTTGAAACCAAGTCGAGAGACGAAGCATTGTTATATGCAAAAAAATCGGAAGCAATGCAAAAGGAAAAAGATAATAATTCGCATTATACAAACGTAGGCAAAGAACTTGCAAGGACAAATCCGACGGAATATCGTCGTATAGTCCACGGAAAGCCGAAAACAATCGGAAGTTTTTTCGATTCCGTTCTTTCGCTCTTTACTCCCGACGTCGTTCGGCAAGTTCCGCGATTGCAACAGATAGAAGCGGAAATCGAAGAAGAACGCAAAAAGCAAGAAAAAC
>QAKE01000030.1 GCA_003343995.1 Bacillota bacterium
TTTTTGGATATAGAAGATCCTTTTTCATCCAACATTATGTATATTAGTAGAAAGTCTTTTAGATTTGCTACTTTTCCATATTTAAATATTTCCGTTGATTGCTCTTTGAAGGAGCTGAATGCGCTGATGAAAGAGGAAAGGACTAATTTTGAAAATATTAGTACACACATACTCTTCATCGCAAATGACGGCATCTACAATAGACCCTATCTCACACTCGAGATATTTAACGCGTTAAAGTGAGTTCTGAAGTAGAAAGGATGAGGTGAATGTGCCATGAAAAAACAAATAAAAAAAGGAAACTGGCTTTTAATCTGTATTCTTATCAGTCTGATAATGGTGTTTTCAGCAGGATGCAAAAAACAAAAGCAAGTAGAGCCGGCCAGCGTCGAGGGCGCCCTAGCCTATCTGGAGAGCAACTACGGTAAAGATTATTATGAAATAGAATTTTTAAAAGAGAATCATGTTGAACCTTATAAAGAGGCACTGTTCTGCATTGATGGATCCTGCATCTACGGAGACGCTCCGGCAAGAACCGAGACCTGCTATCTGGGCTATTCGCCCAAGTTTGACCTGAACTTTTATGTGTTCCACAGTAGCGACAGCAAGGCTTCCAGCACCTATAGCACAGCGTTGGAAACAGAGATAGAAGTTATCGGAAAATTTGAAAAAGCCAAGGCTTATGCAAAAGAGGTTTTTGGAGAGCGCTATAAAGGAACCAGCGTCCACCTTTATGTAGGAGAGAATTTACCACTTTATGATAACCAAGAACTTAAACCACTTTATGGTACCCCTGACGTTGATGCCAGAAGTGCCTACAATCGGTTGTTTTTGGAGACGGAAGATCCTTTTTTGTCGGACATAATGAAGATCAGTAGAGAGGGCTTTAGATTTGATGCTTCACCTCATTTAAATGTGTATGTTGATTGCTCTTTGAAGGAGCTAAATGCGCTGATGAAAGAGGAAAAGTCTAATTTCGAAGAAATTAGTTTGGATATGTTATTCATCGCGAATGATGGCATCTACAATAGACCTTATCTCACACTCGAGATGTTTAATGCATTAAAGTAAGACCAGAAGTAGGAAGGAGATAATGAACAGGGGGGGTGAAAAATCAGAGTAATTGTGACGATTATTGGCACGTAAGGGAGTGTATCAACCAAGGAATGTCAGAAATTCAACACTGCCTCAAAGTATTAGGAGGAGTAAGTAATGAAAAAGTTAGTTTCTTTATTGATGGTTTTGTTTTGGTAGCGATGCAGTTTCCGGCGACGCTGGTCAATGCAGAAAGTAGCAGCATAGCATGGGACGAATCCATCGCAAGTGCTTATAATGGGGGAAGCGGTTCCCCGGAAGATCCCTATTTAATTGCCAATGGAGCACAGCTGGCACGGATGGCTCAAGAGGTAAATAATGGTAACGAAGTCAATAGAAATTATCAGCTCACAGAAAATATTGATTTAGCTGCACAAAGCTGGGTGCCGATCGGTAATTATGATTTTCCATTTTCAGGAAACTTTAATGGGAATGGTCACAGCATTTTCAATATGAAGGTTGGATATATTCCAAATGAGAACAGAAGCGCCCGTAGCGTGACTAATTCTTTGGATGACACAAACCGTTCCCAGGGCGTTGAAGTGCTGTATGATCCAGTGACGGAAGCATTGGAGCAGGAGGCTGCCGCCATTAAGGCGGAATTAGAAAGCGTAATCGCTGAAGAGGTTGCGGCTCAGGAAGAAACAGCCGCCTCAGTGGAAACGCAAGCGGTGGAAGAAACGGATCCCGCAGAAGCAGCGGAGGCGCCCGAGGAAGATACGAGCACCGATAGTGTCGTTACTGAAGACAGCACCGCTATCAGAGCAGCGATGGAAGAAACGGTAAATTCAGTGGAATCAAATGTGGCAAGATCAAGCGAAGTGCCAAGCAATTTTTCGCTTTTTTCAACACAAGATCCCGGATATGAAGGCGATGCCGGACTATTTGGATATTTTGATTCCGGAATGATCCAAAAGGTAACCGTCAAAGAATCCGAGGTAACCGGTCGAAGATACACCGGAGGCATTGTCGGATATAGTGGTGTGAATGCAGTCATTGAACATTGCTATTTTGACGGCGTTGTTAATAATAGTACAGTCGGTTATATCGGCGGTATTGTCGGTTATGCAGAAGGGCGTGTTTCCAATTGCACCAATATCGGAACCATTGGCAGCGAAACCCCCGACAGTGCCTTTATTGGCGGTATTGCAGGTCTTACTAAAAATAATATTACCAACTGCAAAAATTCAGGAAACATTTTGGGCAACCAATCATTCCTTGGCGGTATTGCCGGTAAGATTGATGGTAAATTGATAATGGACAGCTTTAACATTGGAAAAATTGGCTCTGCGGATACAGTAAACAGTAACGCAGGCGGGATTGTTGGCCGGGCACCGAACGGCACGCTTAGCAGATGTGCGAATCATGGGAGCGTCACTTTAAACCCAACGGATGAAGATAGCTTTATCAGTGGATTGGCTGGCGATATATACATTATAACGAATTCCTATAATACTGGTGATGTCTCAGGCTATTGGGCCAGTGGTTTAGGGGGAGTTATAAACGGAGGTTCACTGAAGAACTATAACGCCGGCCTAATCACCGGAGGCAGAAACGCGGGTATAACCTGCCTTCTCGAATCCATGGGAACAGTCGGAAGGAATTCAACTTACTGCCGGTACGATTCTTGTTCGGTCGCTATTCGTGCAGACGCAGCGTATCCCTATGGTGGCGCACCAGTCCTGGTAAGTAAGGCTTATATGCAAGCCCCTGATTTTATAGGAATCATCGGCAGTCCGTTTATATTTGATGACTATCTGAGAAATAATAGTTATCCAGTCATCGAAGGCGTAGAGTATTTTATCACCGCGCCACAAGGTCCTGGGGATTTTCAGACAGGAACCTTTAATTATGCAGGGGCAAGGGAAGAAGGTTCTCCAGACATAAAGAAGGATTACCCACAGACATACCACTACAGTGATGTCTATTTTGAACAAAAAGCGAGTCTTTATAATCCGAGCCTGGCAACCATGTCAATGTGTATGGTGATGTCCGGATTCAACAGCAATGCCGACGCGTCAACACTTATTACCGATGATAATTCAAAGTATGCAGAAAAATATAAAAATGCAGAAAAGTTGTTAACCGATATCGGCTTTACTGACATTGAAGCCAATACCGATTACAAGATAAAACCAACCGAGAATTCCTTTGGTGTCATCACCGGCCATAAGGAGATTACCATCAACGGTAAGAAAAAGACATTAATCGCCCAAATCGGCAGAGGCGGTAACTACGGCGTCGAGTGGAGTGGGAACTTCATGGTCGGGGAAACCGGTCAGCATCAGGGATTTGCAGACGCCAGAGATAAAGCCTATGGCTGGCTCACTAATTACATTAACGCGCACCGCAGTGACCCAAGCTTCCATGAAGAGGACGTTGTGTTCTGGCTCACCGGATACAGCCGGGCCGCAGCGGTTACCAATTTGCTGGCCGGTAAAATGACCACAGACTTGTCCATTGCAGGGATCAACTACAGTAACGAGGATCTATATGCCTACTGTTTAGCACCGCCAATGGGCGTACTCGCGAATGAGAGTGAAGCAGAAAACCGATCTTATACCAATATCCATAACGTCGTTAACCCCAATGATTTTGTGCCAAAGGTTGCCCCGTCCGCATGGAACTTTACCCGATATGGTGTTGACGAAAAGGTGATCCCGGATCGACTGACGACAAGTAATGGCACAATTTTCGAAGATATGTATAAAAAGCTTCGTGGATTGAATACCGATTGGGCAACAGAATTATTGGGAACAACACCAAATAGCTACGTATTGAATGATTTCCAGGGTAAAAAGCTATCGATTGGTACGGCTGAAAATCCGGATACAGGCGAGAATTATTTGATCAAGAATTCGGATATTGCAATGTCAAAATTTTTAGATCAATTGATGGATCTGGTTGCTGACAGCATCGGAAACCGGGGAATCTATGTTCAAAAATATCAGGCAACGGTAAGCGACCTTGGGGGAAGAGCCTTGGGAGATCCGGAAGCGCGTGAATTATGGCAAACAACGATTCCTGCGTGCCTTAATACAGTCCTTGAAGAAAACATTCAAGAAGTTATAAATATCCTTCTGAATACGCCAGGTACTTCTACGACAGATAAAATAAATCAAGCAGTTGATTTGCTCCTTGATTCCAGTCTGGATGCTCTTGAGAAAGAAGGAATTACTATTAGTCGAGAAGTGCTCTCAGATACTTTTGGTCTTATCTTAAGAGCAGGATTCGATAGTCTGCTTACATCCGGGGGAAGTGACATAATGACATTCTTCGCAAATATGAATCTATTGGCAAAACCCCATTATCCAGAGTTATACTTTGCATGGCTGCAACTACATGATCCAAATTATGACGGCACACCGGAAACCTATATTAATACTTACAGAATTGCGAGTATCAGCGGCGATGCGGATGTCAGTGTCTACGATGCAGGCGGCGCTTTGGTAGCTCAGATTACGGACAATGAACCTGCGGAAATTGCGGACAGTACGATTGTGGCTTCAGTTGATGCGGGGACAGAAAAGAGTATCTATCTGCCGGCAGACGCGACTTATGACGTAAAGGTAGATGCAAAGGGAGAAGGGACAGTAAACTATGCTGTCAGGGAGTATAACGGCGATACTGCTTCCTATGCAAAGCTGGTCAACTATTATGATATCCCTGTTGCCTCCGGAGATCGCTTAGAAGGCACCGTTCCTGAATTTTCCAACGAAGACGTGGCAAATACAAAGGATGGCTCAAGTGTTCTGTATGCGTTAGAAAAGGCTGAGAATATGCTGACACCGTCATTGGAAGTAACAGGCGACGCCGCTCGTGAAGCTCTCTATAAGGTTACCGTCACAAGTAATATGGAGAACAAGGGGCTTGCCTTTGGAACTGGAACGTACTGTGAAGGAGCAACAGTTCAAATGGTAGCACTGCCTTTTGAAGGGAAACGTTTTATCGGTTGGTATCAAGGTGATGAGCCTATATCTACAGATGCACGTTATGAGTTTACGGTTACTAAGGAAGTAAGTATTACAGCGGTATTTGAGTAAAAATGTTTTTTTAAAGTTACT
>QAKE01000018.1:0-41496 GCA_003343995.1 Bacillota bacterium
ACAGGGCTCGAACCTGTGACCCCCTGCTTGTAAGGCAGATGCTCTCCCAACTGAGCTAAGCTCCCGCCCACTGCATCGTTCATTGCTCAAATACTATACCAAATAATCGGAAATTATGCAAGTAATTTTAAGGGGGTTTTTCAATTTTTTTTAAAATTTTTTTTCTTTCCGCATTTTAGCGGATTTTACTTTTTTACGCTAATATAATATATGTATAATATGCGGCAAAAGTGCGATAAAAAAATAAAAAGGGAAAAGCCTCAATTATTTTAAAAAAGGTCTTGCAATAGCGGCGATAATATACTATAATAAAATAAGGTGTGGTTTTCTGCAAAAAGAGAAAGCGCGGGAAATCATATTTGTTCCAAAACGGAACGTATCGATTTTTTTCGATTGCAAACGCTATTATTCAGGCGGCATATCGAAAAAATTGCCAAACGGTGTATTATGAACGAAATGATCAATTCAATCTTGGAAGCGGAAAAAAAAGCCGCCGAAATCGTCGGAGACGCCTCGGAAAAGAGTAAAGCCGTAATGATTCGCGGCGAGGAGGACGCCGAACGCGTGAAGGAAAACGCCGTCGGCGAGTTTGCCGAGGAACGCAAAAAGACGATTGCCGAAGCGGAAAGAAAGGCGGAAAGCATCTACGGCGATATGCTGGATGAGGGGGAGAGCGCGGCTTATGCGCTGAAAGTTTCCTGCAAGGATAAGATAGAAAATGCCGCAGACGACGTGATCGGGAGGATTTTTGACTGATGGCTGTCGTCGCAATGTCCAAAATTCGGATGACGGCTTTGCTTTCCGAGCGGGAGAAACTGCTGAACGCCCTGCATAAAACGCAGATGGTGGAATTGCGGGAAACCCCTGCGGAAGAAGGCGACGTTTTCTTCGTTGCGGACGAACAATTAAAATCCGATTTGAAAACGAAATCCGACAGAACGCTGAGAAGCATAGAATTTATCGAACGTCAGTTGGAAATCGCAAGTAAACAGCCCTATTATCCCAAGGAAATTTCGGGGCTGAACGACGTTCTCTTCGTCGGCTATCAGGATTTTATGAGCACGTCCGGCAACGAGATGGAGCTTTTCTATATCATCGAAAAGATGGAGGAGTACGCCGCGCGGCTGGCAAACGTGCGCGCCGAGCGCATCCGCATAGAAAACATAAAAACGCAGCTTGTGCCGTATCTTTCCGTTCAGGAACGGTTATCCGATTTTGCCGATACGAAATATACGAAGTGCGCCTTCGGGCTGATCGCCGATTCGGCGCTGCCCGTTTTGGAGGAGTTTATCTCCCGAATGCCGCTGAGCGAGCTGACGGTGCTTGCGCGCGATCGGCAAAGCGCGATATGCGTCGTTTCCCACGCGGAGGAGGCGGAAGAGGTATTTAAAAAGCTCGGCGAGTTTTCCTTCGTCAAATGTCCGTTTGCGTTTCCTATGACCGCGCGGGAAAAATTCGAAGAACTTCAAGGCGAATTGGCTCATTGCGCCGCCGTGGAGCAGGATGTAAACCGCAAGGTTTGCGGAAAAAGCGGATACTTGCGCAATTTGAAGATATTATCGGATTTTTACGCTTTTCAGACGGAAAAGATCGCCGCGGCGGAGAAATTTACGGGAACGCAAAGCACGTTTACGCTGAGCGGTTATTTGCCGCAAGAGGAAATTCCCAACATAAAAAACGCGGTCTACGACGTTACCGACGCGGTTTTTATGGAGTTTTCCGAACCGACGGAAGAGGATACGCCGCCCACGCTTTTGAAAAACAAAGGTCCGGCGAAGGCTGCGGAATTCGTAACCAACATGTATTCCGCGCCCGATTATCGGGAATTCGATCCGAACGGGTTCGTCTTTATCTTTTTCATGATGTTTTTCGGGCTGATTATGGCGGATATCGGCTACGGCGCGTTGCTGCTCGTCGGCGGATTGATTATGCTTTCCCGCTTGAAAATCGATAACGGGTTCAAAAAACTCGTATATATCATCGCGTACGGCGGCGCGTTTACGATTTTATTCGGCGCGCTGTTCGGCTCGTGTTTCGGCTTTTCGTTGTATCAGGGCGTTTTGCCCGATCCCACGCTGAGCGGGAACGAAGGCAGAACCAACGTACTGATCATTTTATTGGGCTGTCTGGCGCTCGGGTTGTTTCAGATTACCGTGGGGTATATCCTCAAAGCGATGAACAGTTTCCGGCACGGAGAAATTGCCGACGGCATTTTCGACGCGCTCACTTGGGTGCTTTTCAATATCGGATTTTTCTTTGCCGTATTCAATTTCATCACGGGGTATTTCGATATCCCCGTTGCGGAAAACGTGAAAAACTTTTTTTCGACGATGACCATGCCGGGCGTGATCATGCTTGGTGCGGGGCTCGTTGTCGCGATGGTGACGGCGGGCAGAAAGGAAAAATTCATCGGGAAGTTTACGAAGGGTTTCGGCGCTTTATACGGCATCATCAATCTGCTTTCCGACGTGCTCAGTTACGCGCGCTTATTCGGTTTGATGCTTTCGGGCATGATCATCGCCCAGCAGTTTAACGGAATGGGCATGAATATCATTGCGGGGGGCGGCATCGGTTACGTGTTCGGTCCGCTCGTTATGGTCGTCGGGCACGCGTTCAATATCGCCATGGGCGTTTTGGGTGCGTATATACACGACTGCCGTCTGCAGTATATCGAATTCTTTTCCAAATTTTACACGGGCGAGGGCGAATTGTTTACGCCCATCGGCTCGCGGTTTCAATATATACATTTAACAAAATAAAAAATTATCGGAGGAAATTTATTATGAATGGTGAAGCGATTGCCATTTTCGGTTTGGCGCTCTGCGCGGTGTTGTGCGGCGTTGGTTCCGCTATCGGTTTGTTCAAAACGGGTTCGGCGGCTGCCGGCGTGCTCGCGGAGGACGCGAAAAAGTTCAGCAAAGTCATGGTTCTCGTGCTTTTGCCCGCAACGCAGGGGATTTACGGGTTCGTTATGGCGCTCGTAGGTCAGGGCTCCGTTGCGGCGGGTATGACAGTGCAGCAGGGATGGATGGTGTTTGCCGCGGCAATGCCCCTTGCGATCACCGGTTTGATATCGGCAATCTATCAGGGTAAAACGGCAACGAGCTGTATTTACGCCGTAGCTAAAGACGAAAAACTTTCCGGTAAATTGATTATGTTCCCCGCAATGGTGGAAACGTACGCGATTTTCGGTTTCGTTATTTCCCTGCTCTTCACGCTTTCTTTGTAAGATTATGGAAGGGAAAGATGCCATTATCGCCAGAATCATCGGCGACGCGGAAAACCGCGCGAACGTGCTCCTGTCCGAGGCGGAAAAAAGCGTTTCGGAGAGCATGAAGGACGCCGAGGATTGGGCGGAAAACTATAAAAACACGCAGCGCGCGCTTTTGAAAGAGGAAACGGAACATCTCGTTTCCAGAAGAAAAACCGTCGCCCAACTCGATTGCCGCAAGGCGATGCTCCGCGCAAAACAGGAAGTGATCGGCGCGGTGCTTTCCCGCGCGCAGGAAAAGGCGTGTTCGTACGGCAAGGAAAAATATCTCGCCGTAATCGAACGTCTTTTAACGGAAAACGCGGAAGAGGGCGATTGCGTCCTCTTGGCGGAAAGCGCGCCTTTCGGGGAAGCCGAGCTGATGAACCTGCCCGTTGCGAAGGAGCGCAAGCTGAAATTCGGCGGAAAAGGGGACTTTGCGGGCGGCGTGTATCTGACCAACGACGTCAGCGACAAGGATTTATCCTTTGCCGCGGTTATCGGCGCGCGGAAAGACGAAATGGAGGCGGAAATCGCAAAATCGATGTTTCCGCAGCCGTAAACCGGAGTAAACGATGATGAACAATATTTACGCCAACGCGCGGGCGGTTTCCGCTACGCGTTCTCTGCTCGGCATAGACCGTCTGTTTCGCATGGCGGAATCGGGCGGCGCGCAGGACGCGCTTAAAATTCTCGCGGAAGTGAATTTCGGCGACGGGAAAATTTCCGACGCCCTCGATTACGAGACGCTCGTCGGCGCAGAAGAAAAAAATCTCATCGCCTTTATCAAAGAGGTTTCCCCGAAGGAAAAGCTTACGCGTTTTTTACTCGCCGAAAACGACTACCATAACGCGGAGGCGTTCATGCGCGCGAAGTTTTTAAAAATCGACGCCGCGCCGATGCTGACCGAAGAGGGGCTGTTGAAAACCGAAACATTGAAGGAAAAGATATTTGCCGACGATTACGACGGTTTTTCCAAGCCGATGGCGGAAGCGCTTTCGGAGGCGGACAGTTTGTTCGTTTCTGGCGGCGCGGACGGCAGATCGGTCAGCACGCTCTTCAAAAAAGCGTTGTATAAGGAATTTTTCGGCTTGTCCTCGGGGGATAAGCTGCTCGGCGATATCTATCGGGCGAAAGCGGACGCGGCGAACATCGCCGTGGCGCTCCGCGCGCGCGATTTCGCGGCGGGCAAGGCGCAGTTTGTTTCGGGCGGAACGCTGAACGAGGCGGATTTGAAAACGCTTTGCGAAGAGCCGGCGGAAACTTTGCGGGAAAAATTCCGTTATTCGCCGGCGAAAGAATTGATTTACGCCGCGGTCGACGGCGTCGGCGAGGGAAAGCCGCTTACCGATTTTGAAAGACTTTCGGACGGCTATGCTCTCGCTTATTTGAAAAAAGAACGCTATAACGACGAAGGGTATCGTCCGTTTATATTATATTGTTATTATAAGCTGGCGGAGCTGGCGAACGTGCGCATCGTCATGTCATGTTTGAATAACGGCGTTCGCGGTAGTGAAATTAAGGCGCGGCTGAGGGAGACGTATGAAGGGTAAAACGGCGATTATCGGCGACGGCGACAGCGTTCTCGCCTTCAAGGCGGTGGGCATGGACGCGTTCAGCGCGGACCACCCCGAAAAGGCGCGTAATCTGTTGAAAAAGCTGGCGAAAACCTATCAGATTATATTTATCACAGACGTTTTGGCGAAGGAAATCGACGAAACTCTGGCTCATTATGCCTCGGCGGCGTATCCCGTCATCATTTCCGTGCCGTCCGCAAGCGGCGGAAACGGCTACGGTTACGACCTTTTGAGGCGGGCATGCGAAAAGGCGCTCGGCGTGGATATTTTGTTCCGCGACGAAAAGAAAGAAGATTAAACGTTTATACGGAGAAAGATATGCAAGGTAAAATCGTAAAGGTTTCCGGACCGCTGATCGTGGCGGAAAATATGGCGGACAGCAGAATGTACGACGTCGTCCGCGTAAGCGAAAAAAAGCTGATCGGCGAAATTATCGAATTGCGGGGCGATAAAGCGTCCATTCAGGTGTACGAAGAAACTTCCGGATTGGGACCGGACGAAATCGTCGAAAGCACCGGCGCGCCCCTTTCCGTGGAGCTTGCCCCCGGATTGATCGAGGGGATATTCGACGGGATTCAGCGTCCGCTTACCCGCGTTTACGCCGAATACGGCGATCGCATTACGCGCGGTATTTCCATCAGCAATCTCGACAGGGAAAAGAAATGGGATTTTCACCCGCTTGTAAAAGTCGGCGACGTTGTCGGTGCGGGGGATTTCCTCGGCGAAGTGCAGGAAACCGCCGTCGTTTCCCATAAAATCATGGTGCCTTACGGCGTCAAGGGTAAAATCAAGGAAATCAAAAACGGGGAATTCACCATTACCGAAACCGTCGCCGTTCTGGAAACGGAAAAGGGCGATGTGGAATTGCCCATGATGCAAAAATGGCCGGTGAGAAAGGGCAGACCTTATCGGGAAAAGATGTCGCCTTCCATGCCGATGATCACGGGGCAAAGGGTAATCGATACGCTTTTCCCCATCGCGAAAGGCGGCGTTGCCGCCGTGCCGGGGCCTTTCGGCAGCGGTAAAACGGTGGTGCAGCACCAATTGGCGAAGTGGGCGGACGCGGACATCATCGTCTATATCGGCTGCGGCGAACGCGGCAACGAAATGACCGACGTTTTGAACGAATTTCCCGCGCTGAAGGATCCGAAAACAGGAGAACCGCTGATGAAGCGCACGGTTCTCATCGCCAACACTTCCGATATGCCCGTCGCGGCGCGCGAGGCGTCGATTTATACGGGCATCACCATTGCGGAATATTTCCGCGATATGGGCTTGAATGTCGCGATCATGGCGGATTCCACGTCCCGTTGGGCGGAAGCGCTCCGCGAAATGAGCGGGCGTTTGGAGGAAATGCCCGGCGAAGAAGGCTATCCCGCATATCTTTCCAGCCGTCTGGCGGAATTTTACGAACGCGCCGGCATCGTCAAGGTGTTCGGCAAGGGCGACAGGGAAGGCTCGGTTACCGCGATCGGCGCGGTTTCTCCCGCCGGCGGCGATTTGTCCGAACCGGTGGCGCAGGCTACGCTGCGTATCGTCAAAGTGTTCTGGGGGCTTTCCTCCGCGTTGGCGTATAAGCGGCATTTCCCCGCCATAGACTGGCTCATCAGCTACTCGCTCTACGCGGATAAGCTCGCCGATTGGTATAATAAAAACGTCGCCGCGGATTTTATCCGCCTGCGTTCTTTCGCCATGCAGATTTTGCAAGAGGAGGCGGAACTCGACGAAATCGTGCGCCTTGTCGGCGCGGACGCGCTTTCCTATAAAGACCGTTTGACGATGGAAACGGCGAAGTCCATCCGCGAGGATTATCTGCATCAGAACGCTTTTCACGAAACCGATACGTATACGTCCATGACGAAACAGTGCAAAATGCTCCGTTTGATCTACGATTTTCACCGTCTCGGCATCGACGCCGTTAACCGCGGCGTGGATTTCGACGATTTGCTGGCGCTGCCCGTTCGGGAGAAAATCGGCAGGGCGAAGTACGTGGAGGAAGAGAATATTTCCGAACTCGACGGCATATCCAAAGATGTCAACGAAACCGTGAAATCACTCGACGGAGGGAACGACAATGTTTAAGGAATATAAGACGATAAAAGAAGTCGTCGGTCCGTTGATGCTCGTGGAGGGCGTCGAGGGCGTAAAATACAACGAACTCGTGGAAATCATGCAGAAAAACGGCGAGGTGCGCCGCGGCAAGGTATTGGAAATCAACCGCGACAAGGCATTGGTGCAGCTGTTTGAAAATTCCCACGGTTTGCAGATTTCCACGAGCAAGGCGAAATTTTTGGGCAGAAGTCTGGAGCTTGCCGTATCGGAAGATATGCTCGGGCGCGTATTCGACGGCATGGGCAATCCGAAGGACGGCGGCGCGCCCGTCATCGCGGCAAAGCGAATGGATATCAACGGCGAGCCGATGAATCCCGCCGCCCGCGATTATCCCAACGAGTTTATTCAAACGGGCATTTCCGCCATCGACGGGCTGAATACCCTCGTCCGCGGACAAAAATTGCCGGTATTCAGCATGAGCGGCTTGCCGCACGCCGAGCTTGCGGCGCAGATCGCCCGACAGGCGCGCGTGTTGAAGAGCGACGAAAAATTCGCCGTCGTGTTCGCGGCGGTGGGGATCACCTACGAAGAAGCAGATTATTTCGTGCAGGATTTCAAAAGAACGGGGGCGATTTCGAGAACGGTTCTCTTTACCAACCTTGCGAACGACCCCGCCATCGAGCGTATCGCTACGCCGAAAATGGCGCTCACCGCGGCGGAATATCTCGCGTACGAGCTCGGCATGCACGTGCTCGTCATCATCACCGACATCACAAACTACTGCGAGGCGCTCCGCGAAGTTTCCGCGGCGCGGAAGGAAGTGCCGGGGCGGCGCGGTTATCCGGGGTATCTTTACACCGATTTGGCGTCCATATACGAGCGCGCGGGCAGAATCAAGGGAAAAGGCGGTTCCATTACGCAAATTCCCATTCTCACGATGCCCGAAGACGACAAAACGCACCCCATTCCCGACCTTACGGGATATATTACGGAAGGGCAGATCATCTTATCGCGTGAACTCTTCAAAAAGGGCGTAAATCCGCCTATCGACGTGCTGCCGTCGCTTTCCCGACTGAAAGACAAGGGCATCGGCGACGGAAAGACGAGAGATGACCATGCCGACACGATGAACCAGCTGTTTTCCGCTTATGCGCGCGGCAAAGAGGCGAAGGAACTCGCCGCCATCTTGGGCGACGCCGCGCTGTCGGATATCGACAAATTGTACGCGAAGTTTGCGGAAAGCTTTGAAAAACAGTACGTTTCGCAAGGGTTCGGCAAAAACAGAACGATAGAAGAAACCCTCGATTTGGGCTGGCGGCTTTTGAAAATTTTACCGAAATCGGAATTGAAACGTATCAAGACGAAATTCATCGAAAAATATTTAGACGAGTAAAACGGAGACAATGTTTTGGCGAGAATGAACGTAAACCCCACGCGAATGGAGCTGAAAAAGCTGAAGGCGCGCCTGAAAACCGCACAGCGGGGACATAAATTATTAAAAGACAAAACGGACGAAATGGTGCGGCGGTTTTCCGCCATCGTTCGGGAAACGAAGCGGCTGCGCGACGAAACGGAAAGCGAAATCGTCGGCGTTCTGCGTCAGTTTTCCCTTGCGCGCGGGCTGATGAAACGCGAGGACATCGAGCTTGCTTTTTCCATGCCGTCCGTTTCGGTGGAGCTCGATTGTTCCACGAAAAATATCATGAACGTCGCCGTGCCGAAACTGGAACTTACGGAAAACCGCGGTGCGGCGAAAACGCCCTATTCCTACGTGGGCGTTACCAGCGAGGCGGATTATTCCGTGGAATTGGCGGGCAAGGTGCTCGTAAAGCTCGTTCGGCTTGCCGAAATGGAAAAAATCACTATGATGCTGGCGGACGAAATCGACAAGAGCAAGCGCCGCGTGAACGCGCTGGAATATGTCATGATACCGAATATCGAAGAAACGATACGCTATATCGCGATGAAACTCGACGAAAACGAACGCTCGGGGCTTACGCGGTTAATGAAAGTAAAGGATATGATTGCCGAACGAAACGGCTGAGAGAAGAAGATGTTACAAACGAACGTATTGATTATCGGCGCGGGTCCCGCGGGGATTTTTACCGCGCTGGAACTGCTGAACAGAAATTACGGCGGTAAAATAACGCTGATCGAAAAGGGCGTCGCCATCGAAAACAGAGCGTGCCCGAAGTCCAAGACGGGGAAATGCATTAACTGTAAAAACTGTCACATCACCACCGGATTTTCCGGCGCGGGGGCGTTTTCCGACGGGAAACTGTCGCTTTCCTCCGACGTGGGCGGCGAATTGCCGGACTTACTCGGACACGAAACGGTGCAGAGCCTGATCGAGTATACCGATAAAATTTATCTTTCTTTCGGGGCGGATACCAAGGTGGAAGGGGTGTCCGATTCGGAAAAAATCAAGGAAATCCGCAAAAAAGCCATTCAGGCGAATTTAAAACTCGTCGACTGTCCGATCCGCCATCTCGGCACGGAAAAAGCGCAGGAAATTTATTTTTCCATCGAAAGACATTTGCAGGAAAACGGCGTGGAAACTTTGTTTTCCGCCGACGCGCTCGATCTTATTGTAGAGGACGGTATATGTAAAGGCGCGGTGTGCAAAATCAAGGGCGCGCAGGAGACGATTGCGGCGGATACCGTCATCGTCGCCACCGGCAGACGCGGGGCGGACTGGCTCAACGAAATGTGCCGCAAACACGGCGTAACGCACGAGGCGGGCACGGTGGATATCGGCGTGCGCGTGGAAGTTCGCAACGAGGTGATGGAGGACGTAAACAACATTCTTTACGAATCCAAGCTCATCGGCTATCCGAAGCCCTTCAAAAACAAAGTGCGCACCTTCTGTCAGAACCCCGGCGGATTTGTCAGTCAGGAAAATTACGATAACGCGCTCGCCGTCGTAAACGGACATTCGTATAAAGAAAGAAAATCTAACAACACAAACCTTGCGATTTTGTGCTCCAACCATTTTCAGGCGCCCTTCGATCAACCCATCGAATACGCGAAAAAGGTTGGCGAACTGACCAATATGTTGGGCAACGGCCGCATTTTGGTGCAGCGGCTCGGCGATATTCGGGACGGAAAGCGCAGTTGGCAGGACGAACTGATGCGCTCGAACGTAAAGCCGACCTTGACCGACGCGATCGCGGGGGATATTACTTCCGCAATGCCTTACCGTTCGATGCTGTCGATCCTCAATTTTATCGACGAAGTGGACACCGTCGTTCCCGGTTTTGCCAGCGCGGAAACGCTGCTCTATTCGCCGGAGTTGAAATTTTACAGCAATAAGGTCGCAATGGATACGGAATTGAACACCAACGTGAAAAATCTGCATTGTCTGGGCGATTCTTCCGGCTGGACGCGGGGATTGATGATGGCTTCCGTAATGGGCGTTTACATGGCGAGAAAACTGATTTAAGGAGAAAAATATGAAAAAATATATCGGCGTGGATATCGGCGGCATGAGCGTAAAAATCGGTCTTGTCAACGAAAACGGCAATATTTTGGATAAAAAAGTGGTAAAAACCGACGGAGATGCCGAAAGCGTAATCTGTTCTCTCGGTACGGCTTTAAAAGAATTTTTAGCAAACAATAACCTTACCGCGGAAGATATCGAGGGCATCGGCATCGGCTGCCCCGGTGCGATCACCGCGGCAACGGGCGTGGTGGAATATTCCAATAACCTCGGCTGGCATAAAGTTCCTTTGATCGAGGGACTTCGCGCGTACGTCGATACATATTATAAAATATCCAACGACGCAAACGTCGCCGCGCTTGGCGAGGCGATTTTCGGCGCGGCGAAGGAATATTCCGACGTGGTGATGTTTACGTTGGGCACGGGCGTCGGCGGCGGCATCATCATCGATAAAAAACTTTACGAAGGCAACGAATCGAAGGGCGCGGAGCTGGGGCACGCGCTGCTCGTTCTCGACGGCGAGCAGTGCACTTGCGGAAGAAAAGGCTGTATCGAGGCGTACTGTTCCGCTTCGGCGCTGATCCGCGATACCAAGCGCGCGATGCTACGCGACACGAATTCCAAAATGTGGGAATACGCGAATAACGACATCAACAACGTGAACGGCAGAACGGCGTTCGCCATGGCGCGGGAAAACGACGCGGCGGCGACGGAGGTCGTGGAAAATTACGTGAAATATCTTTCCGAAAGCATCATGAGCTACTGCAATATTTTCCGCCCGCAGGCGTTTGTGCTCGGCGGCGGTATTTGCGGTGAAGGCAGGTATCTTTTGGATAAGGTGGAAAAATACTGCATAGACGGTTATTACGGCTATCAGGGCACGCCCGCGGTGAAAATTTTGACGGCGACGCTCGGCAACGACGCGGGCATTATCGGAGCGGCGGCGCTGCTCGTTTAAAGGAGGTATAACGATGGACGAGGAAGAAAAAAAGGAAAAGTTGAACGAAGGGGAAAAAGCAGAGCAAAAGGAGGATAAACCCGCTTCCGACAAGACGGAAAGAAAAATTATCTTTTCGCTTTGCTATATCTGGGGTTTGCTGTTCTTTATCCCGTTGATTATGTATAAGGACGACGCGGAAGCGAAAAAGCACGCGAACAACGGACTTGCCATGTTGCTTTTTTCCGTTGTCGGCAATACCGTTTTCGGTATTTTGACGTCCTTCGGCGGGGTGATGCGCACGATATTCGGCGCGCTCGCGGGGCTTTACAGTCTTGCGATACTGATCATCGGCATTATCGGCATCATCTACGTCGTCAACGAAGAAGATAAGGAACTTCCTTTTTTCGGAAAAATCAAATTGTTGAAATAATCAAAAATCCTTCGGTATTCCGAAGGATTTTTTTATAATACGTTGTCCGCTTTGATGGAATCGATATATTCCGTGGGGGACATATCGGTTCGGCATTTGAACTGCCGGCTGAAATAATGCACCGAATTGAAATTCAGCATAAACGCGATTTCCGTTACGGTGTATTTGTTTTGGCTGAGCAGTTTTTTCGCCTCCGCGATTTTCAAATCGATATAATGCTGTATAATCGTCGTGCCGGTGTGTCTTTTAAAAACCGATTTGATATACGTTTTGCTGAAATTTAGCTTGCTTGCAATGGTATCCAGATTGATGTTGTCGTATAAATTTTCGTTCAGAATATCGAGAATATTCTCCACGAGTTTCACGCCCGAGGGGGCGATGAGATTTTCCGAAATGAAGGTTTCTTTCTGCTCGTTCCTGATTTTTCGCGCAAGGGAGATGAGCAAAAGCTCCAAACTGTTTTTAATCAGCTGTTCGCCGGCGAAGGGCGCGTTTTCGCGTTTCGTCATTTTTACCAAGTAAATATCGTCGAGTTTGTCTTTGAAGCTCAGCTTGCCTTCGGAAATGATTTTATTGAGCAGTTGTTTTTCAAATTCGTTGAAATCGATGATTTTATCCTCGAAAAGCTTCATCGATTTTGCGGAACACTCAAAGGAAACGATGGCGGAATTTGCAAATTCTTCTTCCGTACGGATGGTGTGCTCCTCCTCGGGCTTGTGAAAATAAGCCTGTCCGCGGCGCAGCGGAAATTCCCGTTCGTCGGCGGACACGATCGCCTCGCCCGAATCGATATATACCATTTCCCAAAAATTATGCGATTCTTTTCGCACGCGGAACCGCTTTCCGTAACGGAAATAGTGAATGGTGAAAATCGATTTGACGGTAAAGGTTTCCTTCAATTTGTGTTGTATGTAATTCCCGTATTCTTTATCCATGGTCTTATTATACTACAATGAAAAAATAATTTCAAGCGCATTTGTGTCTTATTGTGCAAAATTGATAAATCAATCTGTAAAGCCAAGAAGGATTTTTTGGTATATAATATGGTTGAGAAAATAAGATGCGGGAGAAGATGTAAATGAAGGTTTTATTGCCGGACGGCGCGGGTTATAAAGCGAATTTACATGCGCATACGACGCAGTCGGACGGACATTGTACGCCGCAGCAGGTAAAGGACTATTATCGCGCGCACGGTTATTCGATTTTGGCGTATACCGATCATCTTTTCATGTGCGACAGAACCGCATTGAACGACGAAAATTTCGTTGCCCTCAACGGCTACGAAAACTGTTTGCACGACGGCGGCGCGGCGAATGCCGACAAAGCGTATCATATCAATTTTTATTCGCCTTCGCCCGATGCCGTAGGCATGGTGGGCGTCAGCGAACGGTTTTACGATTTTTTCAATAAAGTTCTGCGCGAAAAATCGGCAGAGGAGCTCGCTTTATCTCCGATTTTAAACGGATTTTGCAATCCGGAACATTCCGTTGCCAACGCCAACGAAATCATTGCGGAGGCGAATAAACTCGGGTATCTCGCCGTTTATAATCATCCCGTTTGGTCGTGTCACGAGCCGAAGGATTATCTCGGGCTGAAAGGTTTACTCGGCATGGAAATCGTAAATTACGCGTCCTATCGCGAAGGCGCGGAGCCGGACGACATGGGTATCATATACGATCATATGCTCAAAGACGGGCAAAAACTCTACTGCTTTGCCAACGACGATGTGCACCGCTGTATAGAAAGCGACAGTTTGGGCGGGTTCAACGTAATGTATCCCGATAAACTCGATTATCAAAGCGTTTTCGAGTGTATGAAAAAAGGCGCGTTTTACGCGTCGACGGGCGCGCGCTTGCGCGGCATCGCCGTCGACGGGAACAAGGTTTACGTAGGGGCGGAAAACGCGAGGTCGGTTCGTCTTTCGACGGACGGGCGCTTCGCAAAACTCGTTACGGGTTCGCCTTCGGCGGAAACGGTTTTCGAGCTGAACGAACACGTGAAATATTTCCGCGTCACCGTGGAGGATTTCGACGGCAAAAAGGCGTTCAGCCGCGCATATTTTTCGGAAGAATTTAAATAACGATATCTTTTTAAAGGAGAACAGCTATGAAGTACGCGATGAATTACGACACAGGTTATCGGCCGATGAGCCTCGAACTGGACGCGTTTAAAAGCGACGTCGCAAAAGAGGCGCATAAACGTTTGAAAATCTGCGTGGAAAGAAACAAGGGTTACAACTACATTTACGAAATCGATATTTTCGCATGCGACTGCAAAAAAGAACGCAATCTCGGCATTGCGGAGCGCATCGTAAAATCGCTTTTGTGGGTGGTCGGCGGATATAAAGTATATATCTGCGGCGACGATTATATTTACGAAGAAATCAAAAAAGCCTATTCGGCGGGCGGCGCGCGCGCCTTCGACGCCGACTTTATGAGCAAGGTTTACGAAGCGCCCTTCGAGGTGGTGAAGGTTGCGGAAAAGGACATGCCCGCGGCCAACGGCTGTTCGCTGAAAATCGGCGGTCATCTCGACGGCTGCCGTATCGGTTTCGATGCCGGCGGCAGCGACAGAAAGGTGAGCGCGGTGATCGACGGGGAAGTCGTTTACAGCGAAGAAGTCGTGTGGTTTCCGAAAACCAATTCCGATTATAAATATCATTACGACGGTATCAAGGCGGCGTTTGCCACCGCCGCGTCCAAAATGCCGAGAGTGGACGCCATCGGCGTTTCCAGCGCGGGCATTTACGTAGACAATAAAATCATGGTCGCGTCGCTCTTTTTGAAAGTGCCGCAGGACGATTTCGATAAACACGTGAAGAACATGTACATCGATATCGCAAAGGAATTCAACGCGCCGCTGGAAGTTGCCAACGACGGCGACGTAACCGCGCTTGCCGGCGCCATAGATCTGAACGACAACGGCGTGCTCGGCATCGCCATGGGCACGAGCGAAGCGGGCGGCTACATCAATACCGACGGCGGCTTGAACGGCTGGCTCAACGAGCTTGCGTTCGTTCCCGTGGATTTCAATAAAAACGCGATGATGGACGAATGGAGCGGCGATTACGGCTGCGGCGTGAAATATTTCTCGCAGGACGGCGTAATCAAACTCGCCGAATACGCGGGCGTCGTGTTCGATAAGGATTCCTCGCCGGCGGAGCGGCTCAAAGTCGTGCAGAAGATGATGAAAGACGGCGACGAACGCGCGAAGAAAATTTACGAGGATATCGGCGTATATCTCGGTTATTCCATCGCGTATTACAGCGAATTTTACGAAATCAAGCACCTTTTGCTTTTGGGCAGGGTGACGAGCGGAGAGGGCGGCGATATTATCATCGCGAAAGCGCGCGAAGTGCTTGCCGCGGAATATCCGCAGTATAAAGATATCGACATTTCCATGCCGGACGAATCCAACAGAAGAGTAGGTCAGAGCATCGCGGCGGCGTCTTTGACGGAAATTATAAAATAATCAAAGGAGTAAAGAGTTATGAAATTTGAAAACGCGAACGCGAGAATTTTTATTCCCGATAACGACAGCGAAGAAAAGGCATTGGCGAAAACGACGCATCTCGCCATTTCCGCACATCAGGACGATATCGAACTGATGGCGTATCACGGCGTATTGCAGTGCTTCGGCAAAAAGGACGAATGGTTCACCGGCGTGGTGACGGCGGACGGCGCGGGCAGCCCCAGAGACAGCCTTTACAAAGATTATACCGACGACGAAATGAAGGCGGTTAGAATCGTGGAGCAGAACAAGGCGGCGTTTGTCGGCGAATACGCGGCGATGCTGCAGCTCGGCTATACCTCCAAACAGATCAAAACGCCCGATAACGATCAGATCGTGGACGAATACGTAAAGATTTTGCGCGCTACGAAGCCCAAATACGTTTATACGCACAATTTGGCGGACAAGCATGACACGCACTGCGGCGTGGTGACGAAGGTCATCAAGGCGATCCGCAAGCTCGATAAGAACGAACGCCCCGAAAAGGTGTTCGGCTGCGAAGTGTGGCGCGATCTCGACTGGGTGAACGACGAGCAGAAGGTCGTATTCGATTTAAGCGAACACCCCAATATCGCCATGAGCCTCGTCAGCGTGTTCGATTCGCAGATCTGCGGAGGCAAGAGATACGATCTCGCGGCGCAGGGCAGACGTACGGCGCACGCGACGTATGCCGCCAGCCACGGATGCGACAACGCTACGGGATTGGGCTACGCGATGGATTTAACGCCGCTCGTTGAGGATGAAAAGCTCGATATGGTCGATTATGTTCTGAATTATATCGATTCTTTCAAAAACGACGTGAAAGAAAGACTGAACAAGGTGAGCAAATAACATGAAAGTCATCGTTACGGAAAATTACGAAGAGATGAGCAAAAAAGCCGCCGAGGTCATCGCGGACGTCGTAAAAGCCGACGAAAATGCGGTGCTCGGTCTTGCGACGGGCACGACGCCCATCGGGCTTTATAAAGAACTTATCGCGAAATGCGAAAAGAAAGAGCTGTCTTTCAAGAACGTGAAAACCGTCAATCTCGACGAATACGTAGGGCTTGCGAAAACGCACGTGCAAAGTTACGATTATTTCATGAAAGACAACCTGTTCAATCATATCGACATCGACATTGCGAACACCAATCTGCCGAGCGGCGTTGCGGAAAATCTCGACGAAGAGTGCGCCAGATATACCGCGTTGCTCAACAAAATGCAGCAAAGCGTGCAATTGCTCGGTTTGGGTTCCAACGGGCATATCGGTTTCAACGAACCGAAAACGCCCTTCGATTCCACGACGCATATCGTGTCGCTGACCGAGAGCACCATCAAGGATAATTCCCGTTTGTTCGATAATATCGACGAAGTGCCCACGAAGGCGATCACCATGGGCATCGCCAACATCATGAACGCGAAGAAAGTGCTCGTCGTCGCCAGCGGCGACAACAAGGCGAAGGCCGTTTACAGCATGGTGAAAGGTCCCGTTACGGAAGATTGCCCCGCAAGCGTTTTGCAAAATCACGCAGACGTCGTCGTCATCGTCGATAAGAAAGCGGCTGCCCTTTTATAGAACACAGAACCTCCTTATAATATAAACAAATCCCGCCCTCATATGGGGGCGGGATTTGTTGTAAAAAGCGCAAAAGCGAAAAATCCCCGCGCTATGGCGCGGGGGGAGCTTGTATAATGAAATACCCCGCGTTTTAACGCGGGGATATTTATTATTTCGTCTTTTTCGATTTTTCTTTCGTTTTATCCTGCGTGATCAAAAATTTGTTGGCGATATTTTCCAACACGCCCGCAAGGGCGATGCAGAGGAGAATGACGCATCCCAAAAGCAGAATATGATGCCAGTAAAGATCTAAATTTCCCATCGAAACGAAGGAGAACATGGGAAGCCCTTGAACGACGGCGAAAATGGAAATCCCCGTGAGTACGATGGCGATCGCAACGAATAACAGCGTTCTGAACGCGTTGAAGGGTTTGCACAATCTGTAAAGCATCACGAGCCCCGCAAAGTTCATCGCGTGTTCCATCATCGTATAGTAAATATCGTTGGGATAGTTTTCTATGCCGAGATGCGGCTGCAACAAGCCCTGCGCCAGCATAATGATGAGAACGCTGATCAGCATCAGCAACCCGCCCGGCAGGGATTTACAGATAACATAGTTGATAAACCGACCTTTCACGCGGCTGTCGTTCGCTTGAAACGACAAGAAGAAGGACGCCACGCCGATGATGACGAATTCGATCAGCATCATGTGGGAGGTGTTGAAAGGATATACCGCACCGGGGATCACGATGACGAAGAACGCCAGCAAGGTGATGAAAAAGGTTTTCATCAGATAAAGGGAGGCGGAGTTCTGAATATTGTTGATAACCCGTCTGCCTTCGTGTACGACTTTCGGCATGGATGCGAAATTATTATCCATCAAAACGATGTGGGAAACGTTTCTCGCCGCGTCGCTGCCGGAACCGACGGTGATCGCGCAGTTTGCTTCTTTCAAAGCGAGAATGTCGTTTACGCCGTCGCCCGTCATCGCCGCGTTATGTCCCGCGGCTTTGATCGCCCGCACCAAAATCGCCTTTTGTTCGGGGCTGACTCTGCCGAAAACGGTGTACTTGTTGGCGACGCTGATCACCTCGCTTTCGCTCAAGCCCTCCAAACTGATATATTTATCGGCGTTTTCCACGCCCGCGCGCCGAGCGACTTCCGATACAGTGATGGGATTGTCGCCGGAAATAATTTTGATCTGTACGTCGTTTTGCTTGAACCAACGGATGGTCGATACCGCGTCCTCGCGAATATTGTCCGAAATAGTGATGAGCGCGATCGCTTTCATGCTGGCGGGAAGCGTTTCGCCCACGATGCCCGCCTTGGAATAAGCGACGACGAGCACTCTTAAGCCCATAGACGCGTATTGTTTTACCATTTTTGCCACGTTGTCGGGCACTTCTTTCAACACGAATTCCGGCGCGCCGAACGCGTACGTTCCCGATTCGGCAAAGGTGACCGCGGAACATTTTCTGTCGGAGTTGAAGGGGAGGAGCTTTACCGGTTTCAACTTGTTGTTTCTGCCGAAATGATTGTTTAACGCTATGGAAGTCTGGTTGTTGTCGTCGAGGGCGGAGAGCATCGAACCCATCGCCTCGCTGATGGTGTCGGGAAAGCTGTTGCTTAAAATCAAGCAATCGCTTACCTTCATTCTTCCGTCGGTGATCGTTCCCGTTTTATCGAGGCACAATACATCGATCCGCGCGAGCATTTCCAACGAATACAGGTCCTGCACGAGCGTTTGATTGCGCGCCATGCGGATTACGCCGACGGCGAGCGCCAAGCTCGTTAAAAGCATCATTCCCGCGGGGATCATGCCGATGATCACGGCGCTCGTTCCTTCTATGACCAATTTCCAGTCGTTGATGTTGTGCGCCAATTTGAAAAACATGCCGATGGCCATCGGAACGATGAGAAAACCGACGCAGGTGATGATGAGCTGCGTGGACCGCATCAGCTCGGAATGGGGCTTGCGGTACTTCTTCGCCTTTGCGGAGAGGATTTCCACATAATTCTCCTTTCCGACTTTGTTCGCCCTTGCGACGCAGTTGCCGCCGGTGATGAAACTTCCCGCAAAGAGCTCGTCTCCGACGCTCTTTTTCACGGCGACCGATTCGCCCGTCAAAAGCGATTCGTTCACTTCCACGGTTCCTTCCTCGATGATGGAATCGGTGGAAATCTGATTGCCCACGGTAAAATGCAGAATATCGTCCAAAACGATGTCGCCCGTGGATATTTCCGTAACCGCTCCGTTTCGCACGACCTTTGCGGAGTGGCTGGAGAGGAGCGCCAACTTCTCGATGGAGAGTTTCGCGCGGATTTCCTGAATGATGCCGATGCCGATATTCGCTATATACACGAGGCAGAACATAAAGCGGTTCAGGCTCGCGCCGGCAACGATGAGCGCGACGGCGCAGATCAAACCGAGCAAGTTGAAAAAAGTGAAGATATTGCCGATAAAGATGCTCGCGTACGATTTGGAATATTTATTTTCCACCTTGTTGACGAGGTCGTTTTCAAACCGCTCGGCAAGCTGTTCGTCGTTCAGTCCGACCGCCGGATCGGGGTGATAGCGCGTGGCGCTCACCGCGGGCAGGGGATTGAACTTTTTCTTTTTCGGTTTTGCGGCTTTATCCTTTTTGGAAAATTTCTTTTTGATGGATTTGAAAATGCTCATGAGAGGGGAGTTTTCTTTGTCGTCGTATTCGTAATAAGACGTCTGAGCGCTCTTTTCCTCGCATTCGCTTAAATCGAAAGAAAGCTGCTGCGGCGTTTCCTCGCCCGTTTCTTTCTCCGCTTTTACTTCCGTTTCTTTTTTTGGCGCCGATTTTGATTTCGCGCGTTGTTTCTTAAACAGGGTTTCCTCGTAAACAGCGCTTTCTTCTTCGTTTATTTCGAACGAAGTTTCGGTTTCCGCGGGCGCCGCCGCACTTGCGGCGGACTGCGAAACCTCCGCCGGCGCGGCGGGTTCTGCCGCAGACTGCTCTATCTCCGTCCGTTTGTTCCTTTTTTTCTCTGCCATAAATCTCCCGTCCTTATATTATCTTCCGTTTTTTATTACAATATGATGTTGATCAGTCTGTTCGGTATTACGATCAGTTTTTTGATTTCCTTGCCTTCCAGCATCGGCGCGATTTTTTCGTCGGCGAGGAGCAGGCTGCGTATTTCGTTTTCGTCTATCCCCGTGGGGATAACGATGCGCCCGCGCATTTTGCTGTTAAACTGCACCGCGACTTCCACTTCGTCTTTTACCAGCGCTTTTTCGTCGCAAACGGGATAGGGCGCGTAAAATACCGACTTTTTGTTGCCGAGCATCTCCCAAACTTCTTCGGCAAAATGCGGCGCGCAAGGGGCAAGCAGCGCGATAAAATCGCCGAAAGCCTCGCGGTAGAATTTTTTATTCTTCGTTTCCAGCGCGTCGTATTTGTAAAGCGCGTTCAAAAATTCCATCATGCGCGCGATGGCGGTGTTGAAGGAGAATACCTCCATATCGCGGTCCACGCACTTGATCGTGTAATTGCGTACGTAATCGAGGTCTTTTTCCTCTTTGCCGTAATCGCCGCCCTTTTCCGGTTTGAGTTTGGAAATTTTATCGGCAAGGCGTTCGATTCTGTCCATAAACTTGCTGATCGCCTTGATGCCGTCGTCGCTCCACGGTCCGCCTTCCGTATAGGAAAAACCGAACATTAAGGTTAAACGGAACACGTCGGAACCGTATTGCTTGATATAATCGTCGGGGGAAATAACGTTGCCGCGCGACTTGCTCATGCGCATGCCGTCCGGACCTAAAATTACCCCTTGATGCACGAGGGATTTGAAGGGTTCGCTGAAATTGAGATAACCCATATCCCTGAGCGCTTTCGTGATGAAGCGCGAATATAAAAGGTGCATGCAGGCGTGTTCCGCGCCGCCGACGTATTTATCGACGGGCAGCATTTTGTTGATATATTCGGGGTTGAACGGTTCTTTTGCGTTGTTCGCGTCGGGATACCGCAGATAATACCAGCTCGAACATACGAAGGTGTCGAGCGTATCGGGATCGCGTTTCGCGTCGCCGCCGCAAATCGGGCATTTTACGTTCATAAACCCGTCGTGCTTTGCGAGGGGCGATTTGCCGTCCGGTTTGAATTCCACGTCGTAGGGGAGTTTAACCGGCAAATCCTTGTAGGGCACGGGAACGGCGCCGCACTTTTCGCAATGAATTACGGGAATGGGCGCGCCCCAATATCTCTGGCGGGAAACCAGCCAGTCGCGCAGGCGATAGTTGATTTTATGCTCGCCTTTGTTCTGTTTGACAAGTTCGTTTACGATGGCTTTTTTCGCCTCGTCGGAAGTCAGTCCGTCGAATTTTTGCGAATTGATGGTGATGCCGTACTGCGTGAACGGTAGCTGATCGTTTTCGCCGTCGCCTTTTACCACGCGGACGACGGGCAAATCGTATTTCTGCGCAAAGAGGAAATCCCTTTCGTCATGCGCGGGCACGCCCATAACCGCGCCCGTGCCGTAGGAGTACAATACGTAATCCGCCGCGAAAATGGGAACTTTTTTATTGTTGATGGGGTTTATCGCATACGCACCGATAAACACGCCCGTCTTTTCGCGCACGGTGGAAAGTCTGTCGATTTCCGACGCTTTGGACGTTTCGTAAACGTAGTTGTCCACGGCGTCTTTTCTGTCCGCAGTCGTCAGTTTCGCAACCAACGGATGTTCGGGAGCGAGCGCGACGAAACTTACGCCGAAAAGCGTATCCGCGCGGGTGGTGAACACTTTGAATTTATCGCCGCTTTCCGCCGTAAATTCGATTTCTCCGCCGGTGGATTTGCCGATCCAGTTGCGTTGCATGGATTTGGTTTTTTCCGGCCAGTCGAGGTCGTTCAGCCCGCTGAGCAGCTCTTCCGCGTAATCGGTGATCTTGAAAAACCACTGTGTCAGATTTTTCTTCACGACCGCGGTGTGGCAGCGTTCGCACGCGCCGTCGACAACCTGTTCGTTGGCGAGAACGGTATTGCAGGAAGGACACCAGTTGACGGGCGCCTCCTTGCGGTAAGCGAGCCCTTTTTCATAGAGTTTCAAAAAGAGCCACTGCGTCCATTTATAGTAATTTTCTTCGCACGTTTTGATTTCCGAGTTCCAGTCGAACATCGCGCCCATTTCGCGCAGGGTTTGTTCCATGTTCTCGATATTTTGTAGCGTGGAATCTTTCGGGTGAATGCCCGTTTTGATGGCGTAGTTTTCCGCAGGCAGTCCGAAGGCGTCAAAGCCCATGGGCTGAAACACTTCGAAACCCTTCATTTTTTTATAGCGCGCAAAACTGTCGGTAAGACCGTAGTTGTACCAGTGACCTACGTGCAGTTTCGCCGCGGAAGGGTAAGAAAACATTTCGAGACAATAATATTTCTTGTCGATATTTTTGGGATTAAAGTAGTTGATTTTCTCTTTTTCCCAAATTTCCTGCCATTTTTTTTCGATTTTAAAAACGTCCATTCTTTGTAAGCCTCCAACAGCCAAGGATAAGTTCTCTTTTCTGAAAAATTTCAATATTTATTATATAATATAATAAAATCCGTGTCAAGGTTTTAAGCCCGCGTAACGAAAATAAAAAATATAAGTAAATAATTAGCGGAATATCTTGCCAGCAAAGCAAAAAAATGATATACTGAAGTTAAAAAAATCGGGAGAAAATCAGAAAGATGAAATACGGAAAAATTATAGAAAGCGCCAAAGACGCCGAATATAAATTTACCGCGCTTTACGGCGAAAATTCGCTTGTTCAGCACGAACGCTACGATCGTTTGATCGATCGATTTAAAAAAGAATACGGCAAAGCCGGCTATATGGCGTCATCGAGCGGTCGGGTGGAAGTGATCGGCAACCACACCGACCATAACGGGGGAAAAGCCGTGGGGTGCGCTATCAGTTTGGATACCGCGGCGATGTTTTTACCCGTCGAAGGCGACGTAATCACCGTAAAATCGGAAGGCTATCCCGACGTCGTTGTGGACGTAAATAACAATGCAGACGCGCCGAAAGGCTCCTCCGACGCGCTCGTTGCGGGGATCTGCGAAGGGTTTGTAAAGCGCGGCTATCGCGTCGGCGGATTTGTCGCCGTAACCACGAGCAACGTTTCGGGGGGCGCGGGCGTATCCAGCTCCGCGGCGTTTGAAATTTTAATCTGTGAAATTCTCGATTTTCTCTATAACGACGGAAAAATGAGCGAAAAGGAAAAGGTGTTTATTTCCCAGTACGCGGAAAGCGCGCGGTTCGGAAAACCGTGCGGACTGCTCGACCAGAGCGCCATCGCGTTCGGCGGGCTTACACTGCTCGATTTCGGCAAGGCGGGAGACGTTGAGCCGACGCATATCGAATGCGATCTCGCAGATTACACGCTCGTACTCATCGAAACGGGCGGTGATCACAAGCACCTCACGGGGGAATATGCTTCGATTACCGAAGAAATGGGCAAAGTGAGCGCGTTTTTCGGAAAAAAACGCTTGATAGAGGTTTCCGAAGAGGAATTTTACGATAAAATGCCCGAACTCAGAAAAGCGGTAAACGGCAGAGCCGTCGAGCGCGCGATACACTTTTTTGAAGAAAACAAACGGGTGGAAACGCTTGCCTCCGCGTTGAAGAAAAACGATTTTAACGGTTTTTTACAGGCGGTAAATCAATCGGGTATCAGTTCGCAGACGTTGCTGCAAAACGTATTTCCCGCGGGGGATACCGATCAGCCGATTCCCTTTGCACTGGCTGTGGCAAGGCGTTATCTTGCGGGCGGCGCAAACCGCGTGCACGGCGGTGGATTTGCCGGCACGACGCTCAATATCGTTAAAAACGAAAATGTGGAAAAATTTGTTTGCGAAATGAAAAAGATCTTCGGAAATAAATGCGTGCTCCCCTTGAAGGTTCGCACCGTGGGGGCGACGGTTTTATAAAAAATTATGGTTAAACTGATTGAAGAAAGAGATTTAAAAGAGGGAAAACTCCGTTGTTTCGAATTGAAAA
Organism: Bacillota bacterium; assembly: GCA_003343995.1. GTDB lineage: Bacteria > Bacillota > Clostridia > Christensenellales > Borkfalkiaceae > UMGS775. The sequence goes on from QAKE01000018.1 coordinate 23,741, forward strand.
ACGAAAATGGAATGATTGCTGAAATCATCAATTACGGAGCGAGAATACATAGACTGATTATGTCCGATATAAACGGCGTGAAACGCGACGTCGTCATCGGATTTCACGATATTGCGGAATATGTCGGTTCGGCGGATTATTTCAATGCGATCGTCGGCAGAGTGGCAAATCGTATCGGCGGCGCGGCGTTTACGCTGAACGGGAAAAATTATCCGCTTTTCAAAAACGACGGCAACAATCATCTGCACGGCGGGAAAGTCGGTTTCGATTCCGTGTTCTGGAATGCGGAAATCGACGGGGAAGATCTCGCGCTTTCCTACACTGCGGCGGATTTGGAAGAAGGGTATCCCGCCGAATTGTCCGTCGAGGTGAGATATCGGGTGACGGAAAACGACGAACTTTCGATTTCTTATCGGGCGCAGGCGAAGGAAGATACGCTTTGTTCTTTGACGAATCACGCGTATTTCAATTTATCGGGCGATTTCAATCAAACCGTTTTGGGCGAATGTCTGCGCATCAAAAGCGATTGCATCACCGCGATCGACAAAGAACTCATTCCCACGGGGGAATTGTACGCCGTAAAAGACACCCCGCTCGATTTCAATTCGATGCGGGAAATCGGCGAGGAAATCGGTTACGACAACGAATTTTTGCGCATTGCGGGCGGCTATGATTTCAACTATGTACTGAAAAACGATAAAAAATCTTACGTCGCCAAAGCATTCGATCCGAAAACGTGTATCGAAATGGAAGTTTATACCGACATGCTGTGCATGCAGTTTTATAGCGGAAATTTTTTGAACGGCACGAAAGGAAAGGCTGTTTTCAATAAAAACTGCGCTTTTTGCTTGGAAACGCAGTTATATCCCAACGCTTGCAACGTTTCCGCGTTTCCTTCGTCCGTGTTGAAAAAGGGCGAAATCTTTTCTTCGCAAACGAAATATAAATTTTCGCTGTTCCGTTCCGAATTTTAATACCCGATTGCCGTATATTCGCCGATAAAGCGCCGATACTGCTTTTATGCGGTATGAAAAAATATATCTCGATATAACGGTGCGCTTTTCCTCGCAAGGCAAAATGTATCCGCTCGCCTTTGAATGGAACGGCAAAAGCGTGTGTATCGACAGGGTGACGGACGTTAAAAAAGCGCCGCCCGCGCACACCGGATCGTTTCTCACGGAAAAATATACCTGTCTGGTTTGCGGGAAAGAAAGATTTTTTTATTTTGAAAGCCGTACGTCGCGCTGGTTTGTGGAGGCGCGATGCGCGGATTGAGGGGGGGCGGCATTGCGCACGATTTTGCATAGCGATTTGAATAATTTCTACGCGTCGGTGGAAACGCTGCGTCATCCCGAATTTCGCGATAAACCGCTCGCTGTTTTCGGCAGTATCGAGGACAGGCACGGTATCGTGCTCGCCAAAAATAACCTTGCGAAGGCTTTCGGCGTCAAAACGGGCGACGTTTATTGGCAGGCAAAACAAAAGTGCCCCGATTTGCAGGAAGTGCAAGCGGATTTTTCCGCTTATTACGACGTTTCTTCGCAAATTTCCGAAATATACGAGCAGTATACCGATAAAATCGAGCCTTTCGGCATAGACGAATGTTGGCTGGACGTGAGCGGTTGCGTCAAGTATTTCGGCGGGGGCAGAAAGATTGCGGAGTTGATTTCCGAAGAGATCAAGCGTAAATTCGGGCTGACGGTGAGCGTCGGCATAAGCTGGAATAAAATTTTCGCAAAACTCGGTTCGGATATGAAAAAGCCCGACGCCATAACGGAAATCACAAAGGAAAATTACCGAACGCTGATTTGGAAACTGCCTGCGGAAAATCTGTTGTACGTCGGCAGGGCGACAAAGGAAAAACTGAATAAATACAACATTTTCACCATCGGCGATATCGCCGCGGCGGATGAAAAATTTTTGTGCGACAAGTTGGGGAAATGGGGCGAGTATCTTTTCCGATACGCCAACGGTTTCGACGATTCGCCCGTGGCGCCGAAAAGCGCGGATAAAACCGTTAAATCGGTGGGGAACAGCTTGACGAGCTATCGGGATCTTACGAATTTCGAAGAAGTCAAGCTGCTGTTGATTCTGCTCGGCGAATCGGTTGCCGCGCGCGTGCGGCAAGGGCATTACGGCAAAGCGCACACTGTAAAAGTGAGCGTTACCGACAGTTTTTTGGCGACGCACGGAAAGCAGGAGCGGCTCAGCGTGCCGATTAAGAACGCGAAGGAAATCTGCGAAAGAGCGTGCAGGCTTTTTTCGGAGTTTTACGATTGGTCCGCGCCCGTTCGCGCGGTGGGCGTTTCCGTATCCGATTTTGCAAACGAAGGGGAAGATTTGTTCGATTTTGCGCCGAGCGCGCAAAAAAACGAAAAGCTGGACGAAGCGGTCTATAAGTTGAAGGAAAAATACGGTCATAATTGCTTGCAGCGCGCGGAAATTTTGAAAGACAAGCGTTTTTTCGATATGGACGTAACGGGCGGGCATCTGGTTTTTTCCGACGATAAAAAAGATGAACGTTAAAAAAATAAGAGGTAAAAAGGATGAAATGGAATGTAAGCGGTTTGGATGAAAGATTGCAAAAAGCGTTGCGGGGCGCCAACCTCGCCTTAAAGCTCGATTTAAGCGAAAGCGGCAAAAAAGTGATCGCAAACAAAATCGATGTCGGTTTTTCGGTGAAAACGACTACGGAAACGGTGGAGATCGGCTACGCGAAAACGACGGATTTTTTGCGCGCGCTGTTATATGCCGCGGGCGGGAGCGATACGGCGCAGCGATGCGCGTTCGACGAGCTGGGAATGATGGTCGACTGTTCGAGAAATGCCGTTTTAAAGGTGGAAACGGTAAAAAAACTCGCGGCAATGTTGGCGTGCATGGGCTATACGTACATATATCTTTATACGGAAGATACCTACGAAGTGGAAAATCAGCCCTATTTCGGCTATCTTCGCGGTAGATATACGAAGGCGGAAATCAAGGAGATAGACGAATTTTGTCAAGAAATCGGGCTGGAACTCATTCCCTGTATTCAAACGCTGGCGCACCTCGACCAGATAACGCGATATAAGGATTACTGCGATATAATCGATTGCAACGATATTCTGCTTTGCGACGATGAAAGAACGTATCGCCTGATCGACGATATGTTTTCCACGCTGGAGCATAATTTCACCTCGCGCAAGGTGAATATCGGCATGGACGAGGCGCATTTTCTGGGGCTTGGAAAGTATCTCGACAAACACGGCTACGTTTCCAAATTCGATATTATGTTCAAACACTTGAAACGCGTGCTGGAAATTGCGGAAAAGCACGGTTTTCGGGTTTGCGCGATGTGGAGCGACATGTTTTTCCGCATGGCGTCGGGCGGGGAATATTATAAAAAATTTGACAGCGCGCCGAAGGAGCTGCTCGGAAAAATTCCCGAAAACGTCAATTTGATCTATTGGGATTATTATAGTTTGGACTATCGGCATTTTTGCGACATGATCGACAGTCATTTCAAATTGAGCGACAAAATCGAATTTGCCGGCGGCGCGTGGAAGTGGATCGGTTGGGCGCCCATCAACGTGTATTCCGTAAAATCGGCGGACGCGGCGGTGCGCGCATGTAAGGATAAGGGCGTAAAAAATTATTTTACCACCGCTTGGGGAGACGGCGGCGCGGAGGCGAGCGTGTTTTCCGTACTGCCCGCACTCTATCATCTTGCGCAATGCGCTTACGGCGACGAGGAGAATAACGCGCTTTTCAAAACGCTGTTCGGCGCGGAGTACGACGATTTTATGAAACTCGATTTGCCCAATAAGGCGAACGGTAAGCGGGCGGAACAGAGAAATAACTCCTCGCAGTTTTTCTTGTACGACGATTTGCTGCTCGATATGTTCGATTCCCTGATCGAAGAGGGACAAACGGCGTATTACGCAAAATTTGCAAAGGATTTGGCGGCGGTGCAAGCGGGGGAATACGGATATATTTTCCGCGAGCTCGCCGATTTGTGCTTGGTTCTGGAATGTAAATTAAACCTTGCCGTGGCGATGAAAAAAGCATACGCCGAAAAAGATAAGGCGAAACTGAAAGCGCTTTTGCCGCGGTTTGACGAGCTGCTTGCAAAAATCGATGCGTTTTATAAGAGCTTCGGCGCGGCGTGGCATTCGGAAAACAAACCTTTCGGTTTCGAGGTGCAAGATCAGCGCTTCGGCGGGTTGTCGGCGAGAATAACGGCGGTTAAAAATAAGGTTGCCGATTATGTTGCGGGCGTTACCGATTGTATTCCGGAGCTGGACGAAGCGCGCTTGCCGTACGGCTGTTATGAAGGCAACGCCGACTTCAGTGAGCTTTTCTACGTTAATTGGCGGCAACAGGTTTCCCCGTCGAATATTTAGTAAAATACAAATAATTTTAATAGTAATTCTATCTAACAGAATTATATGGGATCAAAAAGAAACGCAAAGATATAAAATAAATTATCGTATTTTCTTGACAAATTTTTTTTAGAAACCTATAATGATGTAAGATAAAAAGTAAAGCAAAAAAGAAAAGGGTAATGTATGCCCTTTTCTTTTTGCGTAAGCGGATTTTATGGAGTATTTTTTAATTACGCTTTCCACGCTTTGCGTGGCGGGGCAATTCACCTTTAACAAACTTTATCAAAAATACGTCGTAAAAAACATGACGTCGCTGTTGTTGCTCCCCGTTTTAACGGGCGTAATCGCGGTGCTCATGTTTTTGTGCATGAACGGTTTTTCTTTGGCGTACGGCTCGTTCAGCTTTATCATCGCCACGGCGGAGGCGCTGGTGCTTACGCTCAGCATGCTTTGCGGTATTTTTGTGGTTAAATACGGCAGGGTGGCGGTTTACACCGTGTTCATGATGCTCGGCGGCATGTTGCTGCCGTTTATTTACGGTTTGATTTTTTTAGGCGAGCAGCTCAGTGTATTTAAAGTCATCGGCATGGTCGTGTTGATCGCCGCGCTCTTTTTATCGGTTGCGCCAGATAAATCCGTTCGGGGCGAAAGACCGAAAGCCGTCTTTTATATATTATGTTTCGCGGTGTTTTGCTTAAACGGGGGCGTCAGCATTTTGTCCAAAGTGCACCAGATCAACGCGCAGGCGATTGCGACCAAAGACTATATGATCTGGCTTTACATGATGCAGCTTGCGATTTCCCTGTTGTGCTTCGGCGGTTATCTGTTATTCTTCCGCAGAAAAACGCAACCCGTTGCGGAGAATATCAAAGAAGAGTCTGCGGCATCAAAAAACAATACGAAAAAGATTGTTTTGCTCGCGTTGCTCATCTGTTTGGGGTATATGCTGTTTTCGGGGTTCGGGTATCTGTTGCAGCTCAACGCAGCGAAGAATATCGCCGCGTCGCTCCTTTATCCGTTTATTACGGGCGGTTCGATCGTCTTTTCCACATTGGCGGCATGGGCGGTGTTCAAAGAAAAAATCAACCTCTTTACTTGGATCAGCTTGGGCTTGACGTTGGCGGGCACGATACTGTTTGTTTTTTGAAAACATTGCGGCGGCGCGGAGATGCGCCGCCGTTTTGCGTTGTGTAAAAAAATACAAAAAACGACGAAATATTTCCCTTGCAAATCACCGGAAAATATAGTATGATAGAAAGGTAAACGGAGGATTACCTATGATAGTGCAAAGACTTTGGGCGGACGATAAATACGACGATAAATTTTACGACGATTTTATCGCTCGGATTAAGAAAAATTCCGGCAGCTGCGACGAGGTGTGGATGTGCACGCTCGGCGCGATGCCCGAACTTTCCACGCACGCGGCGTATGCCGAAAAACTGAAGGGATATGCGGAAAAACTGCGTGCGGCGGGGATAACCGTTTCTCTGCAGGTTGCCCGTACCATCGGGCACGGCGCAAAGGGCGACGCTGCAAATTACGCGGGCGAGCCCGCGGGCGCGAATTTTACCGTCGATTTGTCGGGACAGGAAGAAAACGGTTTCTACTGCGCGAGAAATGAAGGATTTCGGGAATATTTTGCGGAAGTGTGCCGTATATACTGCGAAAAATTGCATCCCTCGAGCGTGTATTTCGACGACGATCTGCGCCTTCGTTCTTGGGCGGGTAAACTGCGTTGCGCGTGTCCCGCGTGTCTGAAAGCCTTTAACGAAAAGTTCGGCGCCGAATATACTGCGGAAACGCTCGGCAAAGCGGTGGAAGAAAATGCCGAAATTCGTGAAAAATTTCTCGATTTTACATACGACAATATCGCCGAGTTTGCCGAAAGGATCAGCCGCGCGTGCGTAGAGGGGTATAAAGACGTCATCGTCGGCTTGCAGCACGGCAGTTACAGCGGGGAGCTTTATCAAAAGGTTTTCGCGGCGATGAAAAAGAGCGGGGCGAAGGCGTTCGGTTCCCGTTGCGGCGCCGGCGCGTATACCGACGACGAGCCTTTCCGTATCGTGGAAAAAGTTAACGATCTGGAATGTCAGTTCTCCCGTCTGCCCGACTTCGTGACGCATCGCTGCCCCGAAATCGAAGGGTATCCGCATCTTTATTACGATAAGTCGGCGCACGGATTTTTGATGGAAAGCGTTCTCAATCTGGCGCAGGGATTCAATTTTCTTTCCTTCGCCGCGTTTTGCGCAAATTACGAAACGGAGCTGTTTGACGATTTCAACGAAAAATTTGCCGAAAACCGCGCATATTTGGATAAACTCGCCGCCGCGAACGTCGGCACGCGCAGAATCGGCGTGTGCAACTTCATTCCGAAAAATTATTATCTCACCGATTACGATTATCCGAACGGCGCGCTTACGCCCTCTATGTATATGTGCCCGTCGTTTTATTACGGTTTGCCCGTAACTTACGAACGGAAGGGCAACAACGCCTATTATTTGCCCGCGGAGCTTGTTTCCGCGCTTACGGAAGAGGAAATCGACATGCTGCTGAAAAGCCCCGTCGTGCTTTCCGGACAGGCGGTTATGGAGCTGGAAAAACGCGGGTTGAAAGATAAAATCGGCGTGGGCGCGAAGCCGATTAAAGGCGGATATTATGAGGAAAATATTCCCGATTACGGATCTTGCAACTGCACGTATTATTGCGGAGAATGTACGGCGTTATCGGGCGGCGTAAAAGCGCTTTCCTATTACGCGCCTCATTCGGAAATGAACATGGTTAAGGAGCCGTTCAAGGGCGGAGAAATCGCCGCCTGCATAGCGAAAACGGTTTACGGCGCGCAGTGGCTGGCGATCGGCTACGCGCCCGAACGGCGTATGCCGTCTTTGGCGAAAGCGCGGATGGTGCTCGACGCCGTGGCTGAAATTTCCGACGCGATGCCCGTAAAAATTTGCGGTTGCAACCGTTTGCTGCAATATCCCCGAGGAAACGAACGCGGCGTAACGGCGGTGACGTTGCTGAACGCGTCGATGGAAAGAACGAAATCCTTCGAGGTGAAAATCGAAAATCCCGCAGGCGGCAGTTTCGAGTGGCTTGCGATGGATCAAAAACCCGTCGTGCCGGAAGTCAGCCGTAACGGAAATTTCGTCAGCGTAAAACTGCCCGAACTCGCAGGGTGGAGCGCGGGAACGCTTTTTATAAAATAATTCTTGAAAAGGGAAATAAGGTATGCTATAATCATAGTGTACCTTTTTAATTATCGGGAGTGCAATCGCATGATTTACAAGGGAGAGAAACTGAAAAAGATTTCCTTTCCGTTGGGCGGCATCGGAACGGGTTCTGTCGGCATTGCCGGCAACGGTGAATTGATCGATTGGGAAATTTTCAATCGTCCGAATAAAAATTCCAAAAACGGGTTTACGCATTTTGCCGTCAAGGCGAAACGCGGCGATAAAACCGTCGCAAAGGTCTTGCAGGGCGACGTCGTCGGAGATCTTATCGGACCGACCATCAACGGAAATTTCGCGGGATTCGGGTTCGGACCGCTGCAAACGACGATGGCGGGTTTTCCGCATTTTAAAAACGTCGTTTTTAAAGGGGAGTTTCCAATTGCTGAACTGCGTTTTTCCGACGAGGCGTTTTTCGGAAAAATCAAGCTTGTCGCCTTTAATCCGTTTATCCCGCACGACGATTATCATTCGTCTTTGCCTGCGGCGTTTTTCCGCGCGGAAGTGGAGAACGATACCGAAGAAGCGGTGGAATATACGTTGGCGTTTTCCGCCGGCAATCCTTCGGAGAAGTCCCGAAACGCCGCGTTTTCGCAAAAGGGTGCGAAGGGCGTGTTTTTAGGAACCGAAACCGATAAAAACGATGTGAATTATTCCGATCTGACGATTGCCACCGATTGCGAAAATTGTTTTATAACGGAAAATTGGTTTCGCGGCGGCTGGTCCGATCCGCAAACGGTTTATTGGCGGAATTTCCGCGAAAACGAGCGACAGCCCGAAAGAAAATACGCCGATGCGGGCGCGTACGATCACGCGTCGGTTTTCGCTGCCGTTTCGTTGCCGCCGAAATCGAAAAAGATCGTGCGGTTCATTCTCGCTTGGAACGCGCCGAACAACTATAATTATTGGTCGCCCGTAAAAGACGAACGGGGAAAAGACGTCGCTTGGAAAAATTATTACGCGACGTGCTTTGAAGATTCCCGCGCAACGGCGGCGTATTGCTTGAAGCATTTCGATAAGCTTTACCGTAAGACGGTGCAATTTAAAAATGCGTTGTTTTCCTCTTCCTTGCCGAAGGAAGTGCTCGACGCCGTTTCCGCGAATATTTCCATATTGAAATCGCCCACCGTACTGCGATTGACAGACGGCACGTTTTACGGTTGGGAGGGGGTAATGGAGAAACAAGGCAGCTGCGAGGGCACTTGCCAGCACGTATGGAATTACGCTTACGCGCTGCCGTATCTGTTCCCCGCGCTGGAGCGTTCCGTTCGGGAAACCGTATACCGCTACAACTTGTTTGAAAGCGGGGAAACGGCGTTCCGCACCGTTTTGCCGCTCGGCAGAAAGCGCGAGGGAAAATTTCGCGCGTGCGTGGACGGGCAGATGGGGGAAGTGATCAAGTCGTACCGCGAATGGAAAATTTGCGGCGACGATGCATGGCTGAAAAGCAATTGGCAGAGCATAAAACGCATGTTGGAATACGCTTGGTCTGCCGATAATAACGATCGCTGGGATGAAAACGGAGACGGCGTTTTAGACGGCAGACAGCATCACACGCTCGATATGGAACTGTTCGGGGCGAATTCTTGGCTGCAAGGTTTTTATTTGCTTGCGCTCGACTGCGGCAGTGAAATGGCGGAGGCGCTCGGCGATGCGGACGCGGCGGCGCGTTATGCCGAAAAATACGCATACGGCAGGAAATGGATGAACGAAAACCTCTTTAACGGCAGGTATTTCGTTCAAAAAATCGATATTAAAGATAAATTGGTATTGCAGCGCTTCGGCGCGGAAAATTATTGGAACGAGGAGGCGGGGGAGATCAAATACCAGTACGCCGACGGTTGCGAAATCGATCAGATGCTCGCCGACTGGCATGCTTCCATTCTGGGCGTCGGGGGCGTATTCGATAAGGATAAAAAGCAAACGGCGTTAAAAAGCCTTTATCGAAATAATTTTAAACCTTCCATGCGCGAAGTGGAAAATATGTGGCGGCTGTTTACCGTGAACGACGAAAGCGGCGCAATCATCTGTGATTATCCCGACGGCGTCTATAAGCCGGTCATTCCCTTGCCGTACTGCGAAGAGACGATGGCTGGTTTTGAATACGCGCTTGCGGGGCTGATGATCGCCGAAGGATTGAAACAAGAGGGAGAAACGCTCGTAAAGGCGATCCGTGCGCGTTACGACGGCGCAAAGCGCAATCCGTGGAACGAAATGGAGTGCGGCAGCAACTACGCCCGATCGATGGCGTCCTTTGCGCTGTTGCCGATTTACAGCGGCTTTATCTGCGATATGCCGAAAAACCGCATCGGCTTTGTTCCGATAGAAGAAAACGGTCGCTTTTTGTGGAGCGCGGGCGCGGCATGGGGAACGGTATGTATCGATAAAACTGAGATTCTGTTCGACATAAAAGGTGGCGAAATCGCTATATCTTCCTTTGTGTTTCCGCAAAACAGAACGGCGCGATCTGCATTCGTGGACGGAAACGCCGTATCCTTCACGCAAGAGGAAAACGCGATTTATTTCAATCAAAGAATTCTTCGTAAAAATCTTAAAATAAAGTTTTAATAAAAACAAAAAAAATTATTAAACATATGTTTCTATTAAACGTATAAGGGGATATAAATTTATGGAAGAAAAGAAATTAAATAAAGATTGGGTAATAGAAATGATACACCTAGGTGAAAACGGAGATGGACAAGCATACGATGAACTTGGTCTTTGTTATCGTGATGGAGATGGTGTAGAAAAAGATATAAAACAAGCAGAATTATATTTTAGTCTAGCCGTTGATAAAGGCTATTTTTATGCGTTGAATCATTTAGGCGATATATATATTGATAGCGATGACGAGAAAATTGTTCAAGAGGGTGTTGGGTGTTATCAAGAAGCAATTGATAGTGGTGATGAACATGCTTGGTATAATATGGGCTGGTGTTACGAATTTGGTATTGGTGTAGAGGAAGATGAAGAAAAAGCACTGAAATATTATGAAGTTGCTGCTGAATTCGGGATAGGCGGAGCAATGTTAAGAAGCGGCAACATTCTTGTGAAAAGAAAAGAGATTGATAAAGCAATCGTAATGTTTGAAAAAGCTGTGGATTCTCTTCAATCAATTCGCAGTAAAGCGGCATATAATCTCGGTCTTATATATGAAATAGAAGAAGACCATATTGATGGCGAAAAAAGTTTGTTTTGGTATCTTAAAGCAGTTGAACTTGGTGATGTAAGAGTAAATTTCGATGTCGGAAGTCTTTATTATAAAGGTGAATTAATTCCGAAAGACGGAAAGAAAGCTGTTTTTTATTATGAGCAAGGGGCGAATGCTGAAGATGCAGATTGCACAGCAAGCCTTGCTGTTTGCTATCACGAAGGAACAGGCGTAGAAAAAGATGCCAAAAGAGCTTTTGAGTTATTCAAAAAAGGTGCAAATCTTGGAAATGCTGTTGCTCAATGTTATTTGGGTGAATATTACAATTTTGGCTATGTAACGAGAAAGGATTATAAAAAAGCGTTCTATTGGTATAGCCAAGCTGCCGAGCAGGAACACATCACTGCTCAATATAATGTTGCTGTTTGCTATGAAAATGGGAAAGGTGTTAAAAAGAATAATGATTTGGCTGTCGAATGGTATGAAAAAGCAGCTGATAATGGATTTGTTGAAGCAGAATACGATTTAGGCGAAGCGTATGACAATGGAACTATTGTTCCCCAAAATGATAATTCGGCGTTTGAATGGTATCTTAAAGCAGCGAAAGATGGACATATTATGGCAATGCACAATGTCGGTCTTTGCTACTATACGGGACAAGGGTGTGAAAAAGATGAGAAAAAAGCACTGTATTGGTTTACGGAAGCCGCCGAACAAGCGTTGCCTGAAGCATTGTTGCAACTCGGTAATTTTTACTATTACGGGCTTGTTGTAGAGCAAGATTATAAGAAAGGCTTTAAGTATTTTCAATCGGCGGCAAATTGCGGATGTATGCTTGCTTACAACAATCTCGGAATTGCGTATCAAGAAGGGAAAGCGGTCGAGCCTAACCTGCCGTTTTCGATTGAGTGTTTTCAAAAAGCAATCGACGCAGGCATTCCAAAAGCCTATTATAATATGGGAAGAAGTTATGAACTCGGAATGGGCGTTGAACAAGATTTGAAACAGGCGGCTAAATTATACGGGAAAGCAGTAGAATCAGGTGTTAAAGAAGGAATGCTCGGACTTGCGCGTGTCATAAAAATACACGAAATGGAAAAAGAATCAAATAAACATTTAAGTTAGAAATAATAAGTTTGTTTGAATAACGTCGAGTAATGTTGTTTTCCTCATACAAGAAACGACGGAATTTTATTTCCGCCGTCTATCGTCCGTTATATCTTTTCTATTTTAATCAGATTGGTGTTGCCGCTTTGCCCGAAGGGATTGCCGGCGGTGATCACGATAGCGTCGCCCGTATGCGCGAGCTTTCTGCTCTTCGCGTTGGCAACGGCATTATAAAAGATTACTTCCGTGGAGGAGTATTCCTCGCAGACGATGGATTCCACGCCCCAAGAAAGGGAAAGCTTGCGCCATACCTTTTCGTTTGTCGTCATCGCAAGGATGTTCACGGGGGAGCGAAAACGGGAAACCATGCGCGCCGTTGTTCCCGAACGCGTGCAGACGACGATGAGCTTTGCTTTTACGTCGATTGCCAGCCCGCAGGTCGCGTGCGAAATCGCGTCCACGGTGTTTTTGATCTTAAATTCCGTATTGCGGAATCGTTTAACGAAGTCGATATCCTTTTCCGCCTCTGTGGCGATTTTGCTCATGGTGCGTACCGCTTCTACGGGATATTTGCCCGCCGCCGTCTCGCCGGAAAGCATAATCGCGCTCGTGCCGTCGTATACGGCGTTGGCTACGTCGGTGATTTCCGCTCTCGTCGGGCGGGGGTTTGTGATCATCGATTCCAGCATTTCGGTGGCAGTGATCACGCGCTTGCCGAGAATACGGCATTTTTGAATGAGATGCTTTTGTATGGAGGGTAGCTCTTCAAAGGGGATTTCCACGCCCATATCGCCGCGTCCGATCATGATGCCGTCGGAAACTTCCAAAATCTCCTCGATATTGTTTACGCCCGCGCGGTTTTCGATTTTTGCGATGAGGTCGATGTCGTCCGCGCCGCATTCCCGCAAAAATTCGCGTATATCCAGAACGTCTTGTTTTCTCGAAACGAAGGAGCACGCGATAAAATCCACGCCGAGCTCGATCCCCAGACGGATATCGGACTTGTCCTGTTCGCTTAAATAGGTCTGTTTGAGAACTTTATTGGGAAAGCTCATGCTCTTGCGGTTGGAGAGGTCTCCGCCGGCGAGCACCGCGCAAACCGCCTCGTGTCCTTTGAGCTCCGTCACCTCGAAAATCAGCAGTCCGTTGCTCAATAAAATTTTGTCGCCTACCTGCAATTCCTCGATGAGGTTTTTGTAGGAAACGGAAACCTTGCTTTCGTCGCCGACGATGTCCTCGGTGGTAAACGTAAAGCTATCGCCTTCTTTTAACGATATTTTGCCATTCGCAAACGTGCCGATGCGGTATTCCGGACCTTTGGTATCGAGCATGACGGCGACGGGGGCGTTGAGTTTTTCTCTGACGTTTTTCACTAAAGCGAATTTTTTGCGGTGCTCTTCGTGCGTGCCGTGGGAAAAATTCAGACGGGCGACGTTCATGCCCGCTTTGATCATATCGGTTAAAATTTGTTCGTCTTCGCAGGCGGGACCGATGGTGCAAACGATTTTCGTTCTCTTCATAAGCGTTGTTGTCCTTTATTTTAAGTAAAATAACTTTTAATTATATTTTATCGTTTTTTACTTTTGTTGGCAAGCGTTTGCGGGGGCGTGCGCGAGGTTTTTTCAAAAACCGCGAGAAATTAAAGTTTTTTTGTTTTTCCGAATGTGAACGGTAAAAAAGCTGTAAATTTTTTTCATATTGTTTTAACATTTTTCACATTGTCGAAAAAAATCGAAAAGGGTAAAAAAAATTTCCGAAATCGACGTCCAAACGCTTGTAAAAGAAGAAAAAAATTGATATAATCTTAGTGCAATCGATAAAAGTTTATCGATTAGCGCGGCGTAATTTCTTTCTATCAAAGAAACTTATAAACGCCGATGTCAAATTCTTCAAAGAGGTGCATAATGGAATATCGTATCGAGAAAGACACGATGGGCGAAATGAAAGTGCCTGCGGACAAATACTGGGGCGCGCAGACCGAAAGAAGTTTCGAAAATTTCAAAATCGGCACGGAAACGATGCCGAGCGAAATCATTCACGCTTTCGGCATATTGAAAAAGGCGGCTGCGATCGCGAATTTCAATATGGGGAATTTGTCGGAAGAAAAAATGAAATATATCTGCCTTGCCTGCGACGAGGTGATCGAGGGGAAACTCAACGATAACTTCCCGCTTGTCGTCTGGCAGACAGGCAGCGGCACGCAGTCCAATATGAACGCCAACGAAGTGATCGCCAACCGCGGGAACGAAATCTGCGGCAAAAAATTGCTGCATCCGAACGACGATATCAACAAGAGCCAAAGCTCGAACGATACTTTTCCCACGGCGATGCACGTCGCGGCGGTTTTGTCGATTACGAAAAAACTGCTTCCCGCCATGGATACGCTGATCGAAACCTTCAAACGGCTGGAAAAGGAAAACGAAGGGGTGATCAAGAGCGGCAGAACGCATTTGCAGGACGCCGTTCCCATTGCTTTTTCGCAGGAAATTTCCGGTTGGCGCAACATGCTCGAACGCAATAAGGTGCATATCGCCCTCGCGATGACGGGGCTGAGTCAGCTCGCCATCGGCGGCACGGCGGTCGGCACGGGGCTCAATGCGCCCGAAGGGTTCGGCAAGGAAACGGCAAACCAAATCAGCATTCTCACCGAAGGCAACTTTACCGACGCCGAAAATAAATTCCACGAGCTTTCTTCCAAAGACGAGCTGGTGTTCGCGCACGGCGCTTTGAAGGCGCTCGCCGCGAATTTGATGAAAATCGCAAACGATATCCGCTGGCTGGCGTCCGGCCCGCGCGACGGGTTGGGGGAAATCAGCATCCCCGAAAACGAACCGGGTTCTTCCATCATGCCGGGAAAAGTCAATCCCACGCAGTGCGAGGCGCTTACGATGGTCGCGGTGCAGGTCATCGGCAACGACGTTGCCGTCGGCATGGGCGCGTCGCAGGGGAATTTCCAGCTCAACGTATTCATGCCCGTTATCATCTATAATTTTCTGCAATCGGTGCGCTTGCTCGCCGACGGCATCACGAGTTTCGAGAAAAACTGCGTGCGCGGCATCAAGGCGAACAGGGCGAAGATGGCGCACAATCTGCACAATTCGCTGATGCTCGTTACCGCGCTCAATCCCTATATCGGCTATGAAAACGCGGCGAAAACGGCAAAACTCGCTTATAAAGAAAACATCAGTCTGAAAGAAGCGTGCGTTTCCTTAGGGTTCCTCACCGCGGAGCGGTTCGACGAGGTGTTCCATCCCGAAGAAATGGCGTATCCGCATAAAAAAGAGCATATAGAAGGTTAAAAGATGAAGATTTGTTATTACCCCGGCTGCACGCTGAAAACGCAGGCGAAAGAACTCGATAAATACGCCCGCCTTTCCGCCGCCGCGCTCGGTGTGGAAATGGAGGAGATCGAAAATTGGCAGTGCTGCGGCGCGGTTTATCCCATGGCGAAAGACGAAATCGCAACCAAACTTTCCGCGGTGCGCGCGCTCGATTACGCGAAACATAACGGCGGCAAACTGCTCACGCTCTGCTCCGCCTGCCATAACGTGATCAAACGCACCAACGACGATATGAAAAACGACGCGGATATCCGCACGCGCGCGAATAACTATTTACAGTTAGAGGAAATTTACGCGGGCGAAACGCAGGTGATTCATTATCTCGAAATGTTGAAGAACGAAGTGGGGTTTGAAAACATTAAAAAGAAGGTCGTAAAGCCGCTGAACTGCAAAATCGGCGCGTATTACGGCTGTTTGCTGCTCCGCCCGAATAACGTTATGGCGTTCGATAATCCCGAAAATCCCACGGTTATCGAGGATTTCATCCGTGCGATCGGCGGCGTTCCCGTAACGTATCCGTTCCGGAACGAATGTTGCGGCGCGTATGTGGCTTTGAAAAACAAGGAGCTGACCGAGAAACGCGGCAGCATGATTTTAAACAGCGCAAAGGAAAAGGGCGCGGAAAAGATCGTTACCGCCTGTCCGCTCTGCTTATATAATTTGCAAAAGAATTCCAACGGGGCGCTCCCCGTCGTGTATTTTACCGAACTGCTCGCCGAGGCGCTGGGGGTAAAGAATGACTAAACAGCAACAACTCGAAAACATTAAACGGCTGAGCGGCACCGAACCCGCGAAATGCATGAAATGCGGCAAATGTTCGGGAAGATGCCCCGCCTATAAGGATATGGACATCAAACCGCATCAGTTCGTCAATTATCTGGAAAAGGGCAAGCTCGATAAACTGCTCGCCTCCAAAGCCATCTGGAACTGTTTATCCTGCATGGCGTGCGTGGAACGCTGTCCGCGCGGCGTCGCGCCCGCGGGCGTTGTGGAAGCGGTACGCGAAACGGTAAAGCGCGCGATCGGCGGCAACGGCATCAAAGCGGAGGATATTCCGCCCGTCGTAGACGAGTTTATTCCGCAGCAGCTTTTGGTATCGGCATACAGAAAGTATAATAAATAAACGAAAGGTAAAGTGAACATGCAGAGAATTGGAGTATTTATTTGTTGGTGCGGCAGTAACATCGCCGCCACGGTGGACGTGGAACGCGTCGCCGAGGAAATCAAAAGCGAGCCGAGCGTCGTATTTTCCGCGAATTATCAGTATATGTGTTCGGAGAACGGCCAGCAGCTTTTGAAAAACGCCATTAAGGAACACAATCTTACGGGCATCGTCGTCGGTTCCTGCTCGCCGAGAATGCACGAGGCTACTTTCCGCAAGGCGGCGGAAGCCGCGGGATTAAACCCGTATATGGTGGAAATCGCCAATATCCGCGAACATTGTTCATGGATACATAAAGATAGGGAAGAGGCGACGAAAAAGGCGCTTATTCTCGTCCGTACGGCGGTTGCCAAGGTCAACCTGAACGCCCCGTTGACGGCGGGATCAAGCCCCGTAACCAAACGCGCGCTCGTGATCGGCGGCGGCATCGCCGGCATTCAGGCCGCGCTCGATATCGCGGACGCCGGCTTTGAAGTGGACATCGTGGAAAAGAACGCCACCATCGGCGGCAGAATGGCGCAGCTCGATAAAACTTTCCCGACGCTCGACTGTTCGGCTTGTATCTTAACGCCGAAGATGGTCGATTGCGCGCAGAGTGAAAAAATCGACATTCTCACGTACTCCGAAGTGGAGGACGTAAAGGGTTTTGTCGGCAATTTCAAGGTAAAAATCAAAAGAAAAGCCCGTTATGTGGACGAAACCAAATGTACGGGCTGCAAAATCTGCATGGATAACTGCCCTTCCAAAAAGGGACTGAACGAATTCAATATGAATTTGAACAACCGCCCCGCGATCTATATTCCCTTCGCGCAGGCGATTCCCAACGTCGCGGTCATCGATCCCGAGCAGTGCATCAAATTAAAGTCCGGCAAGTGCGGTCTTTGTCAGATGAAGTGCGGCGCGGGTGCGATCGATTACACGATGCAGGATAAATTTATCGAAAGGGAATACGGCGCCATCGTTGTGGCGACGGGTTTCCGCCCCATCAATATCGATAAATTCAACGAATACGGATACAGCGAAAACAAAGACGTCATCACCTCTTTGGAGCTCGAACGGCTGATGAACGCGGCGGGACCGACCGACGGCGTGCTGTTGCGGCCTTCCGATAAAACGCACCCGAAGGTCATTACCTTCATCCAGTGCGTGGGATCGAGGGATCTGACCGACTGCGGCAAGCCGTACTGCTCCAAAATCTGCTGCATGTACACGGCGAAACACGCCATGCTCATCCGCGAAAAATATCCCGATACCGAAGTGCACGTGTTCTACATCGACGTGCGCTGCCCCGGTAAAAATTACGATGAATTTTATCGCCGCGCGTGCGAGCAGTACGGCGTCGATTATATCAAGGGCATGGTCGGCAAGGTCTATAACGAAAACGGCAAGCTGATGGTGCAGGGC
>QAKE01000018.1:45136-49508 GCA_003343995.1 Bacillota bacterium
GATTATATCAAGGGCATGGTCGGCAAGGTCTATAACGAAAACGGCAAGCTGATGGTGCAGGGCAGCAACCTCATCGAAAACGAGCAGGTGACCATCGCGAGCGATCTCGTCGTTCTCGCCGCCGCTATCGAGCCGGAGCCGAGCGTGCGTAAAATCGCGACGCTGCTCACCGCCAGCATCGACACCAACAACTTCCTCACGGAAGCGCATCCGAAGCTGAAACCGGTGGAAAGCCCTACGGCGGGCGTTTATCTCGCCGGCGTGTGCCAAGGTCCGAAGGATATTCCCGAAACCGTTTCGCAGGCGAGCGCCTGCGCGGCGAAGGTGATCGGGCTTTTGGTGAAGGATTCTTTGAAAACCAATCCCTGCGTGGCGCAGCCCGACGAAAATATGTGCAACGGATGCAGCCAGTGCGCGAACGTCTGCGCTTACGGCGCGATTACGTACGTCGATAAGGAATTCCGCATCGGCGGCGGCAAAACGGAAACCCGCAGGGTGGCTTACGTCAATCCCGCGGTATGCCAAGGCTGCGGCGCATGCACGGTAACCTGTCCTTCGGGCGCGATGGATCTTAAGGGATTTGCGTCCAAACAAATCATGTCGGAGGTGGAAGAGATATGCAGAGCGTAACCGAAACGAAAAAAGAATTTGTGCCCACCATCGTGGCGTTTTGCTGCAATTGGTGTTCTTACGCCGGCGCGGATCTGGCGGGCTCGAGCCGTCTTTCCTATCCCGCGAACGTAAAAATTATCCGCGTGCCGTGCTCTTGCCGCGTCAATCCCATGTTTGTGCTCAAAGCCTTTCAGCAGGGCGCGGACGGCGTGATTTTATGCGGCTGTCACCCCGGCGACTGCCACTATGTGACGGGCAATTATTATACGAGAAGAAGAATGTCGTTATTATTCAGCTTTCTGAACTTTCTCGGCATCGAGAAGGAAAGAACGCGCGTGGAATGGGTTTCCGCGGCGGAAGGCGCGCGCTTTTCGGCGGTGATGAACGACTTTGCGAAAAAAATCAACGAACTCGGCGAAAACAAGCGGCTCAAAGATCTGCGCGTAAAGGAGAACGATCATGAATAAGACGGAAGAACTCATCGTAAAGCGCGCGGGGGAATTGCTCGACGCAAAGGAAGTCGATAAAGTCATCGGATGGAAGAAAGGGGAATTTTGTTTCGATCCCTCGCCCGCGACCTTTACCTCTTCGGCGGAATTGAAGGATTTCGTTTATAACGATTTCTGCGGCGCGAACCTTTCCAAGTATCTCGTGAAAGAATGTAAAAGCGGCGGTAAAATCGCGGTGTTTTTGAAACCCTGCGATACGTACAGTTTTAACGAACTCGTGAAAGAGCACCGCGTGAACAAAGACGCCGTCAAGGCGATCGCCGTCGAATGTCACGGCAAACTCGATATCGAAAAAATCAAGGCGAAAGGCGTTAGCGCGGTGACCGGCGCGGAGGAAAAGGACGGAAAGATTCTCGTAACCTCCCTTTACGGCGACGCCGAATTCGCAAAAGAGGAGGTGCTCCTCAACAAGTGCCTCGCCTGCAAGAGCAAAAAATTTGCCGTCGCGGACGAAACCATCGTCGTCAACGAGATGGAAGAAACGAAAAACGACAGGTTCTCCGGCGTGGAGGCCTTGGAAAATATGAGCGACGAAGAGCGTTTCGCCTTCTGGAAAGCAGAGCTTTCCAAATGTATTCGCTGCAACGCCTGCCGCAACGTCTGTCCCGCTTGCACGTGCAATAAATGCGTATTCGACAACAACGCTTCCGGCGTTGCGACGAAAGCGCCCGCCGACACCTTCGAGGAGCAGATGTTCCACATTATCCGCGCCTATCACGTGGCGGGAAGGTGCACCGACTGCGGCGAATGTTCCCGTGTGTGCCCGCAGAATATTCCTTTGCATCTGCTGAACCGCAAATTCATCAAGGATATCAATAAGTTATACGGCGAGTTTCAGGCGGGGGAAGCCGACGAAGGCAAGCATCCGCTCATCGAATATACCGAAGGCGACGCCGAACCTGCGGCGGCGGTAAACGGGGAGGCGCATCATGCTTAAATTTGAAGTTAAAAATCTGCATCGTTTATTCGATAAAATATCCGAAACGCAGTCGTTATACATGCCCTTGGAAAAAGCGGGGGAAGCCGATTACGGTCTTTACGAAACGGGTGCGAAAACGGCGCTCGGCGTGCTGAAAACGGTAAAATCGCCCAAAGATTTGTTTTTCCCGCAGTCGGAAACGCTGATGAAATTCAAAACGGAAGGCAAATCGATTTCCGTACAGGCGGCAGACAGAGAGGTTGCGCCTTTCGTTCTGCTCGGCGTAAAGGCGTGCGATTATAAGGCGTTCGAAGTGCTCGACAGGGTGTTTTTGGCGGATCCGATCGATACGTATTATCAATCGAAACGAAACGCCGCCACCGTCGTAACTTTGGCGTGCGCAAAGCCGGAAGAAAGCTGTTTTTGCAAAGTGTTCGGCATCGACGCCGCCGCGCCGCTCGGCGACGTTACGACGTGGATGGACGAAACTTATTTATATTGGAACGCCAACACCGAAAAGGGCGAAGCGCTGACGGAACAGGTTCGCGCTCTGGCGGCGGAGGGTGGCGAGGACGCCGTTGCCGCGCAACAGGCGAAAACGCGGGAAATCATAGAAAAACTTCCCTTTTCCCATCTCGATTTATCGTATTTCAAGGAAAACGAAACGAAGGAGATTTTCAACCGCGAGGAATGGAACGAACTTTCGGAGGCATGCCTTGCCTGCGGTACGTGCACTTTCGTCTGTCCGACGTGTCAGTGCTTCGATATCCGCGAATTTAAATCGTCGAAAAATGAAGTGCTGCGCTACCGCTGCTGGGATTCTTGCATGTATTCCGACTTTACGCAGATGGCGGGAGGAAACAACCGCACCACGCAGATGCAGCGTTACCGTCAGCGGTTTATGCATAAGCTCGTTTATTATCCCGAAAATAACGACGGGTTGTTCTCCTGCGTCGGCTGCGGCAGATGCGTGAACAAATGCCCGCAGAAACTTAACATCGTCAAAGTCGTCAAGGCTATGGGAGGAAAGAAAAATGGTTGAAGAAACGCTCATTCCTAAAATCGGCGTCGTAACCGATATCCGCAAGGATACGCCCGACGTGAAAACGTTCCGCGTTGTGGGAACGGACGGAAAAAAACTCTTCCGCCACATGCCGGGGCAGTGCGCCATGGTTTCCGTTCCGGGGGTCGGCGAGTGCATGTTTTCCATCACTTCGTCGCCTACAAACGAAGAATACATGGAGTTTTCCATTAAAAAATGCGGCTGCGTTACCGAGGTGATACATTCCATCGACGTCGGTCAGCAAATCACCGTGCGCGGACCTTACGGCAGAAATTTCCCCGTAGAGGAAGATTTTAAAGGCAGAGATCTGCTCTTTATCGCCGGCGGTATCGGACTTGCACCGCTCAGAAGCGTTATCAATTACGTGCGGCATTTCCGCAAGAATTACGGGAAAGTCGTCATCGTTTACGGCGCGCGCAGCGCGGACGATCTGGTGGATATCGACGAGATCAAAACCGAATGGATGAACGAGGAGAATTTTGAAGTATATCTCACCATCGACCGCCCGCAGGAAGGCTGGGACGGGCACGTCGGTTTCGTTCCCGCTTACGTAAAGGAAATCGGTTTGAATCCGAATATGACGGCGATTTTATGCGGACCGCCGATCATGATTAAATTTACCCTGCAGGGGCTTTTGGAACTCGGTTTTACAAAAACCAACGTATATACGACGCTGGAATTGCGCATGAAGTGCGGCGTCGGCAAGTGCGGCAGGTGCAATGTGGGCAGTAAGTTCGTCTGCAAGGACGGTCCCGTTTTCAGAATGGACGAAATCGACGAACTGCCCGACGAGTATTAAGAGAGGAATTTTTACATGGAAAAAACGGTAAACGTCTATTTATTCGGCAAGAGATATCAGGTGCCGGAAAGTCTTACCATCATGAAGGCGATGGAATACGCGGGGTATCAGCTGGTTCGCGGCTGCGGCTGCAGAAACGGCTTTTGCGGCGCGTGCGCTACGATTTACAGAATTCACGGTCAGCAGGAATTGAAAACCTGCCTTGCGTGCCAAACGAAGGTGGAAGAGGGCATGTACGTTGCCACTCTTCCGTTCTTCCCGTTGGTAAAGCAGGTCTACGACATTGAAAAAATCAAGCCCACCGAGCAGATCATGATGCAGCTTTATCCCGAAATTTATTCCTGCATCGGCTGCAACGCCTGCACGAAAAGCTGTACGCAGGAACTCAACGTGATGCAGTATATCGCTTACGCGCAGCGCGGCGAATACGAAAAATGCGCGGAGGAAAGTTTCGACTGCGTGATGTGCGG
>QAKE01000016.1 GCA_003343995.1 Bacillota bacterium
AAAGAGGTGATTTTTCGTATGCCGAACAGAAAAGCGGAAAGCGTTGTCCGCTGTTTGAACATTCTTGAACGGCGATACGGCAAACTGTTCCGCAAAGTTTTTAAGACGATAACCGTCGATAACGGCTCGGAATTTTTCGACTTTGACGGCTTGGAAAAATCGTCTTTTCGCGGTAAACGTGTGCGCGTGTATTACTGCCACCCGTACACTTCGAGCGAGCGCGGCTCAAACGAACGCTTAAACCGCGAAATACGTCGGCTTATACCGAAAGGCTCGGACTTGTCGAAGTTTACCGACGAGGAAATAAAGGCGGTCGAAGATTGGGTGAACGCATACCCGCGTGAAATCTTCGACTATGCCACGTCTGCCGAACAGTACGCCGAACAAATAGCCGCTTTGGCATAAAACAAAAATTTGAAAGTGCACTTTCAACAAGCCGCCGAAAGACGGCTATTTTGGCGTTTCTTTTATTGGCTGTTTAAGGCTTATGCCCTGTCGGGTATAAGCCTTTGTTTTTGCCGTAAGGCTGTTTTTGCCCCTATTTTACCACGCTGAAAAAAATTTTTTTGAAATTTCAGAAAAATTCTATAAATTTACTTGACTTTACGCGTTTTCAAGGAAAAAAAACGCCGCAAAGCGCACATTTGCTTTGCGGCGGGAGAATTTATCGATTTAAAGCACGTTGTTCCGGAAAAATCTGCCGTACACGTCGTTGACGGAGGAAACGTAGGCGAAGGTGTTTTCAAACTCGGAAAGAATCTTTTTGAACGTCACGAGATCGCGCTTGTTGATCAGGCAAACGATCATGGTTTTTTCCGCGTGGGAATACCCGCCGCGCACGGAAATTTCCGTAACGCCGTGGTGCGTTCCGCTGAGCAGTCTTTCCGTCAGCTCTTCCGGCTTGTCGGTTACGATTTCCGCCTTGAGCGCGGAAGAAAATCCCTTTAAGATGCCGTCGGAAATGCGCGATTGAATAAAACAGTACGCGAGGCACAGTATCACCGGCTCCATCTGCTGACCGTACACGAAGAAGGAAACGACGGCGACCGACGCGTTGAGCGCGAAAATCACCCACACGAGGGAAAGCTGCGGTTTCGCCTTGTGTACCAGCGCGGCGATGAAATCCGTGCCGCCCGTCGAGGAATTTATCCGCAAGGAAAAACCGTACACGATGCCGATGACCGCCCCCGCCGCGATGACGGCGAGAATGCGGCTTTCGCCGGCGTCGTACCGATACAGCCCCGCGGCGTCCCACACGAACAGCATACCGGAAAACACCAGCACGAACAAAAAGGAACGCAGCGCGTACGTTCTGTCGGCGAAAAAGAACACCGCCAGCGCGAGCGGCACGTTAATGATGAGATTGAGATACCCCGCGTCGAAGGAAAAGGCGTATTGCACCATGGTGACGATACCGCCCACCCCCGCCGGCGCAAAGTCGTTTTCAAACACGAAAATGTGATAAACGGCAGCCTGCACCGCAGCCATGACGGCGATCAGCGCATAGTTAAGCGTTTCTTTTACGATTTTTTGTTTCATTTTCTCCCCTGCCTTGCGGCAAACTTTCCGCCTGCTTTCAGTTTACTATACCGCAGTGCGTTTGTCAATACGTATCGGCGTTTTCCTCCTCCGTTTTTGCAAGCGGTTCCGAAACGCGCCGTTTTTTTCTGCCGATAAACAGCAGGAGAGCGCCCGCGAGCGCTGCCGCCGCCTGAGAAACGGGGTTCGCCCACCACAATCCGTCCACCCCCAGCGCGATGGGCAGCGTAACGGCGAAGAGCACGAGCGCCGCGACCTCTCCGTATACCAGAATATAGGCGAAAAGATTGCTTTTTACCGAATAGAAATACGCCGCGCACACCCTGTTGAACGCCGCGAAAAGCACGCCGACGCCGAAAATCGGCAATGCCTTTTCCGCAAGCGCCGCCGCTTGTTCACCCGCGCCGAACCATGCGGGAATCGCTTTTCTTCCGAGCAGCAGCAACGCAAAAAATACCGCGAAGGATATAAATGACGTAACGAAGGCGTAGGCGACGATTTTTTTATATTTTGCCCGCTCGCCCGCGCCGTAATAACGGCTGATGAGCGGCTGCGCGCCGTCGCCGATGCCCTGCATGATGAGCAGCAGCGCGAAATACACGTACGCGATGACGGCGTACGCCGCGACGGCGGGATCGCCGCCGTAATCGTAAGCGAGGCGGTTCATCACCGCCACCCCGATATTGGGGCACATGGTTACGCCGAAGGGCGAAAGCCCCACCTTTGCGATGCGCCCGAATATCGCAAAGGAAAAGCGGAAAGGCGTTTTTTCCCGCTTCCGCAGAAGGAGGAAGAGCGCGCAGGGAACGACGGTTACCGCCTGCCCGATGACCGACGCTACCGCCGCGCCCGTCAGCCCCCAGTCGAACACCTGCACGAACAGCCAGTCGAGCACGATATTGGCGACAAAACCGGCGATCATCGCCCCCATGGCGAGAAACGCCTTGCCGTAATTGCGCAAAACGGGCACGAGCCCCGTGGAAAAAACCTGACACGCCGCGCCCGCGATCATATAGGTCAGATAGGTTTTCGCGCCCGCGTGCACCTCCCCGTGCGCGCCGAGCACGCCGAGCAGCGGCGACGCAAAGGGCAGAATTACCGCCACGAGCAGCACCGACGCGAACGCGAGAAAGAGGAGCGTGTGCACAAAATAGCTTTTTTCGCCCCGTTTGTCCTCCGTTCCCATGCAGGTGGACATATACACCGAACCGCCGATGCCGATCCCCGTGCCCACCGCCTGCAAAAGCGCCACCAGCGGATAGGCGATGTTGATAGCGGCAAGCCCCGCATCCCCCACGTTGCGCCCGACGAAAAAGGCGTCCACCATGGCGTACAGCCCGCAGAATACGAAGGAAATCATCGACGGAAAAACATAACGCACAAACTCTTTTTTCATTGCATAACCTCCGTTTTCAAGTTCCATAAAAAGCTATTATACATAAACGCGGCGGAAAGTCAAGCATAGCGCGCGCCTTTCGGCAAAATCTTTTGCCGTCCGCCCTCCCTTTCGCCTCAAACGGGATATACCGCGTTTTTTTCGGCGGCAAAACCGTACGGCGGCTTTTTCCGCCACGGAAAAATTTTTTACGGAAACTCAAAAAAAATGCTTGACTTTATATACTATGCATTGTATAGTATTATGCGAAAGGAGGTATAATGTGGACATTCAGTTGAAAAAAGGGATGCTGGACGTTTGCGTGCTGGCGGCGCTCAAGCGGGAAGAATCCTACGGCTATAAAATCATCACGGACATCGCGCCGTATATCGAAATTTCCGAATCTACGCTATACCCGATATTAAAGCGGCTGGAGAGCGCGGGCGCGGTTACCACGCGCAGCAAGGCGTTTAACGGCAGATTGCGGAAATATTACGCCATCACCGAAAAGGGCAAGGAAAAAATACGCGAATTTGCCGCGGATTTTGAAGAGATGAAAAAAATTTACCGATTTATCGCGGAGAACAACGGACATGACGAAAAAGGAATGGTCTAAACAGTTAAAAAGAAATTTGAAAGAACTGCCGAAAAGCGAACGGGAAAGGATTACCGATTATTTCGACGAGATGTTTTCCGACAAAGCGGACGCGGGAATGAGCGAAGCGGAGATATTGCTGGAATTCGGCAGTCCCTACGACGCCGCGCAAAAACTGCTCGCGGAATACGGCAATGAGAAAAAAGACGAGGAAAAGCCGCAACAAAAAAGGGGCGCGCTCGGTACAACGCTCTTAATCGTCTGGCAAATTTTTGCCTTTTGCATCGTCGTGCCGCTGCTGTTCTCGCTTTTGATCGTGTGCGTTTCCCTCGTCGCGTGCATGATCGCAACGGCGATTGCCGGCGCGGGCGGTTGCGTCTATCTCCTCGTCGATCTGATCGTCAACGGATACTCGCACAGCTTTATCGCCTATATCGGCGTGTGCGCGGCGGCGATCGGGCTGGGATTGATGCTCTCTCCGCTGTGCATCAAACTCTGCTCCCCCGCGTGGAAACTGATTTCCCTCTACTTTAAAAAAAGTGCCGCCCTCTTTCGCGGCGAAAAGGCGGTGTGACCATGGGTAAAAAAGCTAAAATTTGTATTTGTACCGGCATATTGCTGTTCCTTGCGGGCGCCGCCGCTTTCGTATGCGGATTTGCCTTATTGGATTTCAAGCCCGAAAACCTGAATACGCACACGCTGCGCAGCGAAACATACGCCGCGCAGGAGGACTTCGATACCGTGCGGCTGCAGTTTCCCGACGCGGATATCCGCGTGGAATTTTCCGAAACCGCGGAAAACATATCGCTTTCCTATCCCGAAAAATACGATCGGAAGGACAAAGCCGTCACCGAAACGAAAATTACGGCGGAAGGCAAAACGCTTTGCGTAAAACAGACGGCTTTATGGTATAAGATGCTGTTTAACGTGTCCTTCACGAGGGGCAGCGCGGTGCTTGCCCTGCCCGCAAATAAGGTTTATCATCTGGAACTCGACGCCGATAACGGCAAAATCGAACTGCCCGCCGGCGCTTACGGAAACGTTTCGCTGGAAACGGACAACGGCGCCATACGCGTGAACGGCATCGAGGCGCAAACGTTGCGCATCGAAACGGATAACGGGGCGATTTCGGCGGAAAACGTCGCCGCCGAAACGATCGGGCTGGAGACGGACAACGGCAAAATTATCATGAATAACGTAACGGCAAACGCGGTTTCCGCGTCGACGGACAACGGCGATATCGAGCTGACGCGGCTTACGGCGAACGACATTCGCCTTTCCACCGCCAACGGGGACGTTGCGGGCACGGTCTGCGGCAAAACGAGCGAATACAAAATCGACGCATCCACGCATAACGGACGCTGTAACCTTCAGCCGTCCGAAAGCGGCGAAAAATTTCTCCGCGCGAAGAGCAACAACGGAAACATCGAAATCGCCTTTACGGAATGACGTTATGAAGATAGCGGGCAGTTTTGCCCGCTATCGTTACAGCGTTAAATCGCCCGTACGCAGTTTGACCGCCCTTTGCAGATCGGCGAGCGTCGTTTCCACCTGATAGCCGATTTTTCCGCCGCTGTAAATTACGGTTTCGCAACCGAGCGCCGTTTGATCGACGGTTGTGGGAAAAGCTTTTTTCATGCCCACCGGCGAACAGCCGCCGTGCACGTAGCCGGTCAGCGGGAGCAGGTCTTTGCTTTTCAGCATGGAAAGCGACTTTTCCCCCACGCATGCCGCCGCCTTTTTCAAATCGAGTTCTTTGGCAACGGGAATCATAAACACGTAATATTTTAAAGACTTTGAAACGGTGACGAGGGTTTTGAACACCTTGTTTTCATCCTGCTTCAGCTGCGCGGCGACTTCCGTGCCGCTCAGCGCGCCCCCTTCGTACGTGTATTCCTTGTACGGAATTTTCAGTTTATCGAAAATGCGCATCACGTTCGTCTTTTCCTGCATAGTAAATACTCTCCCTTCTTTTGGAATATTGTAACACGAAAGGAAAAAAGAACAAAATAAAATACACGAAGTTTGAAAAAACTATGTAAAAAAGATTGCAAAATTGCCGATTTTGGTATATACTAAGTAAGCGCTTTTAAGAAACGGTTTTTAAAATCCGCGAAAAAATATTTTTTTGGAGAAGTCGCCTAGTCCGGCCGAGGGCGCACGATTGGAAATCGTGTAGG
>QAKE01000047.1 GCA_003343995.1 Bacillota bacterium
GCGCGCCAGCAGGACGATCGGAGCACATGATTCACGGTATTTCTCAGGGGTTACCAACCCTTTGCTTTCCCAGAAGGCATCCAAGATACCGACAAAGGCACTCCCTTGTCCGGGAAAATCCGAAAGACCGAGCAACTGGAAACCGCCGGAAGTAGAGGTACGCAACAACGCTTCGTTCACCTCTTTATACTGAAGTACGGTATGTGCACCTGTCGCCCGAAAGAACTCACCCGCCTGATGCAGCATGCCGTTCTTGGCGAGACGGTCTTGATAAACTTTGAAGTTACGAGGTTCGAGAACGCCTGTATACTTCTTCATCTCCTCGAAATTAGGGTACATGCAACGCTGCCCCGTCTCATGTGCGATGACCGGCACATCAATGGCCGACTCTTCGCTGCGATCCCAGTCAGTGGAAGGTTTGCCTTCGTAGACAGTGATCCAACGTTTGTTCTTTTCTCCGACATTGGCAGCCACGTGAGAGGCATAATACTGATCAGACTTCACATGCGTGCGAGCTGTAGAGGCGGAATAGAGACGACGGTTGTCACGAGCCTGTCCCTTCTTCACAAGGTCTTCGAGGACAGCAAAATCGCCTTCGTTCTCATTACCGTTGCAAAAAAGGATAAAGGAAGGATGGTTGCCATATTCGTCTAATATGGCATACATTTCTTTCTCGAAGAAATCGCGACGAGCCGGGTACTGCCCGACATCCTTGATCCACATCGGAAGTTCGACTTGCAGATACAGTCCCAATTCGTCCGCCGCATCGAAAGCGGCTTCCGGCGGACACCAGGAATGGAAGCGGACGTGGTTCATACCGTAATCTTTCACTGTGTTGAAGATACGTTTCCACTCCTTCACATCCGTGGCCGGATAGCCGGTGAGCGGGAAAACGCAGCAATCCAGGACACCGCGCAGGTGAATATCGCGACCGTTCACACGGATATGATGCCGGCCTTGTTCCACGTGGCGCATACCGAAGACAGACGTGCAAGTATCCTCGCCTGCCTCCGTCGCAAGAGTAGCAGTCAAATCATATAAAGCAGGAGAAAACTCGTCCCACAGTTTCATGTCCCTGCCTAAAGCAAGCTCCTGCTCGATCTTCTCATCTTTGCCGGAAAGAGACACGGGGACTACTGTCCGGCAGACCTCTTTACCGTCTTTCTCCCGGATACGGAGGGTGAGTTCTCCCTCTGCCTGTTTTCCGGAAACGTGGAGGGCAAGGCATACTTTAACCTTCTTCGCTTCAAGGTTAGGATAAATATCCATCTTCCCGATATAGCAGGACGGTTTGGCGATGAGCTCCATCCGGCCGACAACACCGTTCCAGTTGGTTTGCGTGTATTCGGTTGTCCCGTGATTCCACTGGTCCATCGGGTATTTCAGGCGGTTGTCGACACAAAGTGTCAGCGTGTGCAAACCGGGTGTCAACTGTTTTGTCAGAATAAAGCGGTTCGGAGTGGAAAGGCGTTCATCGGTTGCAACCGGTTCGCCATCCACAAAGACAGCTGTCTCCCAATGACAGCGTTCCAGCGAGAGAATAATTTCTCTTCCTTCCCACTCTTCGGGTATCACGACTTCACGCTGATACCACGCCTGTCCGCAGTATTCGAACTTGCGGCTCAGGCGATCCACATGGGCCACAATATTCCGGATCCCCTTGCCCCCTTCATCCATAGAACCGGGCAACTCGATTGTTTCCGTCAGTTTGCTCAAATACAATTCCGATCCGGGGGTCTTGCCGAATCCCATCGGGTCTAACTGAAAACGCCACAGGCCGGAGAGATCCATCCGGTCGGTCTGTGCCGCCTGAACCGTCAGACAGGCAAACAGGCCGACCAACAACATAGAGAGTCTTTTCATTCTTTACTTTTATTTAGTGTATAATACGTCTTCTATTTTTAACTCCTGCGACGGGTTGAACGATTCGGATGCCATATATTCCAAAAGGCTTTGCCGGAACTGGGCTGCCGCCGGGCGTTTATCCAAATCGTTTTGCAGGTCGGCGCCACAAACCAACAATTTGCCTTTCCCGACACGGGCTTCGTAAAGCATTCCGAGTTTGCGGTTCGTGAACCAATCGTCGACAATATGGACGATCGGGCGGAAATCCTTCGGATAGTCATCCAAGATCATGGCATCGCAACGGTTCATCAGATCCCACCATTGGTAGTCACTCATTCCCTCATTCGGGAAAGCAGCCAATGCCGGATGTTTTGCATCACAATAGACACCAAGTGTATGCGGAGCCTGTCCGCGGGTCCAAGCCGTATTCCAGAAGATACTGGAGAAGCCGACGACTATGTCGCCTCCCTTTTCAGGCGGAACAGTCCCGTAAGTCAGCAGCAGGACAGATTCACCCTTATTCAGTTTATCCTGTGTCATCCGGTCCAGGCGTGTCGTGATATACGGGAGATTTCTCACCTCTTTTTTCACTGCCGGGTAAACCCATATATTCCACTGATTCCGTATATCCGTGTCTCCAATTCGGACAGAGACGAGAAGTTGGGAAGGTTCTTCGATCTCAGAAAGGTCGCAGCCAATCGTCCCGGCCGGAATACAATTGCCGAAGGGTATCTCACGCGTGAAAGAGCCTTCCTTCAATACCTGCTTATCCGCAGTCGAAACAGTCCAGCGGATCGTTGTTTCGGGAAGCGGCTTCTCGCCGAAGTGGGCTATTTCCAGCGGAACTTCCAGTTTTTCATTATTCAACCAGACCATCTTCGGGAAGCGAGCCAGCGGAACAGTACTGTTGCAGAACGTACGGTATTCCTCACCCGTCACATACCCTTTCTCGTCCCAGAAAGGATCGAGCACACCTACCAAGGCCGTCCCCTGTCCGGGAAAATCGTGCAGGTCAAGCAGTTGAAAACCGGCAAAACCCTGTGTACGGAGAGCCGCTTCGATATCCGCCTTATAACAGAGGGTCTGCAGACGACCGGATGCATAAAGGAATTTCTCTCCCATATCTTCCATGCCTTTCCCAGCTAAAGTCTCTTTGAATATTTCTAAATTTTTGGCTTTCAGTACACCAGTATATTTCTCTATTTCCTTAAAGTTGGGGTAGACACACCACTGCCCGATTTCATGGCTGACAGTCGGCATATTCGACCGGATCTTACCGGCAAAATCGTAATCCGTCCGGGGAGCCTCGCGGTTGATAATACTGTTGATGCCTGCGCCCCAAGCCTGTATGCGCGGATCAGGGGTGTTCCAATAATCGGCATTCTCCACATAAGGCCATCCGGCGGCACTTGAATATACACGACGGGGATCTTTCTTCTTCCAATGATCGACCAGGCCGGAAAGATAGCGCACTTGGTCCGCCCCACCGGGTTCATTGCCATAGACCATCATGCAGAAAGAAGGATGATTGCCGTATTCTTCAAGGATGCGGTCACTTTCTTCCTTCAACCACTGATCCTGCGGTTTGCCGCTACCGACTTCCGCCCATCCACCGCATTCCACTTGCAGGTAGATTCCCATACTGTCAGCCACATGGAAAGCGGCTTCCGGAGGACACCAGGAATGGAAACGGACATGATTCAAGCCGTATTCCTTGCAGGTACGGTAGATCTTCGCCCAATAATCATTTTGCATGGCGGGATACCCTGTCAGTGGAAATATGCAGCATTCGAGCGTACCACGTAAGAAAACAGGCTGCCCGTTAATCTCGAAACGCGTACCGTTTGCCTTGAACTCACGGAAACCAAAATTGTAGCTTGCCTCATCGATGCCATCCGGGGATTCCAGGGAGACTTTCATTTTATAAACATTCGGACTATGTTCCGACCAAAGCCGGGCTTCTTCTCCCAGATCAACGGTAGCCTCTGCATGAGCGGGCGCCCCCTCTCCCGCCTCTACAGCGAAACGGACTGGATTACCGACGGTTTTACCTTCCAATGTTTCTGCCTGCATAACGACCGTAGTAGTTCCTTTCCCGGTATTTCCTTTCAGTTGTACCTTTACCAACGCTTGTTTCTTCTTTATATCCGGATAGATCCGTACAGATCCGATATACAGAGAAGGTTTTGCCGATAGTTTCATATCGCCTATAATGCCGTTCCAGTTGCTTTGCGTATGGTCGGAGACACTGTGCGCATTTATCCCCACGTCAGCATAGAGGCGGTTGTCCACACGCAGCGTAAGAGTATGCTCACCGGCATCCAACCCTTCAAGGAGATAGCGGTGAGGAGTCTGTAAGGAGTTCTGCTCCCCGACCTTCCTGCCGTCCAAAAAGAGAGTGGTCGCCCAATGCGTCCGTTCAAGACTGAGCACTACCGGTCGGTTCTCCCAACCGGAAGGAACATTCACCTTCTTCTGATACCAGGCTACACCGACATAATGCTTGTCCGGATTCAGCCAAAAAGGCACTTTGATATTACCCGGCTGCCGGTATTTGGCATATTCGGGAGCATTATACCAGGAGCTATCGACAACCTGTCCGGTCCACCGGGTATCCAGGCTGACATCATCGCCTTTCCCCTGCTCTTGTAATGACCCCGGCAGACGGACAACATCTGCCAAGCCTTTCTTCTGCCACTCCTGCCCTATTCCAGCATCAGCCGGATCCAAAGCAAATTGCCACTCACCTGCCAGAGACAGTTCGGAAGAAGTCTCCTTGCAGGACAGAAAGAATACCAGGCTCATCAAGGCCCCCAATAAAAAGATGTTTACCTGCTTCATAATCCTATCAGTTTAAGTAATTCATTTATCAGTCCGTCCATTACACTATATAAGGTTTCCGACCATTTTCAAATGTATCTGTACTCCCTGGTGGTTGTTATCCATTCCGGCGGCGATACAGAAATAGCGTTCTGCCCTGTCGAGGTCGCCGAGTCCGAGATGCCCCAACCCCATCAGATAGTTACAATGGATGCGGTTCTTCTTGTCCATGTCGTCTTCCCAAATCTGGAGATCAGGAAGCGAAACGGCAAAATAGTCCATCTTGAAAGTGTCGAACAAATGTTTTTCACCAAAGTCGATCAGCCGGTTAAAGCGGCCGCGGGCTTCATCTTCACGTCCTAACTTACGGAGAGCCAATCCCTGATAGAAGATCTTATCCGGTTTCTGATCATTGTAGTACATGGCGGCTGCCGGCTGGCTATTCCCGATGCTGGCGGCCAGGAACAGTTCGCGGGCCTCGGCTTCACGTCCCAATGCTTGCAAGGCACAACCTTTGTAGTAATTGAAATCGTTCTCCTGGGCGCCATAGAGTTTCCCCTCGCCTAAGTTATGAGGATAGATGAAACATTCTTCGATCAAGTCCAATGCTTTTTGATTCTCTCCGGCTTTCAGGCAGGCTTTTACCAACTCGACACGTGCCAACTGATACTGTGCTGGGACTTTCCCTTCTCCTCCTTCCCAGGGATGGAAACGGTGGGCATCGATCATGCGGATCGCCTCCTCGTAGCGTCCTAGCTGGTTCAATAAGGTGACATATTCCAAATAAAGGTCATCACGGGAGAAAGCCACATCTTTTAACTTGTCTAACAAGTCCAAACGATCGGCATGGGAACGGTTCAGGCGCTTATACAATTGGTCGAGCTCCATCAGGATGCGGGCATCCCGTATATCCAGCTTAAACGCCCTTTCGAGCAGAACCACTGCTTCCTGCTGTTTATTCAGTTTGTTGAAATAGGCCAGTGACAAGTTACGAAGAACTGTCGGAAACGTATCGTCCTGTTCGACCGACTTCTCCCATTCGGCTACAGCTTCAGGATACTGTCGTTTGTCGTACCACAGGTTACCCAAATAGTAATGGGCTTTGGGTGCAACATCCGCAAACCGGATCACCGCCTGTAAAGCCATGATCGCTTCAAGGGTATTCGGGAAACAACAGTCAGCCGGTTGATGCTCGGCAACGCAGATCGCCATTTCGGCCTCTTTCAGACGATCTAAGGATAATAAAAACCAACTTTTATAATAATACAGCAATGTGCGTTCCGAGACAACGACTTCGAAAGCCACCTCAACCACTTTCAGAGCCTCTTCCCAGCAGCCGGCAGAGGCATAGTCGAGCGATAATTCCTCGTAGTTATGCCCTTCCGAACGCATCCGTACGAGCAAGTCATCCAGAACAGCCTTCTCGCCCGTCAACAGATACTCTTCAAAACTACAGCCGAAGTTGAAGCGGTCGATCACGAGGGATTCCCGGATCAAAGCCAACGCCTCGTCCACACGTCCGAGATGGCGGAGAACGACAGCCTTCAAATGGCGGCCGCGCAAATTATGCCAGTTGCGAAGCAGGGATTTATCGATTTCATACAAAGCCTCCTCCCAATTGCCTTTCGAAGCGGACAACTGGGCCAACGAATAATATCCGGCATCCTGCCAAGCCGCATTCCAACAGGCTTTATAGAAACAGTCGTAGGCTTCATCCGTCTTGCCCTGGTATTTAAGCGACAATCCGAGATTATACAAAGGCTCTCCGTCATACGGGTTCGGGTTCTTTTCCGTCAGTGTCTTGACAGCACGACGCAAATAAGGTTCGGCTTTTGCAAACTGCCCCTTGCGGATCAGCCA
>QAKE01000079.1 GCA_003343995.1 Bacillota bacterium
CTGTCCGTTTCCAAGCTTCGCTCTGCTTCTTCTCTCAGGAGAACTAAAACGGATTTAAACGACTCGCGTTACATAGCAAGACTTACAATGACGGAAGGCTTCTCACCCTACCGTAATCCATCTTACCATATTTCCGTCTTAAAGTCACTCACTCGCGCACGGTTTCGTTTGTTTTCCGAAGCTCAACCCCTCAAAAACCGTTTCCGTAGGCTTTTACACGTTTTGTTTCCCGAACTTCACGGCTTTTTCAGCAATATCTACGGGAATACTTCTCTCAATCTGATTTCCGTTCTTCCTTCCGCTAAGGACATTGCTGAATGCAACATACTGAAACTTACCAAACTCTTATCCGATCTCTCTCACGGAAGATTTAAACGTTCTAAGGCTGAGACTCTTAAACAACTCGCCCAAAGCTCTATTGCTTCTTACAACTTCGGCGACGCCTTTGAGTTAAAACAAACTGTACAACGTATTCGGTTCATTTCTTCCCAAATGTCCGAGATTGAAAAAGAAATAGATTCCGTTATGCTTTCCCTTAACTCGCCCATAACTTCCATTCCCGGTATCGGCAACTTGTTGGGCGCTACTATTCTCGGAGAAATAGGCGATATTAAATCTTTCGTCTCACCCGATAAACTCCTTGCTTTTGCAGGTTGCGAACCGTCTACTTACCAATCCGGCAAATACACCGCCACTCAAACACCTATGGTGAAACACGGTTCCCGTTACCTTCGCCGTGCGCTTTTTTGCGCCGCCGATATGGCTTACGTTAATTGTCTTTCTTTCCGCTCGTACATTGATCGCAAACGGGCGCAAGGGAAGCATTACTACGTTGCTATGTCCCACGGTATGAAAAAACTCGTGCGTATTATCTTTGCCGTTCTTTCCCGCAACCAGCCTTACGTAGAACCTGTTGCTTAACTTCCAACTTTTCTCTAAGCGGACTTCCGTCCGCTGTTTTGGCGTGCCGTTTTTCTATCACGAAAATTTCTTAATCTTTCTTCGATTTTTTGCTTGACTTTTCAATAGTTAGCTCCTTATCACTATTATGTGTATCATTATTAATTTCTTTAAATCTCTCTTGTATACTTTCATAATTTTTACTTGATTCGTTTTTCGTCTCTTTATTTATCCGATAATTATCTTCATTTTTTTCATTATTGTTTAGCTTATTTGCAGTTTCCTTCAAAGGATTGTATTTATTTTTATCTGCAAAAATTGCACTACGCTTGTTATCATAGTATTTATTCATCCCCCACTCCGTTAAAAGTCCCGCCAAAAGCCCGATTCCAATCCCTATCAAAAAAAGATAACTATTCGGATCTATTGCTCCAAATAAAAATACTAACGGTATTCCGACAATTAAACCAATCAATGAACTCCTAAATGTTATATTCTGCTTGATATTATATTCTCGTTTATTCTCTTTAAAAATTTCCTCCTTAAATCCACCTGTTTCTATGTCAATCTTATCTTCACCTAATAAAACTCCGATAGCATCTAATATCTGATTTGCTTGATCCGATGAATGCGCATCTGTATATTTCTCAAAATCTACATCTCTAAATCTGGCGCTATCTTTATCCACTGCTGGATAAATTTCAAATCCGATTCTATTCAAAAAAAACAAGTATTCCTGATTATTAGTTCTATCCAAGGATTCTTCTATGAGTTCACGCGATATTGGTCCGTATCTAAGTTTTATTCGCTCTTCAACGGGCATTGTCAAATATTCTTGTGCCCCTGTTTTTATCAGTTTTCCGCATATTCCGCAACGAAAAAACGGAATATGAACAGCTGGAAAACGAAGACTACGTCCTACTCCGCGTTCTAGTTCAGAAGCACAATAAGGACAACGACTAATATGGTGCCACATAATAAATACCTCGCTTATAAATTTTAAAAAAATGCGCCAACCGGAGTTGACGCACGAAAAATACAAACCCCGAATGTCGCGAAACAAACTTTACGCATAGTACGAATCAACACTGTGATGCATTTTTATGGACAGTTTTGATTGATAATGAAGTTAAATGCGGAAAAATACGAACCCTGCGTTTTTCATCAGGGTTCCAATTTTTAAAAAACCTCATATTATACGCGCAATCTTTTAGACCATCAGTAATAATTAGAGTTTCTCTGAAAGCTATTTGAGAACGTTGGCTTCGTTAATATAAACAAACGCAGCCTGATCTATCGTTCCCATAATTTGATAAACTCTTTCGCGTCTTTACGTCTGAGCCAACTCTTGCCCACGTCGGCAGGTGCCGATGGATTTTTATATCTGGCAATATCCGTCAGCAAAAAATAATCGTCTTTATTAATGTGTATTGACTGCTCAAGTATCGGCGTTTTTATTTCAATACTCATCGGTAAACTTTTTACGCGCCACGCGACTATCGCGTGGTTTTTCTTTATATCAAAAATAGGCTTGCTTTACATCCGAATTCCCATTCAAAATTATCAAGCAAGCTCCAAACAACGAGCACACGTTTATGATTTTATTGTTTTTGGCTTAATCCGACTGAATTACCTCTACCGACTTTATATTCACCTTAAACTTTCCGTTTGAAACAAATTTCCAAGATAATATCCGTTCACGAGCCGCCAGCGGCACTTTATAACGGTAAAACATTTCTTCTCCGTAAATAACATATTCACATCGGAAAGTCGTTTCAAACAGCTGTCCGTCAAACGTATACGCATCGTATATTTCGCTGATTTCCGCTTTCAGTTCGTTTTTGAAATAACCGATATTATACCCATAATAGATAGGTACGTCTATCTTTTTTCCGCTTTCAAAAATCAACTCGTATTTTCCGATAAAATCTTCCGCTTTGACGGGAAAAACCCCGTCTACGAACTCTTCATGGAACTTAAAGGTTTCCGTATTGTGGGTAAACAGGACAAACGCCGCAGCTTCCGATTTTCCGTCTCGATAACGAACCATATCGGAAGATACTTTTAAAACATTGCCGCGATAATCCTCTGCGGAAAAATCACCGTTCCATACCATCATACCGTTATAGGCGATATGAAACAGCACGCCGTTTCGTTGCAGAAGTTCGTCTTTACATTCCGCCCAGTTGGAAATACAAAAGCCATAGGTGTTCAGCTTGAGTCTGCGATCCGCATCCAACATTTCGACGCCCTTGAAATTACCGTAACAGACGTCAAACTTCTTCAAAAGATATTCGTCGAAACCGCGGTCGATCATCCAATACCAATGCATGATCAGAACGTCTTGATCGATCAGATCGTAACAGCGATGCGTTGCGGGAACACGGCACTTGATTGTTCCGTCTTTCCTTTCGTGGCTTTGTTCCGCGCCGCCCCACCGATGCCCCGCTTTTCCTTGCGCGTTCAGGAGTTTATCGCTCCAGATCATCGTTTTTATATGCTTACTTTTCAAAAAGCGATTGTAAAAGTTCACATCGTCGGCAAAAAGTTTTGCGGGATCTTCCTTTCCGCACCGTTCGCATATGCCCACGGTATAGAGTTCGTCGTGCCCGATATGCACGGTATCCGGATCGAAAACCCGTATGATTTCTTCCAGCAAATCGATGCTTAATTGCAAAACGCCTTCATTTTTCGGGCAATACGCGTCGGGCGTGGGATCATCCTTTCTTTCCGCAAACTCTTTATGATTATAAAGCATATAATCGCAATGACTCAGCGTGGGTTGCTCGGGAATGACCCGCATACCCCTTTCCTTGCAATATCCGACAAGCCTTCCGACTTCGTCCTGCGTGAGAACGCCTCCGCCGCCGTTTTCCCAATGTATACTGTTTTTGGGAATATCCGTACTGTATTGATATTCCACGCTCTGCCCCGGATAATCCTTGAATTTTTTACAGTATTCCAGCCAGCCTTCGTTGATTTCGGGGTGCGATTTATATTGCATCGCGCCCCCGACTTCCAACACCACGGCATTGAGCCCGTACGCCAGACAATAATCGATCAGCTCGTAAAAATACGCTATGTTGTCCCGCGCGGGCAAAAACAATTTCAGCGCGCGAAAATCCTTATCGGGATAATTATAGACGGCGCCGCAGAATATTTTGCCGTTTTCGATATGCGATTTCATATTTTCCACGGCATAAATCAACCCGATAGGACGCAGCGCGTAAACGTCTGCGCGTTTTTCGCTGATTTGAGTAAAATACCCTTCCTCTTTGATCGTCGATTTTCCGAATTCCTTTTCAATCAGGCTGCGCATTTCCTCTTTTTCGGCAAGATGAAACCGAATCTCTTCGATTCCTCGGGAAGAAAACGGTATGTTCTTAAAATACTCCGTCCATATTCCGAGATCGCCCGTGATTTTCAAGCCCTTTTTAAAAGTCGTGTGATCGCCTTTTTTTACATTCCTATCCAAAATCGACATTTCGATACTTTTTCCTTTAATTAAATCTCAGCCAAACGTTATCGACGTACAACTCGATCTTTTCACCGACGGTATACTCGCTGCTCGTAATAAAGAAATGGAAATTCCCGTCTATGCCCGCGTCGGCAAGCCGCGCTTCTTCGATGGCAACGGAATTCCAGCCGCTTTGCAGCGTTACGGCAACGTCCTTAAACTTAATAACGACGTTGCTACTGCCGGCGTTATAAATTTCCATCGTGATCTTTTTCAGCCCCGTCATAAAATCGCTGCTCAAAGCGGGGAATTTTCCGCCGGAAAAACGGAAGCTCGGCCATTCCGTAACAGCACCAACGGTATATCCGAATTTTACGCTGCCGCCGTCTTTTGCAAATTCGGCCTTCGTATTATGCGTCATCGTTGCTTTATAGTTCGCCCATACCGCGCCCATATCGGCGAGATCCGGAACGAGCCCATCGTCGAAATCCGCATATAAAACGTCATCTTTCGGCTCCACAACCGCGGCTTTCACCGTAATATCGGTGCTTTTTACCCGCGTTCTGCCGTTATCGAAGGTAAGCGTGTATTCGACTTTGTAAACGCCCGTTTCGGCAAGAGCTATTTCATCGCCCGCCGCAAACGGCTGATCGTCCGTTTTCTTTATTTCCGTTCCGTCCGGCGCGTACACGCGGTAAGAAATCTCGCCCGTGCCCGCAGAAAGCTCGTAAACGGGCGCCGTTATCGCGTATGTTTCGCCCTGCGTTTTAATGGCGTCGGGCGCAATTTCAAACGAATTGACCGTTACGAAATCCTTAGGAGTATCGTAAACGATTTCCCCATCGTCGGGCTGCACATACAGCGCGTCCACGTACAGATTGACCGGCTTGAACCCGCTTTCAAACGTAAACCAAAAATAGAAGTTGCCCGCGGCATTGAGCAGATTATCCGCGGCAATACCGTTTGCCGCCATTTCGGAAACGAGTATTTCCACCTTCGTCCAGACGTTCGGTTCCAGCCCCACGGACTTACCCGGATTGGTTCCGACGTACAGCCAAATTTTCTGCTCGCTTTCGTTATATATCATCATGCTCGCGCTGTAATATTCGGAAAAGTCGTTCGTTTCGGCGGAATTCGATCTGAAAAATTTAACCCCCGGCCAATAGTTGGCGGATCGAGCCGACATTGCGATTTTCAAACTGCTTTTGCCGTTATAGACAAACTGCGGATCGGTATTCAGCGTGTAATCTTCCGCTTTCTGCGCGTTGTCCGCCGTCCAGATAACGGAATTGCCTTCGGGATCGATCAGAATGTCGCTTTCGCTTTCAAAATCGTTGAGCAACGTAAGAACGGGTCCCTGTTCGGGCAAAACGCCGATTTCGGGAAGCGTTTTGCCCTCGCCAAGCGTTTCCGTCGCCTGCGAAACGTCTACCCCTTTGTCTTTTGCCACAACCTTTCCCGCAAAAGTTTCCCCGCCGTTTACTTTTCGGATGAGATTATCGTAATCCGCGATATCGTTTATCGCAACGGGATACTCCGCCGTTCCGTACCACTTGTACGGGGACGTTTCCGCAAAGATTGCAGTACTGTAATCGGCTTCGCTATACAATACCGCGGCATTGACCACTTCGTACAGCGTTCTCGCATGATTTGCGGCAACGTCGGCGTCCAACGCCGCGTATTTCGTCGCCGCGCCGTTTTCCGAAATGACCGCCACGCCCACAAATGAATATTGCTGCTGCGAATAGCTGCCGAGATTCGTTATACATGCGTTGGCGTAATAATATTCGCCTTCCCGATATATTTTATCTTCGTCCGCTTCCGCCACCACTTTATCCTGCAGCTTCGCCGCGTCGAATTCCGCCGTTTCGAAATACGAATACGGAGCGATATAAAACGATAGTTTTACCGTATCCTCCGCGTCGTTCGTCACCACGCCGGCATAGATATCCGCGCTCATTTTTACTTTAAAACGCAAACCGTCCGTTTTCAGCTTGACGGAAGCGCCCGTTTCCATTGCAAACACGCTTTCCGACGCAGCCGCCTCCGTCGGCACGGACTGCAGCCCGATGCATAAAACCGCCGCCGATAACGCAATTACCGCCAGCAACGCACATATCCAACTTCTTCTTAATGTCTTTTTCATACCCCTCTCCTTATCCGACGCAGAATCAATCCAAAAAACTCGAACCGTCGATCAAACGCAAGGTCCAATCTTTCGTTTCGACATCGTTATCGTACGCTTCGGGAGACGTCAACAGCACGCAACGGTTAAATTGCGTTATTTCCGCCTTCGGCGACCGATAAATTTTTCCCTTTTTTTCGTGGTCATTCATTTTCAAATACCCCTTTTCTAAAATTAAAAATTGATGGTAGACGAATCTACATAATACCGCGCCACAAGCGTGATATCACACGTCACGGCGTCCGTTTCGAAATCCCATTCCCGATCTTCGTAAAACCACCCCGTAAACATATAATCTTCCGTCGCAGTGCTCGCCTTTTTGGGATCGGGCGGACGCTCCGCCTTTTCACCCGCCGATACATACTGGCATTGAATGGGCGACCCCCCCGCGTTATCAAACATTACGACGTACGTTGTTTCCGCATCCGTTTTTTCTTCCGGAGCGGGTGTTTTACCGCTGCATCCGACCGATGCAGCGGTAAAAACGAATAACGTCAACGCGCCTAAAAACATCGACGCAACCCTCTTCATTTTTCTACTTCCTTTTTTTTAATTGAATCTCAGCCAAACGTTATCGACGTACAATTCGATCTTTTCACCGACGGTATACTCGCTGCTCGTAATAAAGAAATGGAAATCCTTGTTTATCCCCGCGTCGGCAAGCCGCGCTTCTTCGATGGCAACGGAATTCCAGCCGCTTTGCAGCGTTACGGCAACGTCCTTAAACTTAATAACGACGTCGCTATCGCCGGCGTTATAAATCTCCATCGTGATCTTTTTCAGCCCCGTCATGAAATCGCTGCTCAAAGCGGGGAATTTTTCACCGGAAAAACGGAAGCTCGGCCATTGATTCTCCGCGACGGTATATTCGAATTTAATGCTGCCGCCGTCTTTTGCAAATTCGGCGTTCGTGTTAAGCGTAACCGTCGAGCCTTCCGTCGACCAAATCGCGCCCATGCCGGCGAGGTCCGGAACGAGTCCCTCGTCGAAATCCGCATACAAAACGTCATCTTTCGGCTCCGTCACCGCGGCTCTCACCGTGACGTCGGTGCTCTTTACCCGCGTTCTGCCGTTATCGAAGGTAAGCGTGTACTCGACTTTGTAAACGCCCGTTTCGGCAAGGGTTATTTCATCGCCCGCCGCAAACGGCTGATCGTCCGTTTTCTTTATTTCCGTTCCGTCCGGCGCGTACACGCGGTAAGAAATTTCGCCCGTGCCCGCAGAAAGCTCGTAAACGGGCGCCGTTATCGCGTATGTTTCGCCCTGCGTTTTTATGGCGTCGGGCGCGGTTTCAAACGAATTGACCGTTACGAAATCCTTAGGGGTATCGTAAACGATTTCCCCATCGTCGGGCTGCACATACAGCGCGTCCACGTACAGATTGACCGGCTTGAACCCGCTTTCAAACGTAAACCAAAAATAGAAGTTGCCCGCGGCATTGAGCAGATTGTCCGCGATAATACCGTTCGCCGCCATTTCGGAAACGAGTATTTCCGCCTTCGTCCAGACGTTCGGTTCCAGCCCCACGGACTTACCCGGATTTCCGACGTACAGCCAAATTTTCTGCTCGCTTTCGTTATATATCATCATGCTCGCGCTGTAATATTCGGAAAAGTCGTTCGTTTCGGCGGAATTCGATCTTAAAAACTTTACCCCCGGCCAATAGTTGGCGGATTGAGCCGACATTTCGATTTTTAAGCTCTTATCGCCGTTAAAAACAAACTGCGGATCGGTATTCAGCGTGCAATCTTCCGCTTTCTGCGCGTTGTCCGCCGTCCAGATTACGGAATCGCCTTCGGGATCGATCAGAATGTCGCTTTCGCTCTCAAAATCGTTGAGCAACGTAAGAACGGGAGCGGGTTTGGGCGAAACGACAACGTTTCTTGTTTTGCTTTCTTCCCGATTTTCCTGATTTTCCAGATAAACGATTTTGTATGTAATCACATACGTGCCTTCAACCTCTGCGGAAAACCTTCTCGAATCCAGAGCAACCGCATTTCCCGCAGGGTCTTTTACGGAAATTTCCGCCGAAATTTCCTCGTCGTTTTTGGTTATCGCTTTTACTTCCGGC
Source organism: Bacillota bacterium (assembly GCA_003343995.1). GTDB lineage: Bacteria > Bacillota > Clostridia > Christensenellales > Borkfalkiaceae > UMGS775. The sequence continues at coordinate 8,614 of QAKE01000079.1, forward strand.
ACGACGACCGTTTCGCCGACCGTACAGGTAATCGCTTCCGCGGGAACTTCGAAAGATTTTATGTAATTTTCCTGTTCCCCTTCCTGCGGCTTACCGCCGCAAGCAGACAATGCCGCCGCAAACGCCAGCAAACAGGCAATCGCGACAAAAACAATTTTCTTCATTTTTCTCCTCCTGAAAAATCATATATTTTTATCCTTTTAAACCGCCCGCCACCGTATTTTCCATGATTGTTTTCTGGAAAACCGCAAATATTACGATAACGGGAATGGTTGCGAGGATCACCGCCGCAAGATAAACGGGATAATTACCGCCCTGCTGAACCATAAGTTCTCTGAATTTATACAGTCCGAGCGAAAGCGTTGGTACTTTTTCAAGATACAGAAACGGCGTAAGATAATCGTTCCATATACCGATAAACTGCACTACGCCGACAGCAAACATCGCAGCCCGTGCCTGCGGCAGCATAATGCGGATAAACACCTTAAAATCCCCCGCGCCGTCGATATACGCCGCCTCGGCGTAGCTCCACGAAACGCTTTTGAAAAACCCGTAAAGCATAAAGAAATTAAAACCGAACCCTGCCGTGTACAGCACCATAATCCCGAAAAGATTATCCCTTAACCCGAGATTGGAAATCAAGCGAAAGGAAGCGGGAAGACTGCCTACGACGGGAATGATCATAATGAAAAGCGCTATGCCGTAAATCATGCCTCTCAGCCGAAATTGAAAATAAACCAACACATACGCGGTCATGGCGGAAACCATAACGGAAATCAGCGTTCCGCCCAAAGAATATACGATGGAATTTCCGAACATGCCGAAAAGATTCGTTTTCCCGATTTTGATGTCGCGGAAGGCGGCGGCGTAATTCGACCACATCATTTTCGTAGGCCAACCGAACGAACCCAGATCGAAGTATTCCACGCTGTCTTTCAAGCTGTTCATAAACGCCCAGAAAAACGGATAGATAAGCGTCAGCGCGTAAATGACAAACAGCGCAAAGACGCACCACAGCGTTATTTTTTCACTTTTACGGCGTTTTATTTTATTAACGTTCATCTCCGCCTCCTCAATACGTTACGTCTTCGCAAACTTTTTCAAGCAATTTTTTCACGCCGAGCACAACGGGAACGCCGATCAGCGTAAAGAAAAATCCGATTGCAGAGGGATATTCGTACGCCGCACCGTATTTTACCTGCGCGAATATGAAAAACGCAATGGTCTGCGTTTTGAAATTGCCGTTCGTAAACAGCAAAATCGGACCTTGATTGGTAAATATGCCCGCAGTCGCAAAAACCACCAATGTGGAAATCGTGGGCCATATCATAGGCGTTATAACCGATAGCAGCTCCCTGAAAAGTCCCACGCCTTCCAATATGTCGTATTCGATGATGTCTTCGGGCACGCGATACATCGCCCCCGTAAACATAACGATGTTGATGCCGAACCCCGTCCATATCCCGTATAGAATGATCGTCCAGATCGCGTATCTCGGATCGCCCAAAAACACGGGATAAACATAATCGACGCCGAAAATCGCGCTCATGATCACGTTCATCGGACCGTCGGGCGCAATGATGTATTTGAAAAGCGTGATCAGCACCACCGAAGAAATGATCGAAGGGAGAAAGAAGATCACCCTGAAAAAGCTTGCCGCCAGAACCTTTTTATACAAAAAATACGAAAAGAGCAGCGAAAGCGGAAACGTGATTAAAATACCCGCGAGATAATAAATCACGGAATTGTAAATCGCGTTGTTCAGCGTGGAATACTTGTTTCCGAATTCCTTGAACATTCTTATGAAATTATCGAATGTAAAAACGATACTGCCGTCCAGATTCGTCTTCTGAAACGCCATAATAATGGAATTGAAATTCACATAAAGCCAGAACACTAAAAAGTTTGCAAGCGCGATGGAAAGCATTCCCCAAATGAACACCTGCTTTTTTACCGTCCGTATCATTTTTGTTTTTTTAAGCTCGTCCATCGATGATATTTAATTCCCCTTGACTTCGTTCATAAATCTCAGATTATCGATATAAAAACCTTCCGTAATAATGGCGGGATTCGTGCCGATATTGAGTTCCATAATGTTTTCGATATCCACGCCCGTAAGGTTGGTATCCGTTCCCGAGTCCGCGGCGTTGCCGATTTTTAAATATATCGTTCCCCAAGACTTCGCCGCCACGGTCGCCTGTTCCCAATACGAAATGTACCCCGCGGTTTCGCTCGCCAAACCCATCGAAAATACGCCCGAAACATCGGAAGGATTGTAAACGTCTACCGCGATATAATCGTATTTGGAAAAATCGGGATCGGTAAAGAGCAGCATCGAAAGCTTTCTGTTGGGCTTTCTCATCGTTTCAAAGGTCATATTCCAAACGTCGCCGCCCGATTTGAAGTACATCAGCCCCGCGCCGCTGTCGGTGCGCCTTGCGTCTTCCTCCAGATTCTCGTAAGAAACGTATCTGGAAAGACCGTTTCTGTAAGATTCGATCTTTATAGCGTCGGATTTGTTTTCAAAACCCGTAATCAGCGCTTCCGTTACGTTCGCCGTTTTAGACTGATATGCCTGCGTAGTCAAATCGAAACAATCGAAAGTTACCGTTTCGTCCTTTTTCAAAGCGGGATAATCGGTTTCGGGATCGTTATAGTTTACGAGTCTGAAATCATCGAAATAAAACTTCTTGAAATCATTGGTCTGATTTTTAATAAAGATTTTCATGCTGGTGATGTTTTCCACGGAAAACGTATCGCTGTACGCTCTGAACGCCGCCATGGAAACGCTCACGTATATCCATTCCTTGGCTTGCACGCCGTACGCATTTACCATAGAGTCTACCGCCTGCACGATGCCGTCGTCCGAATAAAATTTCAGCCCCAGCTGCTGTACGCTGTCGCTATCGTTATAAAACGCAAAGCGAATTTCGTCGTAATCGGCGAAATTGCAGGTATAAACACCGTAATCCGACGTTACGCCCGCCATATTCTGCGCGCGAAGGATAATACCGGGGAAACCGCCGCTGTTTTTACCGTCCACCAGCACTTTATAGGAAGCGTTCCCCTCGACCACATAAGCGGCGTCGGTATTGCGTTCCAATTCGCAGGTGCCGTCGGAATCGGCGCTGCTCCAGAAATTTTCCTGCCCCTCGTATTCCGCACCGTCGATGACGCCTTCTTCCAGAACGTAGAAATGTTCCGTCTTCGTCAATTCGCCAAGCGTGTATACGATATCGTACATGCCCTTTTCCTCGGGAACGACCGCCCCGTCCAGAATTTCCAGCGTTTCGCCGGACGGAGATTTTACCGAAACCCCGATCTGGGCGGTCTTTTCCTCGTCGTCTTCAATAAAGCCTTGCGGAAGCGTCACGCTCGCGTCGGCATAGACGTTAGGCGTAAATCCCATATAATCGAGCTCGATCTTTATTTTCGGGCCGTCGTCCTCTTTTTCTTTCTTGCAGCCGCCGAACGAAACGGCGGTAACCATTGCCGCGCAGACGGCAATCGTACGAATCCAGCTTTTTTTCATAAAATTTCTCCTTGTTTTTACGCAAGACCTGCCGCGCTCAGATAACTGCCCCAAGCGCCGTTTACCGTTTCATATTCGTCCATCCATACGTCGTAAGCGGACTTACGCTGGCTTTCCGCCTGCTGCGCAAACAACAGTTCGGGCTGATTGGACGGTCCGTAAAACTGCTGCAAGCCGGCTTTCCACCTGAGCGGCGAAGTATAGTCGAAATAAATGTATTTTATATCTTTTTCCAGATTGAATTTGTGCTGTTTATACGGCGTAAGACTCTTAAAATAATCCGATTCCGTATCGATTGTATTATCGAACGGCAATAACGTACCAGCATATTTATATATGATCTCTATGCCCTTTTCGCTGAGCATAAACTGCAAAAAGCGTTGCGCCTGCGGAATAACGTTGCTGCTTTTGGGAATCAGAATACTGTGCGTCGTGCCGATGCTGAAATAAAGACTGCGCGCTTCTTTTACGGCGAGGAACTGTTCGTCGGTAAGTCCTGCCGCCGACGTTTCTCCCGCGTCTACCGCGTCCACCGCCGCAATAAGCTGCGCCTCGCTGATGCCGAGTTTTTCGCCGAGCGCACTGTTGACGGGCGGCTTCATCATACGGATCGTGTCGTTTTTATAGTTTTTCATTTCGCTTTCTATCCAGTCGCCCGTCACGGTAAACACCGCTTTGTTCAACATAAGCTGCGCTTGCGCATCGGTATGCGCGAGGGCGAGCGAACCGGGATAAGAATATTCGTAATATAATATCTCTTCCAAAACTTCCAGCCCTTTCAGTATGCCTTCCTGCAAAAATACGGAGGGCGAGAGCTCCCCGTCCTCATTCAGACAGGGCCAGAAACGGTTATAGGCGTCCACGCCGTCGTATTGCGCCCACCAGCAGTTCAGCACGTAGCGCCAATAATCCCACGCAAGTCCGGACCAGATCAGGGGATACACCTTTTTCCGCTTATCGGGCTGCGCCTTTTCTTCCTCGCTGATATCCTTTATCGTCTCGATAAATTCATTCGTCGTGCGCGGCACGGCTCTGTCTCCCAGCGCAGTCATATTTACGGCAAGACCGCCGCTGCCCCCCGCCCAGTTCAAGATCCAGTTCCTGCCCTGTTCCTCGGTATGCATTATATAATCCGGATTCATTTTATCGCGGATCGAAACGTCTTCGCCATAAACTTCGGCGTCGAAAAATTCCGTCATATCGTACAAGACGTCGCTCGTTCCGTCCGCTTTGATAAATTTCCGCCAATACATCGGACCCGTTAAGTATAAATCCCACGGATTATCGCGGCTCGTCAGCTCGCCTTCCACCGAATCCGCGTTCAACGCGACCACGGGTTCGACCTCGACGGTGATATCCGGTTCCACTTTTTTGAACTCGCTGACCAACTCGTCCATAAATCGCGTACCGTAACCGGCTTCGAGCATTTTCAGCATTACCACGCCTTCGGCATCCTGCGTTTTGTTGCAGGCAGCCATAGGCACGATAAGAACAACAAGAAGTAACATCGCTATAAATTTTTTCAATTTACGCCTCCTATTATTTTTCACTTAGTGAAATTATTAGACGAAAAAAATGAAAGTTTTTGCTTTCATACAGTAAGTATATCACAAAAAATTCATTTGTCAATACCTATTTTTAAAAAAAATTATAAAAAAATAAAATTTTTCATATTGACACGCGCCGCATTATATGCTAAAATATTTTTAACTAAGTGAAATATATGGAGGTTACCGTGAAAAAACTATTTATTTTAACGCTATGCGCGATTATGACCGCACTCTCGCTTTCCGCCTGCGAAAAACCGAGCGATCCGACGCCTTCGCCCGCCGCCGTCGCGACGGCGGACTCGCTGACAAAGATCAAGCAGGACGAAACATACCGGCTCGACGCGACTTCCGCGCACATCGAAGCGGCGAAAGACGAATACGAAAGTTTTCAGATCATCGTTTCCGCGGGCGATAACGACATAGCAAACGTCGGAATAGAAATTTCCGCGCCGAAAAACGGCAGCGCGGAAATACCGAAAGAAAACATAAACATTTATTGGGAGAAATACGTAAACGTTTCCGTCCCGACGAGCATTTACCTGCCGGGGTATTATCCCGACGCGCTTTTGCCTTTTGAAAAAGCCAAAGAATATAAAGAAAACAATATCAAAGAAAATGCAAATCAAGGCATTTGGGTGGAAATACACGTTCCGAGAGACGCCGCAGCGGGTACTTACAGCGGCAGCGCGGAAATAAAATTAGACGAAAAAACCGTTTCCGTCCCCTATTCCGTTACCGTGTTCGATTTCGCCCTGCCGGAAGAAACCCACGCGCAAACCGCTTACGGATTGTGGTATTACCAGCTTGTGAACGACGCGGGTTTTTCCAACGCCGATAACGGACTGCACGACGAGCTGACGCTTCAACTGAAGGAAAACTATTATAATGATTTATCCGAATACCGCATCAGCTCTATGATTTTCCCCACGGAAAACGCCGGCAGCGCGACGGACTTTGCGGCGGACGCGCAAAAATACGCGTCGTCGAACAAAATCACAAACTTCCAGATCCCGACGCAAACGCAAACCGCCACAAGCGAATTTATTCCCGAACCGCATACGACGATAAATTACGCTTCGACCGCGGAATACATCAAAGCGCTTGCGCAGGCGAGCACAAATGAAAACAACCTCGTCGCCAAAGCGTATTTTTACGTTGCAAATCTCATCGACGAACCGAGCGGCGACAAATACGATCTGGTTAAAGAAATAGACGATATCATCGCACGGGCAAAACGGGAAGTGGCGGATTCGGATATTTTCGCCGGCAAAGAAGAGGTGCGGGAAGCCGTTCTCAATATCCCCCATCTCGTTACGGGAAAACTGGAAAACGGACTGAAAGGGTATGTGGACACCTTCTGTTCCACAACCGAGTATTACGCTTCCGCGTCCTATCGCCACGCAATGCAGGAACAGCAAAAACAAGGCACGGGCGCGTGGTGGTACACCGCAGTCAAGCCGAAAGCGCCCATGCCGTCTTACCACATCGACGCAACCTTAAGCGAACACCGTATTTTGGGTTGGCAATCGATGGAAAAGAACATCGAGGGAAACCTTTACTGGTCTGCAAGCGTGTTTTACAAACATAATTACTCCGCAGGCGTTTACGAATCGAGAGACGTCTGGAACGATCCGTACGCCTTCCCCGGCGCTGCGGGCGACGGCTTTTTAATATATCCCGGCGCAAAGTACGGGATCGACTCCTTTATCCCCACGCTGCGCTTACAGGCGATTCGGGACGGCTTTGAAGATTACGAATACCTTTGGCTGCTGGAACAGATCATCGGCGAAGTCAATGAAAAATACGGTACGAACATCGATTTCTACGCTTACGTGAACGATTTATCCCGCCAGCTCTACAACGGATTGATTCCGAACAGCGACGCGGCGGTATTTCAACAGATGCGGCATATTTTGGCAAGCATACTTGAAACGTATTATACCGCGGGCGTGTTTGCGGACATTCAAGCAGATTACGCCAAAAACAGCGCCGTTATCGATTTTTACGGCAAAAACGATACCGTAATCGGCACGGAAGACGGAAAATCGTTAAAAATCGCCGGCGGAAAAGCCTCTTATACCTACGAATTTTCTCAAAAAAATACGGCGGCGTTTACGGTTAAAAACGCGGAACTCCGTTTGCTCGTTCCCCGTACGAGTTCCGTGTGCGTGGACTTTAAAAAGAACGACGCTTTGGATAAAATCTCCTCTTCGAAGCCCGCAGGCGAAACCGTTTACGATTGCGTTTACGAAATCGGCACGGATCATCCGCTGGCACAAACGGCGCTGAAGGCAACGATCACGCCAAACGCGAACGCGCGCCCCGATCACACTTATTACATTCGCTTCACCGACCTCGGAATCACGGATTTTACGCAAGCGGAGGACGTCGTTTTCACCGTATACAACGACGAGGACTACGCCTTTGTGATCAAACCGAAACTTCGCACCGCGCAAAAAGCCAAAACGCTCGACGACGTCGTTCTTGCGCCGAACAGCGCTACGCAAGTGAAAATCAAACTGAAATCTTACGAAGATTTTGAAATAAACAAATTAACGGCGATCGATATCGCGTTCGATATTTTCGGAATGGAATCCACCCCGAAAACGATTTATATAAGCAATATTTTCATCACGCAAAAATAAAGGACGGACTATGAAAAAACTGTTATTTCCATTGCTTTGCAGTCTTATGATCCTGACTTCGGCATGCGCGCCCCTATCAACCGACGGCGCTACGAATATCTGGACGGAAACGAACGCGGTCAAAGTGCTCCGCAGCGTAACTTCCGGAAAAAACAAAAAAGTAACGGTTTCCGCAGCGAAAGGCGAATACGAAGGCGCGCAAATTCTGATAAACAGTTCCGAAAAAATCGAAAACATCGAAATTGCGCTGAACGATCTGACCTGCGGAACGCACAAAATAGCGAAAACCAACGTCGCCGTTTACCGCCAGCACTACTTCGATTTGCAAACCGCTTACGATTCGTCCCAGAAAAAGGATCGGTATCCCGACGCGCTCGTCCCCTTTGACGCTTCCGCAAAAGCGGGCGAAAACCGCGCCGACGCAAACGAAACGTTCGCAATCTGGCTGACTTTTAAAATTCCGGAAACAGCGGAAAGCGGCGCGTATACAGCGGAATTTCAACTGATTTTAGACGGAAAACGCCACAGCGTGCCCGTGGAACTGACCGTTTACGATTTCGCCCTGCCGAAGGAAAACCACGTTAGAACGGCGTTCGCCTTATGGATAGACGATTTATGCGACATTTGGGGAAACGCCAACCCCGACGTTCATAAAGTCGCAAACAACGCCGAGGTAAAAACCTTGCTTCAAAATTACACAAATATGCTTGCGGAATACAGAATTTCCACTACGGCGCTTCCCCTGCTCTGGAACGAGCTCGAAGACCCGAAAGCCGTTGCTAAAGCCGCAAAGGAAGCCACGCTCAACCCGAAGATCGCCAGCTATTCCGTTCCCGTAAAAGAAATCGAAGCGGAAGACGGCATCAGCGAATATAAATTCAAGGAAACGCTGCTCGAACTTATAAGACAATCCACAAACGATATCGATTTGCTGAAAAAGGCATATTTATATATCCCCAAAATCGACGAGCCGCTCAGCCAAAACACGATACCGCTCGCTATACGCGTGAATAAAATCGTGGAAAAGGTCCGCGCCGAACTGCTTGCGGACGCAAGCCTGTGGACGGGAAAGCAACAGGTGAAAGAATCCCTGTCCGCCATGCAACACGTTTTGACCGCCGATTACGATCCGCGTTTGGAGGGCGCGGCACAGACATGGTGCCCGTATTTCAGCTCCTTCGACACCGAGGAACAGCGCAACGTATATTACGAACGCCGGAACGCTTACGGCGAAGGCATATGGTGGTACGGCTGCGTCGGTCCCAAATATCCGTACCCTACGTTTCATATGAACAATAATATCGCGTCGGCAAGAACGATCGGCTGGATGCAAAAAGTATACGACATCGAAGGGCAGCTCTACTGGACGGTCAACCTTTCCAAACAGATGCGGGAGGACGACCAATATCATATTCGAGATATCTGGAACGACGCTTATTCGTTTTACGATATTGCGGGCGACGGATACCTTGTTTATGCGGGCGCGAAATACGGCATAGACAACGCCCTTCCCTCTATCCGTCTGGAAGCCGTGCGCGACGGTTTTGAAGATTACGAATATCTTTGGCTGCTGGAAGAAACGCTGTCCTCGCTCAACGAAAAATACAAAACGGCTTATTCTCTTGCCGAATACGTGCAGCATCTTTCGGATAAATTATTCGACGGCACGAAACCTACCGTAATCGACGAAAACGTTACATTAGCCAAAAATGAACTTTCAGACTTGATTTTAGCGGCAAAATATGGTATTCTTATATTAAATGAAAACAACAGCCTTTGCATTTACGCACCCGAAAACATCGTTTCGCTTAAAATCAACGGGAACAGCGCTTCCCGCGATCAGGCAAATAAGAACAGATTTCATGCCGACGCCGTCGAAAACAACACGTTGGAATTTATAAATTCCGAAGAAAAAACATTTATAATCCGGTATTCATTATGAAAAACGCAGTACAGGGAAAAAACCAGACGTTAGCGAGAAAAGAAAATCAAAAACTCGTTTTTGAACTTTTCAAAAAACACGACTTATCCGCCTCGGAAGTTTCCAATATTTTAAAATTATCCCAAAGCGGCACAAAAAAGATCATCGACGATCTGATTGCAAAAAACATTCTCACCGAGACCACGCCGATCAAGCATTTCACCTCGGGCAGAATGCCGATGACGCTGACGCTTAACCAACGTTACGGAATCATTGCTTGCGTAGACTTTTTCGATAAGGAGATTTTTATTTCCGATCTGAAAAACAATATTCTCTTTTCCGCCTCGATCGAAATCAACGACAAGGTAAGCGACGCGGACATCTTACGCTGCGCGGAAATTTTGCAGTCCATCATCGCAAAGCCGCGTTTTTCAAGGTTCCAGCTTCTGGCGATAAGCATCGTCGTGCTGGGAAAATTCGATACGGCTTCTTCTCAGCCCGTGTTTTCCTATGCGTTCAGCGATATAACCATCAATCTGAAAACTTATTTTTCGCAGATATTCACCTGTCCCGTAACCTTGAAAAACGACTTGCATTTCGCAATCATCGCGGAACAGGAATACGGCTGTCTTTCTCACCTCGGAAGAGAGATCAACTGTTGCTATCTGAACATCGGCGAAGGCATCACGGCGTCATATCTCATCAACGGAAAGCTGTATTGCGGATCGCACGGGCTTGCGGGCGAAATCGGGTTCAACATCACCGACTTCGAAAACCCGACTTCTACCCTTGCCGATCACGCCGACAGACGTTCGCTGCTGAGCTTTCTGCATAACAGCGAAGAGGATATTCCTTTGCCCGACGAATTTTCCTTAAGGGAAGTTGCAGAGCTTTACAAAAAAGACGAACCGCACGTAACGCGGACCGTCGATAAAGTAGCGACATATATCGCGCTCGCCGTAAAAAACATCTGCGATATTCTCGACTGCGAAACTTTCGTATTAAACGGCTCGTTGCTTGTATTCGGCGATAAATTCATTGATAAAATCATACAGGCGCTAAAAAACTTTCCTTATGTAAAAACGAGCATCGTCAAAGCAAAATTAGGAACAAACGCAACAAAACTTGGCGCAATAGAACTTGCAAGAAATTTAGTATTTGACAATATCATCAACAAATAAAACACTTTATTTGCAACCATCGCTTTTTTTGTCGCAACACAATAATACCCGCCAAAATACAAAGGAAATTTGGCGGGTATTTATTTTAAATTTTATCAAAAAAATATATACTTACAGATGGTTTTCATTTTTCCCCTCTGCGATCGTATTACGCGATCAGTCCGTCAAACATATTTTTAAATTCTTCTATATTGCCTTGCGTTATCAAATCCTTTTGACAGACAATCCCAATTCAGGAAGTTTTCCTGCTTTGCAAAAACATATCAGTAATATACTGTGAATTTCACCTCTTTTGACGACAGGACATGTGCTTGTCATAGACAAGTGGCGTCGCGCTGCGCGCTCCGCCACGACAAGCACACGTCCT
>QAKE01000046.1 GCA_003343995.1 Bacillota bacterium
GAAGAAAAATGGAAGACAGTGTGGTTTAATCAATGGGAACCAGCAGAGAAAACAACTCAGTATGCCCATGATTGTTATACATATCATTTTGGAACTTGTTTAGATAAAAATGGACAAGATACAACTAATGTAAATATTGAAGATGTCAATAAAAGCAATATTCCAGATTTTTCATTGTTAGTGGGAGGATTTCCGTGTCAGGATTATTCTGTAGCATCATCGTTGGCAACATCTAAAGGATTAGAAGGAAAGAAAGGGGTATTGTGGTGGTCAATTAGAGAAATTATAGAAGAAAAAAAACCGCCATTTGTTTTATTGGAAAATGTAGATAGATTAATAAAATCCCCAGCAAAACAAAGAGGCAGAGATTTTGGAATAATGCTTGCTTGTTTTAGAGATGAGGGGTATACGGTTGAGTGGCGTGTGATAAACGCTGCGGAGTATGGTTATCAGCAAAGAAGACGAAGAACATTCATTTTTGCATATAAGAATGATTTAAATTATGCAGTTAATATAAATTCTATAATTAATTATAATCATGAAGCTGATGACGAATTACATAGATATAGCATGTCAAAGTTAATGTTAGAAGAGGGATTTTTTGCAAAGACATTTCCAGTATATAATGTAGATTCTAGAAAAATAAAGATTGAAGAATTACCACAAGGAATAGGTGAGTTGTCAGCTAAATTTAGTTTCACATTTGAGAATACAGGAGTAATGAAGGATGGAGTGATTTATACTATAAAGACGACTCCAGATTATAATGGTAAACAGCTTACTTTAGGTGATGTTATGGATGATGGAGATGTTGATGAGAAGTATTTTATTCCAAAAAATAGACTCTATTACACTTTGCCTAATGTTAATCATAGTGATGAAACACATGAAAGATTAAGTAAAGAAGCACGTCAGACATGGCAGTATTTAAAAGGTGCGAAAAAACTCCCTAGGAAAGCAGCTAGCGGACATGAATATATTTTTTCGGAGGGTCCAATCGAAATGATTGATTCTTATGATAAACCTGCTAGAACAATGCTTACTTCAGAAGGTGGATTTAGCAGAACAACGCATATTGTAAGAGATAAAAAGACAGGAAGAATAAGATTGCTCACTGCTGAAGAAACAGAACGCATACAGGGATTTCCAACTGGTCATACAAAGTGGTGTAAAGTTGGCGATGATATTGTGGAGATGCCATTAAATAAACGTAGATTTATGATGGGAAATGCACTGGTTGTAGATTTGATTAAAGATATGGAAAAAATATTGTTTGATATAATAAACAGAGAATAAGTGGTAGGTATATTGAATTTAAAATACAAAACTTAAAAACTTAAAACAGATATGCTTATTAATTTAAATGTAATGAAGAATCTGTTTTGAGGAGGGAATATGGAAAAAAGTATTATTGCAAAATATTTACAAAAAATAGCAGAAATGGTCGAAAAAATAGAACAACGGAATATTAAAAGTGGATATAATGATATTTTAATTGCTTTTAGAGGAGAATCTAAGGATTATAAAGAAACTAAATTAATGCCATCGCTTTTTCGAAATCCTGAATATGTAAAAAAAGAGCCGTTATTATTTGAATTACTAGGCGATTATAATGTTGTGAAAAATACAAATATGAGAGAAATAGAGAAAGCTATAGAAGCTCAACATTTCGTTGAAATTAGTAGAAATTTAGATATAACATTTAATGTTTTGCCATCTTTGTATTTTGCATGTAAATCTAAAGAGTTTGAAGATGGAAGATTGTATATTTTTGGTTTTCCTAAATATTTTTCGCCACATTCTAATTATATAGAAAATGTATATAAAAAGGTGTTGGAAGGAGAAAATATTGTTTATGATAAAAATTTTCGGGTTATGACACATGGGCAAAATAATGAAAGAATTTATGCACAATCTGGTGGTTTTATTTTTTTCCCCGGTAATATGTATAGTCCAATTAACTCAGTTTATTATGAGTATATAGAAATAAAAGCAAAAGATAAAAAGAAAATTTTAGAAGAGTTAAAAAAATATTTTAACGTAGACAAAACAACACTTTTTCCAAGTAAAGAGAATAATGCGAGTAAAGTAAAACAAATTTTCATTGAAAGCCCAACAAATAGTGAAAAAAAGGAGATATCACTAGAAAAAGAAGTGGATTATTTTTTTGAAAGAATTGATTATGAATTAGAAATTTATAAATATATCAAAGCAGATAAGTATTCAAAAAATGAATGTTCAAGAAAAATTAGAAAAGAAAGGGCAGATTTAGGGGTGTATTTATCTAAAATAGAAAATCGAATAGAAGATAAAAAAATGATTGAATTATTGAGGAAAAGAATAGATGAAAAATTTGAAGTGTTGGAAAGGAGTAAAGTATGAAAACAGAAGATTATTCTTTAATAATAAAGTATCTAGGAATAGATGATGATGCGTCTATATCTTCAGAAGAATGCGGCGAAAAAACTATATATTTAACAGGCACTAATGCTGTGTCTAGGAAAGAATATAACTATTTAATTTTTTGCTATGATAATAACCATAAGTTCAATATTAAAGAATATAATACCGTTAAAGAGAAGACAAAGACATATGCTTTTTATACATTAATTTTTATTTTTGATAATTTGGATCAAGAGACTTTTCAATATTATGAAGAGTACGATAAAAGTACTTCCAGACAAAAAAAGGTAATCTCAGAAATATTTGAAAAAAAAGTAAGCGTGTATAGAGATAAAAGATTAATTGATATTATGGTTGATGATGGAATAAATTATCTAGAATATAAAAAATTTGATGGGTTAAAAGGTTATATATATAATGTTTCTTTTTTTGAGTTGAAAAAATTGTTTGTAGTGTGTGGCTCTGATTTGTTTAAACAGAATGTTAGATTAGGAGTAAAATCTGATTCTCCAGAAAAAAGAAAGTTGGTTTCAAGTTTTGAAAAATATGTTAAAGTTGGATTTTATAATAATATAATTGGAGAATTTAGAATTGAAGAACAAGAAATTAAACAATATATAATGGAAGACTTACAACTTTTTGAAGAAGATTTAGATTTGACTAATGCAACAGAATTTTGGTTTAAACATAATGGTGTTACAATTTTTGTTGATGATAATCAATTAAATGTCATTGATACTATAATACGATTACAGTCAGAAAAGGTTAGTGTTATAAATGGAGCTCAAACAATGACAAACCTTTATAAATTATTATATGAAAATAGATATTGTTTGAAGAAAATGTATAATGCTAAAGAATTTGAATTTATACAAAAAAAATATCCAACAATAGGATTATTTGATAAATTTTTGGGTGATGTAATTAATAAAATATGCAGAGAAATATATATAAAAACTGTGTTTATTGTTGGAGATATTTGTTATGTTACTGGAATATCAGATGGATTAAATACACATTTACCAATATCAGAGATGGATTTATTAGCAACAGGTGATAATACATATAAAATTAATAAGATGTTAGAACCATATCATATTCGTATAATTAAAAGTGGAGAATACGAAGATGATAGAAACATTTCAATTCTTGAATTTGTAAAATACTATAAAATTATAAAAGGTAAGCCGGGTGCAAGTAAAAATTTAAATAAAAATGATATAGATAAAATTTTAAATTCAATTGTGGAAAATTCTAATAAAGAATGGATTTTAAAAATAGAAGCTGTAATAAATGCAGATATATGGTGGAAAAATAACTATCGAGGGAAAAAATCTACAACACAGGATGAACTAGAAGATAAAATATGTAGATATGGTAGGAATTATTTTTTGTCATATGCTTCACTTATAAATGAAGAGGATGATTTTGACAATGCCTATAATAATTTTGTGAAATTGATTAAAGAATCTGAATTGGAGATAAATTTAGATGCTTTTAAAAAGGATGAGTTATTTGATGATATAAAAAACATTTATATTCAAAAGGGTACGAAAAATAACCAGAACGACATAAAAAAAGATTTACAGAATAAATTACAGGGAAATTTAATTGGAAAATTTAATCAAAATGCAAATGAAATCATTAAGGAAATATTTGATTCATTGCAATTGGCTTTACAAGATTTTAGAATTATAAGAACTGATGAAAATAATATACCATTTGAGAATTTTTCTTTTAGTAGTAAATCTTTTATAGAATTATGTAATCAAAATAATAAATATCCTGATTATGAGGATTCCTTGTTTTGCAAAGAAATAAAGAAAAAAAGAAATTTCATTATTTTAAAAATGAAAAACGATGAAATAAGGAAGGTTCAGGTTTTATTTGATGTTTCGTTTGAAGGATATAGCAATGAAGCAAAAAATGTATACCAAAAAACAATTAATGCTTTTCAAAATGGAGATGAAATGGCTTTTCCAAGAATTAGTGATGATTTAGGATTTCATGTTCGACCTCATGCATTGAGTTCTCAAGACACAATAATATTTACTAATGGTAAAGAGATAACTAAGCGGAGTTTTTGGGCAAACAAAAATATAATCCAAGATATTATCAACTCCAAGAGTTAATATAGTATATATTGTTATTATAGATATAGAATTTTTGTATTAAAATACAAATGAACACAGGCTTGAAGTGATTTTATATAAATGGCTTCAAACTTGTGTTCATATAAATAAGTTTATTATGCAATTTTAGTATATCTACATTTAGGAAAAGCAGAGCATCCCCAAAAACTCTTGCCAGCATTATTGCCTTTGGAAGCTTTACGCAAGATGAGTTTAGAACCGCATTTAGGGCATGTTTTATTAGAACTTTCTGAATTTGTAGATGTGTTTGTGCTTTTTTCATCGGTGTTATAGGAAATAGTTGTATTAGGTGACTCTATTGCCTTTACATCAATATTGGAGTTATCTTGTTGCTCAATATTTTGTGTATTTTCTACTTCTATTAACATTTCTTCATATTTTTTTGAATAATCAGAGCAATCTGGTTTGTTAGCATTAAGATAAAAATCAGCAAGTTCGCGCATTTCTTTTTCTGTATAAGAAGGATCTTTTGATTCAGAATTAAGCTTTTTAATTGTAGCAACTAATTGATCTGCACGAATAACAGTATTTTTTAATTCTTTTGGAGCAAATCTGTAATTAAAGTAGGTCTTAGGATTTGCAAGAACAATTAGTGATTTGTGGTTGTCATCAAAGTAGTGTTCAAAAGCCATTTTGGTTATAAAATTACCTTTAGCTTCTTTTCTACAAGCCTTCAATACATTTAAATGGCGTTGATTTTGTGTTACAGGCGAATATATACCTTCTTTTACCTT
>QAKE01000005.1 GCA_003343995.1 Bacillota bacterium
GTTACGAGAAAGGAACTGAACTGCCACTTTTTCTCGAACATACCGTAGCAATCGAAGATGGCGGAAATGTTTTCATCGGGGTGGTAAGCTGTAATTCTGAAATAGTTGTTCATAATAATTTCTCCTTGCGTTAAGCCGCCGCTTGTATTTTCTTTAACTGTCTGTTTGCGAACGGCAGCCATTTCTTATTGACAAATTCCAAAACGCTGTCGTTCGGTTTGCGATCGTGTTCGCCATAGCATTGCAATATCTTTTTATTTTTAAGCGAATATTCAACCGTAACAAAAGGTATGTTCGGGCATACTTTATCTCGCACAAAGAATATAAGGCTTTCTTCACGTGCAAACTTTTGGTCATAGTTCATTCGTCCTACGCAATGGTGCAAAGTCTTGCCTTCGTGAATTAGCTCAGACGGAGAGTGGGCTATGAAAACAACGTATTCCTTATTTTCAACGCTCTGTAATGACAAATACTTTTCGGCAACAGCGGAAAACTTGGAGTAGAGTTCTTGGCGAGCTTTTTCGTCGGCAATGGCTTTTGCGGTGGCATATTGGTCGATACGCATATCGTGCCAGCGTTTGAAATCGTGCGGAAAACGATTTTTCGATAATCGCATATCCAAGCCGATATAATTACACGCTTTTACATAATCAGCATAAGAACTTATATTTGCGTTTTGCTTTTCTATGTATTTCAAAAACGCGGGTATTTCGCTATCGGGTATTATTTTGCTTATCGTATTTGTGTAATTGTAATCACGCAATAATTCTTTTTTTGCTCTATCCATTTTCTGTCCTTTAAGTAAAGATATATTTTCTTTATAAGACGCGAGAATGATTTGCCCCGAAAAGTATGGTAAGTTTCCGTATTCGTTACGCATTAACCGAGCGTTTTGTATGAGCCATTTGCGGAAGGCTTTATCGTTGGCAGCTTTTTTCAATAGTGTTTTATTTGTTGCAAGATGTTGTAAGCCTATCTTGATGAAGTATTCGGCTTGCGGATATTGTTCGTAAGTTCTCAAATATTTCAGTACGTCCCCGTAGGGGTATTTATCTACCGCGCTGTATTTGTATTGATCGAATTTCAAGGCATACTTTTTGTTTATAACTTCCGAAATCGGATCGTAGTATTTATCGTCTGCGGAATACCATTTGCCGTCTTCGTAAAATTTTCGGCAGTTGCTTAATGACATATAGTACCAACCAACGCGAAATCCTAATATAGCGTATTCCATATCGCGTACAAGACAGTCTTTTGAATGAACGCTATGTACGGCAACTTGTTTGCAAAACCATTGCTTTTGATAGTTTTTACAAGCGACCGTAATTTTCACAAGCTCACCTTTCATTTTGGCAAGGTAGGCATAGAACCTGACGTTGCCGCAACATTCTCTGTTAGCATCTATCTTTCGTATTCTTTTTGCGATATAATTAGGAATAGGTCGAATATCTTTTGCATCCATAGTTTCACCTCAAAATAAATATATTGCCGAGCAGACCGTCCAGCACGGCAACCGATTCGGGATGGAAAGCCTTTATGATTTCTTTTTCCTGAGCAAGCAAGTCGTCCGGTTCTTCGATGTCTCCGTCAAATTCGCGCATCTGTTCTTCGGAAAGGATTTCGCCCGTCTCTTCGTCGATAACGTCTGACTTCGGTTTATCCATAACGCGCACGTCATCGAGCGTTTTGCAGACTGCCAGCTTATAGTCGCACTCTACAAGTTTCCGAAAGTAGTTATCCGCCGCGTGGTACGGAAAACCTACCATAGGTATGCGGTCGTCAAGCCCGCAATCCCGTCCTGTGAGCGTTAAATCCAGCTCCTCGGCTATCTTTACGGCATTATCGCCGAACACCTCGTAGAAGTCGCCCAAGCGGTAAGCAACCACGCTGTCGGGGCATTTTCTTTGGATATCCAAATACTGCCGATACATAGGCGAGCCTGCGGGTTTTTGTTGTTCGTGTGCCTGAAGATCTTCTTCCTCGGCAATCTCAGCAAGGATTTCCTGCATTTCTTCTTCCGTCGGTTCGTCGTCATCGTGTTCGTCGTCGATATTGCAATTAACGATATCTTCGAGCGTCGGTTTATAATCAGTGGGTACGATTTCCGCTTTCGGCTCCGGTTTCGGTTCTTCTTTTGGCGTTTCCATAAGATCGAACAGCGACATTTGCGGCTTGGGCTGCGGTTTCGGAGAGTTTACGCTTGCGGTCGGTTTTGTCTTCACGGGCGGAGCGGGTTTATATTCCGTGCCGTCCTCGTTGTAGAGCGTGCCTTCGATGCTGTCTTCTTCAAAATAGTGAACAGCCCAGCCGAATACAACGCTGTGCGGTATACAGGCGGAATTTTTGCCTTTATCCGCTTGCTTTCGCGCCTCGTCGCAGGCATATTTCATAAAGCTGTCCAGTGTTTTACGGTTGATAAGCCGCTTGCCATCTTTTTCGATGGGAACGCCGTTGTTGATTTTCACGGCAAGCGCATCGCTTGCATTTTCTTCCAAGTAGGCTTTTATCACTTCTTGTGCTTCATCTTTCGTTTCAAGATTTAATTTAGGCATTTACATTTCCTCCGTGTAAATATTTGTGTAAAAGAAAAGGCGGGAACGCCCTAAAAAGGACATTCCCGCCAGATGCCGCATTACATTTTCAAACATTTTCGTTTGTTTCTTTCTATTTTTTCCATAGTTTTTGTTCCGTGAATTATTTATCCTCGAATTTCGGCAATACCGCCGTCGTATTCGTGAAAACCGTCATAGCTGAACTGCTCGCCGTAACGCTCGTAATCTATATAATTTTCAAGACATTCGGGGATAGCAATGCAGTCGACTTCGTGTAAAAAGTAGTAGCCCAAGTCGTACCAGTCCATATCCGGATAGAGATATATGTCTTCATCCCAAGCGTCGTCATAGTCTTTCACTTTTTGTTTCCAGTATTCATAGCCTTGAATATCACAGTAGATAACGGATTTTTCGTACTTGTCGTCATCGTCAAGTACACCGGATTTTTTAAGCAGTTCAAACAGCGATTGCGGGTGAACGTAATCCCAATTCACGGAATTACTTGCAATAAAGTTTTCGATATCCTGTACAAACAGTTCTTCGTCGATGCCGTCAAGGATAAAGCCTTGTTTTTTCAGTTCTTCTGCGATTTCGTCCCAATCGTCATAGTCGTTAAGTGTGAGCCATTCCGAGCCTAATGCCCGTTCGTTACATTCGTTATACGAACCCCAAGAGCCGATAACAATCTTGATTTCGTTTTTCATTACGCTGCCTCCTCGAAGTCATCTAAATGCAAGCGCTCGTACATTACGCCATACTCGAAATACAGCCTGCCGTCTTTTTCCGTCATAAGGTCATACGTTACGATGCTTATTTTGCCGCGATTTGTAACAGCGGCTTGGATTTCGTTGCGGTCAAGGTCGATGCCTACGATATTGAATGTGATAAAACACTCGCCGTCGTAGAGCTGGAATTCCGAAAGATAATACTCACGGTATTCGGGGATTTTGGAAACTTTGGTTTTCATAGTTTTACTCCTTCCGTATTTTATTTTGCCTTTCCGGCAGGAGAGAAGTAGTACAGATAAAAGCAAAATTTTTTCTATTGCAGATACCGCGTCCCGAAAGTCAACGATGAAGGAAAAAATGTTGCATAAATAAAAAAGAGCCAAACTCGCAATGAGCCTGACTCTCTATGTGTTTATTCAAATTTTAAGCGACAATTTTTCCCGTTGACTTTTGCTTTTCTCTGTGCTACAAACACCCGAACGGAAAGACAAAATACGGAAATCGTTAGTTATTTTTATTTATATAGCGTTTTATAAATTCACAACTTTTTTTGACTTTTTCATTATTAACTTTGGACATCCAGCTTATAAATCTTTTATCAGTAGTTAAAAATATATAGTCATCTAAGATTTTATTTTTAGTATTCTCCAAAAAATATAAACCTAAAATGTGAAAATCAATAAAATCGTTAGAACGTAAAGTATTTTCAGCTAAGAATATATTTTGGAATTGATATTCGAAAAATATTTCTTCAAAATCATATAATTTACTTTTTTGATAAATAAGTGTTCTAAGGTAATTTTTTATTTGTTCATTTAATTCATTTTCGCTTTGATTGGGAAAGAGTGTTTTTGCATAGACTTTGATATCGTTAATTGGATTAGCGGATTGGTTGAATTTCCAGCCGTTGGGTTTTCGTTTTAATTTTCCGTTAACACGTTTTAATAAAAGATGATGTTTATATTTATAACG
Source organism: Bacillota bacterium (assembly GCA_003343995.1). Lineage (GTDB taxonomy): Bacteria > Bacillota > Clostridia > Christensenellales > Borkfalkiaceae > UMGS775. The sequence continues at coordinate 4,253 of QAKE01000005.1, forward strand.
CAATCCATTTTTTGCCGATTTTTTAACAAGCGTTACATAAGAGTTAACTATGTTAACAAATGGTATCAAATTTGATATAATGTTATAAACTAAATTTTCATATAGTTCTTTTATGTTTTTTTCTGTAAATAAATCGTTATTTATTAAATATTCAAGTTCTTCAAGTATAATTTGTTTTGTAGTTTTACTGTTCTTATCGAAAAATTTTTGCTGAAATTTAGTATGTTGGATATCTTTTTCGTAATTAAAAAAGGATAAATATACCGCGATTATATAATCCAACCTTAACTGAATAAAGTATGCGTACTGATTTTTGATAAAGGGAAGCAAATGTTTTTTAAGTTCAAATAAATTTTTGTTTTGAAGGAAAGCATAAAATTCTTGGTCATTGATATACTCATCGAATCCAGTATGCGTAATGATATTATAATTTGGATAATTCTTAAATAAGGTGTCAAAAATTTTAAAAAATTTATCTTTTTTATTTGGATTGTTTGCTATTTCAAAAAAACTATAATAGGAAATATCGTAATTATCCTTTTTGATGAATTCTTTAATTTGGGGGTTGATATTATTGTTGATATCACAATCAGTTAAGTAATAAATAAAATTTGTATCTAAAAAAAACATATAGACTTTTTTATTTTATAATACCATAATTTATTTAAAGGTTCAACTGAATTTAAAATAAAAAAACACTAAATATTCTATTTGAATACATTAGTGTTTATAATGTTGGAAAGTTACTTATTACTTTATTTCTATCTTTACACCGAAATAATCCCGATTAAAAAATAATACGAACCCCGATTTGTCCACGGTGTTCGTATTATTCTCATTTGGCGGAAGCGGTGAGATTCGAACTCACGAGCCCGTGAAGGCTACCTGATTTCGAGTCAGGCCCGTTATGACCACTTCGATACGCTTCCGTGTGCGATTCGCAACGTAGATATTATATAACAAAGACCGCAAAAAAGCAAATCTTTTTAACAAGATTTTTCCTGCCGAAAGAAAGTTGTGAAATAAATAGGGCGTTATTCTTGACACCGACCGCCCCCGCGGCGTATAATAGGCATATATTTATGCAGGAGGAACGAATTTGCATTCCCAACCTTTAGTTCAATTCACGCTGTTCGGTAAGGAACTCAGCATCACGCTTTACGGCATTTGCATCGCCGTGGGGCTGATCGCCTGCCTTATCGTGCTTAAACTCTATACCGATAAGCGCAAAATGAAAACCGCCGTGCAGGATTTTATCTTCTTCGTGGGGATTTTGGCAATCGCGCTCGGTTTCGTGGGGGCGATGCTCTTTCAGTCGGTATATAATTATATCGAAACGGGAAAATGGACCTTCGGCGCGATTACGGCGATGGGCGGCTTTATTTCCGGCGCGGCGGTATTTATCGCGGCGTATTTCGGTATCGGGCATTTTTACTTCAAAAACGATTTAAAAGGCGCGCATGTAAAGGAATTTAACACCATTTTGCAGGTAGCGCCCTGTTGTATCACCATCGCGCACGCGGTCGGCAGAATAGGCTGTTTGATGGCGGGCTGCTGTCACGGCGCATATCTCGGCAAGGATTACGTTGTCGGAGGTATCTATATGACGCCGTCGGACGGCGTTGCGGGCTATTATGTGCCCACGCAGCTTTACGAATCGCTGTTTTTGTTCGTACTGTTCGGCGTGCTGTCTTTGCTTTACTTTAAAAAGTACAACATTCTTCCGCCGGTGTATCTGATCGCTTACGGCGCTTGGAGAATTTTTATCGAGTTTTTCCGTACCGATTCGAGGGGATCGGTGGGGCTCGGTATGTCGCCTTCGCAATTTCAGTCCGTGGTATTCATTTTGGGCGGAATAGCGTTGCTTTTGGTATGGTATTTCAAAAAATGGCCGTTTAAATGGAGCGAACCCGCAGAGGAGACCGTTGCCGCGGCAAACGAAGAGGGAACGGAGGAGAACGTTTCCGCAGATGAAAATACGGAAAACGACGATAACGATAAAGAATAAAATAAAAAACCGCCCCGCGCACTGCGCGGGGCGGTTTTTCATAACGATGATAAAATTAACCCCGTCTGCATTGCGGACGGGGTTTTGATTTTTAACGAATTATTCCGCTTTAGGTTTTCTCGTTCTCTTTTTGGGAGCTTCTTCCGCTACGACTTCGGCAACGGGTTCTTCCACAACGGGAGCGGCAACTTCTTCTGCCACGGGCGCGTTCTTTTCCGCCGCGTCGATGCGAAGGGAGATGCGGGATTTTTTGTTGGCGGCGTTGTTTCTATGCAACACGCCTTTCAGCACCGCGGAATCGATGCAACCGAATACTTCGGGAAGAAGGACTCTCGCCTCGTTTACCTTTCCTTCTTTAATTAAGGTATCTATTTTTTTGATTTCCGTTTTAACGGAAGAACGAATCATCTTATTTTGCATGCTTTTCTTTTCGATGACCAATACGCGTTTTTTCGCAGATTTGATGTTAGGCATTGTTAAACATACTCCTTTGTTGTGCTTGACATTCTTAAAACACAAGTATTTTACCATAATTTTTATATTAAAGCAAGCATATTGATAAGAATATTTTCCGATTTTTTACATTTTACCCGCGGAAAACGGCAAAAACGGCGTTTGCCGTTGCACGAGGGGGAATACGGGCGCATATATTATGTACTATGGCGGAAAACAAAAAAAGAACGATCGGATTTTTCGACAGCGGCGCGGGCGGTTTAAGCGTGCTCGACTGCTTTTTGAAAAATGGCAAATTTTCGGACGCGGTTTATCTGGGGGATAACGGCAATGCGCCGTACGGGGAAAAGAGCTTGCGCGAACTGACCTCGTTGGCGGCGGCGGGCGTCGACCGGCTGCGCGCCGCAGGAGCGGAAATCGTCGTTCTGGCGTGCGGCACGCTTTCCGTCAACGTACTTTTCCGATTGAAGAAAATTTTTCCCGAGACGCCGATTTTCGGCGTGTTTCCGCCGATAGAGCGTTGCCTTCTGTCGCAAAAACGTCCCGCCGTGCTTTTCGCTACGCCGCGCACCGCGGAAAAATATAAAAATATGCGCGACGTTTCCGTCGTCGCTCTGCCTCGGCTGGCGAAGGAAATCGAAGATAACTTATTTTCTCTGCAGAAGGTGCGGCTGGAACGGCATATCGGCAGCGCGGATAAAAACGTTGCCGCGGTGGTTCTCGGATGCACGCATTACGCGTTGATCGGCGAGGGGTTCGCCCGCGCATTTCCGCACGCGGAATTGTTGTTCGGCGCGGAGGATACGCTGCGCGCCGTTGAAGCATATTTACGCGGTTGCGGCGCTGAAAAGGGTATGGAGAGGAAAAGTTTTCATTACGCTGACCACTTTATGCCGAAAAATCGATGTGCTTTGACCACTTTTGCCTCAAAAACTGCGATCGTTCCTTTGGATGAGGAAAAATTGGCAAAAACGGGGCGTTTTTACGGAAAAAGCGTTGTTTTTATCGGCGAATATTCTTCCATAAATTTCCAGACATACACGAACATTTGTTCAAATTTCACAAAATCGACGTAAAAAATGAAAATTTTTTTAATTTTGCATGAAAAATTTTTAGAAAGTGGTTGACAGTGGTCAAAAATGGGTGTATGATAGATACGTAATAAACGGAAAGGGGGCAGTGTCTGTGTTCGACAGAGTCTACAACCATCAGCTCGATGCGAAAAACAGAATGAGAATCCCCGCCAAACTGCGCGAGGAGCTGGGGGAACATTACACCGTTACCTGCGGCGTCGGCGGTTGCCTTTCCGTGTATTCCGAAAGTCAGATGTCGGAAATCAAGGCGAAACTCGCCAAAATCCCCATGTTCGACGCGGCGGCGCAAAAACCGCTCCGTTTCTTCCTTTATCACTGCTGGGATGCGGAAGAGGACAAGCAGGGGCGCATCCTTTTGCCGGAAAACCTTCGCAAGTATGCGAAGCTGGAAAAGGATGTGGTAATCATCAAGAGTTTAAACGGCATAGAGATCTGGAGCGCGGACGTTTGGGAAAATTACATTTCCGGCGGCGATTTCGACGATATGGCAGGCGCGCTCAACGCCTTGATGTGATATGGAAGAACTTAAGCATTATTCCGTGATGCGGGAAGAATGTATCGACGGGCTGAACCTGAAAGAAAACGGCGTTTACTTCGACGGCACGCTCGGCGGCGCGGGACATTCCTGCGAGATATTGAAAAGAGCGCCCAAAAGCACGCTTTACGCCACCGATTTGGACGATTACGGCATCGAACGGGCGAAAGACAGGCTGAAGGAATTTCAGGGCCGTTTTACGATATATCACGATAATTTCAAAAATTTCCCCGCCATCGCCGAGCGGGAGGGAATAGAATTGGACGGCGTGCTGCTCGATCTGGGCATGTCCAGCTTTCAGATAGACGACAAGGCGAGAGGGTTTTCCTATCTGTCGGTCGACGAGCCGCTCGATATGCGGATGGACAAGCGTTCGCCGCTTTCCGCGAAAGAGGTCGTCAACGGCTATACGGAACGGGAACTCGAAAGGATTTTGAAAACGTACGGCGAAGAAAAATTCGCCGCAAAAATAGCGAAAAACATCGTCGCCGCAAAGGCGGCAAACCCGATTGAAAGGTGCGGGGAACTCGTGAAGATCATCGAACAGTCGATCCCCGCGAAGTTCCGCTACGAGGGAGGACATCCCGCAAAACGGACCTTTCAGGCGATACGCATCGAAGTCAACGGAGAATTGAGCGGACTTTACGAGGCGGTGATATCGTTGACGAGGCTGTTGAAGAAGGGCGGCAGAATCGCCGTGCTCACCTTCCATTCATTGGAAGACAGGGCGGTGAAATCGGCGTTTAAGGAATTGGAAACCGATTGCGTCTGCGATAAGAGCCTGCCGGTATGCGTGTGCGGCAGAAAAAGGGAAATCAAACTGATCACGAAACATCCCGTAACGGCGGGGGAAGAAGAATTGAAAGAAAACAGCCGTTCAAAAAGCGCGAAACTCAGAATTGCGGAGAAATTATAAAGGAGCGTCCGAATATGATAACGACAAGAAGGGAAACTACGGTAGAGGAAATGGCGAGGAACGAGGCGAAGAGCAGACTGGGGTTGTTAGAGAGAACGACCGCCCGTTCATTTAACGAGGCTTACGATCTTCCGACGGAAACAGACGAAGAACACTCCGAGCATGCGCGCGAAAATCTCGACATGATTTTAAACTACGAAAAAATCATGGAAGAAAACAAGCGCAGGGAGGCGGAAATTGCCGCCGAGGCGCAGCGTATAGAGGAAACGCGCCGTTTTGCGGAAAGCGAAGCGCGGGCGCAGGAAAGAGTCCGTATGGCGGCGGTGCAGGTGGAAGAAAAGCCGCAGGTCGCCGAAGAAACGCTTGTTACGCCCTCGGGCACGACGATGCAGTTCAAAACGGACAACGTCGGCGAATTGTATAACGATCTGGAAAAACAGCAGGTTAAGGAAAACCAGAAGTTCCGCTTGAATGCGCACGGCAAGCTGCTCGCGGCGATTTACGCGATCGTGGTGGTGACCATTTTGGCGCTCATCATCATCAATACCAGCGTTTTGGCGTCCATCCGCAACAACAATGCGGAAAAAGCGGCGATGCTCGCGGAAAAGCAGGCACAGTACGCGAAAGTTTTGGAAGAATATAATTACGTTTCTTCCGACGATTATGTAATAAAACAAGCTACCGACGAATATGGTATGGTGAAGTGATTTTTTCCGTAAGGGAAAAACGTTTCGCAAGCAACCACGGCAAGACGGTTCGGGGAGAGTAGCGATATAGAAAGAGAATTTTCAATTACGGTTTTACGAAAGAGGTTATTCGCAGTAGTTTGCGCAATAGCCTTTTTATTTTGCGCCGTTATCGGCAGGCTGCTTTACGTGCAGCTGATCTGGGGTGATACGTTGCAGGAAAAAGCCATCGATCAGTGGACGAGGGAAATCCCCGTCGTGGCGTCGCGCGGCAAAATAACCGACAGAAACGGCGTGGTACTCGCCGACAATGCCGATACCTATTCGGTATTCGTGCGCAAAAAAGCCGTGCCCGATATCGAGCGTACGGCAAGATCTATCGCGGAGGTGCTCGCGCTCGATTACGATTATGTGTACAAGCGTCTTACCGAAACCGTCTCTTCGGAAATCACCATGGCAACGCATATCGGCAGGGATAAGCTGGAAGAATTGCTGGCGCAAAATCTGCAGGGCGTATATTATTCGAGGGACAATACGCGCGTCTATCCGTACGGAGATTTTTTAACGCAGGTGCTCGGTTTTACTTCCAACGACAACATGGGGCAGTCGGGCTTGGAGCTGCGCTATAATAAATATCTGAAGGGGATAAACGGGGAAATTCTCTACGAAACCGATATTGTCGGCGTGGAAATCGACGGCGCGACGCCCACCTATATTCCCGCCACGAACGGGCTTAACGTAAAACTGACCGTCGACTACGAAATTCAGGAAATCGCAGAGCGCGCCATGGAGCAGGCGTATGAAATTCAAAAGCCGAAGTCCGCGGCGGTGCTCGTATTGGATCCTTCCAACGGGGAGATTCTCGCCTGCTCTTCCAAGCCCTCTTTCGATTTAAACGACGTGCCGAGAGACGATTTGTCCATGCTCAACGCGCTGAGCAGAAACAGTTTGCTTTCCGACAGTTTTGAACCGGGTTCTACTTTTAAAATCGTAACGGCGGCGGCAAACGTGGAGGAATATTTAAGCGGCAACCCCAAAGCCTTTTCCACCGCGCACGTGTTCAATTCGTCGCGTTACCGTTACGTTGCGGGGCAACGGGTGAAATGCTGGAGCAATCACAATAACGGAAAACATTCCGCGCTTAATTTGCAGGGCGCGCTGGAAAATTCCTGCAACCCGATTTTCGTGGACATCGCGTTATCCTTGGGTACGGATACCATGTATAAGTATATCGAAAAGCTGGGATTCGGCAGCGTTACGGGCGTGGATTTCAACGGGGAGGCGCAGGGGATGCTTTTGCCGTCCACCGCGGTCAAGGAAGTGGATCTGGCGCGCATCGGGTTCGGGCAGACCGTCGCCGTAACGGGAATACAGATGGCGGCGGCTATGTCTGCGATCGTCAATGGGGGCGTATATTACACGCCGCATTTCGTCAGCGGAATATACGCGGAAAACAACGTCGTGGCGGAGGTCATCCCGCCGCAGTCGAAGGGGCGCGTCATCAGTAAGGAGGCGAGCGCGATCGTCACCGAAATGCTGGAAAAAGTCGTTGCGGAAGGCGGCGGAAAACATGCGTTTATCGAAGGATACCGCGTAGCCGGCAAAACCGGTACGGCGCAGAAATACGAAAACGGCGTGATTGCCGCGGGAAAATACGTATCGTCGTTTATCGGCTGTTTCCCCGCGGACAATCCGAAATATCTCGCGCTCGTCATCATCGACGAGCCGGAAGGGGAATATTACGGTTCTACGGTAGCCGCCCCGTATGCGAAAGAAATTTTTGAAGGAATCATAAGGGCAAAAAACATCTCGCAGAAAAACGGAGGGTAAAATGATACTGGAAGAACTCATCGCCGGTTTGGAAACCGAGCGGGTAATCGGGGAAACGTCGGTCAAAGTCAACGGCATAGAAATCGACAGCAAGAAGATCGCGAAAAACAGAATGTTCATCTGCTTAAAAGGCGGTAATTTCGATTCGCACGACGCGGCGAAGGAGGCGGAACGTTACGGTGCGAGCGTCATCGTATGCGAACGCCGGCTCAACGTCGGCATCACGCAGGTCATCGTAAAGGATACGCGGCTCGCCATGAGCTATCTGGCGGCGGCGTTTTACTCCTTTCCTTCCGAACACATGAAGATCGTGGGGGTGACGGGCACCAACGGAAAGACGACGACGGCGCGTATCATCAAGGAGATTTTAGAACGTTCGGGGAAAAAAGTCGGACTTATCGGTACGCTTGGCGTGTTTTTCGGCTCCACCTTTTACGAGCCGACGCTCACCACGCCCGATCCTTTGGATTTACATAAAATCCTGCACGAAATGTACCATTACGGGATCGATTACGTGGTGATGGAGGTTTCCGCGCACGCCATCGATCTGAAAAAGCTCGCGTTCGTCCGCTTCGAGATCGGCGTGCTCACAAACCTTACGCAGGACCACCTCGACTATTTCGGCACGATGGAAAAATACCGCGCGGCGAAAAAGGCGTTTTTAACGTCTCCGCAGTGCAAAACCGTCGTCGTCAACAGCGACGACGAGCTCGGTCGGGAAATTTTGTTGGAAAACGACAAGGTCGTTTCCTACGGGATAGACAACCCCGCCGACGTGTTTGCCATCGACGTAAAGGAAGAATTGGACGGCACGTCGTTTATCCTGAATCTTTTCGACGGCATTTACGACGTGAAGATGAAACTTTTAGGGCTGTTCAACGTGTACAACGCGTTGGCGGCGGAGGTCGCGTGCGCTTTGCTCGGCGTTCGGGTAAAGGACGCGGTGCGCGCGCTTAAAGAGGTTTCCGTCGTTCCGGGCAGGCTGGAATGCGTTTCCGAAAAAAACGGCATATTCGTGTTTATCGATTACGCCCATACGCCCGACGGTTTGGAAAACAGCTTAAACACCTTAAAAAAGCTAACGAAAAAACGCTTGATCTGCGTGTTCGGCTGCGGCGGCAACCGCGATACGGGAAAGCGCGCGCAAATGGGGGAAATCGCGGGAAAAATCGCCGATTTTACCGTTCTTACCTCGGACAATCCCCGTTACGAAGAGCCGATGGAAATTATTCGGGAGATCGAAGTCGGTCTGCTTTCCCGAACGCGCGAATACGTGGTGGTGCAAAACAGAAAGGACGCCATCGGTTACGCGCTCGGTTATGCGAAAACGGGCGACGTGGTTCTCGTCGCGGGCAAGGGGTGCGAAAAATATCAGGAGATCCTCGGTATAAAACATCCGTATAACGACAAAGATTGTATTGAATACATCGAACGGGAAACAAATCTTTGAAAACTTATCTATTTGCCTTTTTGACGGCAGCCGCAATGAGCTTGCTCTTCGGCGCGGCGTTCATCCCTCTGCTGAAAAAAAGAAAGGCGCAGCAAACGATACTCAAATACGTGGAAGAACACAAAAGCAAAAACGGAACGCCCACAATGGGCGGTCTGTTTTTTATTTTCGCCGCGGTGCTCGCTTTTTTTATCTTCGGCGGCGCGAAGGGAAGAGTGGGCGCCGTTTCGGCGGTGTTCGGCACGGCGTATATGCTGACGGGCTTTTTGGACGACTTCATCAAAATCCGCTTTCGGCAGAACGAGGGGCTGAAGCCCTATCAAAAAATTCTCTTTCAGGTGCTCGTCGGCGTCATTGCCGGCGTGTTCGCCTATCGCAATTTTCTCACGGAGGCGTTTGTTCCCTTCACGAAAAACCGCGTGGATTTGGGGTGGGGGACCATACCGTTTACCGCGCTTTTGTTCATCGCCCTTTCCAACTGCGTCAATCTGACCGACGGCTTGGACGGGCTGGCGTCCTCATCGGTGCTCGGCTTTCTGTTGCCGTTCACGCTGTTGATTTTTTTACAGGCGGGACAGGCGGCGTATCTTTCGGAGGAGGAATACCTTTCCGTCGCGCTGCTGAATTTCGCGTTGGGCGGCGCGCTCGTCGGATTTTTGTTTTTCAACACCAACCGCGCCGGCGTGTTCATGGGCGATACCGGCTCGCTGGCGCTCGGCGGATTTCTCGCGGCGCAGACGGCGTTTACGGGGAACGCCTTTTACGTTCCGATCTTCGGCGTCATGTTCGTCGTAAGCGGGCTTTCGGTCATCATTCAGGTGCTGCATTTTAAAAGAACGAAACGGCGGGTATTCTTGATGGCGCCGTATCATCACCATTTGCAGCATAAAGGCATAAGCGAGGCGAAAATTTCATATATTTATATGGCGGTTACGCTGGTTTCCGGCTTAATTAGTCTGGTCAATTATCTATAAAGGAAGAGTAAAAAATGGATATCAAACGGCAGAAGTTTTTAGTGTTCGGATTATCGAAAAGCGGCGTGTCCGCGGCGAAATTTTTGCTCGCGCACGGCGCCGAGGTACATATTTACGAGGAGCTCGATTCGGAAAAAATCCGCGAAAATGCGAAGGAACTTGCGGAACTCGGCGCGATCGACTGCGCGCGCACCAACCGCACCGACGAATGCGATATTTTGGTGCTCAGCCCCGGCGTGCCCATCAACCACCCGCTGCCCGTCGAGTATAAAAAACGCGGCAAGCGCGTTATCGGAGAGCTGGAACTCGGCGCGCTCTTCGTAAAATCGCCCGTCGCGGCGGTAACGGGCACCAACGGAAAGACGACGGTTTGCAATATCGTATCCGAAATGCTGACGGCGGGCGGCGTGGAAAATCGCCTTGCCGGCAATATCGGTACGCCGCTGACCGCCGAGGCGGACACGCTGGGGGATAAGATCGCCGTGGTGGAGGTTTCGAGCTTTCAGCTGGAAACGGCGCACCTTTTCACGCCGCACGTCGCCTGCGTGCTCAACCTTTCCCCCGACCATTTAGACCGCCATTACAGCATGGAAAATTATACCTTCTTGAAAAAGCGCATTTTAAAAAATATGCGGGAAAGCGAAATCGCCGTGCTCAATTACGACGACGCGGCGGTGCGCGCCTTCGCGGAAAACGCAAAATGCCGTTTGGTATGGTTTTCCGCGAAAGAAAAGGTAGACGGCGCGTACATATCGGAGGGGAAAATCTTCCTTCGCGGCGAATACGTCTGCGACGAGAGCGCCGTCAACCTCGGCGGCATACACCGCGTGGAAAACGCCCTTGCGGCGATGTGTATCGCGGATGCTTTCGGCGTGGGTACAACCGAAATGCTTTCCGCGCTCAAAGGTTTTAAGGGCGTGCGGCACAGAAACGAATTCGTGCGCACGGTAAACGGCGTTTCTTTCTTTAACGACAGCAAGGGCACGAATACCGCCGCGGCGCTCGCGGCGGCGGAGAGTATGCGTTCGCCCACCGTCATTATTCTCGGCGGCAAGGATAAGGGCGAGGATTATGCGCCCTTGTTCAACGGACTGAAACCGACCGCCGTCAAGGGGGCGGTGCTCGTGGGGGAAAGCCGCTTTAAGATGTTGGACGCGGCGCTGAAATGCGATTATAAAAACATCACCCTCACGAACGATTTTTCCGCCGCCGTAAAAATCGCGGCGATGCTGGCGGAGCGCGGCGGAAACGTTCTGTTAAGCCCCGCTACGGCGAGTTTCGATATGTTCGGCGGCTACGAAGAGCGCGGGGAAACGTTTTGCAAGATCGTAGAGGGGTTGTATGCCGAAACTGAAGAATAAAACCGCGCCCCGCGCGTCGGGCGACGTTTTTTTGCTTGCGGCGGTGGTGCTGCTCAGCGTGATCGGCTGCGTATTCATCTATTCGGCAAGCAGTTATTCCGCCGAAGCCACCTACGGCGATTCCTTTTATTTCGTGAAAAAACAGGCGATCGGCATTGCTCTCGGCGTGGCGGCGATGCTGTTTACCGCGAATTTTTCCTATGAAAAGCTCAAAAAATTCGCTCTGCCGCTGGCGATCGTCGCCCTTGTGCTGCTCGCTTTGGTTTTCGTGCCGTTCGTCGGCGTGGAAAATTACGGCGCGAAACGGTGGATCGGCATCGGCTCGCTCACGGTGCAACCGTCGGAAATCGCCAAATTCGCCTTCATTCTGTTCACGGCGGCTTATATTGCGAAGCGCCCCGACCGCGCCCGTTCCTTCAAGGGGATTTTGCCGGTGCTGGGGTACGGCGCGGCGCTGTGCGTGCTCATCATTTTGGAGCCGAATATGTCCATCACCGCCTGCGTGGGGATGCTGATGATCGCCATGCTGTTTTCCGCGGGAATGAAAATCAAGCATTTTATGTGTATTCTTTTGCCCGCGCTCGCGCTGGGTGTGGCGCTGATTTTTGCGGAGCCGTACCGCTTGAGCCGCCTATCGGCGTTTTTGAATCCGTGGGCGTCGCCGAAGGGGGAAGGGTATCAGCTCATTCAGTCGCTGTACGCGCTCGGCAGCGGCGGCTGGTTCGGCGTGGGGTTGTTCAATTCCCGCCAGAAATACGCGTTTCTGCCCTTTTCGGAATCGGATTTTATCCTTTCCGTCATCGGGGAGGAAACGGGATTTATCGGACTTCTGGCGTTTTTCGCATTGCTCGGATTTATCGTTTACCGCGGTATCCGCATCGCGGCTTCCACGAAAAACGTATTCGCTTATCTGCTGGCGATGGGAATCACCTTTATTTTCGGGATTCAGGTGCTTGTCAACGCGTTGGTGGTTACGGGCAGCATCCCGCCGACGGGACTGCCGCTGCCCCTCGTTTCCAGCGGCAATACTTCCATCATCATATTTTTGGCGGAGTTCGGCGTGCTCTATAACATATCGAAGGGCGGAGTTTAACGTTTTAAGCGGTTTTGCCATATTATGTTATATAGAAAAGGCGGTAAAACCAATATGGCAAAATACATAATCAAAGGCGGAATCAGGCTTGACGGAAAAATAGAGGCGGAATCGGCGAAAAATGCCGTTCTGCCTCTTTTGGCTGCGTCGGTATTGACGGATGAAGAAGTCATAATTAAAAATTGCCCGCCCATTCTCGACGTGGAAAGCATGATTCGCATTTTAAAAGAACTCGGTGTAAAAGTGCGTTACGAGGGGAAGAATTTAATCGTAAACGCCTCCGCGATGCACGGATATACGATACCTTACAGTTTATCGAAGGAAATGCGCTCGTCCATCTTTATGCTCGGCGCGCTCATTTCGCGTTTTAAATCGGCGGAAGCGTCCTATCCGGGCGGTTGCGATATCGGACTTCGCCCCATCGATTTACACCTGCACGGGCTGAAACAGATGGGGGTGAAAGTGGACGAGGCGGGCGGCGAAATCGTCTGCCGCGCGGAACGGCTCAAGGGCGGGGACATTTACTTCGATTTTCCCAGCGTGGGCGCAACGGAAAACATCATTCTAGCCGGCGTGCTGGCGGAAGGAAGAACGGTGATACATAACGCGGCGAAGGAGCCGGAAGTGGAGGACTTGCAGCATTTTCTCAATACCATGGGGGCGCGGGTGTCCGGCGCGGGCACGAGCGTCATCGTGGTGGACGGGGTGAAAAAACTGCACGGAACGGAATATAAACCGCTCTTCGACAGGATCGAAGCGGGCACATATCTCGTCGCGGCGGCGGCTACGGGCGGAGAAATCGAAATAAGTAACTGCAATGCGGAAAAAATTTCCGCTTTATTACATAAACTTTGCGATAATACTTGTAAAATCACCGTAAAAAATGATATAATATATCTGCGTAGCGGTAACGGGCGGAAGAGCTTTAACATAGAGACGCTCCCGTACCCCGGTTTTCCGACGGATATGCAGGCGCAGATGGTCGCGCTCGCCGCGGTGAGCGACGGGATCTCCGTCATCCGCGAAAATATTTTCGAAACGCGGTTCAAGCACGTGCGGGAACTCAACCGCATGGGTGCGAATATCGTGGTGAAGGACAGGGTTGCCATCGTCAGCGGGGTAAAACAGCTTGCGGGCGCGAAGGTGACCGCGCACGATTTAAGGGGCGGCGCGGCGCTGATCGTCGCGGGGCTCAACGCCGCGGGGACGACGGTCATCGAGGACGTCCGGCACGTGGAACGCGGGTATTATATGCCGGAGCAAAAGTTCCGCGCGCTGGGCGCGGATTTCACGCGCATCGATTAACTTTGGGTGAACAATGAAAGGAAAAGGCAGATTTTTTCTCAACTTCATCGTCGCGGCGGCGTTCGCCGTCATCGTGATCGCGTCGTTTTTTTCGGTGTTTTCCGTTGCCGACGTGAAAATGCGCGTTTCCGCAGGGGAAAACGGCGTTTTCTACGCGCGCGAGGCGAAGAAGGAACTCGAAAAATTCCGCGGAAAAAGTCTGCTCTTTCTCGATATGGACGAGGTGGCGGCAACCCTTGCCGCCTATCCCTATTTAGAGGTGGACAAGCTGGAGAAGTTCTATCCGAACGCCATCGTCGCGGAAGTGTCCGAACGGCGCGAGATTTTTCTTTTTGAAAGCGGCGGAGACGAATATGTTTTAGACGGGTTCGGTTTCGTTTTGGCGAAAAATCCCGCGGAGGAAAAATCGCTTATCCGCCTGTATGCGAGCGATATGGAAGGAAACGCCATACCGGCGACTTTCGCCGAGGTGGGGCAAACCCTTCGCGCGGAGGACGGCGGCATCCTTTCTTTGGTGTATTCCATGAGCGAGATCGCCGCGTATACCGATAACGTTTCCGCCATCGAGGTGAAATACGGCGCGATCGGCGGGGAAGTGTTGATGGACGAAGTGGTCTTTCACATGCGCACGGGCGTGGAAATCTGGGCGTACAGCGTGTTCGACGACGGGACGGACAAGATGAAAAAGGCGATGGAAGTTTATGAAAAGACTTCCGATTACAATAAAGGCATGAATTATATCGTCGTGAACAAGGCGAACGGGGAAATCGTCGCCTACTATACTCGTGAAAATCCGATGTCGGCGACGTCGAGTCATTAAATAACGGGGAAAGGAAGGATGCAGAAGAAAACGGTTACGGTTCTCGACGTGGGGTCGTCCTGCGTTACCGCCGCGGTTGCGGAAAGCGGACCGAACAACACCATCGTCATCAAGGGGTTTGCAAAGCAAACCTATTCCGGTTTTGCCGACGGCGAGTTTTTCGACAGAGCCGAAACGGAAGGCGCGGTACGCGCCTGTCTGAAACAGGTGTGCGTCAGCTCGAAAAACGTGCCCGATACGGTGTATATCGGCGTGCCGGGGGAATTTACCACGGTGGTTCTCAAGGACTATCAGATCGCCTTCGACCGTGCGCGGAAGATCGGCGAAAACGAGTTGAACCGTCTTTACGACACCGCGTACGAGCTCAAATCCAAGCGGTATTCGATCATCAACCGCTCGGGCGTATATTTCACGTTGGACGACGCGCGCCGCGTTGCCGATCCCGTCGGGGAAACGGGCAAGGTGCTGCAAGGTTGTTTGTCCTACGTGCTCTGCGATAAAAAATTTATAGATCTTTTTTCGCCCGTCGTGTCGAAGTGCGGCGCGGAACGGGTGGAATTCGTATCTTCCGCGTTGGCGGAAGCGCTCGGTCTTTTTGCGCCGGAAGTGCGCGACAGAACGGCGATTTTGCTCGATATCGGCTATATTACGACGAGTTTTTCCATCGTGCAGGGCGATGCGATCATTTATCAAAAGGGATTTTCTTACGGCGGCGGGTATATCGCCGCGGCGTTTACCGAGTATTTCGACATCGACGCGGACATCGCCGAAAAGTTGAAACGAAAAGTCAATCTCAGCATCGGCGGAGAGAGCGAAACGTATAAAGTTCTGGACGGGGATAAGGAATATTCCTTTCCCGCGGACAAGGTCAATGAAATCGTGTTTGCAAGTTTGGACGAGGTGTGCGAAAACATCGAATTTTGCATTACGGACAGCCGTTTCGTCATTCCCGAATACGTGCCGCTGTCAATAACGGGCGGGGGAATATGCTATATCCGCGGCGCGAAAGAACACATGTCGCGCAGGCTGAACATGGTAACGGAAACGCTGACGCCCAATTTGCCCAACCGAAACAGACCGTCGGATTCGTCTATGGCGGCGTTGATTTCTTTGGCGTTGAAACAACCGGTAAAAAAGACGGGATTTTTAAAAAAATTATTTAATTTCAAATAAAATAAAGTTAGTAAAGCGGAGGAAATAAAAATGTTTTACAGTGAGGAAAATACGAACATCGCAGTGATCAAGGTCATCGGCGTAGGGGGCGGCGGAAATAACGCCATCAACAGCATGCTCGAATCCAATATGACGAGCGCCGAATATATTTCGGTAAACACCGATAAGCAGGTGCTGTTGCTGTCTAAAGCGGACAAGCGTATTCAGATCGGCGAAAGCCTTACCAAGGGCTTGGGCGCCGGCGCGAATCCCGACGTAGGGGAAAGAGCCGCGGAAGAGAGCAAAGAGGAGCTTACCGAACTCATTAAGGGAACGGATCTGCTGTTTATCGCCGCAGGTATGGGCGGCGGCACGGGCACGGGCGCCGCGCCCGTCATCGCGCGTATTGCGAAAGAACTCGGCGTGCTCACCGTAGCCGTCGTTACGAAACCGTTTTCCTTTGAAGGCAGAAAGCGCGAAGAAAACGCGAAAAACGGCATCATCAATCTGAGAAAATACGTGGATACCCTCGTGGTCATTCCCAACGATAAGCTGTTGCAGGTGTTGCCGGGGTCTACGCCTTTCGGCGACGCTTTCAAGGTCGCGGACGACGTGCTGAAACAAGGTATCAGCGGCATCGTAAACCTCATCGCAACGCCCGCGCTCATCAATCTCGACTTTGCGGACGTGAGCACCGTCATGCGCAATCAAGGACTTGCGCACATGGGTATCGGTCGCGCTAAGGGCGAAAATAAGATGATCGAGGCGGTTCGTCAGGCAGTGTCCAGCCCGCTGCTCGAAACGACCATCGAGGGCGCAAAGGGCGTAATTCTGAACATCACGGGGGGCAAGGATATGTCGCTCGGCGAGGTGAGCGAGGCGGCGAAATTGGTGCAGGGCGTTATCGATTATTCGGCGAATATCATATTCGGCGCCGCGATCGACGAAACCTTTTCCGATGAAGTCGCCGTAACGATCATAGCTACCGGTTTCAGCAGCGCGCCTGCGGCGATGCCCGAGGAGGTGGATTCCGTTCAGGCGTTGAATATCAAGAAGGAAGACCCGAAACCCGCGCCCAGATACGCCGAGCCGGTGAAGAGCAATATTCCGCCGCTGATTTACGAATTTGAAACGGGCAGAAAATACGAAGAGGACTTCGCTCCCAAACAAGCGCCCGCGGCAGAAACGCCGCGTCCGGCGGTTGCGTCGAACCCCGTTTCCGATAAAAAGCTGGAGGAAGTGTCCAAAGCGATTTTTGAAGACGAAACCGACGATGTTCCGTCTCCCCGCATCGAAAAAAAGGAACTTCCCGCATTTATGAGAAAGATTTTCGGCAAAAAATAAATTTTGCACGCGATATGATTGACAACGCAAAGCATTTCAGTTATAATTGATAATGTTTTGCGCGTCATTTTGCGCGCAATATAAAATCACATACGCTGCTATGGCTCAGTAGGTAGAGCACGTCCTTGGTAAGGTGTGCCAGCCGCAAAGGCGAGGGTCGCCGAAACCCTATAAAAATCGGCAAAAAACTGTATATGCTGCTATGGCTCAGCAGGTAGAGCACGTCCTTGGTAAGGACGAGGTCACCGGTTC
>QAKE01000067.1 GCA_003343995.1 Bacillota bacterium
GGTGCTCCATGGCGGATTCGAACCGTCGACCTTGGGATTAGAAGTCCCCTGCTCTATCCAGCTGAGCTAATGGAGCATAATGTCGCGCGTCCAAGCGGGCACAAGTTCACACGGCGCATAAATTATAACCTACTTGAACTGGTCGTGGTATGCCTTGCAGACCTCGTCCACGGGGCCATCCATACGCAGGTCGCCCTTCTCGATCCATACAGCACGCTGGCAAATACGCTCAACCTGTTCCATGGAGTGAGAAACGAATAAGACCGTAACGTCGCCACTTTCGATAAAGTGTTGAATACGGCGCTCGCACTTCTGCTGGAAAAAGACATCACCAACAGAAAGCGTCTCATCAACGATCAGAATATCCGGCTCGGTAATCGTAGCGATGGCAAAGGCAATGCGCGCAACCATACCCGAAGAGAAATTCTTCAGGGGCATGTCGACAAAGTCTTTGAGCTCAGCGAACTCGATAATCTTGTCAAAGCTAGCGTCAATAAACTCCTTGGTATATCCAAGCAGCGCACCGTTAAGGTAAATATTCTCACGAGCGGTAAGCTCGGGATCGAAACCAGCGCCAAGCTCAATCAGCGGCGCAATATTGCCGTGAACCTTAACCTCACCTTCGCTGGGTTCCAAAACGCCAGCGATGATCTTAAGCATCGTAGACTTGCCGGAACCGTTAGTTCCAACAAGACCAACGACCTCGCCGCGATGCACATCAAACGAAATATGCTTAAGCGCACGGAATTCCTCAAAGAACAGATCGTGCTTTGCGAGCTTAATAAAGTACTCTTTGAGGTTTGTAAGCGACTCAGACGCCATGTTAAAGATCATGGTGACGTCTTTGACCTCAACAGCAAGAGGCTGCTTGCTGTAATCAATAGCAGATTCAGTCATGAACAGCACTCCTTAGATGTAGAGAATAAACTTGTGCTCGGTTTTGTGGAACACGGTATAGCCAATGGCAAGGGCAAGAACAGCCCAGGCAACACATAGGCCAAACGTAAGCGAAGAAGGCACGGTATTGAACAGGAAGATGTCACGCATAAACTGGAGATAGTTGTACATGGGGTTCACAACCACCAACACCTGAATCCAATGAGCCATATGGCTGATGTAATCGGTGGTCCAGAAGATCGGCGTCAGGTACATCCACGCGGTGATAACAACGGTCCAAAGGTGCATAACATCACGGAAAAAGACCGCCAGCGCCGACAGCATCATGCCCAAACCCATGCAGAAGCACATAAGAAGCAGCAAACACACCGGCAAGAGAATTAAATGCCAACTAGGAACCACATGGAACCAAAGCATAACCAAGGCGACAGCAACCAATGAGAAGGCGAAGTTAACGAGCGAGAACAGCACCTTCTGCACCGGAAAGACCCAGCGGTGCACCTTAACCTTCTTAAGCAGCGAGGAAGCCCAAATGATGGACATAAGCGCTTGGTTCGTCGACTCGGACATGACAGAAAACGTCACGTTACCGACGATCAGGTAAAGCGGATACATCTCAGGCGTAATGGAGCCATTGCGACCTTGGGCAAAGATTGTCGAAAAAACAATCGACATGACAATCATCATCAACAGAGGATTGAGCACGGACCAAGCTACGCCCAAGACGCTGCGCCGATACTTAATCTTAAAATCCTTGGTAACCAGCTGCCTAAGGATAAATTTATCCTTCTCAAAATCATTTTTAGCGTGAGAGGCCGGCTTAGCCACCGCTTTTTGACTCTCTACGTTGTCAGCCACAAACCAACTCCTTATCTCGCAAAACACAACAGTGGAAAGTATAGCCCTCCCTCGTGTCAGTAAAACCAGCCTATGCAAAACTGGAAAAGTACCCATATCAGCTATAGCCAATCAACGAATTTGCTACGAGGCAAGAAAAGAACTGAGCTATTTCTGCTGTGTTTGTACTCCCAACCTATCCATGGCCCCAGCGCCCTGCCACGAGATTATCATGGTCAAGTTAAGACATGTACCCTGTAAGGAGAACGACATGCCGCGTTTTTCCATCTGCGTTTCATCATATAAAGATGAAAAATATCTGCCCGCTTGCATCGACAGCGTCCTGGCTCAATCGTTTACCGATTTTGAGCTCATCGTAGTTGACGACGGTAGTCCCGACTCCACCGCCTCGATACTTGAGCAATACGCTCAAAAGGACAGACGTGTCATACCGCTCATCCAAGATACGAACCGCGGGCTTCACATCGGGCGAAAAATTGCCGTTGCAAAAAGCACCGGCGACTACATCATTCTCCTGGATTCAGATGACGAGCTCGGCGACGACTGCCTTGCCAAGTTCGACTCTTATCTCAACGCCACCCCCTGTGATGTCCTTCACTTTGGCATCGATGTCATTAATGCTGGCGTAAGCGACAACGAGGCTTCCAACTTCCAGAACTACATCAATGCACCCGTTGATCCCTTGTTCAATAAAGACATATTTGAAGCCGTCTTCAGTGCACGCAAGGGTTATCTTCAGGACTGGCGTATCACTCAGCGAGTCTATGCGGGGGGCTTCTTCCGCAGAATGTTCGCGGCGATGACCAACGACAGGCTTGAGCGAGCTGAGGACGCATACGAGTCTTTTGTCACACTTGCGAACGCGCGCTCGCAATACACCGCCAACGACATTGTCGGTGTACGCTATTACCTTGGTCGAGGCGTCAATTCCGACTCCTCACTCTCGGTATCGGCCTTCTTCAAAAGCGCTTCCGATTTTCAAGCTAACATCGATCACATGAGAACATTTGCGGCCGCTTTTGATGCCATCGACATAAAGAAGACCTGTTCGGAAGCCGTTGTAAAAATGTACGAGTTGCTTTTCAACGATTGGCTTGTTCGCGTACCAGAAGATCAAAAACTCGATGCTGCCGACGAAGCGGCAAAGGTAATGGGCAAAATGCCCGTTGCCGAAGAGCTCATGCGTCTTTCTCGCGACAGAGCATACGGCCTGCTGCAAGCAAATAGCGCCCCCGCAAATGACATGGCCCTCGATTGGTACGAGCACGCAAAGAAGCTGGCCTCGACTGACGCCGCAACTTCTCCACGCTTCATGTCGTTCTACACCGCAGCTCGCGACCACATAAACGATCTGATCTACATGGCAAAGCGCAAAAGCTATGAAAACCGAAACATTCGTATCTTCGTCTCGGCGCACAAGCCTGTCGAGCTATTTGACAGTTCAATACTCCAGCCAGTGCAAGTTGGCTGCAGCCTTCGCAACGACAGGTTCCCTTGGGCATTCCACGACGATAAGGGCAACAATATATCGGATCTCAATCCCATGTACTGCGAGCTGACAACCCAGTACTGGGCCTGGAAAAACACCTCGAGCGAATATGTCGGTTTTTGCCATTACCGTCGCTATTTTGACTTCTCGGGCACACGCCACGATGAGAACATCTACGGCGAAATCATGGACGATTTCATCGATGCGGCATCTCAAAAAAAATACTCACTGGACGACGAGAACATCGAGAAGTTTGTGACTCAATACGACGTCATCACCACCGAGCGTAAGGACATTCGCACCTATGTCGGACGAAATGCCACTTTGCGCTCCCAATACGACGCCGCAGACAAACTATTCGTTGAAGACCTGGACAAGATCGTCTCCATCCTTAAAAAGCAGCATCCGGAATATGGACAGGATGCCGACAAGTTCCTCAGTGGCCACGTGGGGCGTTTCTGCAACATGTTCATCATGAAGCGCGAGATTTTTAACGATTACTGCGCATGGCTCTTTCCCCTGCTTGAGGAGTTTGTTTCTACAACCGATATGTCCCGTTATTCAAAAGAGGGAGTGCGCACCCCCGGTCATCTTGCCGAGAGGCTGCTTAATATCTACCTCATTCATCATGAACGCATAGGAGCAGACTGGAAGATGGCCGAGCTGCAGTGTGTTCACTTTAGAAGGCCGGATCGCCGTATGCCTTTCGAGGCGCCCTATGCCAAGGCAAACGGTAAACAGATCATTCCGGTTGTTTTCGCTGCAGACAACAACTATGTCCCCATGCTTACCACCACAATCTATTCCGCACTGCTCAACGCCTCGGAAGGCTATTTCTACGATGTGGTTGTGCTCCATAGGGATATTGCTGGAGACAATCAATCGATTATGCAGCAGTTCTTCGGTCAGTTTGACAATATGTCATTGCGTTTTTGCGATGTGAGCGAACATGTCCTTCGCCATGATTTGAGCACCAACAACCCTCACATCAGCGTTGAAACGTATTATCGCTTCTTGATTCAAGAGATTTTGCCTGGCTACGACAAGGTTCTGTACCTTGATAGCGACCTGATTATCCAGGGTGATATTTCTGAGCTCTATGGCGTGGACTTGGGCAATAATCTCCTTGCCGCCGCTCACGATATCGATTTCTTGGGCAACCTTAACATGAAGGACGGCAAGCGCCTTGCCTACGCCCAAAAAGTCCTGGGCATGGAAAACCCCTACGATTACTTCCAGGCAGGCGTCCTTGTACTTAATACCGCCGAGATGCGCAAGCTCTATTCAATTGAAACGTGGCTTGATTACGCTTCCGATGATCGCTTTATCTACAACGATCAAGATGTTCTGAACGCGCACTGCGAAGGCCGCATAACTTGGCTTGACTACGACTGGAACGTCATGATTAACTGCAACAATCGCATTGCAGACGTCTTCTCTTTTGCACCTGCTTCTGCATTTGACGCCTTCAACGATTCGCGCAATCACGAGAAAATTATTCACTATGCAGGATTCGAAAAACCTTGGAAGTTCTCCTCATGTGATCGCAACATTGCCTATTGGACCTATGCTCGCCAGACTCCCTTTTACGAATCCCTTATGAGCATGTTGGCAGGACCGGAAAGAACGGCTTCTTCCTCCCCCCTCACAATGCACGAACATGCGATATCACCCGACAATCCGCTTCGCAAATTCATCGATCCCATCGCACCGGTCGGTAGCGCAAGGCGAGAGATGATGAAATCTGCGGTGAGGGCCGTTAGGAAAAAGAAGTAGGATCTTCGAAATCTAGCAAAGCAACAGTAGAGTTGCAATTTTATGGCCCCCATTTCCTCCCAATTAAAAGTCGGATGAAATGGGGGCCATTTTTTGCCTTAGTTTTAAGCGTCGAACCTCGATAGCGACAGTAGTGCACTATAAACGCTTGCTTAACTGCATGGCGGCATGTTTACACCGTTAGGATTTTGCAATTCGCGTATTTCTGCAGAGCTTTTTGAGGGACTCCAGCACAAAAGCAAACAAGAGAGAAAGCGCAAAGACTACAAACGGGCGAATCGCCGCATCCCAAAAGATGTTATGCAAAACATAGACGTCCAAAGCCCAAATAAACATCATATGTACGGCGTAAACATCAAAACTAAGGGAAGCCAGTTTAGAAATTACAGCAATGAACGGATGCTTATCAGATTGGAAAAGCGGCTCCAGCGATTTGAACAGCATGAAAAGCGAGATTGAGTACACCAAAACCGGAAGGTGCAGATAATCGTTATAAAAGTTATCGTAATCCGAATATGCACCGGACAACACCGTATGCGGCACGTTGGTCTTGATTGTCATAAGCGCCATAAATACAACGGAAGAAATCGCGGCAATCAGGAAAACCGGGCGCATTTTTCTGTCGTGTTCCTCAAAAGGAGAATACGTAACAATGTAGTAGCCGATTAAGAAGTACATTATCGCACCCGTCAAATAAGGTACGGCAAGCATTGAGAACAAATTATGATTTGGCGCAAAGCGATTTGCAAAAGGAATTACTGCAGTTGAGACGATACAGAGACCAATGGCATACTCCAGCAAACGCTTGTTCGACGCAAAACAAGCCAATAGCGGTGTAATCAAATACAGAATCAAAATTGAATACATAAACCAATAAACGTCGCAAATTTGATTCGTTAGAAACAGCTGAATGAACTCAAAAAGGGAGAAAGATCTTGCCGGAAGACCAAGCTGGGTCGGCGCAAGACAGCTGAGAATGTAAATAAAGAAACTAAAGCCAACAAGAGTCGCCAGAACGCGCTTGAGCCTCTTTTGAAAAAAGACTTTGGTAGAGTACCGAGAACGATATCCGATCAGATTTGCTCCGCTAATCATAAAGAAGACAGGTACGGCAAACATAAACAGTGACTGCAGCGCAACTGAAACAAACCACTGCACATTGCCTTGGTTAACGTATACAACCGTCGTGCAATGAAGAACAACAACGGCAAAGCAGGAAAGGACATTGAGAACGTCCATATAATGGCGGCGTATTGTCATTAGGGAACCTCAACTCGTTATTTAATCAGATACAGTCGCATTGACCCCGACGATAGTACCGGTTCAAAACCGGGAGTCTCATCGTTTATTTCAGTAATTCCCTCCCAGTCTTTTTTCTTGTATTGAAGGTCGCGAGAATAACATACATGCTTATCCTCCGCCGTATAGTCGCTACGATCAAGCAGGAGAACATACTTTGCTCCAGTGTTCTCAACGGCATCTTTCACTGTAGAATCCGTTGAGATATTACAGAGGCCCTTACGAATAGCATGACTGTCCTCAGATTCTGCCGAACCGAGCTTGGCATGATAGTACAGATTCAAACCATCGACAGACCAAGCAAATGAGCTACCGTCAACGGGAAGATTGATTATCAAACTACCTTCCGGAACCACTTCTTTGACTTGTTGAATAAAATCCCGCTCGGCAGCAGTGTAGGCCTGGACACGGTAACGCGAATAGCCATTATAGAGATCGTAAGAATTAAGCGTGAAAGCATTGGTCAAATCACCTCTAGAATGATCTTCCCATGCGTATGCGTAATTGAACGGATAACAATTAAGGAAAAAGAATAATAGGGATATCAGCACTGCCGATAGATTAAACCCCAAGCTCCCGGAAAAGTACCTCAGATGCTTAAGCACGCTGTATGCAGCTAGGACCACACCATGCAAACCAAAATATATAAACGGTACAAGCGAAATCGCCACCATCGCAGCGATTCGCTCCGGATCCGTGTACCAGAAGCCCGAAAAAAACGAACGAGCCTCAGCAGAAAATGCACCCGCACCGATATAAATCAGCAAAACGATGGCGAAGCTCAAGAAAAACCATCTTTGTTCCTTTTCATGGATAAGAACATAGATGGCACCTATTGCAAATAGCGGACACAGAAGAACCTGAGGAACCCCGAAGAAGAAAGAGCCGTTAACGATCGACTGCAAAATACCCTCAAGCGACATGCCCCATTCCCAGGTGAAAGAAACAATTCCGTGCATAAAAGGAAGATTGTAGACAGCCACCCATAGGAGTACGCAAAAAAAGCAAAAGATGATCTGAGCACACCTAGTTCTTAGGATTGAGCTTTTTGAAGAAACCTCGGCACGCTGATCCATGATTCCAAACGGAATAATCCTCAGCAAAATAAACGGCGCAATCAAAAGGCAAGTGAAGATGGCGGCATTTGGATGAACACCGGCTACGCCGACAAGCGCCAAGACAAAAGCGTAGAACGTTGCCCCGTAAAAGCAAAAACGCTCACCGAAAGAGATGGAACGAATTAACAAGGCAGCAGCAGCAGGGACCAAACAAAATGCGGCAATATTCGGAAATGGGCCATGAACGGCAAGCATGCGCATGGGAAATGCAACAGAGGCAAAAGCGGAAATCGCAACGATAAAGGGAGACACTTTGGCGTTCTTACAGATGGAATCTAAAAATGCCAAGATACCCAACGGATATGCAAACGCTATAAAACAAAAAATAGATGCGTTTTCCGCCACAGACGTTTGAATCCCCGTAAGGGAAACAAGTAGAGCTGCAGGTATGTGCCAAACAATTGGATAATATGATCCGCTACCCAAAAAAGCCGAGGGAAAGGCAGTCGAATCGTAATAGGTCACTCGTATTGTTGAGAAATTGCCCGAATCGGCGATCGATTTAATCCAGGCGAGATGCGATAGGTTGTCATCGTACTGAATGAAGGAAGATAACCCGTCGATATTACTCAAAAACAATGCGGCAACGAGAATAGCGCCAACAGCCACACATATCCCCACCGCCGGCCATGTCAGTCGACTGACATTAGAAAAACCATCGGTTGATAGGCGTGACCTTGAGTTAATCAAACGGATAGGAAAGGCAAGAGAGACGACGAAACAAAACGTCAACAGGATGAAAAATGCCGCCCCAGTAAGGCCCAGCCCCGTTCCAATAACACCCGCAACAAGAAAAACAAATGCCGAAAGCGCCGGAGCAAGACAGATGAATTGAGGGTTGATTTTTTTGAAGCCAATCCGAAGCAATAAGCTTCCTGGGGCAAACAGAATGAAAGTAACGATTAAAACAGAAATAGCAAATACCCGCATTAATAGCCTCTCGTCAAGAGGTGCCGTTTGCTAACCAGACACAAAAGAACAGTATCGACAAATGAAGCAACCCAATTGAAAGCAACTTGGAGCCTCATGGTGTTTAGAGCTTTTATCCAAACTATAACTAAGCTTTCAAAAAAAGCTTAGTTCATTGTGAACCTCGCCATCGGGTTCAAGAGGCTAAATCTAGCCTCTTAACGCAACCTCTTGTATAAGACCCTCTATCTTCTTGCGCAGCATGGCAATCTTGGTCGTATTCGAAAAATCACGCATAACCAAAACGGCAATCACATACACGAAAACAAAATTTGCTGAAGCCTGAAAGCCTAGCAAACCAGCAAAGAAAGAAGCCACCTGCGGGAAAAGAGCCAATACAACAAAGCTCAACGAGAAGAAGAGCCAGAAAATCGAGTCCATAACATCGATCTTCGACTTCTTTATTCGTCTAATGATGAACAGAAGAACCAGTGCGGCGCAGACAATGAGCACAATGCGAAGCGAGAGAGTCAACCAAATCACCTGAACCATTGAACAAAGAGAATAGACGTACAGACACGAGTCATGTACGCAGCAGAGCGCGTGAGATTAAGATAGCTCTCCCCCGCCGTACGGTCACGCATGGACACCTGAACTTCCTCGACTTTAGCACCCTTTCTGATAAGGTGCGCAATGGTCTCGGGCTCGGGGTTGAGCGACATGTCCTTAGCAAACAGTTCAATCATGCGACGGTTGAACATGCGCATGCCAGAGGTGGGATCACTGACACGCTTTCCTGTGGTCATTTTCACAATAAACGTGATGATCCTCGAACCAAACATACGTGCAGAATGCTCTTTTTTAAACTGAACGAAGCGCGATCCGATGACGATATCAGCATCGTTCTCATCCATTTTCTTACGCATGGAATCGATATACTGCGGCATATGCTGGCCATCAGCGTCAAATTGGATGGCATAGTTATAGCCCATACGAGCTGCATATTTCATACCGGTCTGAAAGCCCACGGTGAGACCACCGTTAACGGGAAGATCAAGAACGGGGTAACCGTTGGCCCGGCAAATCTCGCCAGTTGAGTCAGTCGATCCATCATTAATTACGATGAAGTCAACCTCCGGAGCAACAGCTTTCAACTCTTCAATAGTGTTTTGAAGAGAGCACTCCTCGTTATAGGCGGGAATTACTGCTAAAACTTTGTCTCGCATATACATTCAATCCATTTAAATTTAAATATTCGATTCGCCTAATCAAATATGAACATTAGAGATATTTTACACGAAAACAGGCATGAGAAAGAGAAACGCTCAAAGCAAATGAAGGCCAAGCAAGAACCCCAATTGTCGGGTTAAAACAATTTACGAAATACAATCCTGAGCCAACTCCGCAAATCTCTCGCTAATCGAAATGAAGACAACTGCATTGCTATGCTAAACGGACTTGAGCGATCTGCTGAAAAGAAGGTATTTCTTCTTACCGCAAATGCGGAGACAAAGATATCAACGTGAGGTTACCTTCATCTAAGTGGCCTCAAAACAAAAATGTCAACCTTATCAAACAAAATCACTAATTACCTCCTTTCGATAAAGTTGCATTTGGATAATAAAACCGGGAAAATATTTCATAGTAAGTTATTCCCGCACCCATCAGAGGTTATAAAACATGAAGGTTTCGGTCATCGTTCCTGTATACAATGTCGAGCAGTATCTTGCGCGATGCCTCGACAGCATACTTGCTCAGACGTACGACGATTACGAAATCATTTGCGTAAATGATTGCAGTCCGGATAACAGCTCAACGATACTGAGCGAGTATGTTTCAAAGCATTCGGACCGCATTAAGGTAATCACTAACGAAGTCAATCTTGGCCTGGGCCTTTCAAGAGAGAAGGCCCTTGGAGTTGCTTGTGGCGAATTCGTCATGTTCATCGATAGCGACGACTACATCAAGCCCGATTACCTGCAGCACTATCTCGATGCTACAAAAGACGGCGACTACGACATTGTGGTTGGAGGGTATATTCGAGACATCGACGGCAAGCTGACCGAACATTACCTAAGCGATACGGTCTGGAGCTCCACCACCTATGCCATCGCTTGTGCGAAACTATACCGGCGGTCTTTCATATCGGAGAATGACCTGCACTTCACATCAATCAAATGCGGTGAAGACATCTACTTCAGTCTATCAGCATTTTATTGCAACGCTAAAACTAAAGTAATTCAATACGCGGGCTACTATTACGTGCTGAACCCCGGCTCAATCACTGGTTCAATGAACTACAAAAAGAACCACGAGAGAATTATGGCCGAGCTCTTTGACACCTTCCTCAAAAACCATGAGCTGAGCAGCATCCCCCAGGACAGACAGGACGTTATCGAGTACACCTATCTCGCCAATATGATTAATGCCCTCATTTCGTTCAATCATGGATGCGGCATTTCCCTTATGAAAGAGAAGTACGCTTTTGCAAAGGCAGACGCAGAGTCAAAGTTCCCCAACTACCTATCCAACCAATACGTTGGACTGTTGAAGCCTAAGGGCCAAAGAACAAAAATCCGACTTGGAGTCGGAGTGGTAATTCTTCTTGAGAAAATTCATATGGCTCGCTTCCTCTTCTATCTTATTGCCCTCATTTAGATAAGGAACGAATAAGGTGCTCGACCACATAGCTATATTTTCCGCCTTTTACCCACCACACCTTGGCGGAGTTGAACAGTTTACTCATAACCTTGCAACACAGTTGACAACACAAAACATCAAAGTAACTGTGGTGACATCCTCAACCGAAGGACTCTTCCGGATTTCAGATGGAGAGGTAACGGTTATTGGAATTCCTTCGAAATCAATCATGGGCGACCGTTTTCCTCTAATGATTCCTTCGAAGGCCACTTTCAAGCAGATTAAAGAGCTTACAGAGGCTCCATTTGATGGCATTGTCATCAACACGCGATACTATCCGATTTGTCTTCTGGGATGTCGCATCGCAAGCGCCCACAACCTGAGACCCGTTCTAATCGATCACAGTTCGGGTCCAATTTCTAACGAAAAGTCTCCTCTGGGACTCGCGATGCGTACTTATGAGGCAATCAACAATCGTCTGATTAGGTCCAAAAGGCCTATCGGCTGCTCAGTTTCAGAGCGAGGGCTATCTTGGCTTAAGAGCATAGGCTTTGATGCCCAAGCTGTTATACCGAACTCAATCGACTGCGCTGAATATAGGAGCACGGCCAAACCGGACAGCTACAGAGAGCTCCTATCGCTGACCGACAACGAATTTCTTGTCACATATGCCGGAAGATTGATCCCCGAAAAGGGCCTGCCCAAACTTCTGGGGGCAGTATCCTCCCTCAACGCCGCTGGAGCATGCGTCCATCTTGCAGTCGCGGGAAGTGGCCCTCTTGAGGGCAAGCTCCTTGAGGCCCATGAGACATGGCTTCATTACATGGGACGTCTATCAAAGCAGGAGCTGTCGGGACTACTAAGAGACTCTGACTGCTTTTGTCTTCCCACCGAGTATCCAGAGGGGCTTCCAACGGTTCTTCTGGAGGCGGCAGCTCAGCATTGTGCGATTGTCGTCTCAAATTGCGCCGGCGCAAGAGAGGTCGTTCCATCCAAGGAGTACGGTACTGTGCTTAACGTAGTTAGCGAGGATGAAATCGCTAAGGCGATTCTTGTCTACTGCAACGATCGAGGTGCGACCACAACGTGCGGCGATAACGTGGCGCTTCATATTGAGCATGGCTTCTCGTGGGCAGCAACCGCAAATAAGCTCATCAAAATCTTAGACGCCTCATAGGGATACACGCAAATTAAAACTGCCTTGGTGCAATACTGAACAGTACACACCAAGGCAGCCCAATTGATTATTTTGAGGCTCTAAGTATCATCATTCGCTCAACCAGGGGCATCAAGCCCAGCGCATTAACAATGCGCTTGATGACCAGCTTGATACGCAAGTTGAGCAACTGCGCAGAGGATACCTTCAGGCGGTAATCGAGCTCTTCTTCCAATTTCTTAACACTGACATCCGCTCGGAAAGCAAGATCAAAAAAGTATTCAGCCTGCTTTGCCCTCAAAGAAGCATGGAACTCCGAAGGCATTTTTGAAATCAGCTCATCGATCATTCCAAGCATTCTCTTATCGAACTTAGCAGTTGCATCTGCATTTGCAGAGCGCCTGCCAGTCCATGAGGAGGCAACTGCGACACGATACAACCCTAAAACCTCAGGAAGGCAGACGACGGAACCGCATGTTGAGAGATAAAGCATCATAGGCCAATCACCTACAGGGCAATTGTTAGGCCGCCACTGCAAGTAATTCTTCATATCGCTCGTTCTGGAAAAATAGCTACATGTCGGCAGTGCCGCTCCGCCACGCATTATGAGGTCTTGTGTTGAAAATGTCATCGCTCGAGCGCAGCCGCTGGCAATTCCATCAATTTTGCCCGTGGTGTCGTTGTAAAGCTCTGCCGAGTGAGCACACAAAGCGACCTCAGTGTGAGACTCCATGTAGTCAAACTGTGTTTGAAGCTTATTCGTGCCTACCCATGCGTCGTCGCATTCGAGCTCAGCAATGTACTTTCCACTTGCGGCTGGAATCAGAAAGTCGCACAAGGGTGATTTCCCCTTTGAAAACTGATTTTCAATTGGGAAAATACACTTGATGATGTCTGGATGTTGTTCCTGATATCGAGAAATCAAAACCCTAGATGAGTCTGTCGACTTATCATCATAGATCAAAATTTCAAACGGAAATGAAGTCTGCTGGGAGAGGGCAGACTCAATTGCCTGAGAGAGATACCTCTCGTGGTTGTAGCAAATCATCAGGACACTGACCTGAACATCATTACTTTGCGGCATATAACATCCATTTCCAATACTGAGCAGAGAATTCCAGGTTCGGGAGATGAATTGCCCCTACTGTCCCTGGGCGCGGTAGCGGGCCTCTGTGGCCTCCTTGGCCGGGCGCCACCAGGACTCGTTCTCCACGTACCAGCCGATGGTCTGGCGGAGTTCCTCGGCGAAGCCGGTGTGCTTGGGGCGCCAGCCGAGCTCCGTCTGCAGCTTGGTGCTGTCGATAGCGTAGCGGCGGTCGTGGCCCGGGCGGTCGCGCACCCAGTCGAAGTCGTCGGGGTCCTTGCCCATCGCCTCCAGAATCATCCTCAGGACCGTGATGTTGTCCCTCTCGCCGTCGGCGCCGATGAGGTAGGTCTCGCCCGTCCTGCCCTTAGTGAGGATGTCCCAGACGGCGCTCGAGTGGTCCTCGGTGTGGATCCAGTCGCGGACGTTCTCGCCCGTGCCGTAGAGCTTGGGGCGCTGGCCGTCGATCACGTTCGTGATCTGCCTGGGGATGAACTTCTCCACGTGCTGGTAGGGGCCGTAGTTGTTGGAGCAGTTGGAGAT
>QAKE01000007.1 GCA_003343995.1 Bacillota bacterium
TTCCCGTCCTTCCGCCTTTCCGCTGTCCATGTTTCTGATCCATCACACAACATTGTCTTCATTTGCTCTGACTCACAGAAAATCCTGAATGATTTTGCCGCTCGGCCGAAGTATTTCGGCCCGGCAGTTTTTCCCTTGGAAAAACCCTCCACTTTCATAACGTTTCTTAGGGCCCGTTTGTACCAATTTTCGGAAAAATTTTTTAAATTTTTTTTGCCGGGCTCAACTCTTTAAACGCTGAAGGTCTTTCTTTCGGACAGGACTTACCTTTCTTTGAGCAATTTCTGACTTGATTTATATTCAATTTTGAAAAATCACTTTAATTTTTCATAGAATCAAATTATTTTCTTCAACCTACTATTTCAACACCTTGACCTCCCTTTCCGGACATGCGAAAAGGCCGACAGCGTTGATCTGTCGGCCTTCGGCCAAGTCAAGTATTGGTTTTGAAAGGGAATTCCCTCAGCGCGTGTTATTTTCAGGGAATCGCGTAAAGGCGGTCATCCTTCCCCCGCAGATCCTGCACGCTCTGTCTGAAATTCGTATTCGCCGGCGCCGACTTCCCGTCTGCTCCCGTCGGGGAGCAAAATTTCCGCCGTGGTGTTGGCGGGGACGCGCACTTTAAATTTCCAGCCGCTGTCCGTCTTTTCCCAGCTGCTTCGGACCTCGCCGTACACGCTTTTAAAGCTGGCCCCGGCATCGTTCAGACTGCCGCCGGGCCGGGGGGCGATGCGGAAGCGGTTTTCGCCTGCGACGAGGATGCCGCACATCGTCCGCATCATCCATTCGCAGACCGCCCCCTTTGAATAGTGGTTCAAAGAGGCAAGACCCTTGGCCTTTACGGTGTTGCCTTCCCAGGCCTCCCAAATTGTGGTGGCGCCGTTTTTGGGCATGGCGAGCCAGCCCGGCACTTCCTCGTTTTCCAGAAGGCGGTAGGCATACTCGATGTTCAGCCCTGCCAGCACGTCGAGTATGATCGGGGTAGACAAAAAACCGGTGCCCAGCCGCCAGCCGTAATTTTCCATGGCCTTTACGAGGCGCTTTTGGGCAAAGGCTTCCTGCTCCTCTGTAAGAAGCCCCATGTACAGCGGACGGACAAGTTTTGCCTGTCTGTCGGTGTCGAGGGTGTGCGCCTTTTTTGTGACCAGCTCCTGATAGGCTCGCTTTGCGCCCTCGCTGTATTCTTTGATGCGGGCGAGCTGTTTGTCCGGCTTTTTCCCGAGGATATCGGCGACTTCGAGCACGCGCTTCAGGGTAAAACAGGTGTAGGCGGTAGATTCTTCGGGATGGGGCGAGGCAAAGTCGTACCACTTGAAAGCGCAGACGTCCTCCGGTTCGGCCCATTCCCCGTAGGACTGCCCGCAGTTTACGGCATACTTCCTGTTTTTTCGGGAAAGGTGCAGGGGCTTTGCATAGGGTCCGCCCCATTTGCCGGCGCGCCTGATCATGAAGCCGGCATATCGGAGCATCCCCTGATAGTTTTCCTCCAGAATACGTTTGTCGCCGTACATTCTGTAAAAGTACAGCGGAATGTACACGCCCGCGCAGGCCCAGCCCACCGAGCCGTTCATCACCCACATGAACCAGTCCTCGTTGGCAAAGGGGGCGATCTGCGGCAGCCGGCCGCTCTTCCACTGGCGGTCAAAGATGTCGCGCACGTGCTTGCGCGCAAACGCCGCATAATCGACCATGTACGCCGCCGTGTTGAAAAATATTTGGCTGTCGCCCGTCCAGCCCATGCGCTCGCGGGTGGGACAGTCGGAGGGAAAGTCGGTGGAGTTGCTCTTTAACGACCACAGCGTGTTCTGAAACAGCTTGTTGATCAGAGGATGAGAACATTCAAAGGAGGCCCGCTCTTCGAAGGCGCTGTACACGGCGACCGCCGTAAAGTCCTCCTTTTTGAAGGGCAGATCCGCGTCGATCTGGGCATACTGAAATCCGCCGTAGAAGAACTTGGGCGTGTAGGTGTTCACGCCTTCCTTGCAGGTGTAGTCTGTCTCCTGCAGCGGCGTACGCTTTCCCCTGTGGACGCACTGGATGTTTTTCAGAGTAAGCTCGCCGTCGGAGCCGAGCATTTCGCCGAGGGTGATATGGATCTTTTGTCCCTTGTGCGCCGTGACGGAGAAAGAGAGCCAGCCCGAAAGATTTTGCGGGAACTTTAAGACCGTTTTGCCCTTGGGCGTTTTGATGAGTTCTGCGGGCAGAAATCTTTCCATCTCCCTGACCGGCAGATTGTTGGAGGCGGTCAGATTTGCGGAGAACCTGACCGCTCTGGCCCGTCCGCCGTACGAGGGGACTTTGGCCGCGTCAACGACTTCCCCGTCTTTGAGGTCGGCAAAGCGGATGGGGCCGTCGTTCGACCATTTCCAGCTTTCGTCCGTGACGATGCGGGAAACATGCCCCGCCTGATCCGTCAGTTCGAGCTGCGCGAAAAGTCCGGTTTGTTTTCCGTAAGTGTTGCGCCTGCCCTTGGCGCCGTTGGAACCGCGGTACCACCCGTCGGCAAGTTCCGCCGTCAGCTCGTTGCCCCCCTCCCGGATCAGGTCGGTGACGTCATAGGTCTGGTACTGAATACGCTTTCTGTAATCGGTGGAGCCGGGCGCCAGCACAAAGTTTCCGACCCGCGCCCCGTTGATTTTCGCCTCGTACAATCCGCAGGCCGTGATATAAAGCCGCGCCTTTGCGACGCCCCTTGCTTCGAAAGATTTCTGGAAGCAGTCGACGGGATAGCGCCGTCTTTTGCTGACCCGGTAGTTTCCGCTGATCCACCCGGCCTGCCAGTCCGAAGCCTGCAGCAGGCCGTACTCGAAGGCCGCAAAGGCGCGCTCTCCCTCGGCGCCGTCTTCGTCCCAGAGGCTGACCTGCCACTCGATCCGCTGCCGGGATTTGGGCGGCAGGGGGTATTCCGCACGCATGGAGGCCGACTGCACCTTGCCGCTGTCCCAGACCGTTTGCCCCTCCGAGAGGGCGACGATGCGATAGGCCGTCTGGCTTTTCCCCCCTTCGCAGTTCCACATGAGGCGGGGATGGGGGATGTCTATGCCGATGGGATCCACGAGGTATTCCGTTTTCAGATCGATCGCTTTCATCGTTCACTCAGTCAGCCTCCGCCTGCGCCGCAGCCAGCTCGCGCTGCATCTTTTCGTAGTGCGCTTCGCCCGCAGCCCTTTCCTTCTCCCACCTTTCCCGATCGCGGCGGGCGGTTTCGGCCTGGCGGCGGTCATAATTTGCCCGCTGTTCGGGGGTCATGTCGGCCAGCTTTGCGGCTCTTTTTTGGGCGGCGATCTTTTCCTTTTCCTCCGCCCTGATCGAGGCAAGGCGCTCCTTTTCCGCCTGCTTTTCCTCCTTTGCGCGCACGGATCCCATATGTTTTTCAAGCTCGGCGCTGTAATCCAGCCCCTTCTTTTCGCAGCGCTCCTTCAGTTCTCTGCGGAAGATCTCCTCCGCCTCGGCGTCCATCTGCTTCTGCTCCTCGGCGGCGCGGATCTCGGGTTCCACCCAGACCTCTCCCCTCGCCTCGCAGGCCGCCTTTTGCCGGGCGCGGATGAGGGCCTGCTTTCTGCCGATGGTCTTTTCGACGGTCACGGGCAGCAGCATCACGGCGTAGACCAGGCCGGAAATGGTCTCCAGCCCTACAAAGAAGAAGACAAACAGCGTGTTTACGGCCTCGGGCTGATTGAAGATCACCGAAAGCACGCCGTCGGCGCTTTCAAAGATCTTCTGTATGGCGTCGGTGAGTTCGGGGGGAACCGTCACCGTCTGGGGCGGGATGTAGCCCGCCGCGGACAGTCCCCCGTTGAAGATGCCGGTCACAAAGCCGGCGGCCGCGGTGACGATGACCGAATAGACCGACATGGCCAGCCCGTCGCAGCGGAAGCCGTTCTTCCACTCCAGATTGTCCAGGGCATCGGCAAACAGGGCCATGAACACATACGAGCAGGGCAGGCCGCCGATGTTCTTGATGAACTGTCCGACCAGCACGACCGGCATGTTGGCCGGGGCCATCCAGCAGACCGCGCTGCCGAGCGCCATGATGACAAAGCCCGCGACGGTGACGTTTTTCTTGCCCAGTTTTTTGGCGAGGGGCCAGACGGCAAACAGCCCGATGCCCATGGGGATGCCGCCGAGCACCGACACGAGCATCTGCGTCACGCCGTCGGAATAGGTGCCCAGCACATAGTTGCAGTAATAGGGAAGGGCCAGGTTTTTGAGCTGCGTGGTCAGGGTGTACAGGAGGAAGTACACGAGCAGGATGATCATGTAACGATCCGAAAAGACGGCTTTAAGCTGAAGGCGGAAGGGCACCTTGGGGCCGCTCTCCTCCTGCCCGGCGGTCTCCTGCGTGACCCGCTCCTTGGTGAAATAGTATTCCACAAAGACCAGCGGCAGGGACAGGCAGGCGAGCACGGCCATGACCAGGATCCAGACCGTCTGACTGCTCCCCATCAGGGGATAGATCAGCATGGGGAAGATGAGCGCGACCACGATGCCGCTCATCATGACCGTGCTGATGTTGTTGAACACGGCGAGCACCCCTCTTTGGGCGGTGTTGCGGGTGGAGAGCGGGACCATGAGGTTGTGGCTCATGGTGTAGACGGTGTAGGCCACCGAATAGTAGAGATTGTACGAGAGCATGACCCAGATGATCTGCAGGGTCTGATTGCCGCTGGGGACGACGAACAGCAGGATGCCCGCCGCCGTCAGCAGCGGAGCGGACAGCAGCAGCCAGGGCCTGGCCTTGCCCTGTCTGGTGTGCGTGCGGTCGATCACCGCGCCCATGACCACGTTTGTGACGGCGTCGATTATTTTGGAAACGATGGGAAAGACGACCAGAAACATCCCGCCCCACACGGTGCCAAGGCCCAGGACGTCGGTGTAGAACAGGTTGAGGTAGGTGGCCATGACGGCGTTGAACAGCAGGGCGCCGCAGGGCCCCAGCAGGTACCCCAGCCACTTCTCCTTGCCCGTCACGTTCTGGGAGCGGATCTTGCTGTTGAAAATTCTGCCCGACAGCAGTTTTCCCGAAGTCATCTTACTGTTCCTCCTTTTGTTTCGGCAGCGCCGGGACCCTGATCTTTTTGCAGAAGCACCGGATCCCCTTCAGCAGCTGCCCGTTGGCCAGGGCCACGAACCCCTCCGCGAAGTTGTAGGGCATGCTCTCCCCCGCCGACATCGACATCGACACCACGGAGTTGCTCTCCAGGATCCGCTTCAGAAAGAGGGCGCCCTTGAGCTTGTTGTCCCGCTCCGGCCCCTCGGGCAGCCTGCGCGCCCTTTTGAACTGTTTTTTCGCCACGCTCAGCACGGCGGAAAACAGGATCCTGCCCATCAGGGTCTGCCGAAGGTCGGTGAACCGGCTCTCCAGCGTGATCGGCTTCCGGGGCGGGAGCGGGGGGATCTTCTGCCCGCTCATGCGCTCAAAGATTGCGTCCGTCACCCCTTCCAGTCCGGCCTCCCGGTAGACCGCCAGAACCTCGGGCGGGTAGATTGCTACCCGCTCCCCCTCGATCTCCAGGTCCTGCCCCCAGATGGGGGTCAGGGCGTCCCGGCACAGCTCGATCCGGTACCTTCCCCCCTCCGTCTGCCAGGTCTTCCTCACCGGATCGAAAAATGCCAGCTGCGAGAGGGGGATCCGCAGGGTCACCTCCGCGCTCTCGCCGGGGCGCAGCCTCACCTTCCGGAAGGCCTTCAGCTCCCGTCTGGGACGGAACACCCCCGAGTCGGGGAGACCGGCGTAGACCTGCACCACCTCCGCGCCGGGGACCGCCCCGGCGTTCGTCACCCGGCATCCGACCCGGATCCCTTCCCCCTCCCGCTCGGCCCGGAAGTCCGAGTAGGAAAATTTGGTGTAAGACAGCCCGTAGCCGAAGGGATAGCGCACCCGCCTGCCCGCCGTCGCATAGTAGCGGTAGCCCACGAACACGCTGTCGCGGTAGATCTCGTTCGGCCCCTTGCCGAAAGTTGCCGCCGAGGGGACGTCTTCGTAGCGCTCCGGCCAGGTCTCGGCCAGCCGGCCCGAGGGACTGACCCTGCCGAACAGAAGATCGGCGCAGGCCGCGCCGCCGCTCTGTCCGGGCAGATACATGTCGAGGATGGCGGAGACCCGCTCCGCAAAGGGCAGTTCCACCGGCGAGCCCCCGAAGAGCACCACCGCGATCTTTTTGCCCGTCTTTCCCAGGGCCTCGAGGAGGGCCAGCTGGTTTTCGGGCAGTTTCATGTCCGCCCGGTCGCAGCCCTCGCTCTCGGCGGCGTCGGTCAGCCCCGCGAACACCACGACCTTTTCGAAGCCCTCGGCCAGCGCCAGCGCCTCCCGGATCAGCGCCTCGCCGGCCTCCCCGTTCTCGGCATAGCCGCGGGCGAAGCGATAGCGGATCCCTCGTTCGTCAAAAGCCTTTTCTGGCGTCGACAGCATGGCGGGATTGATCATGGAGCTGCCCGCCCCCTGGTAGCGCATGCGGGTGAACAGGTCGCCGAGCACGCAGATCTCCTCCCCCTCCGCCAGCGGGAGCAGGCCGTCGTTTTTCAGGAGCACGGCGCAGTCCCCGGCCACGCGGCGGGCCAGCTCGTTGTGGGCGGCAAAGTCCGCCTCGTCTGGGTATTCCTTCACATAGCGGTCGACCGTGCGCAGCACCCGGCCGGCCGCCCGGTCCAGGTCGGCCATGTCCAGACTGCCATCCGCGATGCCGTCCAAAATCCACCTGCGGCAGATGCGGGTGTCTCCCGGCATCTCCAGATCCAGCCCCGCCTTCAGGCTGGCCACGCGGTCGTGCATGGCCCCCCAGTCGGTCATCACCAGTCCGTCAAAGCCCCACTCGCCGCGGAGGACCTCGTTCAGCAGCCAGCCGTTCTGCGAGCAGTAGGTGCCGTTGATCTTGTTGTAGGCGCACATGACCGTCGCCGGCTTTCCCTCCCGCACCGCGATCTCGAAGACTTTGAGGTAGATCTCACGCATGGCCCGCAGATCGGCGACCGAATCCCCCATGAAGCGGAAATTTTCGGCGTTGTTCAGGGCAAAGTGCTTGACCGAAACGCCCACGCCCTGCGACTGGATCCCCCTGATCTGCGCCGCGGCCAGCTTGCCGGCCAGATAGGGATCTTCGGAAAAGTACTCGAAATTGCGCCCCGCCGTGGGGTTGCGCTTGATGTTGACGGCCGGCCCCAGCAGGACGTGGACGCCGTACTTGCGGCACTCCCGCCCCATCGCCTCCCCGATCCGGGTCAGGTTTTCCTCGTCCCACCCGCAGGCGGTCGTCGCCGCCGTGGGAAAGGCCGTGGCCGGCAGGCTGCCCGTCACCCCGTTGTCCCCGCCCTCGGTCTGCACGCGCAGCCCGTGCGGGCCGTCCGAGGTGCGAAGGGCGGGGATCTTCAGCCGGGGCACCGCGTTCGTGTACATAAAATCCGTCCCCGACACGAGGGCGGCCTTTTCCTCGACCGTCAGTTCCTTCAACAGCTTTTCGACGTCCACGCAAAATACCCCCCTTTCAGGTTCTTCCCTAAAATTATACAACTTTTGAGACCGAATGTCTTGCATATTTGTTTTATTTGAGTTATAATTGTTTTGACTTTCGGGAGGAATCCATGGAAAAAATCGATTACGAGTATCTGTGCACGGTCATCGGGGATCTCTCCGGCGTTCCCGTCCGCCTGTTTTCCGGGGACAAGCTGACCTTTTACCACGCCATCGCGCCGCTCCCGAAGGACCCCATGAAGGCCTTCGAGGCGGAGATCCTGGCCGTCCGCGCCCACATCGGCTACTTCATCACGCCCTACTTCCACTACTACGGCGTGGTCAACCACGCGGAGCGGCGGATCGTCATCGGCCCCTCCATCCAGACCAGGTGCAGCGAACAGACGCTGCGGGAGCTGGCCTTCCGCTGCAATGTTTCCGCCGACGAGGTCGGGGACTTCATCGCCGGCATGAACGCCATTGTGCCCATGCCGCTGGACAGCATCCTGCAGATCCTCTGCGCCCTGAACTACCTGATGAACGGGGAAAAACTCGGGCTGAGCGACCTGCGCATCTATGACGCCGAGCAACAGACCCTGCGGGCGGCCCTGGAACGGGAGCAGACCTCCCGGGAGATCGAAGGCGTACAGGACGGGGACCGGCCGCAGGACATCCACAACACCCTGGCCCTGGAGCAGACCATCCTGAACTTTGTCCGCCGCGGCGACACCGCCTCCTTAAAGGCCTGGATCTCCGGCATGCCCGCCGTCCGGCCCGGCATCCTGGCCTCAGACCAGCTCCGGCAGGTCAAGAACACCTTTGTGGTCACCGCCACCCTGGTCTCCCGGGCGGCCATCCGCGGCGGCATGGCGGTCGAGGACGCGCTGTCCTTGAGCGATGCCTACATCCAGAAGTGCGAGCTGATGCGCGACATCGAGCGGATCACCAACCTGCAGTATCACATGCTGTTCGACTTTACCGGGCGCACCGAAAAACTCCGCCTCGGCAGGGCGCCGTCCAGATTCGTGACCGAGGTCACGAACTACATCCTCCACCACCTGTCCGAGCCCGTCACCACCGAAAAGATCGCCAAGGCCCTCTTTCTGAGCCGCTCCCGGCTCTCGGTCAAATTCAAGCAGGAGACCGGCGAAAACCTCATCGACTTCATCCTGAAAGAAAAGACGGAAGAGGCAAAACGCCTCCTCCGCTATTCGGACCGATCGGCTGCGGCCATCAGCGCCTACCTCGGCTTTTCCTCGCAGAGCCATTTCTCCCGCGTGTTCAAAAAGTATGCCGGCTGCCTGCCGAACGATTACCGCAAACGCCACGGCAGCTGATCTGCCAAAACTCGAATTTCTCTCCTTTTCCTCTGTTCCTCCGGCTCCCAAATTTCTTCCGGCCTCCGTTTTGCTTAGCGGACATTTTATTTTTCAATGCGCGCTGGTCTAATCCAAGAACTCCCTGTACGCGTATGGGCCCGGTGAATTACCGGGCCCATACGCTTCATCTGCGGATTGTCTTGATTTGAATCGAATCTGCCTCCGGGATCAAGCATGCCCGTGGCGGAATTTGGAACGTTGAAGTTGAATATGAAAAATAGTCCTTCCCTGTAAAATCATGACGGAATGCTGTCACGCTTCCGAAAGTCTCAGCCTGAGGCCGGTATAATCCTCTCCGTTGAGATCTCTGGTAAAACCCAGAACAATCTCAGAGAAAGCTCCCGAGACCTCAAATTCCAGAATGCCCTCTCTCCCTTCTTTTTCGGAATAGCTGAGCTGGGACTGAAAGAGTGGATTTTGCACGCCTTCCAGGGTGGAGAGTACCTCCCTTTTCTCTCCGGACGGCTCGAACAGACAAAAGTACTCCTCCAAAACGTGTACAGGGGCGCTGGTCACATTCAGCAGGTTCAGGGAGACCTGAACAAAATTCTTGTTCTCTCTGACGATCGATCTGGCCCCGTGGACCAGAATCTGAATCTGACTGATCTGAAAGGGGACCTCCGCCTCTTCCGAGCAATAGGGCAGTCCCTTCTGGACTTCTCCGCTTAAGTCGAGCTCGATCTGGGCGGGGCCATAGGCGCTGCACAGCCGGCCATCCTGGTCGGTCCGGAATTTCAGCTTGCCGAGCAGCGATTCCTTCGGCTGCAGATTTCCCCGGCCCAAAGGCTCAAACAGCGTATCCTTTGCCTCGACTCTGCCGTTCCCTCCCATCAGCCAGAAGGAAGACGGACCGTAAGCCAACGGTTTGTCCCCCACGTTTTCCAGTTCAAAATAGACCAGATAACTTTCCTCTTCTGCCGATTGATTGGGAATCCGAGCAACCCCCAGGACTTTCAGTTTGGCATCTCCCTGCCGGATTTCCTCTCCGACGCCGACCACTTCGCTCTGACAGCCGCACAGCAGAAAAAGCAGGGCCAGGCACAACGGTACAAAGCGTTTCACGGCGCCTCCTCAGATAAACCGGACCGAGTCGATCCAGATTTTGCCGACCTCTCCCGTTCCGGTATCGTTGAACTCCAAAATCACGCCTACCGTCAGGCCGGCGTAGGCGGACAAATCCCATTCCGTCAGGCCGAATTCCGTATTTGTGATCAGGCTCCAATCCGCCGGATACTCCATCAGTCCCTTGTGATTGAGGATGCTGACGCGGAATCGGACTCCGGCGGGCAGGTTGGTCCTCAGCCTGATCTGCAATTTTGTCGCATCAGCCGGGACGGTCAGTTTACGTCCTGCAAAGGCGTTAGTCCGGCTGTCCCCTCCGGCGGCGACGTCTTTTCCCTCCAGGAGCAGCGCGCCGGTTCCCTCTGTCCCCTCGCCCGGCACATAAGCCGCAGCGTCCGTCATACTGAAGGATTTCAGGACAAATTCCTCCGCATCCGAGCCGAAATCGAAGTCGGCCTTCGGCGCCGCGAGTTGGTGATAGATCTCCTGAACATCAATCTGCGGCTCTTCGGGATAATCGAAGCTCCTGTTGTCGTCCAGCACTTCCACATCCTCGTGCGCCACATTTTTGGTGACCAGATCGATCATCTGCTCAGCTGTGACGATCTCCACATGATCTTCCAGATTCTGAACCATCTGATAAACATCGTTCAGATCCGCCGACCAGGCATGGATGACCAGCACCGTGTAGCCCTCGATCACAGAGGGATCCCTCTTGTAAGTGTTGATCCGGGTCGCCGTGCGGACGGGAGATTCTTCCCACATACTCTCGCGGAAGGTGATGAAGGGCTTGTCATTCGACCAGTAGACGCCGCCGCCCCCCTGCGTGTACTTGTTGCCTACCATCCAAAGCCCGCCTTTGATCTGGGGCTGCTTGGCGAATTCGACGATGGCGTCCGGATTGACATAATTGTCCAGTAAGTTGAGCACGTGCAGATCGCAGCGCTTCATATACTCATTGGTCTGCGCCGCAAAGGTCTTCAGATCAGGATAGCCCGTTGCATTGATATAGCCGGTTCCGGATACCCCCGTGATGAAAGCGTCGTTCGGCGTCGCCATCTCATACTCCCGTTCCAAAAGAGTAGGCGCCAAATCATAGAACGAGGGATTGATCCCCCAGTTCATGGGGAATTGCCCGCGGTAAGAATTTCCGTACCACTGCGGGCTGGTCGTAAATTCCCCCGTGTGCCAGGTCATGTTGTCTCCGTCGCTCATAACAATGGTCAGATAGTGCTTGTCCGGATCCGCGGTTACGGGCTGAAAAGCCGTCTTCTGTTCCAGAGGGCGATCCAGCCGAAAGGCCGAAAGCAGACTGAAATTGGAACACCAGTCCGCCCCCATCGTGATCAGGTTGGCGGCAGAATTCTGGGTCACGTAATCCAGCTCGTCATCCGTCCAGCCCAAGATCGGCACATTGTCATCCGCCCAGTCCAGAACTTCTTTCAAAAACGCCGCGTCATCCACTCCCCTTACGTAATAAAAGCAGAAGGACTGCGTGGCGATGCAGTAATCGCGGACGTTCATTTTGTAGTCGTCCACATGGAACAACAGCGACTTGTTCAGCCGATCCCGGTAGGTCTCAAAGATCTGCGCTTCCGTCCGGGATTTCCCGTCCATTTTTTTGACCAGACCATGGCTTTGCGCCTCGGCCTCCAAAGATTCATCGATCATCAACCATTTTTCCATGCCGGCCACCGTTGTGGCCACATTGGCCGAACGATCGTCGAAGGAAAAGGAAACATAGCCGTTCTCACTGAGATGATCCTTGAATTTGTCCACCAAAACCCAGGCGGCGCGCTCCCCGTTTTCGGCTTCTACCGGCTGGAAGGTGACGCCGAATTCATCGGTCAGCGTCTCGGCCCACAGGCCGTAATTTCCCTCTTCCACCCAGATCTGGGCCTCCGTCTGGGCTACGATCCCCTGCAGAGAGAGGATCATGTACCATTCGGCATCGGTAAGATCACTTCTTTTGACTGTGTAGATGATTTCCGCAGCATTCGGCTGCTTGTAGTAAGAAAATTGACTCAGATCCACCGGAACCTCCTCCGAACCGCAGCCCGTAAGGCTGAGCGGAACTGCCACGGCCATCAGCAAGGCCGTCAGGCCGGCCAAAATTTTGCTTTTCATGAGCACTCCTCAGTCCGATTCTCTCACATAACTGCACGAATCGGAAAAATAAATTTCACTTTTAACATAGGTCATTTCGGGCACAGACCGGCCAGCCATCAGACTGTCCAGCAGCGCGAGAGCCTTCTGACCGATGCTCCTGTAATTCTGATGGGCATAGCTGATGGAGGGCAAAAAATTTTTCCCTTCTATTCCTTCGCCGCCCAGCACAAAAACCGAGACCTGCCGGCCGATCTCCAACCCCATCTCGCGCAGCGCCCGGTAAACGCCGCGACAGGTGCGGTCGCTGGAAACAATCACTGCCGTGTAGTCCCGTCTGGCAAACGCCTGTTTTACGATTTCGTAACCCAATTCTTCAGTTTCGGTGTCCACATAGGAAACCCAAGATTCCCGTCCGATTCCGGCATTTGAAAGAGCGGCCCGAAAACCGGCCTCCCGATCCTCCGTAATGGTAAGCTGGCGCTGGCTGTTGATCAGAAGTATTTTCCGATGCCCGAACTTGCGGATCAGAATCTCCGTTATGTTTTTTACCAGCCCCAGATTGTCCACATCCACGCAACAACAGGCCTCGTTCACTTCTGTCCTCCCGATCACGACCAGGGGAACACGTTTGGCCTTGATGCTGTTGATCCTTTCATCAATGGATTTCGGAGCCAGCACGATCCCCGCGTCAATGGCCGACTTTCCCTTGACCAGATCGTTGGTCAGATTGAAATTGTTTTCTCCGAAAAAAATCAGCAGCTTTTGCCGACGTTTGGAGAGTCCGACCACGCATTCCCGGATCAGATCGTTGTAAAATTCAAAATAGCGATCTTCGGAATCCTCCAGAAAGAGGCCGACGATATTGGTCTTTTTGGTTGCCAGGGCCACAGCCAAAGAACTCGGCGCATAGTTCAGCTCTCTGCAGGCGGCAAAGACGCGCTGTTTCAGCTCCTCGCTCACGAATTTTCTTCCGCTGAGCACACAGGACACCGTCGATTTGGAAACCCCTGCCGTTCTTGCCACATCGGCGACCGTGGCCATGGCAATCTTACCTCCTTTTCAAATTGTTCGCTGTTTCAAATCGGTTGCGCCCCGGAAGGGGCGCAACCGATTTTCATTTACCAGATGTTCCTGACTTTACCAGGTGGGCTTTTCTCCCAAATAGGCAGCAGCCATAAACAGATAGTCAATGGCGCTGATCCCCACTTCCTGACCGGAAGCCGTCACATAGGTCTGGCTTCCCTGTCCGTCCATGGCCATTTCCACCACCAGCAGGACGTCCTGCCCACAGAAAGCCGAAACGTCAAATTGCAGGTCGCGATAGGCCGGTCCGAGCACGCGGTAGAAGTCTCCGTAGCCTTCCTCTCCTTCGAGAACATCATCCGGCAGAGAACTCAGGCTCAGGGTGACGGCCGTGCCGAAGGAAATGCTGCCGTCCTCGCCCGTTATGATGGGAACGGCGCGCATCCGCAACGCGATATCCCGCCAGTTCGCCCCGTCTTCGTGGGCCCGGAGCCACAGGCCGAAAGTCGTCGCATCTTCACTCAGCACGGTCCTGGTGTAGAATCCGGCGTGAGGGCCGTCGGAAACGCGGTTGATCGGGTCGGCCGTGCCGCAGTCATAGGTCAGGCCGAGGCCGTCGAGCCTGACGCCTCC
Organism: Bacillota bacterium; assembly: GCA_003343995.1. Classification (GTDB taxonomy): domain Bacteria; phylum Bacillota; class Clostridia; order Christensenellales; family Borkfalkiaceae; genus UMGS775. The sequence goes on from QAKE01000007.1 coordinate 13,654, forward strand.
CCCCTTGCCGTAATCCGTGATCTTCCAGTTGACCTGATCAAAGGGAGTCAGGTTGATGCCTTCCGCTCCGTTGGCCACTTTGTAAAGCGATTTGGAGACCGGGGCCAGGTTTCCGACGTCGGTCAGCGTGATCCGGCCGTTGGTCCCCTCCAGGGCCTCCGAGCCGTAATCGACGATCCCCTGTCCGGTCAGCGACTTCAGACAGATCTGTTCGACGTCCGCCGTCTGATCGGCCTGTCCGTCCGGGATCAGCCCGAGGACCATCAGATAGGCCGCCTGATCGGCAATGCCATGAGCCGAAGAAGGCACCGGGATCAGCAAAGTTCTCTCTCCCGTCCCCTCGACGACCATGGGATTGCCGATGGGCGTCACCGCGTAGTTGGATCCGATAAACCAGACGTTGAAGGAACTCTGCGTGTTCAGATCCCCGATCCGGGCGCCGGTCAGCGTAAGCGCCAGATTGGCAGCCCTGTCAGCCGGGAAGACGATCTTGACCGCCAGATAGGCGTAGGGCTGATTGTCTGCTGCAACCGAGGACGGCAGCGAAAGCAGGGCTCCGTCCTTCGTCTGCTCAGCGGCAGCCGAACCATGGACGGTCCTGAAGCTCCAGGCGGAGAGATCGCCCGAAAAATCTACGGCCAGCGAAGTGTCCGCGCTGATCGAGGCCTCTTCCGCCAGGATGTCGGAAACGTCCTGCCGGGTCATGCCGCCGAACACCGGCGTCTGCATGGGATCGTTGGACTGATTGGAAATTTCGATCTTGTTGCAGAACATCAGTCTGCCCATGCCGTCCGAAGGATCGTCAAACTCCACGACGGCCATCACCACCATTCCCTTGTACTCGTTGGCAATAGGAATGCTGTATGTGGTAAAGACAGCGGGATCCGCAGCGTCGTTGACATAGTACCAGCCCTGTTTCGCGGGATCATCCGGATAGTTCTCCGGCGTGATCACGGTCGATACAAACTGATCCCCCTCCTGCACCACAAAGCGTACACGGTAATTGAATTCCACATTGTTGGGCCGCAGGGAAAGATTCAGGAAAAGATTGTCCGCCGTTTCAGGGATCCGGATCAGCTGATAGATCGCCGAATTGGCCTCGAGATCGGTGTTTCCCTCACCCTGAAGATCGGATCCGTCAAAGTAGACGATTCCTCCGTAAGTGGCCCGCCATTCCAGATTGTCATATTGCTTGCCCATGTTCCAGCCCAGCCAGCCGTTCAGCTTTTCGTCCGGCGTAAAGGTCCAGACGGTCTTATCGGAAATGCCGTTTTCCAGGGCCTCGGAATACATGGTGTCGAGCTCCAGATAATCGACCTCAGGCATATTGGTGTAGTCAAAGGCGTCGGCCTGCGTCCGATAGGGCGTCGACGAGGAAGTTTTGTCCTGCTTGGCGACGTTCTGAGAGACCATGTCCAGCATGGTGTCCAAGGTGACGAACTCGATGTTCTGATCATCCTTCAGCTGCTCATAGAAGCGGTTCATGCCGCTCATATTGCCGATGGACCAGGCATGGCAGATGACCACGGTGTACGATTCGATCTGGCTCTTGGAGTTTTCCATGGCCGTGGAAATTTCGGCATACTTTCTGACCCGGCGCGCCACCATTTCGGGCGTCGTGTCATTGTTGATGGACCACAGAGTGTCCTTGACGGCCAGGAAAGGTTTCCCGTTGTCGGACCAGTAGACACCGCCGTTCCCCTCGGTGTAACGGTCGCCCAGCATCAGCAGGCCGCCCTGGATCTGATCGGAGGAAGCAAAGGCATTGATCATGCTCTTGTCCGTGATCACGCCGCCGGCGGGATTGTCGATCCAGGCGATGTGCTTTTGATCGGAAGCCTTCATGTAAGCCTCCGTCGTGGCTACATACGAGGAGATCGCCGAAGGTTTGTATTCTCCTGGGTTCATGTAGCCGATTCCGGTGGAAGAGGCAATGAAATAATCCTTTTCGCTGCCCTGACGGTAAATGCTGTCCACAACGGCCGGGGCTACCTGCGCCAGGCTGGGCGCCATCGACCAGGTCACGGGGAATTTCCCGACGTGATCGGATCCGATGAACTGTTTGCCGTTGAACCCGCTCTCCATCCACATGATGTTGTCGCCGTCGCTCATCACCAAGGCGACATAGTGCTTGCCGTTCTCCGCCTCCGTTTCCTGCTTCTCGTAATTGACCTGCTGGATACCTTCGGTCAGCTTTTCCTCTACGACGTCGCGCATAGCCGCGAAGAAGGTCAGATTCATCAGGCCGTCCGAAGCGATCATGTACATCCCGTTCTGGGAGAGCATACGCACAAAGGCGACTTCGTTGTCGTTCCATCCCAGCACAGGAATGTTGTCCTTCCCGATCCAGGCCGCCAGATTAGACATGGATGTGGGAAGAGAACTTTCGGCGTCGCAGTTCCAGACGATGGGAAGCTTGGCCGCAATCGCATAGTCCCGCAGTTCGCCGTAATCCGTATGCTGATTGATGACGATCCCCTTATTCAGTCTGTCCTTGACCGCCTCGAAGACCGAGGCCTCGGTCAGCGCGCGGCAATCGGCCAGTTCGCTGGCGCCCAGCATAAAGGGATTGTCCTCCAGCGCCTCCATTTCCTCAAACAGCAGACTGGCAGGATCGATCAGCAGGTATTGCTCCACGGCGGCAACCATGGTCGCCGCGTTGATGCTTTCGGTCGCAAAGGAGTAGGCGGCAAATTCGCCGCTGATTTTTCCGGCGTCAATAAAGCGCCTGGCGATCTCCAGAATGGGTTCTCCTGTCAGATCCGTGAAAGTCAGACCGTAATTGGTCTCCAGCGTGGCCTTCCAATGCGCCGTGCTGTTCTGCCTGCTGATCAGGAAACTGGTCTCGCCCTGCTGGGCCAGAAGGCCGTTCAGAGAATTTAAAAAGGCTACGACGATCCCTTTCTCCCGGGTACTCTCATAGTGGGAATAGGCGTCATCCTGCAGATCGACGTAGTAGAGTTCGTCCGCCAATTCTCCGTTGACAAACACCGTCAGTTCGTCCGGGACCTCCACGGGCTCCAATTTTGCTACTTTGCTGACATCCTCTTTGAATGTCTTCACGATATCGTCCACTTCTTCCTGGGTAGAAGCCGCGTCGATATCGATCTTTGCCTGGGTCTGATACTCCAAGATCAAGGCCCAGTTATCCGCGAGATACTCCGCGGAATTGAGCGAGGCGACATAGTTGTCCACCTCAAGCTTGGCTGCGTCGCGATCCACAGCATCGCGACTGGTACAGGCCGTCACCAAACTGACGACCAGCAGAAGTGCGAGCGCGATCAGCACGACTTTTTTTGTTCTGATTCTCATCACATATCCTCCTTGTTTTTTTGAGAAAGGTCCTGCCTTTTTCAAACTACTTGAGTCCGGAAACGCTGATGCCCTGAATGAACTGCTTCTGGAAGATGGCATAGACCACGATCACGGGAAGCACGGTGGACATCACGCCGGCCGATTTGTAGCGTTCGAACTGACTGGGCAGCATACTGGACGTCAGCGAACGAAGTTTCAGCTGCACGGTAAAGAGCTTGGAATCTCTCAGCACGGTCATGGGCCACAGGTAATCGTTCCACTGCGCCACTGCCGTAATGATGATGTAACTGGCCAAAATCGGCCGGGACATGGGCACTACGATCTGCCAGATCACCCGGAATTCGCTGGCCCCGTCGATCTTTGCCGCCTCGATCAGGGAATCCGGAATGGAGTCCATGAACTGTTTTGCCAAAAAGATCCCCAAAATGTTGATAATGCCCGGCAGAAAAATGGCCGCCGGCGTGTTCTGCATGTTGAAGGCGTTGACCAATCCGTAAAGCGAGACCAAAAGCACCTCGCCGGGAACCATCATGGTGGCGATCAGCAGCATAAAAATCAGATTTCGTCCGTGGAATTTCTTTTTGGAAAGAGCGTATCCCATCAGGATGATGATCACGGTCGAAAGCAGCAGATACACTGCCGTATAATAGATGCTGTTGATGAATCCGCCCAGCATATCCACCCGCTCCCAGGCCCCGACATAGTTTTCAAAGGAAAAATTGGGGGGGAACAGATAGATCTTTCCCAGTTCTCCGATGAATCCGGGTTCCATGAAGGAATCGACCAGTTTGACCCAGAAGGGAAAGATCTGGATCAGGGCGAACACGGACAGGATGAAGATCGCCACGACGAGGTAGACGATGCGGCTTCTTCTGATGCCCTTTCCCTCCCGATCCGGCTTACTCATACTCCACTCTCTCCCCCTCAAATTTCTTCTGCACCAAGGTCACAAGCAAGGTGACCACAAAGAGCACCATCGAGATCGCGCAGGCGTAGCCGAACTCGCTCTTTCCCTTAAAGGCCGTCTCGTAAAGCTTCAGGACCACGGAATCCGTCTCGAATTTGGGCACATACATCATCTCGCCGATCAACTGCATGGGAGCGATCACCTTGAATCCGTCGATCATGGACAAGACCACGTTCAAAAAGACCACGGGCTGCAGCAGAGGCAGAATGATGTAGCGAAGCTGTTTGAATTTGGAATCCGTCTCCAGGCTGGCGGCCTCCCGGTACGACTCCGGGATCCCCTTGATGCCGATGTAAAACAACAGCATTTTCATGGGAAAGCCGAAGAAGAAAGGGATGATCATCATGGACAGCAGCGCGATCGAGGGATCCTGCAGCCATTTGATCGGCTCGTCGATCCAATGGAGCCCCAATAAAATGGTGTTCATGATCCCGGTGTTTGCCGAACTGAACACCAGAATCTGCATGCTGGCTCCGACAACGGCCGAGACCAGACTGGGCCAGTAGAGCAGCGCCAGGAAAAACCGCTCCAGTTTCGGCTTGTTCATATTGGTCAGCAAAAAGGCCATCAGCAGTCCGAAAAAGTTGTTGCCGATCAGCATGACCACGCTCCAGATCAGTGTGTTCAGAAAACTTCTCAGAACTTCCTGATCCTGGAACATCCTGACATAATTGTCCATCCAGATCCAGTTCACCTCTGGCGCAAGCGACCAGTCCGTAAAACTGACAAAGATCGTCTGAAGGAAGGGGTAAACGAAGAATATCCCCCACCAGATCAACGGCACCCCGATGATCAGGTAGGAATTGACATCTTCTCGATGACGGCGGTAAAAGGACCGCAGCCGTCCGGGGCTTTCTGTTTTTTTCATAACAGACCTCTGCGAAGCATCCGGATGCCCTTACTGATGATAGTAATCGAGATTTTCGTTGATATTCTTGTTCAGAGTCGAAGCAATATAATCGATATCCCTTGCCAGCGAAGTCGAATCAAACAACATGTTGAAGGCGCTTTTCAGATTGCTTTCAATCTGTTCCCATGCCGGCGTAGTGGGACGCGGTACGGCCTTTGTAATGGCAGTCAGAAAATAGCTGCAGTTCGGATTCTCGTCCCAATAGGGGTCCTCCAAACCGGCTTTCAGAGTCGGAAGCACGCTGAAATCCTTGCAGTAGGCCATCTGGAATTCCACGTTTGTCGCCAGATATTCGGCCACGTCCGCCGCTTTTTCCTGGGTCAGCGTCAGTTTTTCCGCCTCCTCACCCGTCGCATACTGGGCACGGTTGACGACGCCGATGCTGTAGAGCCCCAGCGTGGAGGCAGCCTCTACGTTCGGGTCGATGGAGAAGACCGGAGCGGCGCGCAGATCCAGTTTGGCGTCTTTGATGTCCAGTTTGGAAATGTTCCAGATCCCCATTTCCAGCATACCCGAATTCCCGTTGTAAGCTTCGGCCTCGGAATAGGTCGTCGCGTCGAAATAGCCCGCCTTCCAGAGATCCTGTATTTTTTTCAGCGTGTCCTTGCAGGCTGCGGATTCGGCGTCTCCAGACTGCAGATCTTCACTTAGAAGGGAAGCACCATTCCGGTAAAACCAGCTCAGCACATTGAAGGACGACCAGCTGGATTCATAGTTTTTGAAGACCGGGAACTCGAACACCCGGACGCTTTTGTCACTTTCGGCCAGAGTCTTCAGTTTAGCGCAGGCGTCCAGAAACTCCTCATAGTTTTCCGGAGCCTTGCTGATGCCCGCGCGATCGAACAGCACCTGATTGTAGAACAGCACCGACGTGTTGGCGTCAAAAGGCAGGGCGTAAATCCCCTCTCCGCTCTTGTTGGCGCCCCAGGCATTTTCAATAAACAAACTTTCGGTGTCTTCGTCCAAACTGTCCGTCAGATCAACCAGGTTATTGGAATAGGCCAACTGCTGCACATAGACATGGTCAATTTTGACGATGTCCGGCATACTTTTGGCGTTTTTCCCCAACAGAGTGGTCTTCAGCGTGTCGAAGTAATCCGCCGCGGGCATGTCCATGATGTTGTAGGACAGTTCCGGATCCACTTCGGTCTTGTAACGCTCCAACGCGTCGGACAAAGCGTTTTTCGAATAAATGAATCCCTGCGGCCACCAAATCACCACGGTGTCGGGCGACTGAGGATCTCCCTGCGGCGCACCGCCGCAGGCGGTCAGCATCGTGCACAGAGACAGCATCAGGGCAATTGCCAGCAAAACCAGTTTCTTCATATTTTCCTCCCGGTTCTAAAATTTCAGGCATTCCATTAAAATATACTTTTTGGGAAGCCAGAATTTCCAATTTTATTGTTATGTTGGAAGCTATTTTTTCTAAAATAGCTTCTTTTTTTATACTCTTTTATTCTTTCGGAAAAGAATACTTTTTCGAAAGAATAAAATGTCTTCTTCTTGAACCTTTTGCAAAAGCCGATTTCATCAATCTGCTTATAAAAAAGAACTCAGAAAACCGATTCGCTGACTATATTATAGCAACTTTTATCCCCATTGTCAATACCTTTTGGAAATTTTTTTTCACAATTACTGTGTTACATCCGGGGTGTGCTTGCACCTCTCTTGCGTCAAAGACAAAATTCCCGCAGTAAAAAGCACTGTCTTCGAAAATAAGTATCCACAAGCAAAGCACATGGCATTACAGTTTCGGGCAAAGCCCGAAGCCAGAATAAAACTGGACACGATCATTACTAATTTTCTCTTCATTCGCTTCTCCTTCGGGAAACAGAGGTCTTCCTCTTCCCAAACAAACTTATCCTTATTATAATCGTTTCAGCGCAAATAGTAAATAAAAAAAATTATTCCAAATATATAAAAACTTACTGTATTTTTTATGGAATCACTATTATGACGGTATTTCTCATTCGATTTTTAATTCTGACTATTTCCCCGAATATCGTTCCTGGAGATAGGCTCGGAGCACAATTCGCCTTCCTTGCGATACTTCCCGGTTGAGAACTTCGTCACCAACATTTCCATTTTCAGATACACCTCCGAATTTGATTTTGCGCGCAAAAGTGATGGCATTTGCATAAGACAAATTCCTATGCTTTTCAGCTTTGATTTTTTTGCAGCAAAATGTGCGCTGGCCAAGACCGAGCATATCCACGACAGCATGAAGGCTTTGCAAAGTTGATTTTCGCAACAAAACATGCTATAATAGTTACAACAAGCTTACAATGAGGTGACTTTATGGAATTTAAGGATCAAATCAAATATGCCAGAGAAACGGTCCACATGAGTCAACAGGAATTTGCCGCTGCCATAGGCGTTGCCCACTCTTCGCTGAACCGTTGGGAACTGGGCGTCCGAAAGCCTACTTATGCGCTTCAGCGTAAATTTTACGATTATTGCAAAAACAACGGAATTACACTTGAGGATAAAGACTGATGGCGATCAACGAACTTCAAAAGCAAACAAATACAAACATCCAGGAAAAAGCCAACCTGATCTGGGAGATCGCGACGCACCTGGTCGGCTTCTACAAACCGCATGAGTACGGCAAAGTGATCCTGCCCATGACGGTGTTAAAGCGTTTTGACGACGCTCTGGCGGCAACAAAGGAAAAAGTTCTTGCTGCCGATCAAACGCTGAAAGAACAGAAATATGAAGGTGCCATCCGCGACGGCGCGCTTTGCCGCACTTCGGGATATTCTTTTTACAATACGAGCAAATTTGACTTTGCCCGTCTTCTCGCCGATCCCGACAACATCCAGGTCAATTTTGAGGATTATTTGCAGGGATATTCGGATAACGTCAAAGATATTCTTTCCAACTTCAAGTTCGACGACGAAGTGAAGAATATGGTCAAAGGCAACGTTCTTTACGTCGTGATACAGGAGTTCAATTCCAAAAAAGCGGATATGTCTCCCGATAAGATCACTTCTATGGATATGGGTTACATATTTGAGGAACTGATCCGGAAGTTTTCCGAAAGCTACAACGAAGAAGCCGGCGCGCACTTCACCAGCCGGGACATCATCTATCTGATGACCGAACTTCTCATTGCGCCCGAAAAAGAGGAGATCAGACAAAACGGCTGCTTTAAGACGGCTTATGACATGGCGATGGGCACGAGCCAGATGCTCGGCTGCCTGACGGAGCGCATACAGGAGATCACCCACGAAGCCGATCTTAAATGCTTCGGACAGGAGTTTAATCCCGAAACCTACGCCATCGCCAAAGCCGACATGCTCATCAAGGGCGGCAACGCAAGCGGCATGGAGTTCGGTGACACCCTCTCCAACGACGCTTTTTCCGGATATGAATTTGACTATATCATTTCCAACCCGCCCTTCGGCATCGATTGGAAGCGCGAAAAGGACGCCGTGGAACGGGAGGCGAAACTCGGCTATGACGGCAGATTCGGGCCGGGACTTCCGAGCATTTCCGACGGGCAGATGCTGTTCATGCTCAACGGCGTGAAAAAGCTCAAAGAAGGCACCGGCAGAATGGCCATCATCCAGAACGGTTCCTCCCTGTTCACGGGCGACGCGGGCAGCGGCCCCTCGGAGATCCGCCGCTATCTCATTACGAGCGATCTCGTCGAGGCGATCGTGCAGCTCCCCACCGATCTGTTTTACAACACGGGCATTGCGACGTATATCTGGCTCATCTCCAAGGGCAAAGCGGACGACCAACACCAGGGCCAGAAACCCCGCCGCCAGCTCGCCGGCCGACAGGGACATCACCAGCTCCTTTCCGGTCCCCGTTCCCTCGATCAGAAAGAGCCCGCACAGGCCGGCCAGCGCAAAGGGCAGGGCCAGCTTGAGCCAACGCAGGGACTTGCCCGCCCCGCGGTACCACAGCAGCGCCCGGCAAAAGAGCAGCCCTCCGGCCCCGGACAGCAGCCCCACGGCCGCGGCCAGGCCGACCGAGGACCAGGACAGCCCGGCCATCTGAAAGCCGGGAAAACAGACCTCCCCGCCGATCAGCAGCACCCGGCAGCCCACCGCGGTGATCACGGCCGAAAAGGAGACCGCGAACAGGTCAGGCGAAAACCGCCGGTGGGCGTCCTCGAAGGCGAACACCAGGCCGGAGAGTGGGGCGTTGAAGGCGGTGGCAAGGCCGGCGCAGGCCCCGCCCGTCATCTGGTAGCGCTGTTCGAAGCGCCGGCGGCGGAGCAGTTTTGCCGTGCCCTTGCCGCAGCAGGCCCCGATCTGCAGGGAGGGTCCCTCCGACCCCACGGCCAGCCCGCAGAAGATGGCGATCAGGCTGCCGAAGGCGGTGCCCAGCAGGGTGCGCAGCCACTTGAACCGCAGCACGCCCCGGGCCGCGCCCTCGGTCTGCGGGATGCCGCTCCCCCGGCTCATGGGCGAAAGCCGGGTGATCCCCAGCACCCCGAAAAAGCCGGCCGCCAGCGCCAACGGCAGCAGGGCGATCCAGGCCGGATTTTCCCGCAGCCAGCCGTAAATTCGGGCGGACTTCTCCCCCAGAAATTCCACGGCGGCGGTGTAGGCCGAGACCGTCAGCCCCGCAAAGAGCCCGGTCAGCACGCCCACCCCCACCAGGGAGAGCCAGCCCTTGGGATGAAGTTTTCTGGCAGTCTGTCTTTCCATGCTTCATTCCCTCCTTCCTTCGGGCGGAAAAAAGAGCGGGAAACAGCTTTCGCGCTCCCGCTCTGACAGAAGAACTTTTCCTTACTTGCTCACGGTGCGGCGGAACTTTTCGGCCTCCCAGTGATTGATGAAGTCCACGTCCTCCCCGCCCATGACCGAGATGGGCAGGTTGCGCCGGCGGAGCTGGTCGACCACGAAGAGATAGGCGCACAACGTCTCCTCCAGGGTGGTCGCCTCCTTTTCGGTGGTGCGGTAGAACACCCGCTCGCCCTTGACTTCCATCTTGGAGGGGTCGTTGCGGAGGGTGTTGTTCAGGTAGACCAGCTGATCGGGATAGAGGGGGATGCGGTCCAGCTCCACCAGGTTGATGGGGCTGTGCTTCAGATAGGCAGCGGGCTGGGCGGAGGCGGAAACAAAGCCCTCCCCCTCCTTTTTCAGGGCCACCTTGCCGAAGTCCTTTTCGGTCAGCCCGAAGTGGGCCATGATGCGGTCGTTGACCTCGGCCTGCAGCTGCTTGGCCCGCCCGGGGTCGTCGTCGTGCACCACCAGGCCGTGGTTCTGCATGAAGATGACCGAAGGCTCCTCCCCGTGGTCGGCCCGGTAGGAGCGGATGCGCTCGGCCATTTTCAGGGTCAGGGTAAAGCCGGGCTTGATGTAGGGCAGCCAGATGACGCCGAAATCGGCGTCGGCGAAGATCTCCCGGGCCAGCTCCTCCCCCTTCGAAGTGCAGCAGAGCAGGTTGGCGTAGACCGCATGGGTGTGGATGACGTATTTTTTGAGCAGGGAGTGGAAGCCCACCTCCACGCTGGGCCGCAGGGCCGGAAGGCCGGGCAGCTGATCGACGGCCTCCTGGGCCACCTTGGCGCTTTCGGCCTCGAAATCCTTGTCTTCCGCGGGGTCCACGGTGCTGTAGTAGTTCAAAAGCTTTGGATAGTCCACCGTCACAAAGCCGGTTGTCGGGGTGATGTCGGTCAGGCGGTAGCCCGAGGCCTTGATGGCCATCAGGCGGCCGTCCAGCTTGACGCTGGTGTTGCCCCCTCCGCCCTGGGTGTAGTCGGGGCGGTTGCCGGCAAAGTCGGAGATATCCTGCAAAATTTTGAGTTCGTCGGTGTAGTCCATCATCAAATTCCTCTCTTTCTGGATTTTCGGCCGCGGGCCGTGATTCCCCTCTCCCTCTTCATGCCCGGTGCGGGCGGACGCTCAGGCCAGGCGGGTGATCTCCCGGAACCTGCGGTAGGCGTCCTCCCACTCGTCGTCGTTGTTGGAAAGGTAGGTCTTCAGCTCGCCGCCGGCGGCAATGGCCTTGCGGACGGACTTCAAGTCCTTGAAGTCGCCCAGGCTTAAAAGCTGCACCCCCACGTTGCCCAGGGCCGTGGCCTCGGTGGGGCCGGCCATCACGGTCAGGTTGCAGGCGTCGGCCGCCATCTGGGAGAGCAGTTTGTCCTTGCCGCCCCCGCCGACCAGGTGCAAAACTTCAAACTTGGTCCCGCACAGGGACTGGATGCCCTCCAGCACGTAGCGGTACTTCAGGGCCAGGCTCTGGTAGATCACCCGGGCCACCTCGCCCACGCCCTGGGGCACGTACTGGTGGGTGCGGATGCAGTAGTCCTGGATGCGCTTGGGCAGATTTCCGGGCATCTCGAAGTCGGGGTAGTCCGGATCGATGAAGCTCCGGAAGGGCTTGGCCTTTAAGGCCTCCTGCTCGATGTAGTTGAAGGAGGCGTCCAGCCCCTCCCGGATCCACTGCCGGCGGGACTCCTGGATCAGCCACAGGCCCATGATGTTCTTCAGCAGGCGGACCGAGCGGCCGTAGCCCCCCTCGTTGGTGAGGTTGAACTTCAGGCACTCGGGGGTGACGACGGGGGTGTGCAGCTCGGTGCCGAACAGCGACCAGGTCCCCGAGGAGACGTAGCAGAACTTGTCGGCCTGGGTGGGCACGGCGGCCACGGCCGAACCGGTGTCGTGGGTGCAGACCGCCACCACGGGCACGGGATCCACCCCCAGCTCATCGCAGATCTTGGGCGACAGGGTGCCGTAGACCTCCCCCGCGTCCATGATCTCGGGCAGGATGCGGGTCTCGATGCCCAGCTCCTTGAGCATGTCGAAGGCCCAGGTCCCCTTGCGGACGTCCATCATCTGGGAAGTGCTGGCGATGGAGTACTCCGCCTTTTTGACCCCGGTCAGGAAGTAGGCGAACAGGTCGGGCATGAACAGCATGGACTCGGTCCGGTCGATGAGGTCCTTTTTGTACCTGTTCAGATAGTACATCTGATACAGGGTGTTCAGCCGCAGAAACTGGCTGCCCGTGATCTCGAAGATCTTTTCCCTGGGCAGGATCTTGCAGACCTCCTCGATCATGCCCTCGGTGCGCAGGTCGCGGTAGTGAACGGGGTTCTGCAGCAGGTTGCCCTCCCTGTCCAGCAGGCCGAAGTCCACCCCCCAGGTGTCGATGCCGATGGCGTCGAATCCGCCGTCCAGCTTGGCCTTGACGATGCCCTGCTTGATCTCGAAAAACAGGCGGAGCACGTCCCAGTACAGGGTGCCGTTCAGTTCCACCGGATCGTTGGAAAAACGATGGATCTCCTTCAGCTCGATCCTGCCGTCGGCATAGGTGCCGATCATGGCCCGGCCGCTCGAGGCGCCGAAATCAAAAGCCAACACTCTTCTTGCCATGTTGTATCCTCCCGGCGCGCGCTCCGGCGCGCCTGTGTTTTAAAACAAGCAAACGCTCCCTTCCCCGACGGGATCCGGCGTCCCGGGCCTTTTCCCGACGGGATCCGGCGTTCCGCCCTCGATCGGTTTCCGGCCTCTCGGAAGGCTTCTCCGGCCGGCACTCGGCCTCCCGGAAAAACCTCCGCGGCAGAACTTTGATCCGGCCGCTCCCTGCCGGGGGCAAAGGGAGATCTTGTTTCCGTTCTCTATTTTACAACATTTCCCGATTTTTTGCAATTGTTTTCCGCATTTTCCCGCCGCAGGCTCCCTTTTTCCGCTTTGAGCCGGCCCTTTTTAAACTTTAATTTCCGGCCGCCTGGACCTCAGTTTCCGCGCCTCCCCAAACGGCCCGCTCCCACGTGCAGGACTCCGGGAAACGCACTCCTTCCTGCAAAATACCTGTTCCCGGGCGGGGCGGCGGAACTTTGCTCTCCTGCACGGCAAGTCCTGGACACCGAAATGTTCACTCCTCCTGCCGGTAGAGCTTGGCCAGGCCCCCTTCCCCGGTCTCGCGGTAGGGGCCGGGGAGGTCCCGCCCGGTCTCGTACATGGTCTGCACCACCAGGTCGAAGGAGATCTTGCGGGTGCAGAACAGAAAGTTGGCCAGACTCAGGGCGTTGATGGCCCGCATGGCCGCCACGGCGTTGCGCTCGATGCAGGG
>QAKE01000078.1 GCA_003343995.1 Bacillota bacterium
GTTTTAAAAAATTAAAATTTTTAAGTAAGGAGAAAAAAGTTATGAAAAAGTTTGTTTGTTCCGTTTGCGGTTACGTACACGAAGGCGACAGCGCGCCGGATTTTTGTCCGGTATGCAAAGCGCCTAAGGAAAAATTCACCGAACAAGGCGATATGACTTGGGCGGCGGAGCACGTCGTCGGCGTTGCGTCGGACGTTGCGGAGGACATCAAAAACGATTTGAGAATGAACTTCAACGGCGAATGTTCGGAAGTGGGCATGTATCTCGCCATGAGCCGCGTCGCTTTCCGCGAAGGTTATCCCGAAGTCGGCTTGTACTATGAAAAAGCGGCTTACGAAGAGGCGGAGCACGCCGCTAAATTTGCGGAATTGCTCGGCGAAGTGGTCACGCCCTCCACGAAAAAGAACTTGGAACTGCGCGTCGCTGCGGAAAACGGCGCGACGGCGGGAAAGACGGATTTGGCGAAACGCGCGAAGGCGGCGAACCTCGACGCCATCCACGACACCGTGCACGAAATGGCGCGCGACGAAGCGCGTCACGGCAAAGCGTTCGAAGGCCTTTTGAAGAGATACTTCAATAAATAAGTTAAAAAAACACGACGGGAGCGGGCGGGATCGTCCGCTCTTGAATTTTTAAAAGGATTGCCTTGCAAATCGCCGCAAAGCGTGATAAAATATCGTTGTGGAAAGAAAATATCGTCTGCGCGTCGGCGAGCTGACTATCGCCGTCGAACGCAAAAACATCAAGAATCTGCATCTGCGCGTCGGGCGGACGGGGAATATTTCCCTTACCGCGCCGCTGTTCGTGTCCGAATGTGAAATCGAAAGTTTCGCGCTTTCCAAGTACGCGTGGCTGAAAAAACATCTGCAAACGGCAAAGTCGGAGGATTATCGCGCGTTTGTCCGCGGCGGAACGGTGACGGTTTTCGGCGAAAATTATCCCGTCATGTTCGGTAAAAAGAGCGGTTTTTTCGGCGGCGCGTTGGTTTTGAACTGCGAGGAAAAGGATATAGAGCGGTACGCCGCGCGGGAATTGAAAAAGGTTCTCGTGAAAAAAATCGAAGACCGCCTGCCCTATTGGGAGGAAAAAACGGGGTTGAAATGCGCCTGTTTTATCGTGCGCGACATGAAAACCCGCTGGGGCACGTGCAATATACAAACGGGAAAAATCTGCATCAACCTGCAGCTCGTCAAAAAGAACGCGGAGTGTCTCGATTATATCATCGTGCACGAATTGGGGCACTTGATCAACCGTTATCACGACAAGCGTTTTTACAATTACATGCGCTATAACTTTAAAGATTACGAGCGCGTGCGCAAAAGTCTGAAAGAATAAAGGGAACAAATAATCGCGGCGTTGCATATCATATTATGACGGCAAAAAGACTATAACGATATAGTTTTACATAAGAAAAGGAGGTTTTTTTATGTCATGTTTTTGTTGTAATAATAATTCAAACGGCAACTGCAACTGCCGCGGAAATAACGACTGCTGCGGCCGCAGGCTGCTGTTGGTGCCGCAGCCCGTCATCGGTCCGCAAGGCCCGCAGGGATTGCAGGGTGTGCAGGGCCCGCAAGGACCGACCGGTCCGCAGGGGCCTGCCGGAACGGGAGCAACCGGACCGCAAGGCCCTGTCGGCGCACAAGGTCCGGTCGGGCCGCAGGGGCCGATCGGTGCGCAAGGTCCCATCGGCGTAACGGGCCCGACCGGTCCTACCGGTCCGACGGGTCCCACGGGCGCAACCGGCCCTGCGGGTGCCGCGGGCGCGACGGGAGCAACCGGCGCGCAAGGTCCAGTCGGTCCCACGGGCGCAACCGGCCCTGCTGGTGCCACGGGCGCGACGGGCGCAGCCGGCGCGCAAGGTCCTGTCGGTCCCACGGGTGCAACGGGTGCAACCGGCCCTGCGGGTGCCACAGGCGCGACGGGAGCAACCGGCGCGCAAGGTCCAGTCGGTCCTACGGGTGCAACCGGTCCTGCGGGTGCCACGGGCGCGACGGGCGCAACCGGCGCGCAAGGTCCTATCGGTCCTACGGGCGCAACCGGCCCTGCGGGTACTGCCGACGCGATTACGGCAGGGAACGCCGCGCAATCGGTTGCGACCGGCGCGCAGATCGACTTAACGCAGCTTGCCGCAACGCCCGCAACGACGATGGCGGTAGCGGCAAACGCCGTCACCATTCCCGCGGGCACGTATCTCGTAACGTACGCGTTTAACGGCACTTCCGCTACGGCGGGCGACGTCGTTGTGGAACCCCGTCTGGACGGCACTGCCGTTCCCGATTCGTCCACAACGGTATACGGTCCCGCCACGCAGTCGGTGGGCGGTTCCAAAACCGTTGTGGTCACGTCCGCGGCGGGCGGCAGTTTAACGCTCTTCAACACTTCGGCAAACACGGTGGACTTCACCAACGTGACGCTTTCCGTGCTGAAACTCGTATAATCGAAAAGGGAAACCGACGGGAAACCGTCGGTTTCTTATCTCTTGCAAAGTTTGCGCGGGTAAAACTTGATCAGCCGTTTTATTTCGCTTGCCTAAAACGGGGGCGAAATGCTATACTGTTTTTAGAAGATAAAGGAGACGGTATGATCGATTTACACATTCACACGCGTTTTTCGCACGACAGCAAGGAACAGTTGGAAAACTATATCGAAAGGGCGATCGAGCTGAAGAAAACCGCAATCGGCTTCAGCGATCATTACGATTATCGCTGTATCGAATGTAACAGGCAGATCCCGCTGCCCGATCCCGAACGTTATACGGAAACGATTTTTGCCTTAAAGGATAAATACAAAGATCGAATCAAGGTGCTCTGCGGGCTGGAAGTGGGCTATTGCGAGGAGGCGATCGATAAAAATCGGGAGCTTTACGAAAAATATCCTTTCGATTATTTCATCAACAGCGTGCACATGATTCACGGAAAGGATTGTTTTCATAACGAGTTCAGCGTTGGGCTGACGGCAAAGCAAGCGTATGCCCTGTATTTCGAGTGCGTGCTGGAAAGTTTGAACGCGCCCTATCCCTTTGAAATCATCGGGCACCTTTGCTATGCCTCCCGCTATACGCATTACGAAGATAAGAAAATACGTTACGAAGATTTTAAGGAGCTGATCGACGAGATTTTAAAGCGGATGATCGAAAAGCGCGTCGCGCTGGAGATCAACACCTCGGCGGGCGGCGCGGGCAGCTTGTTTCTGCCGGACACCGATATCGTTTTTCGCTATATCGAACTCGGCGGCGATATGTTTACCTTCGGGAGCGACGCGCACACCGTCTGCCGGTATTGCGATAAAGAACCCGACGTCGTATCGGCGCTTCGCAAATTCGGCGTGAAATACGGTTATTATTTCGAAAACAGAAAAGCGGTCAAAGAACCTTTGTAAAGAGTGGAAAGCGCGGCGATTGTCGCGCTTTTGTTTTTTAAAACCGCAACGCCGCTTTTTTGCGGACGGGGCAGAGGTCGTTTTCGGTAAAATCGGGTATAGACGCGTAAAATGCGTGGAAAACCGCACTTTAATAAATTACAGTCGCGTAAACGATAAAAGTATATAAAACGACAATATTCGCGCTATTGCGATTGAAAACGACAAAAAACAGCCTTTTTTGTCGTTTTTTTGCTCGTTCGGGGCGGTTTTCAGGTTTTAAAAGCTATTCAGGATATTTTCCGATCGAAAACCGTCGAATAAACGCCTTGCGGCAAATGCGAAAAAAATTCCCGTACAACGCGTTCAGACGCGCGATTTTAAGCGAAATTTTTTAAAATTTTTCCCGCAAAACGCTTTACTTCTTTATCGAGATAAAGTATAATAAGAGCATCAATCTGAGGGAAAAGAGCAATGGATAAAAAAGATCTGGCTCGGCATATCGACGAGCTTTACGAAATTCTTTTGAAACTGAAAACGAAAGAGGACTGCGAAATGCTGCTTGCGGATTTGTGTACGTTTACGGAAGTGGAGCAGATGGCGCGCCGCGCTTATGCGGCGAAACTGTTTTTGCAGGGCAACACCTATAACAACATCATCGGGGAAACGGAGCTCAGCAGCGCCACGCTCAGCCGCATCTCCCGCTGCATCAATCACGGCAGCGGCGGTTACGCAAAGTTTATCGGCGGCATTTCCCCCGAAGAAAAAGAGGACTGACGGACAATGGATATCGCAAATTTAAGAAAGGAAGAGCGCATCGCCGTAGAACTTTCCTTATATTTCAAAAGCCGCGGGTTTGAGGAATATAAGATGGGCGCCTTCGAGGAATATTCCATGTATATGGAAAACCGCGACTTTCTGCTGAGCAAAAACATGGCGGTGTTTGCGGGGCAGGACGGAAAATTATACGCGCTGCGGCCGGACGTTACCCTTTCCATCGTAAAAAACGCCCGCACAGACGGCGGCACGAAAAAGTTTTTTTACCGTGAAATGGTATGCCGCCCCGAAAAGGGCAGCAAATCGTATCGGGAAGTTTCGCAGATCGGCGCGGAAGTGATCGGCGAGATCGACCGCGCGGCGGAAGCGGAAATCATTCTGTTGATCATGAAAACCCTTTGCGCCGTCAACGAAAACTGTCTGCTTGACATTTCTCACATGGGGTATGTGAACGGGCTGGTCGACGCGATGGGGATCGAGGAGAACAAAGAAGAGCTCCTGCGGTTTTTAAAAGATAAAAATGCGCACGATTTCGATAAATTCGCCGAGCAGAACGCCGTTTCAAAGGATAAAGCGGAAGTTTTTAAAAAAGTCGCGGCGCTCGGCGGTCCCGCGGAAAAAGCGCTCGAAAAAGCCAAAGCGCTTGCCTTAAACGAGGAAATGGCGTCCGCGGCGGAGGATCTTTCCGCACTGCTCGCCGTAACGGGGGAGCTCGGCTTGCTCGATAAAATCAATTTGAATTTTTCCATCGCCAACAACGCCGATTATTACAACGGCATTATCTATAACGGATATGTGGCGGGCGTTCCCAAAGCGGTGCTCGGCGGCGGCAGATACGACAAATTGGCGCAAAAATTCGGCAAAAAGGCGCAGGCGATCGGCTTTGCGCTGTATTTGGGGGAGCTTTCTTCTTATTTCGGGCGGAACGAAGAAAAAATCGACGTGCTGTTACTGTACCGCGACGGTCAGGAAGCGGCGGCGCTGAAACGGGCGGAGGAACTGAACGCCGCGGGAAAAAGCGTAAAGATTTCCCGCAGCGCCGACGGGGAAAATTATAAAACGACGGAGGATATACGATGATAAACGTAGCTTTGCCGAAAGGCAGACTTGGCGAAAAGGTGTATAATCTTCTGTCGGAAGCGGGCTTTTCCTGCCGCGAGTTTACCACGGGCAACCGCAAACTCGTGTTTACCGACGAGGAAAACGGCGTGAGCTATTTTTGGGTGAAACCCGCGGACTCGGCAAAATACGTGGAGCTCGGCGCGGCGGACGTCGGCTTTGCGGGAAAGGATATTTTAACGGAAAACGAGCCGGACGTGTACGAGCTGCTCGATTTGAATCTCGGCAAATGCCGCATGTGCGTCGCCGCGAAATCCGATTATAAGGAAGATACCTTCCGCCCCGTCAAAGTCGCCACGAAATTCGTAAACGTAGCGAAAAACTATTATGCGCAGCTGGGGCGGGACGCGGAAATCATCAAGCTCAACGGTTCCATCGAACTCGCGCCCATTCTGGGGCTTTCCGACGTCATCGTCGACATCGTGGAAACGGGCGCGACGCTCAAGGAAAACGATTTGAAAGTGTTTGAAACGATCTTCGACATCAGCACGCGGCTCATCGTAAACAAGGCGTCTTATAAATTCAAATACGAAAAAATCAACGAAATGGTGAAACGGCTGAAGGAGACGATAAGATGATAACGCCCGTAAAGTACAGCGAAACGCTGAAAAAGGACATATTATCGCGCAGGGAAAGCGACGCGGCGTATGCCGAAAACGCGGTAAAGGAGATCATCCGCAACGTAAAGGAGCGCGGGGATAAGGCGCTTTACGAATATACCCGTATGTTCGATAAAGCAGAGCTTTCTTCGCTGAAAGTGAGCGAGGAGGAGCTGCGCGCCGCCCTCTCTTCGGTGGATGAAGAATATCTGAATATTTTGAAAGCCGCGGCGGAAAACATCGCCGCCTTCCATAAAAAACAGCTTGCAAGCGGCTTTGAACTGCGGGAAAACGGTAAAATTCTGGGGCAGAAGGTCACCCCGCTCGCCTGCGCCGGCATCTATGTGCCGGGGGGTACGGCGGCGTATCCTTCCACCGTTTTGATGAACGCCGTGCCCGCAAAGGTCGCGGGGGTGGAAAAAATCGTCATGGTCACCCCGCCCGATCAAAACGGCAATATCAAGGCGGAAGTGCTCGCGGCGGCGGCGATCGCGGGGGTGAGCGAAATCTATAAAATCGGCGGGGCGCAGGCGATTGCCGCGCTGGCGTACGGCACGGAAAGCGTGCCGAAAGCCGATAAAATCACGGGGCCGGGCAATATCTTCGTCGCCACGGCAAAACGGCAGGTGTACGGCGCATGCGGTATCGACATGATCGCCGGTCCCAGCGAAATTTTAATCATCGCGGACGGTGGCGCGAAGGCGAAGCTCGTCGCCGCGGACATGCTCTCGCAGGCGGAGCACGATAAACTCGCCGCGGCGGTGCTCGTTACCGACAGCGGGCGGCTGGCGGAAGAGGTCGCAAAGGAGCTGGAAAGGCAAGTCGGACTTCTTCCCCGCGCGGAAATCGCGGAAGCGTCCTTAAAAAACAACGGTAAAATCATTCTGACAAAGGACCTTGCCGAGGCCGCCGCCGTTTCCGACGCTCTCGCGCCGGAGCATTTGGAGCTTTGCGTGAAAGAGCCCTTTGTTTTGCTGGATAAAATCCGCAACGCCGGTTCGGTGTTTCTCGGCTACAATACGCCGGAGGCGGCGGGGGATTACTTTGCGGGAACGAACCACACGCTCCCCACCGGCGGCAGCGCGCGCTTTTCCTCCGCGCTGGGCGCGAACGATTTCGTCAAAACGGTGCAATATATCTGTTACGACGAAAGCGCGTTGCGAAGGGAAGGCGACGCTATCGTGAAATTCGCCCGTTCCGAGGGGCTGGACGCCCACGCCGAAAGCGTGAAAGCGAGGTTGCAAGATGAGTAAGTTTTTGGCGGAGGCGCTTCAAAGCCTCACCCCGTACACCCCCGGCGAACAGCCGCAGGGCGGCGCGTTTATCAAATTGAACACCAACGAAAATCCGTATTTTCCCAGCCGTTACGCGGTTTCCAAAATCACCGAAAAAACCTTGGACGATTTGCGGCTGTATTCCGATCCGACGAGCGCAGATTTGCGCGGGTCGATCGCCGCGCATTACGGCGTGAGCGCGAAAAACGTCGCCGTCGGCAACGGTTCGGACGAAATTCTGGCGTTCGCGTTCCGCGCGTTCGCGCAGAACGGCGCGTGCTTTCCCGATATCACCTACGGTTTTTACAAGGTGTTCGCCGCGCTTTTCGGCGCGGAGGCGGAGGAAATCCCCTTAAACGCCGATTTCACGGTGGATATAAAAAAATATTTTAACAAAAACAAGTGCGTGGTGCTCGCCAACCCCAACGCGCAGACGGGCATCGCCCTGCCGCTTTCCGCGATTGAGGAAATCGTGCGGAGCAATCCCGAAAACGTCGTCGTCATAGACGAGGCGTACGTCGATTTCGGCGGGGAAAGCGCGGCGGAGCTGATCGGGCGGTACGATAACCTGCTCGTGGTGCAAACCTTTTCCAAATCCCGCTCTCTGGCGGGGGCGCGGGTGGGGTTCGCGCTCGGCTGCGAAAGCCTGATTTCCGATCTCGAACGGGTGAAATATTCCTTCAATCCCTACAACGTCAACCGTTTAAGCGCGCTTCTGGCGGGGGCGGCGATGGAAGATAAGTCTTATTTTTCCGACAGCGTGGAAAAGATCAAGCGCACGCGGGAAGAAACCGCAAGGGAACTGAAAACCATGGGTTTTACCGTGCTTTCCTCTTCGGCGAACTTCCTCATGGCAAGCTGCGATCGGATCGGCGGCGGAAAACTTTACGAAGAATTGAAAGCGCGCGGCGTTCTGGTGCGGCATTTCGGCGACGAACGCATAGAAAATTTCGTGCGGGTGAGCATCGGAACGCCCGAACAGATGCGCGTATTTTTGCAAAAAACAAAGGAGATACTCGATGGAAAGAAGGGCTGAAATCAATCGAAAGACCGGAGAAACGGATATATCTTTATCCCTTTCCCTCGGGGGAGGGGAGAATGAAATCGTCACCGACAGCGGATTTTTCAACCACATGCTCACCCTATTTGCGGTGCACAGCGGGTTCGGGCTGAAGGTGCGCTGCATAGGCGATTCGGACGTCGATTTCCACCACACGGTGGAGGACGTCGGCATCGCGCTGGGGCAGGCGTTCAACGCCGCGCTGGGCGATAAAAAGGGCATCGCAAGGTATGCCGACATTCTTTTGCCGATGGACGAAACGCTGATTTTATGCGCCGTCGACGTCAGCGGCAGGGGCTATTTAAATTTCGACGTGGAAATGCCCGCCGCGAAGGTGCTCGACGAAGACGAAACGCCCCGCGCGAAAGCCGTCGGGCTTTTCGACAGCGAGCTGGCGGAGGAGTTTTTCGCCGCTTTCGTTCGGGAGGCGAAAATCACTCTGCACTTTAAAAAACTGTACGGCAAAAACACCCACCACATTATCGAGGGGGCGTTCAAAGCCTTCGCGCGGGTGCTGAAGGACGCGGCGCGTATCGTCGGGGGCGGCGTGCCGTCCAGCAAGGGGACGTTATGATCGCCGTCATCGACTACGGGGTGGGAAATCTGTTTTCCTTAAAAAGTTCGCTGAAAAGTCTGGGGCTGGAAAGCGTCGTCACGTCCGATCCGAAGATCATCGAAGGAAGTGACCGCCTAATTTTGCCGGGGGTGGGGGCGTTCCCCGACGCCATGGCGAAGCTGGAGGGCGCAAAGCTGAAGGAGCTCGTCGTCGCGCAGGCGAAGGAAAAGCCGGTTTTGGGGATTTGCCTCGGCATGCAGATGCTCTTCGAGCGCAGCTACGAATACGGCGAATGCCGCGGGCTGGGGCTCGTGGAAGGGCAAATATGCCCCTTATCCGCCGACGTAAAGGGGCTTAAAATTCCGCACATGGGCTGGAACAGCCTGCATTTTACCAAGAAAGACGAGCTTTTTCAATACAACCGAGAGGGCGATTACGTATACTTCGTGCACTCCTTTTACGCCAAGGGGTGCAGTCAATCGCTCACCGCCACGGCGGAGTACGGCGTTCCCGTTACGGCGGCGGTGCACTCGGGCAAGGTGTTCGGCACGCAGTTTCATCCGGAAAAGAGCGGAACGGCGGGGCTGAACATATTAAAGGCGTTTTCGGAGGCATTATGAAAATATTTCCCGCAATCGATATCATCGGCGGCAAGGTCGTCCGCTTAAGCGAGGGCGACTACGGCAAGGTGACGAGCTATTCCGTCAGTCCCGAGGAGGCGGCTGCCAATTTCGCCCGTTCAGGCGCGAGCTGCGTGCACATCGTCGATCTGGACGGCGCGAAGAGCGGCCGCGCGGAAAACGCCGCGCTCATCGGCGAGGTGGTGCGCGCGCATAAGCTGTTCGCGGAAGTGGGCGGCGGCATCCGCAGCGAAAAAACGATAGAAAGCTATCTTTCGCAGGGGGTGGGGCGGTGCGTGCTCGGCACCGTCGCCGTGAAAAATTTCGCCTTCGTAGAGGAAATGGCGAAAAAATACCCCTCCCGCATCGCCGTGGGCGTAGACGCGAAACGCGGCAAAGTGGCGGTGAGCGGCTGGGAGGAAGTGACGGAGCTCGATGCCGTGGATTTTTGCAAAAAAGTGCGCGACGCCGGTGTTTCCTACGTCGTGTGCACCGATATTTCCAAAGACGGCATGCTTTCCGGCGCCAATCTCGATTTATACGCGGAGCTTTCCGAAATCGAGGGGCTGAATATCACCGCGTCGGGCGGCGTGACCTTTTTGGAGGAAATCGCAAAGCTCAAGGCGATGGGGCTTTACGGCGCGATCGTCGGGAAGGCGATGTACGAAGGCAAAATTTCCTTGAAAGAGGCGGTGGAGGCGGCGCGCTGACATGTTGGCAAAGAGAATTATTCCCTGTCTGGACGTAAAAAACGGCAGGGTGGTGAAGGGAACGAATTTTCAGGGGCTGAAGGATGTGCACGATCCCGTCGCTTTGGCGGAACTTTACGGCAAAAGCGGCGCGGACGAGCTGGTGTTTTACGACATCACCGCCAGCGCGGAGGGGCGCGGACTGTTCACCGATATCTTAAAGCGGGTGGCGGAACGCATCTTCATTCCTTTGACGGTGGGGGGCGGCATCAACACGTTGCAGGATTTC
The DNA here is from genome assembly GCA_003343995.1 of Bacillota bacterium. Taxonomy (GTDB): domain Bacteria; phylum Bacillota; class Clostridia; order Christensenellales; family Borkfalkiaceae; genus UMGS775. Next base: position 10,344 of record QAKE01000078.1, read on the forward strand.
GACACCGTGCTGAAGTGCGGCGCCGATAAGGTGAGCGTCAACAGCGGCGCGATCAAAAATCCCGACCTCATCGAACGCGCGGCGAAAAAGTACGGCGATCAGTGCGTGGTGCTCAGCATGGACGTAAAGCGCGCCGGCGGCAAATTCGAAGTGTACGCCAAAGGCGGCAGGGAGCGCACCGGCATAGAGGCGGGGGCGTGGGCGCGTTTCGGCGAGGAGCACGGCGCGGGCGAAATCGTTTTGAACAGCATCGATACCGACGGCGTAAAGGGCGGTTTCGACATCGAAATGCTGAACGAAATCACCGCCAAGGTATCCGTTCCCGTGGTGGCGAGCGGCGGCGCGGGCAGTATCGGGCATTTTGTCAAGCTGTTTCAAAACACCAATGCGGACGCGGGGCTGGGCGCCTCGGTGTTTCATTTCGGGGAAATCGATATTACGGACTTAAAACAAAACTTAAAACAAAACGGAATAGAGGTGAGAATATGATTAAAATCGAAGAACTCAAATTCGGCGCGGACGGGCTCATTCCCGCCGTAGTCACCGATTATTTTACCAAAGAGGTGCTTACCCTCGCGTACATGAACGAGGAAAGCCTTCGTATCAGCATAAAAGAGGGCAGAACGTGCTTTTACTCGCGCAGCCGCCGAACGCTTTGGCGCAAGGGGGAAACCTCCGGCAACACGCAGCAAATCGTATCGATCACGGCGGACTGCGATAAGGACGCGCTCGTCGTCGAGGTCGTCAAAAACGGACCCGCCTGCCATTTGGGTACGGAAAGCTGTTTTAACGACGTCCTTTATCAGAGCGAAAGCGTAAATCCCTTTTCCATGGAAGGGCTGTATCGGCTCATCGAGGGGCGCAAAACCGAGAAAAAAGAGGGCTCTTACACCACCTATCTCTTTGAACAGGGTATCGATAAAATCCTGAAAAAGGTCGGCGAGGAGAACACGGAAGTCATCGTTGCGGGCAAAGGGGGCGATAAGGCGGAAACGATTTTCGAAATCGCCGATTTAACCTATCACGTGCTCGTGCTGATGGTGCAGATGGGTATATCCACAAAGGACGTTTTGGCGGAGCTTGCCAAGCGTCACGTCGTCGATAAAAAGGTAAAACAGCAGAAAATGAAATAAACGACAACGCCCCCGCGCCATCGGCGCGGGGGCGTTGTTCTCTATAAAATATGCGGATTATTTTTGCAGGCGCTTGTCCGCGCCGCCGAAATGAATGGTGGCGCAAAGCCGTTTGTCGAAAATGCGGCTGAATACCCGTTCGCCGTATCGCGCTAAAAACTCGTCGGCGGTGAGGTTGGCGGTAATCAAGGTGGAGCGGCCGCGCATGTTGCGCTCGCTCAGCAAATTCAGCAGATACGGCGAGGTCACGTTTTTAAAATTCTGTTCCGCGCCGAGGTCGTCTATCACGAGAAAATCCGCGTGAATTAAGGCGTTCATCGCCACGGCGCGGCTGTCGCTGAACAGATCGTGATATGCCAAAAATACGTTGTTTAATTCAAAGGAGCTTAAAAACAGTACGCCGAACCCCCGCGCGGCGATGCGCGCCGCCGCGTCGCCGGCGAGCAAGGTTTTGCCCGTGCCCGTTCCGCCGATGAAATTCACGTTTTTCGTCTTGACCGAGGGAAACTTTTCGATAAATAGCCGCATTTTTTTATATTCGCTCAAAATGCCTTTGTCCGCCGCGTCGCATTCCTCTAAAACGGGCAGGTTTTTCGCGCCGATGCCGATATCATCCGCCGCGGATTTTTCCAGCGCGCGCCGATAGCAGGAGCACGGTTTCGTGCCGATAAATCCCGTATCGCCGCATTTTTCGCATTCGTACGCGGGGGAAAGGTCCTTTGCCGTCAGCCCCATGGCTTTGAGCAATTCGTCGTTTTGCGCCGTCTTTGTCCGTTTTTCCCCTTCGAGGGCGGCGATTTTTTTCGCGTCGCCGTCGATTTCCGCAAAGGCGAGCTCCCGCTCGATGTCCGCAAGGCGGTTGTCGTTTGCCCGAAAGATTTCGTTTTCCCGCGCCCGCGCCGCGTTGCGGGCGGCTTTTTCCTGCGCCGCCGCGCGGAGGTTCGCGTAATAAGTTTTCATGTCCATAATCAAAATTCTATATCGTCCACGTCGTCGATGAGTTTATCGAGCGTTTCCTTCGTATACGTCCGCTCGTTGGCAAAGTGCGCGCTTTCCTTCGTTTCGGGGCGTTCGATAAACTCCTTGCTGAAGATACCCTTCTGTTTCCACGCGCCGAGCACGGAATTCATGTAGGGCAGGGGGGAGTTTTTGCCGCAGGACAGCTTTGCCGCCTCCAGCATCATTTCCTCGCTGAAGTTCCACGCGCGCCACTGTTTCAAAAGCTCTCTGTCCCAATGGTTGGGGCGGCGGGAAACGCCCGCCGTTTCCAGCAGGACGGATAAAAATTTGTCGTCCTCGGAAAGGGAGTAAAAATATTCCGCAATGCTCTCGTGGCTGATGATGCCGTTTTTATGCAGGGCGGATAGCACCTCGTCCATGCCATCGAGGGTGTTTTTGCGCTTTTTGAAACAGTATTTTGCGATAAACAGCAGCGATTCCTCGTCGAATCCGCGGCTCACCCACGGGGATATATAAGCGTCCACCTCGGTGTCGATCACGTCGTAATAAATGCCGAGCGCCTTGTTGATTTTTATCGTCAGTTCGTAAAGCTCGCGCTTTTTTTCGGAATAGCTTTCGATTTCCGCCTTGGTGAACACCTTGCGGCCGTAAAGTTCCAAAATAAATTCGTCCAGCTTTTTCATGCTGCCCTTTTTCATGCTCTTCGCCGCAACGAGAATGTTTTCCGGCTCGTAGCCGAGTTCCTTCGTCCACTTGTTGAAGTAGTTGGAATCCTCGATTTCCGGCTTTCTGCGCAGGGCGAGCGCCTTCAGTATCCGTTCCAGCTCCGCCGTGCGGAGGATGTAGGAAGAAAGCTCCTGCTCCACCTGCTCGGGGGTGCAAATCTTTCTGGAACCGAAATCCCGCGCCACCGCGGCGATGTATTTATAGCCGATGTCCTCGCCTTTTAGGTCCACGCAGTATTTGATGATCATCAAAAAAGCCTCGGGCTTGATGCCGAACGTTTCCATGATGGAAAAATATTCCGAATATTCGTTGGTGGAAAGCATGCGCTTGGGAATGAGCATCTGCGCGCTCTCGGAAAAGGATGCGTATTTTTCCGCCTTCACCTTCCGCGGCTTCGAGCCGGAAACGATGGGCAGATAGCGCACCGTAAACGGTTCTTGCGAAACGATGGAAACGAGCGAAAATTCTTCCCAGAACAAAAACGCGTCCTTTGCCTCCTCCTCCGACAGGGCAAGTTCCTTGGAAAATGCGGCAAGCGACATTTCAAATTCCGAATTTTGACATAAAAACAGACCGTAAAGATAAACTTTTACGGCATTTCCCGTCGCTTGAGGCAGGTATTCGTAGATAAACGCGTTTTCTACCGATGTGTTGTTGAGGGCGGAATATTCCTTTGAAAAAGAGCAAAAAGCCATATCGAGCGTAAATTCCTTGATTTTATCGCTTAATAATAATATAATATATTTCAAAGAAACGCAAGGCTTTTGAAACAAAATTCGGCAAACCGCAAGATGTTGTGGTCGCGCCGTTTGCGAAACGTACGAAACGAGGGATTATGAAATTTTTGCATACGTCGGACTGGCACGTCGGCAAGCGCACGGACGGCAGGGAACGAATCGAAGAACAGCGCGAGGTACTCGCGGAAATCAAAGAGATCGCCGAGCGGGAGGAAGTGGACGCCGTACTCGTCGCGGGGGATATATACGATACCTATCTTCCGTCGGCGGAGGCGGAGCAGCTCTTTTTCGAGAGCGTAACGGCTCTCGCGGGGGGAGAACGCGCCGTCGTCTGCGTCAGCGGCAATCACGACGACGCCTCCCGCCTGACCGCGCCCCTGCCGCTGACGAAAAACACCGGCATCTTCCTTTGCGGCGACGTTCACGAACGCATGCTTTCCGCCGATCTCGCCCGCGTGCGCGCGGAAGGCGGCGAGGGATGCGTTACGCTGAGAAAGGGGGACGAGGGGGTGTTTATCGCCCTATGCCCCTACCCCAGCGAGGCGCGTTTTAAAGAAAGCGTGCGCGAAGGGGAAAGTTTTGAGGAGAAGATGCGCCGCTGGCTCAACTTCGCGCTGGAAAAAAACGCGGAAAAACTGCCCGCGGTTTTGGCGGGGCACTTTTTCGTGGCGGGCGGCGCGGTATCGGAAAGCGAACGCCCCATCGACCTCGGCGGCGCGCGCGCCGTGGCGAAGGAACTCTTGCCCGACGTCAATTATATCGCGCTGGGGCACCTGCATAAACGGCAGATCGCCTCGAGGAGCAAAAACGCCTATTACAGCGGCGCGATCCTGCAGTACGCCTTCGACGAGGCGGGGTGGGAAAAGAGCGTGAACGTATTTGAAATCAACGGGGGAAAAACGGAAAATTTCAGACAGATTCCCTTAACCAAGGGCAAAAAGCTGGTGCGGCTGGAGGCGAACGGCTACGAAAACGCCCGAGAGCTTCTGGAAAAATACCGCGGGTTTTACGCGGAGCTCACCTTAAAACTGTCCCAGCCGCTCACCGATTTGCAGATGAAGACGCTAAAGGGGGAAAACCCCGATCTGCTCACGCTGGCGTTCGAGTTCAACGGCGGGGAGGAGCGGGAGAGCGTTTCCAAAAAGCATTTGTCCGACGGGGAACTCTTTGCCGGATATTTTGAAACGCTTTACGGCAAACGCCCGCCGCAGGAGCTCGCCGAACTCTTCGAGGAGGTGCTGCATGAAGCCGATTAGATTGGAAATAGAGGGGGTAAACAGCTTTCTCGAAAAGCAGGTCATCGATTTTTCCGCCGTCTTGCAAGAGGGGATTTTCGGCGTTTTCGGCAACACGGGGTCGGGGAAATCGACGATTTTAGACGCCATCACCCTCGCGTTGTACAGCAAAACGCAAAAGAACAACAAAAAGGACGAATACGTCAACTGCAAGGCGAAAAAGGCGGCGGTTTCCTTTCTCTTTGAAATTTTATACGAGGGCAGACGGCGCACCTTTGAATTTTGCCGAGAAATCTTTTCGGGCAAGCGGGCGGGCAGCGCCTGCGCCTACGAATACGTCGGCGACGAAAAGCTGCTTTTAGAGGATAAATCGGACAACGTTTCGCGGCTGGCGGAACGAATCGTGGGGCTCACCTTCGACGATTTCAACAAATGCATCGCCCTGCCGCAAGGGGAATTCGCCCGCTTTGCGAAATCCGCCGACGCCGAGCGGCTGGACATCGTGGCGCGGCTTTTTTCCTTGGAAAAATACGGCGCGCAGCTTTACGCCAAGGCGAGCGCCAAGGCGAACGCGCTGGAGAGCGAGCGCGACAAATTGCAAGCGGAGCTTTCCGGCTACGCGGAATACGGCGAGGAGGCGAAGTCCGCGCTGCAAAGGGAAATCGCGGAAAAAACCGAGGCGCTCGAAGGCTTGCGTAAGCGGAACGCCGACGTAAAGCGGCGGCTTGCCGAAGAGGAGGAGCTTTGCGCCGCCGCGCGGGAAATCGCCGCTCTGCGGCAAGAGCTCGCCGCGCTCGACGGGCGCAAGGCGGAGATGAAGCGGGCGGCGGACCGGTTGGAAAACGCCGATTTGTACGACGCGCTCTACGATGCCGAAGAGGAAAACAAAAGCGCGCATTCCTCCCTTGCCGAGCGGGAAAAACAAGTTCTTTCCCTGCGCGGGGAATTGCTGCGCGAAACCGAGCGGGAGAAGGTTTTACGCGCCGACGATTGGGAGCGTACGGCGGAAACGCGCGCGGCGGAGCTTTCCGGACGGATCGCGCTGTTGAAAAACGCGGAGGCGGACGCCGCCGCGGCGGAAAAGCTCGCCGCCGAAACGGAAAATCTGCGGGAAGAATACCGCAAAGCCGACGCGGAGAATAAAAAAACAACGCTCTTGCTGCAAAACGCGAAGGAACGGCTGGAAACCAACGCCGTCCTGCTCGAAACGCTGGGCGAGGAGCGCGATTTGTACGAAGCGGTCACCGCCGGCGCGAAAAGCGCCTGCGTGCGGGAAGAATACACTTTTTTGAAAGGCGAAAACGAGCGGAGGGCGGAGCGCGCGATGTGGCTGGAGAAAATCATCGAAGAAAAGCTCGCCGCCGCGAAAGGCGGGGAGCGTGTCGGGGATATCGAGAAACTGCTCGCGGAAGAAAAGGAGAAAAACGCCCGCAGAAAGCGCGCCGCCGAGGCGAAGATCCGCCTTGCGGAGGAGTACGCCGACGCACTGCGCCGTTCGGGAGAGCAGAGCGCCAAGCTCGCCGCGCTCGCGGAAAAGGGCAAGTCGCTTGCGGCGGAGCTCGGAAGCAGGCGCGCGGCGGTGGAAAAACTCACGGGCGGCGTAAATTATCGGAGCGCTCTCATAGAGGCGGAGCGGGAAATCGCCGAAATCAGGGAAAAAACGGAAAAACGCAGGAAGGAAACGGAGCAAACCGCCGAGCGAATCCGCGCCCTTTCGGAAAAAATCGCGGTTTCCGAGAAGGAAATCGAAAATTTTAAAAATAAAATTTACGAAACAGGCGAAAAAAGCAAGAAAATTTTGGCAAAGTGTGGTATAATGAACAAAGACGCCGCGCTTTTGCTGCGGCTCGGCGAAAAAGACAAGGCGAAACTGAAGGAAGAAGTCGCCGCGTTCGCGCAAAAATCCGCGGTAGCGGAGTCGAAACTCGCGGAAAAACAAGCCTTTTTGCAGGGCAGAACCGCCGACGAGGAAAAGCGCGCCGCGCTGAAGCGGGAAAGCGAAGAGGGCGAAGGCGCCGCAGAGCGGCTGAACGGGGAGATCCTCGCCGCTCGAACGCGGCTTGCCATCTGCGAGGAAAAGAGCGGCATAAAAAATCGGCTCGAAGAAGCGCTTGCGCTCGTTTTGAAGCGGTACGACGTGGCGAAGCTGTTGCAATCGATCGTCAAGGCGCGGCAGTTTTTGAAATACGTGGCGAACGAATACCTCGAGGAAATCACTTTCGCCGCCTCCGCCACCCTGCTGAAACTCTCCTCCGGCAATTACGGACTTCGCTATAAAGAGGAGTTTTTCGTCACCGACAACAAAAACGGCGGAAAGGAGCGCAGCGTAAACACGCTGAGCGGCGGGGAAACCTTTCTCGTTTCGCTCTCCTTGGCGTTCGCCCTTTCTGCGGCGATCTGCGCCCGATCCGACCGCCCCATCGAGTTTTTCTTTCTCGACGAGGGGTTCGGCACGCTCGACGAGGAGCTGGTGGAAACGGTGCTCGACAGTCTGGAAAAATTCAAAAGCGAAAAGTTTTCCATCGGCATCATTTCCCACGTGAAGGAATTAAAAGAGCGCATCAACTGTAAAATCTTGGTAAAGGGAGCCACCGAAACGGAGGGTTCCCGCATAGAAATCGCGTATTGACGCGTTTGAAGGAGTAAAAAGTTTGGCTGGTATGATTTACACGCCCGTAACGCTTTGGGAAGGCTTTTCTTTGGAGCTTCCCATGGTGGAAGAACGGGTGGAGGAATTTGAAAAAAACGGCATTATCTTCGAACGGGTGGTGTTCAGCGGAAGAACGACGGAAAAGGGGCGCGTTAAAATCTACGCGCTCGCCGGCAGGGACAAGCGGAAAGCGAAACTGCCGGGGCTGCTCTTCATGTCGTCCTATTCCCGTTCGCCCGACGAGGACACGGTGGAGTATTTCGCAAAGCTCGGCTATTACGTGCTGATGCCCGATTACCGCGGACCGTTCGGCGGCGAAACGCATTACACCGAATACCCCGAAGATATCGCCTACGCCAACGCCACGGCGGAAAAGGACGGGATTCACCGCGTGGAAATCGACGCGAAACACACCTGCTGGTACGAATGGAGCGCGGTGGCGCAGTACGCCGCGTATTATCTGAAAACCCGTCCGCAGGTCAGCGGCATCGGCGCGGCGGGGCTGAAACACGGCGCGACGATTTTGTGGCAGCTCGCCACGCTGGACAAGGACTTGAAGTGTTTCGTCGCGGCGTTTTCCTCGGGCTGGAGGGCGTATCGCGGCTATTATAAATTCAGCGACTGTTCCGAGCCGGAGCTCAACGACGAATCGTATAAATACCTCGCGGGCATCGAGCCGCAGTCTTACGCGCAGTACGTCAAGTGCCCCGTGCTCATGCTGGCGAACACCAACAACCGGTTTTACGACGCGGACCGCGCCTACGACACCATCGCCCGTATTCCCGCCGAACTCAACGCCCGCGTAAATTACGCGCCGCAGCGGGGGAAAACCCTCGACGGACACTGCGCGAAAGATATGGAGCTGTTTTTGGCGAAATATCTCAAGGGAACGGACGCAGTCCTTTCCGCGATGCCGGAAATCTCCGTGGAGGTTCTGGACGGCGCGATCTTCGTAAAGGCGGACGCGGAACGGGAAAACCTTGCGGATCTATGTCTGTACGCCGCGGAGGAAACGGTCAACCCCGCGCTCCGCTGCTGGAATTTCAAAGCGCTGGCGGTGAAAAAAGAAGGCAGCGCGACGGTGTACCGCTATCTGCCGTACGGACGTTCGGGGCAGGCGATGTTCTTCGCGCAGGCGCGTTATAAAAACGGGTTCACCGTTTCGTCGCGCATCGCGGCGAGGAAGTTCACGCCGGAGGAAATCCCCAACGAAAACAAATCGAACATCGTATTTTCCTCTCGGGAAAATAAATACATGATGAACCCCGCCGCGCTTTCCGCAGACGGACTGCTTTCTTGGCTGCAGACGGAAGAGCGCGATTATATCGAAATCAAAAAGGGCGCTTTCGACATCGAGGGCGTCACGTCGGAGGGCGGCATCAAGAGCCTTAAGATCAACGCCGCCGCCGATAAACCGAAGGAAACGAGCATTTTGCTCGCCGACGCGTACATCCCCGCGGGCGGGCGGCTGACGGTAAAGCTCGTCGCCGATTTGTATTCGGAGGAAAAGCGGGAATATTCCGTGTTTGCCGACGTCGGCGGCGGGGAAGTGTGGCATAAACTCTCCTTTCCGGTGCAGAAATTCAAAACCGCCGAGGGAATGATTTTGAAAAGTATGGATAAAATCAATATGATCGTGTTCGAGTGCGAAGGGGAATACCTGCTCAACAACGTATTGTGGGTGTGATATGTACGGCGTCGGCGATATCATCGTAACGAAAAAAAAGCATCCCTGCGGTTCGTTCCGCTGGGCGGTGCTGAAAACGGGTGCGGAAATCAAATTAAAGTGCGAAGGCTGCGGCAGAACGGCGCTGTTTTCGCCCGACGAGGTTGCCCGCATGTGTAAAAAAATCGAAAAGAACAAAGGGGCAGCGGATTGAACGATTACGGCGAACGGATTAACGAATATAAGGATAATAACAGGTCGAATATACGGTTTTTGATCATCTGCCTGTTCGTTTTTGCGTGGCTTGCGGCGTTTATCGGCGCAAACCGTTATTTTTTCTATTATATCGAAGTCAGCGGACCTTCCATGATGGACACCCTGCAAAACGAGGACGTGCTCTGCGTCGCGCGGCGTAAAACGCCCGAGCGCGGCTCGGTGGTCATCATCGCGGGCGAAAAGGGGGACGAAACCCATCTGATCAAACGCGTCATCGGCAAGGAGGGCGATATAATCGTCATCGAAAACGGAGAAGTTTATTTAAACGGCGAAAAACTGAAAGAGGAATATATCCGCGGAAAAACGTATGTGAACAAACTGCCCGCGCGGAAGGAATACGTCGTCGGGAAAAGCGAAATTTTTTATCTCGGAGACAATCGGGAAAACAGCAGCGACAGCCGCGTATACGGCTGCTGTACGGAAGAACAGATCGTCGGCGTCGTGCCGGAATGGGCGATGAGCGGGTTCATGAAATCGCTCAGCAAAGCCCGCGCGAACGTGAGCGAGTGGTTCGTTTCCCTCTTTACGTAACATGTTATACGTTAAAAATTACGTGATATTCGGCGCGATCCGTTCTCTGTTCGCGGCATTCTTCACGGTGATTTACAAAATCATAAGCGTGTTCCGCCTGCAGCCCTTCTTGTTCTGCATCGTGGCGGGCGCTTTAATCGAAATCGCGTTCGGCTGGATCGGCGGTACCGCCGTAGGGTTCGCGGTGTTTCATCTCTCGCTGTGTCTGTGCGTGGCGTACGCGGTGATCGCCGTCATTGCAGGTATTCTCCGCCCGCGCGGCAGGGCGAAAAAACAGCGCGCGGCGACGCAGCTGGTCAGCGGGCAAGCCGCGCCTTCGGAGGAAACGCCGGAGTTTTCGGAAACCGAAAAACGGCAGGCGCCGCCCTTGCGGGAAGAACCGCGCCCGCGGGAGGAGTTTCCGCCGCGGGAACGCGTGAAATACTACCGCGTAAAGCAGAACCCCGCTTACGTCATGGCGGAGTTTGGCGATCGCGTGGAGCTTTATAAAGAGGAAAACGGCAGGCTCGCGTACGTGCGCACCGATTATAAAAACAAGGAGTAAACGATGGAAAAAATTTACAGCGAAAGCGATTTCGCGGCAATCGGCAGACAGAAAAAGAAATATTTGATCATCTATTTCGTCGTGTTGGGCTTATACGTCGCGGCGAGCGCGGCGGTGTGGACGGCGTACTTTCTGCAGCCCTATCAGTCGCCGAACATCTGGTGGATCAAGCTCATCGGGTTTGTGCTGGCGGCGCTCTTCGTCGTCTTTTCCTTTATTTTTCTCGGCATACCGTACAAGCGGGTGAAAAATTATTACAAACTGCTCAAGGGCGTGGAGGTCGGCACTTCCAACGGCACGGTGGGGGAATTCGACCGTTACGGCACGGAATTGGAAATCCGCGACGGGCTGGAGTTTTCCACGCTGTATTTTTTGGAATACAACACCAAGAAGCAGGAGTTTTTCGAGCGTAAGGTGTGGATGGATACGGAAAAAACGCCTCCGGAATTTTCCGAGGGCGAGCACATCAAGGTATATACTCACGGCAACGTGCTCGTGGGATTCGACAGACTGCAAAATCAATAATCAACGGAGAAAGACAAATGAAAGCGGTAGTTACGGTTATCGGCAAAGACAAGCCCGGCATCATCGCGCGCGTCAGCGCGCTGCTCGCGGAAAACGCGGTGAATATCGAGGATATTTCCCAAACGATTCTGAGCGGGAATTTTACCATGCTCATGTACACGGATATTTCCGAAAGCGCGCTCAGCTTGGCGGCGTTGAGCGACGCGCTCAAGGAGATCGGCAAGGAGATCGGCGTGAGCATTCACGTGCAGCACGAAGATATTTTCAACGCGATGCATAAGATATAAGCGGGGCGCGGCATGTTAAGCAAAAAAGAAATATTTGAAACGATAGACATGGTGGAAAAAGAGCACCTCGACGTGCGCACCATCACCATGGGCATTTCCCTCATTCCCTGCATCCGCGAAAGCGCGAACGCGACGGCGGCGGCGTGTTACGATCGCATCTGCTCGTACGCGGAGCATATCGTAAAGGTGGCGGAGGACCTCGAAAAGGAATACGGCATTCCCATCGTCAACAAGCGCGTATCCATCACGCCCGCTTCCTTAATCACCTCCAACTTTACCGGCAAGGAAGTCGTCCTCGTCAAAAAGCTCGACGAGGCGGCGAAAACCGTCGGCGTGGATTTCCTCGGCGGCTATTCCGCGCTCGTGCAAAAGGGCATGACGAGCTTTGAAAGATCCTTTATCGAAAGCATTCCCGAGGCGCTCGCAGTTACCGACAGAGTTTGTTCCTCCGTCAATATCGGCTCGTCGAAATCGGGCATCAATTTAGACGCCGTCGCGCTGATGGGCAAAATCGTGAAGGCGACCGCCGAACGGACGAAGGAAACCGACGGGTTCGGCTGCGCCAAGCTCGTCGTGTTCTGCAACGCGGTGGAGGATAATCCCTTTATGGCGGGCGCGTTCCACGGCGTCGGCGAGGCGGAAAAGGTCATCAACGTCGGCGTTTCCGGTCCGGGGGTGGTGCACCACGCGCTGAAGAACAACCCGAACGCGGACATCGCGGAAATTGCGGAGATCATCAAAAAGACCGCCTTCAAGATCACCCGCGCGGGGCAGCTGATCGCGACGGAAGCGTCCAGACGGCTCGACGCGGAGTTCGGCATCGTCGATTTATCGCTCGCGCCCACGCCCGTCATGGGCGACAGCGTGGCGCATATTTTGGAGGAGATCGGTCTGGAGCGCGTGGGCACGCACGGAACGACGGCGTGTCTGGCGCTTTTGAACGACGCGGTGAAAAAGGGCGGCGTGATGGCGAGCTCCAAGGTGGGCGGACTTTCCGGCGCGTTCATTCCCGTCAGCGAGGATTACGGCATGATCGAAGGGGCGCGCTGCGGCGAGCTGACCTTCAATAAACTCGAGGCGATGACCGCCGTGTGCAGCGTCGGCATCGACATGGTCGCCATCGCCGGCGATACGCCCGACACCACCATTTCCGCCATCATCGCGGACGAGGCGGCCATCGGCATGATCAACAACAAGACGACGGCGGTGCGCGTCATTCCCGTGCCGAACAAGAAAGTGGGCGATTTCGTGGAATTCGGCGGACTGCTCGGCAGGGCGCCCGTCATGGCGGTGCAGCAGGCGTCCGCGGAAAAATTCATCCGCCGTGGCGGCAAGATTCCCGCGCCCATTCACAGCAACAAAAATTAAAAGAAAGCATATTTCGCCGGACGGTTTCCGTCCGGTAAAAGCGTTTTAAAAGGTCGGAGGAAAACATGAAAAGAAAGGACATCGACGAAAGGTATTTTTGGAATCTGAAAGATTTGTACGAAACGCCCGCGGCGTGGGAAAAGGCGTATAAGGAGGCGGAAAAGGGATCTCTTTCCGCTTTCCGCGGCAAGCTGGGGCAGAAGGATAAACTGCTCGCCTGCCTGAAAAAACAGGACGAAATTTCCCGCAAGCTCGAGCGGCTGTACGTTTACGCGCACATGCTTTCCGATCAGGATACTTCCGACGCGGAAAACGGCGCGTTCGTGGCGCGGGCGCAGTCGCTGCTGGTCAAGCTGAACGCCGATTCGGCGTACATTCTGCCGGAACTGACCGCTCTCGACGAAACCTTTTTGAAAGACTGCATCGCGGATAAAGCGTTTTCCGATTACGATTATATGCTGGAAACGGTGCTCAAGGAAAAACCGCACGTGCTCGGCGAGGAGGCGGAAAAGGTGCTCGCCCTCGGCGGCGACGTGTATTCGGGCTTCCGCGACGTGTTCAACGTGGCGGACAACGCCGATTTTCCCTTTCCCACGGTAAAGGACGGGGAGGGGAACAAGGTGCGCGTCACGCACGGCATGTACTCGGTGTGTATGCAAAGCGCGGACAGGGCTTTCCGCCGCCGCGCGTTCAAAGCCTATTACGGCGCGTATATCGGCATGGTCAACACCCTCACCGCCACCTATTCCGGCAGCGTGAAAAAGGACGTGTTTTTATCGAAGGCGCGCGGCTATAAAAGCTGTCTGGAACGCGCGCTTTCCGGCGAGGACGTGGAGCCCGTCGTCTACAAAAACCTGCTTTCTTCCGTGCACCGCGCCCTGCCGACGCTGCACCGCTATATCGAGGCGAAGAAAAACGCGCTCAAACTCGATAAAATGCACATGTACGACATGTACGTGCCGGTGGTGGAAAACGCCGATTTGAAATTGGAATACGAGGAGGCTTACGCCCTCGTGAAAGAGGGGCTCGCCCCGCTGGGGGAAGAGTACGTTTCCCTTTTGCAAAAGGCGTTCGACGAGCGCTGGATCGACGTTTACGAAAACGACGGCAAGCGCAGCGGCGCGTATTCCACTTCCTGCTACGAAGCGCACCCGTACGTCTTGCTCAATTATCAGAAAACCACGCACGACGTGTTTACCATCGCCCACGAAATGGGGCACAGCATCCATTCGTATTTTTCCAACCGCACGCAGCCTTACGCGAAGGCGGATTATAAAATTTTCGTGGCGGAAGTGGCGAGCACGGTAAACGAGGTGCTGCTGCTCAAGCACATTCTCAAAAACGCGCGGGACAAAAAGCTGAAAAAATATCTGCTTTCCTATCTTTTGGAGATGATCCGCACCACGCTGTTCCGGCAGACGCAGTTCGCGGAGTTCGAATACGCCGCGCACGAAACGGTGGAAAAGGGCGTGCCGCTGACGAGGGAAAACCTCTGCAAAAAATATCTCAAATTGAACCGCGAATATTACGGCAAAGCGGTGGAAAGCGATAAGGAAATCGCCTACGAATGGTCGCGTATTCCGCATTTTTACACCTCTTTTTACGTGTATAAATACGCCACGGGCATCATCAGCGCGCTGTTCATCGCCAACCGTATTTTAACGGAAGGCAAGATAGCGGTGGAGGATTATTTCAAATTCCTTTCCTCCGGCGGCAGCGACAACCCCGTGAACCTTTTGAAAATCGCGGGCGTGGATTTGACGAAGACCGACGCGTTCGACAGCGCGATGCGCGTGTTTGAAGAAACTTTAGAACAATTTATCGCGGCGGAAGAGTAAAAAAAATCATGGTTAAAACGCATTATAAAAATTCGGCGGAAGATCTGAATATCTTCATGCGCTACACCGAATTCATGCTGAAGGGAAAACTTTTCAGGGTGATCATGTTTTTCGGCTTGGCGCTCGCGGTGCTCGCCGTCGCGCTCTTCACGGCAAACGGCGTTTTTCTGGTGTGCGCCGTTATCTTCGCGGCGTTCGGCGCGCTCATGCTCGGGCTTGCGTTCGGCGGGGCGAAAAAGGCGGCGAAACGTCTGCTCGCGGGGGCGAAGGACTTTTCCGCCGTGGAAAACGTTTACACGTTTTACGAAGATAAATTCACCGTGGAAAACAAGGTGAAAGGCAAGCTCAAGGAAAAGGACGTTTTTTATACGAGCATCTACCGCGCGGCGGAAAACAAACGCTTTATCTATCTTTACGTAAACACGAGCATCGCCTTCATCATCGAAAAGGCGAATATCGAAGAGGGCAGCGCGGAGGAGCTGCGGGAAATTTTGCGTTCCGCGCTCGGCAAACGCTGCAAATGCAAAAAGGGAGGCAAGGGAAACGATGCCGCAGAAAAACGAAAAGAAAAATAAAACCTTTACGGGGGAAATGCCGCACAATCTCGAAGCGGAGCAGTCGATCTTGGGCTGTCTTACGGTCGATCGGGATATTCAGCTGGACGTGCTTTCTCAGCTTTTCGAGGAAGATTTTTATTCCGAATCGCACGGGTATATCTTCAACGCGATGCTGGAAATCAATAAGCAGAACGTGCCGGTGGACCTCGTCACCCTCATCGACGAGCTGGAAAAGGAAGGCAATCTCGAGGCGGCGGGGGGGATTTCCTATCTCACCAACCTCACGAAAATCATGCCGTCCACGGCGAATTACCGCTATTATCTCGATATCGTCAAGCGCGATTCGGTGCTCCGCAGGCTGATCAGAAGCTCGCAGTCCATCATTCAGAACGCCGTGGAAAGCGGCGATAAGGGCAAGAGCGTGGCGTTTGCGGAAAAGGAAATTTTCGACGTGTCCATGTCGCTCGACACCTCGTCGATGGTGCGCATCGACGCCGTCGTGCCGGAAGTGTTGCAGCGTTTCAACGCCATCAGCAAGGATAAGGACGCGTTTCAGGGGCTGCACACCGGTTTCAAGCAATTCGATATGCTTACCAACGGACTGCACGAAACCGACCTCGTACTGCTCGCCGCCCGCCCCGCGATGGGCAAAACGTCGTTCGCCATGAACATCGTGGAAAACATCGCCACCACGCAGAACAAGGTTTGCGCGGTGTTCTCTCTGGAAATGGGCAGGGAACAGCTTACGCAGAGAATGCTCTGCTCCGTCGCCGAGGTCAGCATGCAGAAAGCGCTCAAAGGCCAGCTCGACAAGGACGAGTGGAAACGGCTCGCCGAGGCGCAGAACAAACTCAACGCCGCCAAGATATTCATCGACGATTCGGCGATGATCACCCCTGCGGAAATGCTCTCCAAATGCCGCCGTTTAAAACGCAAATACGGGCTCGATCTGGTGATGATCGACTATCTGCAATTGATGAATTCCGGCACGCGCAACAGCAGCGACAGCCGCCAGAACGAAATTTCGGAAATTTCGAGAAACATGAAGATTCTCGCCAAGGAAATCAAGGTGCCGGTGCTGGCTCTTTCCCAGCTTTCCCGCGCGGTGGAATCGCGTACGGGGCATAAGCCGCAGCTGAGCGACTTGCGCGAATCGGGCGCCATCGAGCAGGACGCGGACATCGTCATGTTCATCCACCGCCCCGATAAGTATTCCGACGCCAAGGAGATGGCGGAGGGGAAAATTCAGGCGAACGTGGCGGAAATTCTCATCGAAAAGCACAGAAACGGACCGACCGGCTCGGTCAAATTATATTTCAAAGGGGAATGCACCAAGTTCCTCAACCTTACGGACGATTTGCTCGCGTCCGACGCGCCCGCCCCGCAGGAGCCGCAGGACGATACCTACGTGCCGCCTTCCGACGGCGACGCGCCTCCCGCGGAGAGCGACGCGCCGTGGGACGAAGGACCTTCCCGTTTCAACGCGGCGGACGCCGGTTTCGCGCCGCCCGCCGACGATAACGACGTCTGGTGATTATGGAAACGAAAATACTTCCCGTAACGAAGGAAAGCGTCGCGCTGGCGAAATCCCTGCTGCTCGGCGGCGAACTCGTCGCCATGCCCACGGAAACGGTGTACGGGCTGGGCGCCAACGGGTTCGACGGCGACGCGGTGAAACGCATTTACGAGGTAAAGGGGCGCCCGAGCGACAACCCGCTCATCGCGCACGTGCATAAGGATTACGATTTAAATGAGCTCGTGTATATCGAAAACGATTACGCGCTGAAGCTGAAAGCGGCGTTTATGGCGGGACCGCTCACCATGGTCTTTTACTCGAAAGGGCGGGTGTGCAAGGAGGCGGTGTGCGGGGGCGAAACCCTCGCCGTGCGCATCCCGTCGCACGCGGGCGCGCAGCAGCTGCTCGCGGCGGCGGATATTCCCGTCGTCGCCCCGTCGGCGAACATTTCCAAACACGTCAGTCCCGTAACGGCGCGGCACGTTTTCGAGGATCTGAACGGAAAGATTCCGCTGATACTCGACGGCGGAAAATGCTCCGGCGGCATCGAAAGCACGGTGCTCGACGTAACGGGCAAAACGCCGCGTATTCTCCGCGCGGGGCTCGTCACGCAGGAGATGATCGCCCGCGTCGCGGGGGATTGCGAAATCGCGCAGCATAAGCCCACCGACAGGGTACGTTCGCCGGGGGTGAAGTACGGGCACTACATGCCGCGGTGCGATACGGCGCGCTTTGCCGCGGACGAGGCGCAAAAGGCGGCGGCGCTTTACGACGCGGAAAAAAATCGCCGCGCGGTGATTTTGTGCGAAGAAAGCCTTTGCGGATATTTCGGCGAAAGGAACGTTTTCTCCCTCGGCGCGAGCGGCGAGGAGATGGCTGCAAACCTCTTTTCCGCTTTGCGGGAGGGGGAAAAGAGCGCCGATCTGATCATCGCCGTGGAGCCCGCCGAGCGCGGCGGCGTTTACGCGGGGGTGATGAACCGCTTGTGCAAGGCGGTGAAAAAGTACGAAGGAGGCGGCGAGCAACGTTGAAGAGAATACTGTTCGTGTGCACCGGCAACACCTGCCGTTCGCCCATGGCGGAGGCGATATTGAAGCAAAAGCTCAAATGGGCGGGGGTGAAGGGCTTTGCCGTGTCCTCGGCGGGGCTGTCGGCTGCCGACGGGGAAAAGATGAGCGAAAACGCCAAAAAAGCGTTGAAACAATTGGGGGTGAGCGGCGGCGCGTTCCGCTCGCGCCGACTGACGGAACAGCTTATAAGCAGGAGCGATTATATCGTGTGCATGACGGAATCGCACCGCCTCGCGCTGGACTCGGATAAGGCGAAAAGCATGGCGGACATCGCCGGCGGCGCGGACATAGACGATCCCTACGGCGGCAGTGAAAACGATTATATCGCGTGTTCGCACCAAATCGAACGCGCGTGCAACGTCATCATGAAAAAAATCATGAACGGAGAAGATTTATAAAAGGAGAGAGATTATGAAAATTGCGATAGCGTGCGATCACGGCGGCTACGAACTCAAGGAGGAACTTAAAAAACACCTTTCAAAAAGGAACACCGAATACGTCGATTTCGGCACGGACGGCACACAGTCGGTCGATTATCCCGATTATGCGGAAAAAGCGGCGGGGGCGGTGCTTTCGGGGGAATGCGATTTCGGCATCGTCATCTGCGGCACGGGCATCGGCATTTCCATCGCGGCAAACAAAATCGCGGGCATTCGCTGCGCGCACTGTCACGACGTGTACAGCGCCCGCATGACGAGGGCGCATAACGACGCGAACATGCTCGCCTTCGGCGCGCGCGTCATCGGCGCGGGGCTGATGTGCGAAATCGTGGACGCCTTTCTCGGCGGCTCGTTCGAGGGCGGCAGACACCAGCGCCGCGTGGATAAAATAACGGCAATCGAAAAAAAATACAGCAAATAACAGGGGGGATTTTATGAAAACGGTTAAAAAAGCGGTGATTACGACGGCGGGCATGGGCACGCGGTTTCTGCCCATTACGAAGGCGGTGCCGAAATCCATGCTGCCCGTCGTGGATACGCCCATCATCGACTACGTGGTGAACGAGGCTTGCGCGGCGGGATTGGAAGAGGTGATCATCGTCGTCGGCTCCAACGCCGAAGTGATCGAAAAGCACTTCGCAAAGGACGTGGCTTTGGAAGAACGCCTGATTTCCGACGGGAAAACGGCGCTTTTGGAAATTTTGCGAAACATCTCTTCGCGCGTGAAGATTTCCTTCGTCACGCAGACGGTGATGAACGGGCTCGCCGGCGCGCTTTTGTGCGCGGAGCAGGCGATCGGCGGCGAACCCTTCGCACTGCTTTTGGGCGACGAAATCATCTATACCGCCGACGGGCAGAAGCCGTGCATCCGCAAACTTTGCGACGCATACGAAAAGACGGGGAAAACCGTCATCGCCACCATGCGCGTTTCCGATGCTGACGTGAGCAAATACGGCAATATGGGCATCGAAAAGGACGGCGATATCAAAGAGGTCAACGATCTGAAGGAAAAACCGTCGCCGTCGGAAAAACTTTCCGATTACGCCATCATCGGCAGATACGTGCTTTCGCCGGAAATTTTCGGCGAGATCCGCAAGCTGAAAATGCGCGGCAACGAAATCATTTTAACCGAGGCTTTCAAGGCGATGGCGCAGCAAAAAAAGATCGCCGCCGCGGAGTTCGAGGGCACGCGTTACGACGTCGGCGATAAATGCGGCTACGTGCAGGCGAACGTCGAATACGCGCTGCGCGACAGCCTTATCGGCGGCGAAACCGCCGCGTTTATAAAGAATTTGAAAGTATGAACGTCCGATTGAAAAACGCGCTCGTTCTGCCGAACGCCGGCGCGAAAATCCAACACGGCGAAGTGTGCGTGGAAAACGGAAAAATCGTCTACGTCGGCAAACAGAACGATAAAATGTTTTTTCCCGCCGACTATGAAAAGGACTGCGGCGGAAACCTGCTCGTCGCCGGTTTTTGCAACGCGCACGCCCATTCCGCGATGACGCTGTTTCGCGGCGTCGCGGACGATCTTCCCTTGCAGGAATGGCTGTTCGACAGGGTGTTTCCCTTGGAAGAGCACCTGACGGAGGAGGACGTGTACTGGGGCTCGATGCTGGCGGCGGCGGAATACGTGCGCGGCGGCACGACGGCGGTCGCGGATATGTATTTTTTCCACGCGACGGCGGCGGAGGCGTTGCGGAAAAGCGGGCTTGCGGTGGCGCTTTGCTGCGGCACGAACGATATCGGCGGCGGAAACGCGGCGGAAAGTCTGGAATATATGGAGAGCCGCTACAATACATATAAGGGGAAAGATCGGCTGAAATACATGCTGGGACTGCACGCGGAATACACCTGCAGCGACGCGCTTTTGGAAGGCGTGGCGGATTTGGCGGCGCGGCTATGCGCGCCCACGTATATCCACTGCGCCGAAACGCTGAAGGAAGTGGGGGAGTGCAGCGTGCGCCGCTCTCTTTCGCCGGTGGAGTACCTGCATAAAATCGGCTTTTTCGACGAGGGCGGAATCATCGCGCACGGCACCTATCTCGAAAAGACGGACATCGCCCTTCTGCGCGATAAAAACATAACGGTGGCGAGCAACCCTTCGAGCAATTTGAAGCTCGCAAGCGGCGTCGCCCCGATTTATTCCCTGCTGAAAAACGACGTGCGCGTCGCCCTCGGCACCGACGGCGCGGCGAGCAACAACGCGCTTTCCATGTTTCGGGAAATGTATTTAATGAGCTGTCTGCAAAAAGAACGCATGAAGGACGCCGCTTGCGTACCCGCGGAAAGCGCGCTTTTTGCGGCGACGAAGGCGGGTTACGACGCCCTCGGCTTCAACGGCGGGGAAATCGCCGTCGGCATGGACGCGGACATGGCGCTTATCGATATAAACGCGCCGTGCATGCGCCCCCTTTCCGATCTGAAAAAAAGCCTCGTTTATTCCGCGGACGCTTCCGCGGTGCTCATGACGATGGCGGGCGGGCATATCGCGTATGAAAACGGAAACTATCATATCGGCGAAAAGATAGAAGACGTATATCGGAACGCCGAAAAATGCATAAAAAGATTATTGAAGGCGGCAAAGGGCGGGGCATGAGTAAACGGTGCGGCAAATGCGGTACTACGCTGGAACAATTTTATAAAACTTCCCTGCTCGGCTGCGAACATTGCTACCGCGCCTTTCGGGAGGAGCTTCTTCCCGTGCTGCGGAAACTGCACGGCGTGACGGAGCACGTCGGCAAAACGCCGAAGGTAGGGGGGATCGAGCGGCAGCTTTTGTGCGAATACGAAACGCTGCTCAAAGAAAAGGAAAGCGCCATGCTGCGGGGCGAATTCGACGAGGCGAACGAACTCGGCGAAGAGATCCGCCAACTGTATTACGAGCTGGCGCGCAGGGGGTTGAAATGACGGCTTATCCCATCGGCGGAACGGACGCCGAAAAAAAGACCTACCGTCCGGAAATATACGATAACAATATCGTTTTAACGCGTATACGGCTGGCGCGCAACGTCAAGGGCTATCCTTTTTACATCGCGGACAAAACCACGGCGGCGGACATCGTGAAGCGCGTGGCGCGGGCGGCGGGGCGCGCGGGCGAATTTAGGCTTTATCATCTTTCGATGCTGAGCAAAAACATGCGCGAAATGCTGAAGGAACGCCACCTCGTCAGCAGTGCGCTTATCAAAAACGCGGCGCGGAGCGCGGTGCTCATCGATAAGGACGAAAGCCTTTCGGTGATGATCCACGAGGAGGACGTGCTCAGGGAGCAGTGCTTCATGCGCGGGCTGGCGCTCGACGAATGTTATAAGCGGCTCGACGCGCTCGACGACGAGCTTTCCAAATCCGTCGATTTCGCGTACGACGACAAGCTCGGCTATCTCACGGCGTGCCCCACCAACGCGGGCACGGGACTGCGCGCCTCCGTCATGCTCTTTTTGCCGGCGCTCACGGAGAGCGGCAAGCTGAAAGAGGTCGTCGAGGAGATCGAGCGGCTGGGGCTCACCGTGCGCGGGGCGTACGGCGAAGGCAGCAAGGCGGAAGGCAACCTCTATCAGGTGAGCAACGAAGTCACCCTCGGCATGAGCGAACGGGAAATCATCACGGAAGTGGAAGAGGCGGTGCTCAGCGTGTGCGATTGGGAGCGGGAAACGCGGGAAAGCTATTATAAGCCCATCATGCTCTCCACGGAAAACGAGTGCCGCCGCGCCCTCGCCGTGCTGGAAAATTCCGTGCTGTTGACGTACAGCGAGTATTTGAGCTACATTTCCAGCGTAAAGCTGGGGCTTTCTTTGGGATTTTTCCGCTTTGAAAATCCGCAGGCGATCGACGATTTGACGATCACCGCCCGTCCCGCCAACTTAACGGAACGCGCGGGGCGCGCGCTCGGCGAGGAGGAGCGGGAGCATTACCGCGCGGAGTTCGTGAAAAAATCCTTAATCAAAATCAAAGGGGAGTGAAATTTTGGACAATCTGGAAGATAAATTTTCTACAAACGCCCGCAAGGCGATGGCGGAGGCGGGCAGGATCTCCACCCGCCACGGCTGTTCGTATATCGGCAGCGAGCATATTCTGTTCGGACTCCTGAGCGTGCCCGACGGCGTTGCGAAAACCATTCTGGTCAACGCCGGCGTGGATTTGCGCCGTTACGAATTTCGTCTGCGCGGCTATGCCGATAAAAACTGTCCCGTCGTCGGGCTTACGCCCCGCGCGAAGAATATGTTGGAGCACGCCGCGGAATACGCCATGCAGTCCGCCACCTCCTTTATCATCGGCACGGAACACCTGCTTTTGGCGATTTTGAGCGTAAAAGACAGCCTTGCCGTGCGCATTCTAAAAGAATTCGGCACGGATATCGACGGTATGCTCGATAAAATCGAGGAAAAAATCAGCGTCGATTATGCCGAATACGAGGAGAAAAACGACCGCCCGCTGCATAAGCAGAAGGAAAGCGGCGCGCTGAAAACCCTTGCGGAATTCGGCGTGGACATGACGGAGCGCGCCCGCATGGGCAAGCTCGATCCCGTCATCGGGCGCAAAGAGGAAATCGACAGAATCATTCAGATTTTAACGCGCAGGAGCAAAAACAATCCCGTGCTCATCGGCGAGGCGGGCGTCGGCAAAAGCGCGGTGGTGGAAGGGCTGGCGCAGGCGATCGTCAAGGGCGCGGTGCCGGAGCTTCTGATCGGCAAAACGCTGTTTTCCCTCGATATGGCGGGGCTGCTCGCCGGCAGCCGTTACCGCGGCGATTTCGAGGAACGGCTGAAAAAAATCGTTTCCGCGGTGAAGGAGGACGGCGATATTCTTTTGTTTATCGACGAAATCCACAACATCGTCGGCGCGGGCTCTGCGGGGGAAGGCAACATGGACGCGGCGAATATCTTGAAGCCCATGCTTTCCCGCGGGGAATTGCAGACCATCGGCGCGACGACGGTGGACGAATACCGCAAATATATCGAAAAAGATCCCGCGCTCGAACGGCGCTTTCAGCCGATCATGGTGGACGCGCCCACGCCGGAGGAGAGTGTGGAAATCTTAAAAGGACTGCGCGATCGGTACGAGGCGCACCATAAGGTGAGCATCTGCGACGACGCCATCGAGGCGGCGGTCACCCTTTCCGATCGGTATATCGCCGACCGTTTTCTGCCGGACAAGGCCATCGACCTCATCGACGAGGCGGCGTCCCGCGTGCGGCTGGACAGCTACAACCTGCCCGAGGCGGTGCGGGAAAAGGAAAGGGAATTCCGCGCGACGGTGCAGCTGAGAAACGAGGCTTACCGCCACAACGACGCGGCGGGGGCGCAGAAATACGAAAACGCCCTCGATAAAATTTCCGAAGAACTCGATAAGATCCGCGACCGTCAGGAGGAGATTCGCTTAAAAACCAACCTCGAAATCCATAAGGACGACGTTGCCAAAATCGTGGCGGCGCAGACGGGAATACCCGCGGCGAAACTGACGGAATCGGAAGCGGAGCGGTTTTTGCGGCTGGAGGAGGAGCTTTCCAAGCGCGTGATCGGGCAAAGCGAGGCGGTGAAAGCCGTTTGCCGCGCCATCCGCCGCGCCCGCGCGGGGCTTAACGACGTCAACCGTCCGCTCGGCAGTTTCATCTTCGTCGGTCCCACGGGCGTCGGGAAAACGGAGCTTTCCAAAGCGCTGGCGGAATGTCTTTTCGACGACGAGCGCAATCTGATCCGCATCGACATGAGCGAATACATGGAAAAGCACTCCGTGGCGAAGCTCATCGGCGCGCCGCCGGGGTACGTCGGGTTCGACGAGGCGGGGCAGCTCACCGAAAAGGTGAGAAGAAAGCCTTACTGCGTCGTGCTCTTCGACGAAATCGAAAAGGCGCATCCCGACATCTTCAATTTGATGCTGCAAATTCTCGACGACGGCAGGCTGACCGACAGCCGCGGCAGGCTGGTCAGCTTCCGCAACGCCATCATCATCATGACCTCCAACGTGGGTGCGAGCGAGGTGAAAAGCGTTTCCTCCCTCGGGTTCGGCGCGGCGGACGAGTCGGCGGAATACGAAAGGATGAGCGAGCGCATCCGCGACGCGCTCAAAGCGCAGTTCCGTCCGGAATTTTTAAACCGCGTGGACGAAACGGTGATTTTCGGCAAGCTGGGCAAGGACGACGCGGGGCGCATCGTGGAAATTCTGCTCGGCGGGCTGAGAAAGCGGCTTGCGAACATGGGCGTGCAGTTCAAAGTGACCAAAGCCGCGCTCGACACCATCACCGAAAGCGGATACGACAACGAATACGGCGCGCGCCCGCTGAAGAGAAATATTCAGCGGCTCGTGGAGGACCGGCTTTCCGAAGAGGTGCTGAAAGGCAACATTTGCGAGGGGGAAACGGTCACGGTGGACAGCGACGGAAAAAAGCTGGTTTTCCGTTCGCAGAAATAAAGGGAAAGCGCCGCCGCGCGGCGAATATAATAATAAGGAAGCAAATTCCGCGGGGGGAAATCATTTCTTAGGAGGCAGTTATGAACATCGAAATTATCGAAAGAAACTATGTGGCAAGCGAACATCTGAGGCGCATCGTCGAACAGAAGCTGGAAAAGCTCGATAAATATTTTGACGGCGCGGATACGAAATGCAGGGTTTATTTCAAAAAGGAAAACATCTCTTTGAAAACCGAAGTGATGCTGGAATATCAGGGAAAAATCATCCGCGCGCAGGAAATCAGCGATAATTTTTACGAAAATATCGATAAAATTCTTCCCAAAATCGAGGGGCAGATCCGCAAATACCGCACCAAGTTCGATAAGGCGCAGAAAAACAACGCCTTCAAAGAACAGCGCGTTTACGACGTGGAGGAGATTCCTTCGTCCGCGAAAGAGCGGGGCATCGTAAAGGAAAAGCACTTCAAATTAAAGCCGATGCTCGTGGAAGAGGCGGCGGAAGAAATGGATATGCTCGGACATTCCTTCTTCGTGTTTTTCGATTTGAAAACGCAGAGCGTCAAGGTGCTTTATCAGCGCAGCGACGGCAATCTCGGACTTATCGATCCGGAAATCTGAGGCGTTTAACCGTTTATGGAAATCGGCGTTTCGACGGCGTCCTTGTTCGTGCGTAAAACCACGGAGGACGCCCTTTCCTACATTTGCGAAGAAAAATTTCCCGCGGCGGAGGTGTTTTTGTCCACTTACCGCGAATACAACCGCGCTTTCGGAAAGCTTTTGAAAAAGCGGCTTGCCGGCGGTTGCACGAAAGTTCATTCGATACATACCTTAAACACCCAGTACGAGCCGCAGCTTTACAGCGTCAATCCCCGCGCGGCGGAAGATTCCTTCGATATTTTGGAGGGCGTTTTGCAGGCGGCGGAGGAAATCGGCGCGAAATATTACACCTTTCACGGCGTGGCTCGCATGAAGAAAACGCCGATAAAAATGGATTACGATCGCATCGGGGCGGTTACGCGGCGGATTTTCGACGCGTGCGCCGCGCACGGCGTAACGCTCAGTTACGAAACGGTGCATTGGTGCTATTACAATTACAAGGGCTTTTTCAAAGAAGTCAAGCGCCGCTGTTCCGGCTTAAAGGGCGTGCTCGATATCAAGCAGGCGCGCCAGAGCGGCGTTTTTTACGGCGATTTTATCGACGATATGGGGGAGGACATCGTAACGGTGCATCTTTCCGATATCGACGAAAACGGCAAAATGTGTCTGGCGGGCAAGGGCGTATTCGATTTCGCCGAGCTGTTTAAACGGTTGAAGGACGTGAATTTTGACGGCGCGCTGCTCATCGAGGCGTATCAGGGCGATTACGGCGATTTGAGCGAATTGAAGCAATCGGCGGACTATGTGGCGGAGCTCGTGCATAAAATTTTTTAAGCGTTTTTGCGGCGGGGTTTTCCTTTGGGAACGGCCCCGCCGTTCTTGTCGAAAAAAAAGCGCGTATTTACCGCGAATATGACAAAAAAAATCAAAATTAGTATTGACAATCGGCGCGGGATATATTACAATAATAGTAAGTAAATAATCAGTGAAACAAAAGGAAAAAAGGAGCACATAATGAAAGCGAAATATCTCCACGTAAAATGGCAGAAATCCATGCGTTTAAGGCTGGATTACAATAATATGATGACGGAGTTCGTCGGCGAAAAGCAAGGCATCTCCCAATCCGATCTCCGCGCGAACAGGGAAGTGTTCACCGCGGCGTTTGAAACGGTGCAGCAAAAACGCGGCACCGGCATGATGGGCTGGACGGAACTGCCCTACAACCAAAAGGACGTCGTGGCGGACATCCTCGCCACCGCGAAGGACATCCGCAAGAATTACGACGCTTTCGTCGTGCTGGGCATCGGCGGTTCGGCGCTCGGTCCCATCGCGGTGATGCAGGCGCTCAAGCACATGCGCTATAACGATTTATCCAAAACGCAGCGCAAGTCCCCCCGATTTTACGTGGAGGACAACGTCGATCCCGAACGCATGCAGTCGCTTTTCGACGTGATCGACGTGAAAAAGACCATGTTCAACGTCATCACAAAGAGCGGTTCCACCAGCGAAACGATGTCGCAGTACCTCATCATCTACGATATGCTCAAAAAAGCCCTCGGCAAGGACGCGGCGAAACACATCATCGCCACCACTTCGGAAAGCAAGGGCAATCTGATCAAACTCGCAAAAAAGGAAGGCTTTAAAACCTTCTATATCCCCGACGGCGTGGGCGGAAGATTTTCCGAACTTTGCCCCGTCGGACTGCTGCCCGCCGCGGTGGTCGGCATCGACATCCGCCAGATGCTCGCGGGCGCGGCGTTCATGGACAAGCTCTGCCGCGATACGCGGCTGAGAAAGAATCCCGCACTGATGTCGGCGGCGCTTTCCTATCTCGCGATGGAAAAGGGCAAAAACATCTCGGTGATGATGCCTTACGCCGATTCGCTGCGCTATATGTCCGATTGGTACTGCCAGCTTTGGGCGGAAAGTCTCGGCAAGGCGGAAAACCTTGCGGGAACAACCGTCAACGTGGGGCAGACGCCCGTCAAGGCGTTGGGCGTCACCGATCAGCACTCGCAGGTGCAGCTCTATCGCGAAGGTCCGTACGACAAGGTGGTCACCTTCCTCGCGGTGGATCGGTACCGCACGGAATACGTGATTTCCGACGGGTGCGAGGATATTTCCGACGTCAACTTCCTCTGCGGGCACACGATGAACGAACTCATCGACGCCGAAAGAAGGGCGACGGAGTACGCGCTCACGGCGGCGGAACGGCTGAACCGCACCATTTATCTGCCGGAAGTCAACGCTTTCACGGTGGGCGAGTTGTTATATTTTTACGAAATGGAAACGGCGTTCTGCGGCGAAATGCTCGGCATCGACACCTATAACCAACCGGGTGTAGAGGCGGGAAAGAACGCGACGTACGCTCTTCTCGGCAGAAAGGGTTACGAATCTACCAGAGAAGAAATGCAGGCGGCTAAAACGAAAAAAGACGATTATATTTGTTAAAGTTATTTTTTTGCCGCGGCTTGTTTTTAAGCTGCGGCAAAATTTGAATGAAGGGTAAAGGGGAGAAGATGAAAGAGAATTTACCTTTATATTTATTCCATCAGGGCACGAATTTTCGCGCATACGAATACCTCGGCGCGCATTTCGGCAAAAAGGACGGAAAGAAAGGCGTGTTTTTCAGAACGTGGGCGCCCGCGGCGGAAAGCGTTTCCGTAGTGGGGGATTTCAACGGCTGGAACGCGGAAAAAAATCCCATGGAGCGGCTCAGCGGCGAAGGGATATACGAAACTTTCGTTGCCGGCTTAAAGGTATACGATAACTATAAATACGCCGTTAAATCGGAAAAAGGCACGGTGAACAAAGCCGATCCCTACGCCTTTCACGCGGAAACCCCGCCGGAAACCGCTTCTAAAATTTACGAGCTTTCCGGCTTTCGCTGGGAAGACGGCGCTTTCCGCGCGCAGTCGAAAAAAAGGAGCGTGTATTCCTCGCCCGTCAATATTTACGAGGTCAATCTCGGCAGCTGGAAGAAAAAGGCGGACGGCGGATATCTGAGCTATAACGAACTTGCGCAAGAACTCGTTCCCTACGTAAAGGAGATGGGCTACACCCACGTGGAATTTATGCCGGTGGCGGAATATCCCTTCGACGGCAGCTGGGGGTATCAGATCACCGGTTACTACGCCGTCACGTCGCGTTTCGGCACGCCGCACGATTTCATGCGCCTCGTCAACGAGTTTCATAAAGCGGGCGTCGGCGTGATTTTGGATTGGGTTCCCGCGCACTTTCCCAAGGACGAGCACGGGCTTTACGAATTCGACGGCGAAGCGTGCTACGAATACGGCGATCCGCTGAAGCGGGAAAACAAGGGCTGGGGCACGCGGGTGTTCGATTGGGGCAAAAACGAAGTGAGGAGCTTTCTCATCTCCAACGCGATGTTTTTGTTTGAAACCTACCATATCGACGGACTGCGGGTGGACGCCGTCGCCTCCATGCTCTATCTCGATTACGACAGAAAGGACGGGGAATGGCGCCCCAACGAATACGGCGGCAACTACAATCTGGAGGCAATCTCCTTTTTCAGAAAACTCAACGAAACGGTGTTCGGCGCCTATCCTTACGCGCTGATGATCGCGGAGGAATCCACGGCGTTTCCCATGATCACCAAGCCCGCCTATCTCGGCGGTCTGGGGTTCAATTTCAAGTGGAACATGGGCTGGATGAACGATACGCTTTCCTACATGCAGACCGATCCGTATTTCCGCGCCGACAACCACAATAAAATGACCTTTTCCATGTACTACGCTTTCAGCGAGAATTTCGTTCTGCCGCTTTCTCACGACGAAGTGGTGCACGGCAAGCGTTCTCTGCTCGATAAGATGACGGGGGATTACGGCGATAAGTTCGCCAATCTCCGCGCATATCTCGGCTTTATGTACTCGCACCCCGGTAAAAAGCTCATCTTTATGGGTGCGGAAATCGGGCAGTTTAAGGAATGGGCGTATAAAGAGGGGCTGGAATTTTTCCTGCTCGAATACGAAAAACACGCGAAACTGCACGGATATTTCAAGGAGCTGAACGGGCTTTATAAAAACACGCCCGCGTTTTATGAAATCGAAGATTCGTGGGACGGGTTCGAGTGGATATACGCCGACGAGCGGGATCGGAACATTCTCGCCTACAAGCGCTTTTCCAAGGACGGAACGCCGGTTTACGTCGCAATCAATTTTTCGGGGTGCGACGCGGTCAACTTCGAGCTGAAGGCGGACGAGGGCAGATACGTGCCCGCGCTCAACAGCGACGCGCCGAAATTCGGCGGCGCGGGCAAGCTCCGTCAGCGTATCTTTACGGCGAAAAGGACGCGCCGCGGGGACGTGAACCACTTTATCAAATTCACGCTGCCGCGCTTGACGTGCGTATATTTCGTGAAGGAAACAAAGTAATTACCGCCGCTTTTGCGGAAAAATACTACATATAAGGGGATAATATCTATGGTAAGAAAGAAAAAATGCGTAGCAATGCTGTTGGCGGGCGGGCAGGGAAGCCGCCTTTACGCGCTGACGAACAAAATCGCGAAACCCGCGGTTTCCTTCGGAGGCAAGTATCGGATCATCGACTTTCCGCTTTCCAATTGCGTGAACTCGGGCATCGACACGGTGGGGGTGCTCACGCAGTACCAGCCGCTGCTGCTCAACGATTACATCGGCAACGGTCAGCCGTGGGATCTGGACAGGGCGTACGGCGGCGTACATATTCTGTCGCCCTATCAGGGGAAACACTCTTCCGACTGGTACAAGGGCACGGCGAACGCCATCTATCAGAATTTACATTTCATCCGGCAGTTCGATCCCGATTACGTGTTGGTTTTATCGGGCGATCATATCTATAAAATGGATTATTCGCGCATGCTCAACTATCACATTTTGAACGGCGCGGACTGCACCATCGCGGCGATACGCGTTTCCTTGGAGGAGGCGTCCCGTTTCGGTATTCTCAACGTCGACGAAAACGACGTCATCTACGAATTCGAGGAAAAACCGAAAAAACCGAAAAGCACTTTGGCGTCGATGGGCATTTACATTTTCTCCGCAAAAAAACTTTACCGCTATCTCGAAGAGGACGCGGCGAAGGAAAAATCGAGCAACGATTTCGGCAAGGACGTGCTTCCCGCCATGCTCGCGAACGGCGAAAAGATGTGCGCCTATCCCTTTGAGGGCTATTGGAAGGACGTCGGCACGATACAGTCGCTTTACGACGCGAACATGGATTTGCTCGGCGATACCCCCAAACTCAATGTCAACGATTCTTCGTGGAAGATACAGTCGCGCAGCCCGCTTTCCCCGCCGCAGTATCTGGCGGAAACGGCGAAGGTGAACAACAGCATCGTCCTGTCCGGCTGCGAGATTTTCGGCACGGTGGAAAACTCCATATTATCGAGCAACGTCATCGTGAAGGAGGGCGCCGTCGTGCGCAACAGCATCGTGATGGAGGACACCGTCATCGGGGAAAACTCCGTGGTGGAGTATTCCATTATCGACGAGAACACCCACGTCGGCAAGAACGTTAAACTCGGCGAGCCGCAGTCGGCGGGCAAGGGCATCGCCGTCGTCGGCAGGGAGCTGACGGTGGCGGACGGCGCCGTCGTCGCGGGCGGCGCGATGGTGGAAAAAGACGAGAAAAAGGGGGCATAGAAAGATGAAAGCGTTAGGCATAGTTTTTTCCAATATACACGATACCAACCTGCCCGAGCTCGTCAGAATGCGCACCCTCGCGTCCATTCCCTTCGGGGGCAGATACCGCTTAATCGATTTCGCCCTGTCCAATATGGTCAATTCGGGCATCGACAAGGTGGGCGTCATCACCAAGCGCAACTACCGTTCGCTGATGGATCACGTCGGCAGCGGCAAGGATTGGGATCTGGCGCGCAAGGACGGCGGTCTGATCATTCTGCCGCCTTTCGGCGACCGCGACAGCGACGGGTTGTACAACTCCCGTCTGGAAGCCTTAAAGAGCATCACCGGCTTTTTGGGACACTGCGACGAGGATTACGTGGTCATGACCGACTGCGACAACGTCTGCCGCATCAATTATTACGACGTCATCGAATATCACCGCATCTCCAAAGCGGATATTACTTTGGTATACCGCAAGGGAATGCCGGAGGAGGACAACGCCGTCGTGATCGACACCGATGCGGACGGGCGCGTCACCAACTTGAAATACGAGCGGAAATCGGAGGGCGAAAAGCAGATTTTCGCCAACATCTACGTGATGAAGCGTTCGCTTTTAATGAACCTCATCATGGATTCGCTGGCGTCGAATTATACGCATTTCACCACCGATTTATTGGTGAGCAACTTAAAGGCGATGCGCATTATGGGGTACGAACATAAAGGGTATTTCGCGGCGATCACCTCCATGCAGTCGTATTACGAACGCAACATGGACCTGCTCGTCGAAAAGAACCGTCACGAACTGTTCGGCGACCGCAGCGTGTTTACGAAAATCCGCGACAGCGTGCCCACCAAATACGGCGCGAGCGCGGTGGTGAAAAATTCCCTGATCGCGGACGGCTGCGTCATCGAGGGAACGGTGGAAAATTCCGTCATCTTCCGCGGCGTCAAGGTCGCGCGCGGCTCGGTGGTGAAAAATTCCGTGCTGATGCAGGATACCGTTCTCGGCGAAAACGTGACGATGAACTGCATGATTACCGATAAAGACGTGGTGGTGCGCGACAGGCGCGTGCTGTCCGGCAGTGAAAATCACCCGTTCTATATTCCGAAAGGAAGCATGATTTAAATTTATTAGGAGAGGAAAAATGAACGAGAAAAAGACAACCGGCGCCGCAAAGACGGCGGCAAAGAGCGAAACGAAACCCGCCGTTAAAACCGCGGCGAAAAAGACCGAAACGAAATCTGCGGCGAAGAAGAAGGCGATGCCCGCCGTCGAAGTCGTCAAAAAACGGCGGATCATGATCGCCGCGTCGGAATGCAACCCCTTCGTCGCGACGGGGGGACTTGCGGACGTCATCGGTTCGCTGCCCAAGGCGCTGGCGAAAAACGGCAACTTTGAAGTGAGCGTGATTTTACCGCTTTACTACTCCGTCAATCACGACGTGAGAGGAAAGATGGAATACGTAACGAATTTTTACGTGCAGCTTTCTTGGCGCAGACTTTACTGCGGCGTGTTCCGCCTCATCGAAAACGGCGTAACCTATTATTTTCTGGATAACGAATATTATTTCAAACGCGGCGGTTCGCTCTACGGATTTTACGACGACGGCGAGCGTTTCGCGTTCTTTTCCAAGGCGATTTTGGAAACCATCGGCAACCTCGATTTATTCCCCGACGTGCTGCAATGCAACGATTGGCAGACGGCGGCGAGTATAATCTATCTGAGAACGCTTTATAATTGGAGTGTCGATTTTAGAAAAATAAAAACGGTTTTCACCATTCACAACATAGAATATCAGGGGAAGTTCGGCGTGGAAACGCTGGGCGATCTCTTCGGATTCCCCACGAATATTTTCGCCACCGTGGAATTCGACGGCTGCATCAACCTGATGAAGGGGGCGATCGAGCTCGCCGACGCCGTCAATACCGTCAGCCCCACCTATGCGGAGGAAATCAAAACGCCTTTCTTCGCGCACGGGCTGGACGGCATCATCCGCCGCAACGAGCAGAAGATTTACGGCATTTTGAACGGCATCGACGTGGATGGCTATAATCCCGAAACGGATAAAACGCTTTTCGCCAATTATTCCGTAAACGACTTGAGCGGCAAAGCGGTGTGCAAGGCGGAACTGCAAAAACTGCTGGGACTGCCGGTGCGCGCCGACGTGCCCGTCGTCGCCGTCATTTCCCGCCTCGTTTCCCATAAGGGGCTGGATCTCGTCACCGCCGTCATCGAACAGTTTTTGACGGAGGACGTGCAGCTGGTCGTTCTGGGCAAAGGCGACGCCTCTTACGAAAGCTATTTTTCCGCCATTTCGCGGCATTATCAGGGCAAATGCTCGGCGGTTATCGCCTTTAACCCCGATCTTTCGAGGAAGATCTATTCGGGCAGCGACATCTTTTTAATGCCATCCAAGGCGGAACCCTGCGGGCTTTCGCAGATGATCGCCTCCCGTTACGGCACGGTCGCCGTGGTCAGAGAAACGGGAGGACTGAACGACAGCATCAAAGCCTATACCGGCGAAACGGGCAACGGCTTTACCTTCCGCGAATACAACGCGCACGACATGCTTTACGTGCTGCGCGAGGCGGTGCGCACCTACCGCACGCCCGCGTGGGAGGACGTTCGCGCGCGCGCCATGAAAAGCGATTTCAGCTGGAACGTTTCGGCGGCGGAATACGAAAAATTATATCTTAAAATCATCGGCTGACGTCAGATAAAAAAGCGGCGGACGATACGAGGAGAAAAAACATGGTTACGAATTTAACGGAAAAAGACGCGGCGTCTTTGATCAAGGGGAAACTTTCCCGCTATTTCGGGGTTTCCGTCAAAGAGGCAACGAAAGAACAGCTCTACAAAGCGGTGGTGATGTCCGTGCGCGACATCCTTTTGGAAAAGCGCGACAGATTCTATAAAAAATACCGCTTGCAGGAGGGCAAGCGGGTATATTACCTATGCATGGAATTTCTGCTCGGCAAGTCGCTGAAAAACAACGTCTATAATCTGAACGCGGAATCGGCGTTTGCCGCCGCGCTCGCGCCGACGTCCGTCACCCTCGACGAACTTTACGAAATGGAACCCAACGCGGGGCTGGGCAACGGCGGGCTCGGCAGGCTTGCCGCCTGCTTTTTAGACGGGCTCGCCACGCAGAATTATCCCGCCATGGGCTATTCGATTTTATACGAATACGGGCTGTTCGCCCAAAAAATCGTCGACGGCTGGCAGACGGAGCTGCCCGAAGTGTGGCTGCCCAACGGCGAGGTGTGGCTTACGCAGAGAACCGATTTGACCTTTAAGGTGAAATTCGACGGCTACGTAAAGGAGCGCTGGACGGACAACGGGCTGGTGATCGATCACGTGGACGCCAAGGTGGTGGAAGCGCAGGCATACGACATGATGGTTTCCGGCAAGGATTCGGAGGCGGTTTCCGTGCTCCGGCTTTGGAAAGCGCAGAACGTGCACGATTTCGATATGAAGTCCTTTTCGCAGGGCGATTACATGCGCGCCATGCAGGACGACAACGAGGCGGAGCTCATCTCCAAAGTGCTCTATCCTTCGGACGATCATTACGAGGGGAAAACGCTCCGCTTAAAACAGCAGTATCTGCTCGTGTCGGCGTCCTTGCAGAATATTTTAAAAGACCATCTGCGCCGTTACGGCTCGCTCGACACCCTGCCCGACATGGCGGCGATTCATATCAACGATACGCACCCCGCGCTCTGCGTGCCCGAGCTCATGCGCCTTTTAATGGACGAACACGGCTATTCGTGGGAGCGCGCGTGGGACATCGTCACCCGTACGGTGGCGTATACCAACCACACCGTCATGAGCGAGGCGCTGGAAAAATGGGGAGAGGATCTCGTGCAGCGCAAACTGCCGCGCATCTACTCCATCTTAAAGGAAATCAACCAGCGTTTCTGCGGCGAAATGTGGAAGCTATTCCCCGGCGATTGGGATAAGATCGACAGAATGTCCATTTTCTCTCACGGTCAGGTGAAGATGGCGAATTTAAGCGTCGTCGCCTCGCATAAGGTCAACGGCGTTTCCGCCTTGCACTCGGAAATCATCAAAAACAGCATTTTTAAGGATTTTAACGACGTTTGGCCCGATAAGTTCACCAACGTGACCAACGGCATCGCGCACCGCCGCTGGCTCTGTCAGGCAAATCCGGAGCTTTGCGAGCTTTTGAGCGACTGCATCGGCAGCGGCTACGTCGCCGACGCGGCAAAACTTTCGGAGTTCAAAAAGTACGAAAACGATAAAACGGTGCTCGCGCGGCTCAACGAAATCAAGCGAATCAAAAAAGAGCAGTTCTGCGCGTACGTGAAAAAGACGAGCGGCGAAGTTCTCGACGCCGATTCCCTTTTCGACGTGCAGGCGAAACGTCTGCACGAATACAAACGGCAGCTGATGAACGCCATGCACGTTATCGCCCTGTACAACGATTTGAAGGAAAATCCCGATCTCGACGTGCAGCCGAAAACCTTCATCTTCGGCGCGAAGGCGGCTCCGGGGTATTATTTCGCAAAGGAAATCATCAAACTCATCTGGTTTTTGGGGGAGGAGATCAAAAAAGATCCCGTTATCCGCAAAAAGCTGAAGGTGATTTTCATGGAAAACTACTCCGTTTCCATGGCGGAAAAGATGATGCCCGCGGCGGAAATCAGCGAACAGATCTCGCAGGCGGGAAAAGAGGCGAGCGGCACGGGCAACATGAAATTCATGATCAACGGCGCGCTCACCGTCGGTACGCTCGACGGCGCCAACGT
The DNA here is from genome assembly GCA_003343995.1 of Bacillota bacterium. Lineage (GTDB taxonomy): Bacteria > Bacillota > Clostridia > Christensenellales > Borkfalkiaceae > UMGS775. The sequence goes on from QAKE01000078.1 coordinate 45,801, forward strand.
GGAAATGAAAGAGGCGTGCGGCGCGGAGAATATCTTCATCTTCGGGCTCACCGCGCGCGAGGTGGAGGAGCTTTGGAAACACGGCTACAACGCCACGGAATATTACAGCTTGAATCCCCGTCTGGAACGGGTGCTCGACAGCCTGAACAGGGGCTTTAACGGCAAATCGTTCGCCAATATCGCCTCCTATCTCGTGAAGGGCAGCCCCGTCGCCGATCCGTACATGTGCATGGCGGATTTCGGCGCGTACTGCGATATCCACGAGCAGGTGAACGAAACCTACAAGGATAAAATGAAATGGGCGAAGATGTCGCTCAACAACATCGCGGCGGCGGGCAGATTTTCCGCCGACAGGAGCGTGCGCGAATACGCCCAGAACATCTGGGGGCTCAAACAAATCAGATAAAGGTGGATTATGAAGTATTATTTTAACCCGCTGGAAACGCGTTGCAAGAGCGTGACGGGCGGCGTAGAGCGGAAAACGCCGGTCACCTTCCGCGTGTTCGCCGACGCCTTCTTTTGCGAGCTCGTCATCCGCAAGGACGGCGTAAACGACAGCTGTTATTGCGAAATGGCGGCGGAGAACGGCAGTTTTTTCTACGAACTCACCTTGAACGACGCGGGGCTTTATTGGTATTACTTCCGTCTGGACAAAAAATATTATATCGGCGCGGGGGAGGCGTTGAACGCCGTCGCGTCGGTCAACCCGCGCGCCTATCAGCTCACGGTATACGCGCCCTTCGCCACGCCCGACTGGATCAAGGGCGGCGCGGTGTATCAGATTTTTCCCGACCGCTTTTTCAAGAGCGGAGAGGCGAAGAAAAAGCAGGGCAGAGTCTTTCACGAAAACTGGAACGAACTGCCCGTCTACCTGCCCGACGGCGACGGCAAGGTGAAGAATAACGATTTTTTCGGCGGCAATTTCGCGGGAATGGCGGAAAAACTCGATTATATCGCCTCTCTCGGCATTACGGCGGTTTATCTGAACCCCGTTTTCGAGGCGTACAGCAACCACCGCTACGATACGGGCGATTATAAAAAATTCGACGAAACGCTAGGCACGGAGGAGGACTTCAAGGCGTTTTTGCAAAAGGCGCAAAGTTTGGGCATCCGCGTCGTTTTGGACGGCGTGTTCAATCACACGGGGGCGGACAGCCGCTATTTCAATAAGTTCGGCAATTACGATTCCGTCGGCGCGTACCAGAGCAAGGATTCGCCCTATTACGGGTGGTATCAGTTCATCGAATACCCCGATAAATACGCCGCGTGGTGGGGGTTCGATACCTTGCCGGGGGTAAACGAAAGCAACGCGGGGTTTGAAAAATTCATCGCGGGCAAGGACGGCGTCATCGAGCATTATATCCGCATGGGCGTTTCCGGCTGGCGGCTGGACGTGGCGGACGAACTGCCCGACGAGTTTTTGCAAAAGGTGCGCTCGGCGGCAAAAACGGAAAATCCCGAGGCGCTCCTCGTCGGCGAGGTTTGGGAGGACGCTTCCAACAAGGTTTCCTACAACGTGCGCAGAAAATATCTGCAGGGCGCGGAGCTCGACGGCGCCATCAATTATCCCTTCCTGCGGGCGGCTTTGAAATTCGTCAAGGAAGGGGACGCGCGCGCCTTCGCGCATCATGTGAGAACGCAGATCGACCATTACCCGAAACAGAGTCTGGACGTGTGCTTTAACGTGCTCGGCACGCACGACACGCCGCGGGCGCTCACCGCGTTTGCGGAAGGTACGCCCAAAACGGAGGACAAGCGGGAATGGGCGAACTTCCGTTTGAGCGAGGAACAGTACAAAACGGCGAAAAAGCGGCTGAAAACCGCGTCGCTTCTGCAATACACCGTGCCGGGGGTGCCGTGTCTGTATTACGGCGACGAGGCGGGCGTGCAGGGCTATAAAGATCCATTGAACCGTACCGCTTACCCGTGGGGCGGGGAAGATAAGGAGCTCGTCGAATGGTACGCGTTTCTCGGCAGGCTTCGTTCCCTCGCGCCCTTCGCGGGGGGAACATATAAAGAGCTTTACGCCGATCGCCGCGCGCTGGTGTTCGAGCGCCGCGTCGGGGAGGACTCGGTCGTCGTCGCCGTGAATATGGGCAACAACGAATATGCTTTGCATTTCGACGGCGAGATATACGAGCTGATTTCCGGCGGGAAAAAGAAGAATAAAGCGGTCATCGAACCCTATTCCTTCGGCGTATACTATACGGAGAAACTATGACGTACGAACGAGTCGTCGAGAGGATTCGGGCGCTTTCTTCCGAAAAGCAGCGGGATTTCACCGCCAAACTCACCCCGACGAACGATAAAATTTACGGCGCGCGCGTGCCCGATCTGCGCGCTTTGGCAAAGGAAATCGCCGCGGATGCGGAGGAGTTTCTGTCGGCGGAAAAACATTCTCTGGAAGAAAAGATGCTCCACGGTTTCATTCTCTGTTACCGCAAGCGCGGTTTTGCGGAATTTCGGCAGGATATCCTGTCCTTCGTTTCCCTCATCGACAATTGGGCGGTGTGCGACTGCGTGGCGGCGACGTGCAAGGCGGTCGCCAAAAATAAGGAAACCTTTTTCGGGGACATCGAAACGCTCGCCGCCGACGGGCGGCCGTTCGCGCGGCGGTTCGCCTTCGTGCTGCTGCTCGATTATTACGCGGAGGAAGAATACGCGTCCCGCATTTTCACCCTCTGCGAAAATACCGCGCGCGGGGAATATTACGTAAATATGGCGATCGCGTGGCTTTTGAGCGTGTGTTACGTCAAGGTGCCCGCGGCGACGAAGGCGTATCTTTCGGTCTGTTCGCTGGAAGAGGATATTCTCAAAAAGACCGAACGCAAAATTTTGGAAAGTTTTCGCGTCAGCGAAGAAGATAAAATCAACATCAGAAAATACGGAGTAAAACATTAAATCCATGGACATTACGGCAAGACTTACCGAGGAATTCAAACTCAAGCCCGCTTATGCGGAAAATATCGTAAAACTCATCGACGACGGCAACACCATTCCCTTTATCGCCCGTTACAGAAAGGAAATGCACGGCAATTTAGACGATCAGATTCTGCGCGAATTTGCCGACCGTCTGGCGTACCTTCGCAATCTCGAAAAGCGCAAGGAGGAGGTGCGTTCCGCCATCGAAGAACAGGGCAAGATGACGGAGGAGATCTCCGCCGCCCTCGCGGAAGCGAAAACGCTTACGGAGGTGGAGGACATCTACCGCCCGTATAAGCAGAAGAAAAAAACGCGCGCCACCGTCGCCCTCGCGAAGGGGCTGGAGCCGCTCGCCGACATCGTGCAGGCGCAAAACGTCGCGGATGGCACGGCGGAAGAGCTCGCCGCTCCCTACGTCAGCGAAGAAAAGGGCGTCAAAAACGCGAAAGAGGCGCTGGACGGCGCGAAGGACATCATCGCCGAGCGCATTTCCGACGACGCGGAACTCCGCAAAAAACTGCGTAAAATCTTCTTAAAGCAGGCGGAAATTTCCACGAAACTCGTCGAGGACAAGGAAAACGCCAAAACTTACGAAATGTATCGGGATTATTCCGAGCCGGTGTCGGAAATCAAAAGTCACCGCGTGCTCGCAGTCAACCGCGGCGAGGCGGAGGAATGTTTAAAGGTTAAAATCGAATTCGACAAGGCGTTCGGCACGCGGGTTTGTCAGGCGTTCTTCGTCAAAGCCGGTTCCGTCACCACCTATTTGGTGGAAGAGGCCGCCGCGGACGCTTACGAACGGCTGATTTTCCCCTCGCTGGAACGGGAGATCCGCGCGCTTTTGACGGAGGAGGCGTCCGAACAGGCGATCAAAATGTTCGAGGTCAACCTGCGCCCGCTGCTCATGCAGCCGCCGCTGAAGGGCAAGGTGGTGCTGGGGTACGATCCCGCGTACAGAACGGGGTGTAAGCTCGCCGTCGTCAATCCGCAGGGCACGGTGCTTTATAAAACGGTCATCTATCCCACGCCGCCGCACAACAAGGTGGAAGAGGCGAAAAAGACCTTGAAAGCCATCATCGAAAAATACGGCGTGGAGGTCGTTTCCATCGGCAACGGCACGGCGTCGAAGGAATCGGAGATCTTTGTCGCCGACACGTTGAAGGAAATCGATGCGAAGGTTTCCTATATCGTCGTCAGCGAAGCGGGGGCGTCGGTCTATTCCGCCTCCAAGCTGGGCGCGGAGGAATTTCCCGATTACGACGTGGCGGAGCGCAGCGCCGTTTCCATCGCCCGCCGTCTGCAAGATCCGTTGGCGGAGCTCATCAAAATCGATCCGAAATCCATCGGCGTGGGGCAGTATCAGCACGATATGCCGCAAAACCGGCTGGACAGCGTGCTGGAAGGCGTGCTGGAGGACTGCGTGAACAGCGTCGGCGTGGATTTGAACACCGCGAGCGCTTCCTTGCTGAAATTCGTTTCGGGGCTCAACGCGGGCATCGCGAAAAATATCGTAAAATACCGCGACGAAAACGGCAGGTTCCGTTCCCGCAGGGAAATTTTAAAGGTGAGCAAGCTCGGCGAAAAGGCGTTCGAGCAGAGCGCGGGCTTTTTGCGCATCACCGACGGCGACAACATACTCGACAACACGGCGGTGCATCCGGAATCGTATAAGAGCGCCGAAACGCTGCTTTCCGCCTTCGGCTATACCGACGAGGACGTGCGCGCGGGCAACATCAAGGATCTGCCCCAGCGCATCCGCGAAAAGGGGGAGGAAAGCGTTGCCGCCGACTGCGGCATGGGCGTTCCCACCATGCGCGACATCGTAACCGAGCTTTTAAAACCGGGCAGGGATATCCGCGACGCGCTCCCCAAGCCCGTTTTACGCGACGACATCATGAGCATCGGCGACCTGAAGGTGGGTATGGAGCTCACCGGCACGGTGCGCAACGTGGCGGATTTCGGCGTATTCGTCGACCTCGGCGTGCATCAGGACGGTTTGGTGCACATTTCGGAAATCACCGACAAGTTCATCAAACACCCCAGCGACGTGCTCAAAGTGGGGCAAATCGTTAAGGTGCGCGTCATCGGCGTCGATTTAAAACGCAACAGAATTGCGCTTTCCATGAAGGGCGGGGATAAAAAAAAGAAAAACGCTTGACATAAGCGCGGAATTATATTAAAATTTATGTATATCTACGGAGGTAAGTACAAATGGTAGGCATAGATAAAATCAAAGAACTTTTGGCGGCGCAGCTGAGCATTTCGGCGGATGAAGTTTCCGCGGAAAAGGAAATCGTAAAAGATCTGGGCGCGGATTCGCTCGACATCGTGGAAATGCTGATGACCTTGGAAGAGGAATACGGCGTAACCATTCCCGACGAGGAAACGGTGGACATCAAAACGGTGGGCGACATCGTAAGGGTTCTCGATAAATACGTAAAATAAAAAATGACGGCGGCGGTTTTGCCGCCGTTTTAATTTTAAAAGGCGCAGTAGCATAAAAGCGGCGCGGGCGCATATATTGAATTAAGAAACGAAAAGGAGGAAAACAATGTCGTTTTTTTGCAATTTCAAATCGGATAGATGTCCGGGACCGATCAACGGCAACCCGATGAACGGGCTTTGCGAAAAAGTCTGCATACAGGCAAAAAAAGTGTTCGACGCGTGTATGCGCCAGACGCAGGAAACGGGGCTTGTGCTCAATATCTCCAACCTGAATCCCGCTAACCCTACATATCCGCTTACCTTCGTCAGCGCGAAGAGTACCACTTCCGCGGGGGTGATATCCAATCTGTTGGTGGAACCCTTGACGGAGCGCGACCGCGCGTCGCGCGTGCGGGCGGATATCACCATTCCCGTTTCCGTCGCTTATACCGACGCGAACGGCGTGGAAGGCGCGGCAACGGCCAACGTCACCATAACCGAGGACGTGATTTTGAACATCCCCTCGCCGAGCATCATGCCGTATATGGTGGAAGCCGTCGTATCGCTGGTGTCCACAAAGGGCGTTTATACCGATACCAATCAGTTTACCATCGACGCTTGCGTGACCATCATCCTGAAGGTCGTTATGGAAGTGGAACTGCTCGTTCCGTCCTACGGCTATTCGGCGATTCCGCCGTGTCAGGAGTACACGCAGGAAGTTTGCGCCGGTTTCTTCGAGTTGCCGGTATTCCCGCAATAAAGAAATCGATCATTCTTTGCGCCGCAGCGAGAGCTGCGGCGCATATTTTTTTGCCGCCGCGGCAAAATAGCTTGCTAAATCTTAGGGAAAATGGTACACTTATAGCATATTGAAAAAACGCGGGGAGCGCCAATGAAAATTTACGCGATCAGCGACCTTCATATTTCCGCCGACGGCGGCAAGCCGATGGAAGTGTTCGGCGGAAACTGGGTGGGATATCTGGAAAAAATCGTCGAAGATTGGGAAAAAAAAGTTACCGATAACGACCTTGTGCTCATCGGCGGCGACATCAGCTGGGCGATGCATCTCGAGGACGCGATCAAGGATTTATCGCTGATTTTTCCCTTGAAAGGCAAAAAGATACTCATCCGCGGCAATCACGATTATTGGTGGAGCGGCATCGGCAGGGTGCGCGCCGCCCTTCCCGAAAACGTTTACGCCCTGCAAAACGACGCGGTGAAAATCGAAAACGTCGTCGTGTGCGGTTCGCGGGCGTGGAGCGTGCCCGATTCGCCCGATTTTAAAGAGGCGGACGAGAAGATCTATAAGCGGGAAACGGAGCGGCTGCGATTGTCCTTCCATGCGGCGAACAAACTGCGGCAGGAGGGGGACAAGCTCGTGGCGCTGGTGCATTATCCGCCCTTCAACGTGCGGCGGGAAAGTTCCGATTTCACCGATCTATTTGAAAAAAACAACGTAAACGCGGTGGTGTACGGGCATCTGCACGGTCAAAATTCCCGCGGGGACAGGCTGGTGAAAAAGAACGGCATCGATTATTATCTCACTTCCTGCGACATGGTCGATAACAAACTTACGGAGATCAAATTATAGGAGATATAAGATGGAAGAAGAAAAAGAACTCGAAAGGGCAGAAGAAAAACCGACGGCGGCGGACAAAGTGAAAAATTACTTTAAAACGCTGCCCAAACGCTATTTCATCACGGCGTTTTCCGGCATGGCGCAGGGGCTTTTCTGCACGCTGATCGCCGGAACGATTCTGGCGCAGATCGGCGGCTGGATCGGCGACAACGCCTTCGGCAGAATGGTCAGCGCCATCGCGGGCATCGCAAAATCGCTGATGGGCGTGGGTATCGGCGTGGGCATCGCAAACGCCCTCGGGAAAAACAAACTCATCGTGTTCACCGCGGCGGTCGCCGGCTTTATCGGCGCGTGGGCGAATACCATAATGAACGGCACGTTCGCCCTCAAGCTCGGCGTGCCGGGCAACCCCATCGGCAGCTACGTCGTCACGATGTTCACGGTGGAAATCGCCTCCCTTTACGCGGGGAAAACCAAGCTCGACATCATTTTGATCCCGCTCGGCATGATGGTTTTATCGCTGGGCGCGATTTACGTCGCTTTTCCCTTTATCTGGCTCATCGATCAGCTCGGCGTGCTCATCGCCATCGCTACGAAGGCGACGCCTTTCGTGATGGGCATCGTCATCTCCGTAGTCATGGGGATACTGCTCACCATGCCGACTTCCAGCGCGGCGATCTGGGTTGCGGTGGCGTCTCCCGTACTCGCGGGCACGAACGCGGAACAGATCGGCGCCATGCTGCTCGCAGGCGGCGCGGCGGCAGTCGGGTGCGCCTGCCACATGGTGGGCTTTGCCGTGGCTTCTTTTAAGGAAAACGGCGTCGGCGGACTCATTTCGCAGGGCATCGGCACGAGCATGCTGCAAATTCCCAATATCATGAAAAAACCGATCATCATGGTGCCGCAGATCATCTCCAGCGCCGTTTGCGGTCCGCTTTCCACCTGCGTTTTCGGACTGATGTGCGACGCGACGGGCGGCGGCATGGGCACGAGCGGTCTCGTGGGCGTGTTTTCCACCGTTTCCGCCTCCGTGGCGCAAGGCGTCAGCGGCTGGCTGACGGGGCTCGGCATCGCGCTGCTCATGTTCATTCTCCCCGCCGTCATCGGCTGGTTCTTTACGTGGCTCTTCACCAAAAAGGGCTGGATCAAGGACGGGGATATGAAACTCGATTCGTAAACTCAAAAAACGCCTTCGGGCGTTTTTTTGTCGAATACGGTTATTTCGGCGGGCTTTCGGGCATATACTCCATTAGAAAAGAGGGAGGACGGATATGCAGGAAACGGAAGGCTTGCAAAAGCTCACATTGGACAATCAGCGCAAGCTGTTTATGAGCGGGGTGGAATCGGTGGACGCCTTTTCCGAACGCGAGTTGAAGCTGACCTTGAACGGTAGCCGCGTTCTCGTCGGGGGCGAGGGCATCAAGATCACCGCCTTCAATAAGGGGAACGGTTCGCTCACTGCCGACGGAAAATTCACTTACATACGCTACGACGTGCAAAAAGCGCCCCTTTTAAAGCGGATTTTCAAGTAATGTTCGTAAGCGCGGGGCAGTTTTACGTATTTTTCGGCGCATTCGCCTACGGCATTTTGGGCGGTGCGGTCAAGCATTTCATTTCCGCCGCGAAGCTGCCGGTAAAAAACAACGTGTACCGCGCCGCGGTGGACGTTTTCGCGTACGTCGTGCTGGCGGCGGGGTTCGTCGCGTTCAAGCATTTGTACGATTTTCCGTCCGTGCGCGCTTATATGTTTCTCGCGGTTTTTGCGGGAATGTGGCTTTATGAGAAAAGTTTTGCTCGATTAGTTGCAAATATTGCCGAAAAAGTGTACAATAGAAGGAAAGTAAAGAAGGAAAAAAGAGCCGATGAACGAAAACAAACTCAAACGGCTGGTCGTGGCGGCAACGGCGACGGCGGTCATCTTGCTGGTCATTTTGGTAAGCGTGCTCGTATACCAGCTCGCGGCGATCAACCGCGAACAGTCTTTAAGGAACGAATACGATGCGGCTATCGCCGAACTCGAGCAGATGATAGACGATAACGAGAGCATTATAGCGATCAAAAAACAGCGCTGGTACATCGAAAAAATCGCGCGCGAGCTGGGTTATTACTATCCCGACGACGTGGGGCAGTAAACCGTGAAATACGCAATTTTCGATTTGGGCTCCAATTCCGTGCGTTTAATGCTCTGGGAAAGGGGAAAGACTTTGGAAAAACGCGTCGTCGTCACCGGTTTGGGGCGCGGCTTGCAATCGGGCGGCACGCTCGACGGGGCCGCGGCGGAGCGCACGCTGAACGCGGTGCGTTCGCTGAAAGACTACGCGAAAGACCGCGGCGCGGAGCGCTTTTGCGCGTTCGGCACGGCGGCGATGAGAAAGGCTGCGGACGGCGGCGAGTTTGCGCGGCGCATCGCCCTTGAAACGGGCGTGCCGACGGAGATTATCGGCGGCGAGGAAGAGGCGGCATTCGGGCTTTCGGGCGCGCTTTGCGGCAGGGACGGCGGCATCATCGATATCGGCGGCGCGAGCACGGAAATTACCGTTTCCGCGGGCGGAAAAAAGATTTATTCATATTCCCTCGATTTGGGTACGGTCAGCTTGACGGACGCCTGCGGGCAGAACGCGGGAAAATCCGCCGCGCTCAGCGCGGAAAAAATAAAGGAATACGGCGAAATTCCCTCGGCGGAATTTTACGGCATCGGCGGCACGGCAACCAGCCTTGCGGCAATCGATTTGGCGCTTTCGCCGTACGATCCCGCGCGGGTGAACGGTCACGTGCTCGGCAGGGAAACAATGCGTTCCCTCGCTTCGCGCCTTGCGGCGATGAGCGTGGAGGAGCGCAGAAATCTGAAAGGACTTCAGCCCGAACGCGCGGAGGTTATCGCCAACGGCGCGTTGCTGCTTGTTGCGATCATGGAGCGTTTCGGCATGGAAAAAATAACGGTGAGCGAGAGCGACAATCTGGAAGGTTACGCGCTGAGCCGTTTTGCAAAGACAGAGGACAAGCGATGAACAGAAAAATCAATATCGTAAACAATATCGTCCTGCTGGCGGCTACGCTGGCGGGCATTTTGGCGGTTACGCTCGTCGGCAACGACAAGTATCCCGCCGATCTGGGAATGTTTATTCTTTACTGCGTTTTGGGCGCGATCTTCTGGGCCGCCGTCAATCTGGCGGTGCACGAGTGGGGGCATGCGCGCGCGGCGAAGAGAAACGGGTTCAAGGTGCTTTCCGTGCGGCTGGCGTTTTTCCTCTTCACGCGGGAAAACGGCAAGCGAAAGGTGCGGCTCACCGGCTATAACGGCGAGGCGGGCGCTACGGAAATCGTTCCCGAAAACGCGGAAAACCTCGCGGAGCGCTTTGCCCGCGTCACGCGGGCGGGGGTATACGGCAACGTCGTCTTGCTCGTCGTTTCCGTCGTTCCGCTGTTTTTAACGAAATTTCTGCCGTTCTGGGCGTATTCGCTTTGGGCGATCGCCCTTCCCATTTGCCTGTATTTCGTGCTGGGCAACGGCTTGCCCATGACCACCGACGGTATTAAAAACGACGCCGCCGTGGCGCTTGGCGTCAAAAAGGGCGAGGCGTCGGAAAAGGTGGTGCTCGGATTGTTGCAGATCCACGCCGAACTCATCGCGGGCAAAAGTCCCGCGCAGATCGACGAGCGGCTGTATTTCGATTTGCCGCAGCTGCCCGAGGACGATTTGAATTATCTGTTTCTCCTCAACGCGCGGTACGCTTACTATCTCGACAAGGAAGATTACGAAAACGCGAAAACCGTGTCCGACCGTCTGGAAGGATTGCTCGACACGATGCCGAAATGCTACCGTCCCGCGGTGCGCGCCGATTTGCTGTACAACGCCTGCACCTTCGCCTATAACGAAAGCGAGGCGGACAATCTGGTGGAGGATAACGAAAAATATCTCAACCGCGCGGCGGACGTTTCCACCCTGCGCGTCAAGGCGGCTTACGTGCTATACGTGCTGAAGGACGCGGCGCAGGCGGAAAAATTCATCGGCTATGCGGAGGAGCTTTCGGAAGACTGCAAGGTCGCCGGACAAAAGCTGTTCGAGGAAAAACTGCTTGCGAAAATGAAAGCGGACGTGCAAACGGCGCCGCCGGCGGAAGAAGATCGCGCCGCCGAAGAAGAACAAAAGGAAGATAAAGAATAATACGGCATAAAAAATAAAAATCCCCGCGTGAAAACGCGGGGATTTTGTTGTTATATCAGGAAATCGAGGGTGGAATAGCAATAGGGACAAATGTTGTCCGTCTGCCCCGCGCACGTCGCGCAGATATTCGCGCCGCAGTTGGGGCAAACGAGCATGTCCAGTCCCGCGATTCCGCAATTTTTACAATTCAGCATATTCGTTCTCCTTAATAGCAGTGTGCGCAAACGCCCTTGCGTTTATGCGCGCTTTTTTCCGCTTTTTCGCGTTTTTATCCGTCCGCGGCGGACGGCGGCGCGTTTTTTTGCGAATTAAAACTATAAATAGTTTTAATGTGCGTAAAAGGCGGCGAAATCGCTTTGCAAAAAGCGAAAAATATGTTATAATTTTAACGTAAAATAAAGTATAACGGAGCAGAAAATGGAAGAGAAAAAAAAGGTCGAACAAAATTACGGTGAGGGGCAGATTCAGGTGCTCGAAGGGCTTGATCCCGTAAGAAAACGCCCCGGAATGTACATCGGTTCCACCGACGCGCGCGGACTGCACCACCTCGTGCAGGAAATCGTGGACAACAGCATCGACGAGGCGCTCAGCGGCTATTGCGATACCATCACCGTAACCATCAACGCGGACGGTTCCTGCACCGTGCGCGACAACGGGCGCGGCATTCCCACCGCCATGCACCACACGGAAAAAATTTCCGCCGTGGAAGTGGTGCTGACGAAGCTGCACGCGGGCGGCAAGTTCGGCGGCGGGGGATATAAAATTTCCGGCGGTCTGCACGGCGTGGGGCTTTCGGTCGTCAACGCCCTTTCCGAATGGCTGGAAGTGGAGGTTTTCCAAAACGGCAATCACTATAAGCAGATATACAACCGCGGCGTGCCGCAGGCGCCGCTGAAAGTGGTCGGCGAGGCGTCGGAAACGGGCACGAAGGTGACTTTCATGCCGGACGACGAGATTTTCGAGAGCGTCGTTTTCGTGTACGACGTCATCAAAACCCGTCTGCGCGAGCTCGCGTACCTCAATAAAGGGCTGACCATCAAAATGGAAGATTTGCGGGAAGGTCAGCAAAAAAGCGATACCTTCTATTACGAGGGCGGCATCGCGCACTTTGTCGAGGATCTCAACAAAAACCGCGAAACGCTCTTTGCGAAACCCTTCTACTTCGACGAATTTTTCGGCGATAACGAGGTGGAGATCGCCGTTCAGTACAACGATTCCTATTCGGAAAACATTTACTCCTTCGCCAACAATATCAACACGGAGGAGGGCGGCGCGCATCTCGACGGGTTCAAAAACTCCCTCACGAAGATCATCAACGACGCCGGCAGAAACATCGGCGTGCTGAAAAACGACGATAAGGTTTCCGGCGAGGACGTGCGCGAGGGCATTTCCGCCGTCGTGTCCGTAAAGCTCACCGAACCGCAGTTCGAGGGGCAGACCAAAACCAAACTCGGCAACAGCGAGATGAGAACGCTCGTCACCCGCGCCATGACGGAGAAATTCGGCGCGTTCTTGGAGGAAAACCCCGCCGTAACGAAAGAGCTTTTGATGCGCTGTTTAATGGCGCAGCGTGCGCGCGAGGCGGCAAGACAGGCGAGGGAAAGCACCCGCCGCAAGGGCGCGCTGGAAAGCACCACCCTTCCGGGCAAGCTGGCGGACTGCTCCGAGAAGAATCCCGAGCTTTGCGAGATTTACCTCGTGGAGGGCGATTCCGCAGGCGGAAGCGCCAAGCAAGGGCGCGACAGACGCTTTCAGGCGATCCTTCCGCTGCGCGGCAAAATCCTCAACGTGGAAAAGGTGCGCATCAACAAAGTTTTGGAAAACGAGGAAATCAAGAGCATGATCACCGCGTTCGGCGGCGGTATTCTCGACGAGTTCGACGAGAGCAAGCTCAGATACGACCGCATCATCTGCATGACCGACGCGGACGTGGACGGCAGCCACATCCGGATTTTGCTTTTAACCTTCTTCTTCCGCTTTATGCGCCCGCTCATCGAGCACGGGCACGTGTACATCGCCCAGCCGCCTCTGTATAAGGCGACCAAGGGCAAAACGGAAAAATATCTCTATTCCGACAAGGAGCTCGAGGACTATCTCGCGGAAGTTGGCAAGTGCGACATTCAGCGTTATAAAGGTCTCGGCGAAATGAACCCCGAACAGCTTTGGGAAACGACCATGAACCCCGAAACGCGCACGATGCTGAAGGTGACCATGGAGGACGCCGTGGACGCCAACGAAATGTTCACCGTGCTGATGGGCGAAAAACCGGAACTCAGGCGCGCGTTTATCGAGCAGAACGCAAAACTCGTCGCCGATCTGGATATTTAAGAGGGATTGAAGAAAAATGGCTAAAAAAGAAACCAACGCGGAACTGTCCGCGGCATTTAAAGATACGCTCGCAAAGAGCAACATCATCAACAGGGAAGTCGAAGAGGAGCTTAAAAAATCCTTCATCGCGTACGCGATGGCGGTCAACGTTTCGCGCGCCATTCCCGACGTGCGCGACGGCTTGAAGCCGGTGCACCGCCGCATCCTTTACGCGATGCACGACATGGGGCTTTACAACGATAAGGGCTATAAAAAATGCGCCAAAATCGTCGGTGAAGTGCTCGGTAAATTCCACCCGCACGGCGACAGCTCGGTATACGACGCCCTCGTGCGTCTGGCGCAGGATTTTTCCATCAACTTCCCCCTCGTGGACGGGCACGGCAACTTCGGTTCGGTAGACGGCGATCCCGCCGCGGCGTACCGCTATACCGAGGCGCGCCTTTCCAAACTTTCGGCGGAAATGCTCCGCGACATCGAGAAGGAAACGGTGGATTTTTATCCCAACTTCGACGATACGGAGATGCAGCCCGTCGTGCTGCCCTCCCGTTTTCCGAATATCCTCGTCAACGGTTCGGACGGCATCGCCGTCGGAATGGCGACGAATATCCCGCCGCATAACCTTTCGGAGTGTATCGACGGCTGTATCGCCGTGCTCGACAATCCGGAAATCACGGTGGACGATTTGATGCAGTACATTCCCGCGCCCGACTATCCCACCGGCGCGGTGCTGATGGGGCGCGCGGCGATCCGTCAGGCATACAGAACGGGGCGCGGCGGCATCGTGCTCCGCGCGAAGAGCGATATAGAGGATTTCGCCAACGGCACGCGGGAGCGCATCGTCGTCACGGAATTGCCCTATCAGGTCAACAAAGCGCTGCTCATCAAGAGTATCGCCGACCTCGTCAAAGACAAGCGCGTAGAGGGCATTTCTGACGTCAAGGACGAATCCGACCGTTCGGGCATGCGCATCGTCATCGATCTGAAAAAGGACGCCAACGCGCAGGTGGTGCTCAACACGCTCTATAAGCACACGAATTTGCAGGTGAAAAACGGCATCATCATGCTCGCCCTCGTGGACGGCGAACCGAAGGTGCTCAATTTGAAAGAGGTGCTCGAACAATACCTCGCCCACGAGGAGTCGGTCATCGTGCGCCGCACGAAATACGACCTTGCGAAGACCGAGGAGCGCGAGCACATCGTCAAAGGCTTGGTCATCGCGCAGGCGAACGTGGATCGGGTGATCGAAATCATCAAAACCAGCAAGGATTCCGCCGAGGCGATGGCGTCGTTGATGAGCGAATTCGAACTCAGCGAAAAACAGGCGAACGCCATTCTGGAAATGAAGCTCCGCCGTCTGACGGCGCTCGAAGTGGATAAATTAAAGGAAGAACTCGTCGAACTCGACAGGATCATCGCCGACTTGAAGGACATTCTGGCAAACGAAAGCAGGGTGAAGGAGATCGTCAAAGCCGATTTGTTGCTTATCCGCGACAAATATCCCTCGCCGAGAAGGACGGAGCTTTCCTACGATTACGGCGAAATCGACATCGCCGACCTCATCGAAAAGGAAGACATCGTCATCAGCATGACGCATTCCGGCTATATCAAACGCCTGCCGGTGGCGGAATATCACACGCAGCGCCGCGGCGGCAAGGGCATTACCGCGCACAAGCCGAAGGACGAGGATTTCATCGAAAACATGTTCGTTTCCTCCACGCACGACGATATTCTGTTCTTTACCGACAGGGGCAAGGTGTACA
This sequence comes from Bacillota bacterium, assembly GCA_003343995.1. Lineage (GTDB taxonomy): Bacteria > Bacillota > Clostridia > Christensenellales > Borkfalkiaceae > UMGS775. Next base: position 60,979 of record QAKE01000078.1, read on the forward strand.
GCATCAAGGGCTACGAGATCCCCGAGGCGCAGAGAACGGCGCGCGGCAGGGCCATCGTCAACCTCATTCAGCTGGGCGAAAACGAAAAGGTGCAGGCGGTCGTGCCGCTGAAAGAGGGCACGGAAGGCTTTATCGCCATGGCGACCAAACGCGGGCTTATCAAAAAGACGGCGCTCACGGAATTTGCCAGCATCCGCAAGGTGGGTAAAATCGCCATCAGCATCGTGGAGGGCGACGAGCTCATTTCCGTGCAGCTGACGGGCGGCGACGATGAAATCATCATGGCTTCGCGCGAAGGCAAGTGCATCCGTTTCAGCGAAAAAGACGTCCGCCCGATGGGGCGCGACACGCAGGGCGTAAAGAGCATCAATCTGGGGGAGGAAGACCGGCTTGTGGATATGGCTGTCATCAAACCAGACTGCGAGGTCATCACCATCACCGAAAACGGCTACGGCAAGCGTTCCGATATCGAGGACTACCGCTTGCAGCAGCGCGCGGGCAAGGGCATCAAGGCGGGCGTATTCAACGAAAAGACAGGTAAGCTCGTCAATTTGAAGCTCGTGCACGAGGACGAGGACGTCATGATCATCGCGGACAGCGGCATCATCATCCGCGTCGCGGCGAAGGACATCAGCAAAATCGGGCGCGATACGCAGGGCGTGCGCGTGATGAAGCTGGGCGAGGGGAAAGTCGCCGTGGTGGCGATCACTCCCGCCGGAGAAAAGGAAGAAGAGGGCGAAGAAGGCGCGGCGGAATCCGCCGAAGCGCCCGCGGAAGAATAAAAAAGAGTACAGCCCCGCCGTTTCACCGGCGGGGCTGTTGCAATTAAAATCCATGAGTAAAGGACAGCCCCGCGCCGAATCGGCGCGGGGCTGCGTTTTTCAGTCGGAAATTTTGACGATGGTGTCGTAAATCTTTTCGTTTTTGGAAAGTTTTTCCGCCATGGTCTTGAAAACCTGCGGCATTTCGGCGTACGTGCTCTCTTTAAATTGCAACTTTTTCAGATTGCACGCCTTGTTTGCGATCAGGTTGATGCTGGAGGATATGTAACCGTAACCGGTGTTGATAAAGTGAAGGATCAGCTGTTTTTTCACGGCGTTTGCGTAGGAAAAAGAGGTGTTCTTTCCCGAAAGTCCCGTAAACGCCACGTGCGCGTTGTATCCCGCCAGCGTAAACGCCGTCTTGGGGGAAACGTCGCTGTCCGAAACGTAAACGACGCTCTTCGCCATTCTTCCGCCGGTGATGGAGGAAACCTCTTTCAGCCAGTTGTCGTCCTTGCCGAGGGTGTAGTAAACGCCGCAGTTTTTCGCGCACTGCAGATTTTCTCCGTCGATGTCGAGCAAAATCGGCACCGCCTGATAATAAATGAGCAGCTGCGAAAAGATGATGCCGAAGTTGTTCGCGCCGATCACCGCGATGTGATCGCCCTTCTGAATATCTAGCTTGTCGATGATGGACAGAGAAAGGGAGATGTGTTCGATAAACAGCGCGTCGTTATCGGAAACGCTCTCCGGCAGATAGTAGAGATTGGAAGATTCCGTTGTGACGAAATTCCGCAAAAATCCGTTGAAATTTTCTCCCGCAATCTGAATGTCGGAGCATTTGCCCGCGTCGTTATTGTTGCAGTTGAAGCATTTTTTGCAGGCGACGATGGGGCTGATGTAAACCCGCGTGCCTTGCTTTAAATCGAAGAGGTTTTGCCCCGGTTCGCTCACGATGCCGATTCCGTAGGAACCCGCCACCGTCTGCGGCTCGCCTTTGGCAAAGTGCAGCGCGTCGTTTAAGGTAACGAGCGCCTTTGTCACCATCACTTTGGTTTCGGTGGTAACGTCGAACGATTCTTCGATCGTCTTGTCCTCGATTTGTTCAGGGGCTATGATGTGCCAACCTTGCATATATCCTCCCGAACGGAAGGGTAAACTGAATAGGAAAACCCTGCCGTTTCGCATTATAAGTATACTCTAAAAGGCGAAATAATGCAAGCAAAACGCGCCATTAAAAATTTTTTCGGCATAAGTGCTTAAATTGTTGACTTAAATTAAAAAATATTATATAATCTTTAAGAAATCGGCAAGGGGCGGCTTTCGGGTTGCCCGCTTTAATAATAATAAAAGGAGTAATCTTATGAAGAAGGACGTGCATCCCAATTATCACGAGGTAACGGTTGTGTGCGCTTGCGGCGAGACCTTCAAAACGGGCACGACGAAAAATACCGATACTATCAAAGTAGAAATATGCAGCAAATGTCATCCGTTTTTCACGGGCAAGCAGAAACTTGTAGACACCGGTGGTCGTGTGGATAAATTCAATAAAAGATACGGTATTGAACAGCAATAACCACGAAACAAAATCGGCTTTAAGGGTAAGTTTTACGCTTGAAGCCGTTTTTTTTAGGCGAAATTGGGAGTTTTTTCGTTGAAAAAGTCAAAAAAAGAAAAAAAGACCTCTGTCGGCGGTCAGGCGGTGATGGAAGGCGTGATGATGCGCGGCAGAACCGCCATGGCGACGGCGGTGCGCGACGAGGACGGCGTGATCCGCATGGAAAGCGTGCGTTTGACGCCGCCGGAAAAGAGAAATAAATTCGCCAAGCTGCCCGTGGTGCGCGGCGTGGTCAATTTCGTTTCCTCCATGGTGACGGGCATGAAAACCCTGATGCGCTCCGCCGAAGTGTTCGGCGAGGGCGAGCCGAGCAAGTTTGAAAAATGGATGGCGAAGAAATTCAAAATCAACATAATGAGCGTCGTTTTGTTTTTATCCGCGCTCCTCGGCGTCGCGTTGGCGGTCGGTTTGTTCATCGTGCTGCCGCAGCTCGCGCGGCGGGGCATAGAGCTGCTCGTCGGGGGCGGGTTCGAGTTCGGCGTGCTGGCGAAAAACTTCATCGAGGGCGGCTTTAAAATCCTCGTTTTCGTGGGGTATATACTGCTTATCTCCTTAATGAAGGACGTAAGGCGGCTGTTCATGTACCACGGCGCGGAGCATAAAACCATTTCCTGTTACGAAAAGGATTTGCCGCTGACGCCGGAAAACGCGAAAACCTGTTCGCGCATACACGATCGATGCGGCACGACCTTTATGGTGTTCGTCATCGTCATCTCTATTCTGGTGTTCGCGCTGGCGGAATCGCTCTTCGCCCTTTACGGCATGTCGGTGGAAAAAATCTGGCGCGTGCTGTTGAAAATTGCGCTTTTGCCGTTTGTTGCGGGCATTTCCTACGAGCTGTTGAAGGGGCTTGCGAAAACCGATTCCAAAATCGTTCTTCCCCTCAAATGGCCGGGGATGCTTTTGCAGAAGATCACGACGAGAGAGCCGGACGACGAAATGCTGGAAGTGGCGATCGCGGCGTTCGGAAAGGTGATGGAATTAGACGCCGATCCGTCTTTGCCGACGGAAAAATTCGTCGTGGCGAAAAAGCGCGGGGAAGTGACGGAGGAAGTGAAAAAGCGCCTGCTCGCGGGCGGCATAGAGGAGAGCGCGGAGGCGGAATGGCTGGTTTCGCTCACCCTCGGCGTCAAGCGGAGCGAGGCGTATACCGATAACCTCGTATCCCCGAAAAATATCGATAAAATCAATTCCCTCGTCGAACAGCGCCTGAGCGGACGGCCGCTTTGGTACTGCGTGGGCGATACGGAATTTTACGGGTATAAAATCAAAACGGACGAACGCGCGCTCATTCCGCGGTGCGAAACGGAAGAACTCGTCGAGCGCGCGCTGAAGCGCATTGAAAAGGAGAGCGAAGTGCTCGATTTATGCACGGGGAGCGGCGCGATCGCCGTCGCCGTGCAAAAGAAAAGCGGCGCGAAAGTCACCGCCGCAGACGTTTCCGCCGACGCCCTCGCGCTGGCAAGGGAAAACGCGGCGGAAAATCAGGCGGACGTCGAATTCGTGCAAAGCGATTTGTTTGCGGAAATCGACGGCGCGTTCGACGTGATCGTCAGCAATCCGCCGTATATCAAAAGCGAAGATATCGACGGTTTGCAAAGGGAAATCAAGGATTTCGAGCCGCGTATCGCCCTCGACGGCGGCGCGGACGGGCTGGATTTTTACCGCCGCATCGCGAAGGACGCTCCCGCGCATATCAAAGCGGGCGGCGCGCTCTTTCTGGAGTGCGGCGAAACGCAGGCGGAGGAAATCGCCGCCATGTTTGAAAAGGCGGAGATATTCAAGGACTTAGAGGGCAAGGAAAGGATCGTAAAGGCGGAATTTTAATGTTTAAAAAACTCGACAAAATGCTGGAAAGGTATGATAAGCTGACGGAGCTTACCGGCGACGCGGAGGTCATCGCCCGTATGGACGAATGGAAGAGTTATTCCAAGGAACTCGCGGACATGCAGGAAACCGTCGATAAATACCGCGAATACAAAAAGGCGATTGAAGAACAGACCGCCGCGAAACAGCTGCTGGAAACGGAAACCGACAAGGAAATGCGCGATATGCTTTCCGAGGAGATTTACGCCTGCAAGGACCGGCTGGAAGTCATTTCCGCGGAACTGAGAATACTGCTCGTGCCCAAAGATCCCGACGACGATAAAAACGTCATCATCGAAATCCGCGGCGGCGCGGGGGGCGAGGAGGCGAGCCTTTTCGGCTACGAGCTTTACAGAATGTACTTAAAGTACGCCGAAAAGAACCGCTGGAAATGCGAGGAACTCGACAGCAACGCCACCGAACTCGGCGGCATGAAGGAAGTGGTGTTTTCCATCGCGGGCAAGGGCGTTTACAGCAAGCTGAAATACGAAAGCGGCGTACACCGCGTGCAGCGCGTGCCGGAAACGGAATCGCAGGGCAGAATACACACCTCCACGGTTACCGTCGCCGTGCTCCCCGAGGCGGAGGACGTCGAGGTGAATATCGAGGAAAAGGATCTGAAAATCGATACGCTGCGCTCCAGCGGCGCGGGCGGTCAGCACGTCAACAAAACGGAGTCGTGCATCCGCATGACGCACCTGCCCACGGGTATCGTGGTGCTCTGTCAGGACGAGCGTTCGCAGACCAAAAACCGCGAAAAGGCGATGCGCATCATGAAGAGCCGCTTATACGATTACTATCAGAGCAAATACCAGAAGGAATATTCCGACAACCGCCGTTCCCAGATCGGCACGGGGGATCGCTCGGAGCGCATCAGAACGTACAATTTTCCGCAGGGCAGGGTGACCGATCACAGAATCGGCTGCACGCTTTATACACTCGAGGCGTTTATGCTCGGCGATCTGGACGAGATGGTCAACGCCTTGCAGATCGCGGACAGAGAGGCGAAGCTCGCCGCGGGCAACGACGAAGAATAAGAAACGAGAGAAGGAGAATAAAGATATGGAAGCAACCAACAGAGTGAAAAACATCGCGCCTTCGCTGACGCTGGAAATCACCGCGAAAGCCAAAAAGATGAAGGCGGAAGGCATATCGGTCATCGGGTTCGGCGCGGGCGAGCCGGACTTCAACACCCCCGATTATATCAACGACGCGGCGAAAAAGGCGATCGATATCGGCTTTACCAAGTACACGCCCGCCTCGGGTATGCCCGAGCTTAAAAAGGCGATCTGCGCGAAGTTCAAAAAGGATAACGATCTCGATTTTACGGAAGATCAGATCGTCGTTTCTTCGGGTGCGAAAAGCTCTCTCTATCACGCCATCGAGGCGATCGTGGAGGAGGGGGACGAGGTGCTTTTGCCCTCGCCTTACTGGCTTACATATCCCGAGCTCATCGCGCTTGCCGGCGGCAAAACGGTATACGTGCCCGCGGCAAAGGAAAACGGCTATAAAGTCACCGCCGCAGACCTGAAAAAGGCGCTTACGCCGAAGACGAAGGCGCTCATCTTCAACTCGCCCAACAACCCCACGGGGGCGGTGTACAGCGAGGAGGAAGTGAAGGAAATCGCAAAATTCGCAGAGGAGAGCGGCATTTACGTCATCGCCGACGAGATTTACGAAAAGCTCGTATACGGCGGGGCGAAACATTATTCCGTCGCGCAGTACAGCGAAAAGGTGAAGGAGCAGACCATCGTCATCAACGGCGTTTCCAAAACCTACGCGATGACCGGCTGGCGCATCGGCTATCTCGCCGCGCCGAAAAACGTCGCAAAAGCCATCGGCAGCATGCAGTCGCACACGGCGAGCAATCCCTGTTCCATCGCGCAGTACGCTACCGTCGCCGCGCTTTCCGGCGGGGAGGATTTCATTGAGAAGATGAATAAAACCTTCGACGAACGGCGCAGATATATGTACGAAAGAATGTGCAAAATGCGCGGCGTCGCCTGCGCGAAGCCCGACGGCGCGTTTTACGTGTTTGCGGACGTTTCCGCGCTCTTCGGCAAAACCTTCGACGGCGAGAAAATCGAAGGTTCCATGCAGTTCGCCTCCGCCGCGCTGAAAAAGGGCGTGGCGCTCATTCCGGGCATCGCGTTCGGCGACGACAACTCCGTCCGCCTTTCCTACGCGATTTCCATGGAGGACATCAAAGAAGGGCTCGATCGGCTGGAAAGTTTCATCAACGAATTGAAGTAAGGATAGATCATGATAGAATTTAACAAAAATAAAAACGTATTGCAGGAAAAAACGTACGAATACGAATTGCAGGACGTGGCGGAACCGCAGCTGTTTCGGGATATGTTCGAATATACCAGCGTTCCCAAGGTGATTTTCAACTTCCGCAACGTGCCGATGAACCCGCCTTCCGATATCTGGATTACCGATACCACTTTCCGCGACGGACAGCAGTCCACTTCGCCCTTCACGGTAGAGCAAATCGTGGAGTTGTTCAAGCTGATGTCCCGTCTCGGCGGACCGAAAGGCATCATCCGCCAGTCGGAATTTTTCCTCTATTCCGAAAAGGACAGAAAATCGGCGGAAGCGTGCATGAATTTGGGACTGAAATTTCCCGAAGTGACCAGCTGGATCCGCGCCAACAAAAAGGATTTCGAGCTCGTGAAACAGCTCAATATCAAGGAAACGGGCGTGCTGGTCAGCTGTTCCGACTACCATATCTTCAAAAAAATGAATTTAACGCGGGCGCAGGCGCTCGATAAATACCTCGGCATCGTCAAGGACGCGCTGGACGCGGGCGTAAGACCGCGCTGTCACTTCGAGGACATCACCCGCGCGGACTTCTACGGTTTCGTCGTGCCCTTCGCGTCGGAACTGATGCGCCTTTCCAAAGAGAGCGGTATTCCCATCAAAATCCGCGCGTGCGACACGATGGGGTTCGGCGTCACCTATCCGGGCAGCGCGCTTCCGCGGAGCGTTCAGGGCATTATTTACGGCTTGAACTATTATTCCGGCGTGCCCTCCGAACTTTTGGAATGGCACGGTCACAACGATTTTTACAAGGTCGTTACCAACGCCACCACGGCGTGGCTTTACGGCTGCGCGGCGATCAACTGCTCGCTGCTCGGCATCGGGGAGAGGACGGGCAACTGCCCGCTCGAGGCGATGGCGATCGAGTACGAATCGATCCGCGGCACCAACGACGGCATGGACTTTACGGCGATCACCGACATCGCGGAATATTTTGAAAAGGAAATCGGCTATGTAATACCGCCGAGAACGCCCTTCGTCGGCAGAAGCTTCAACGCCACCCGCGCGGGCATTCACGCCGACGGCATGCTGAAAGACGAGGAAATTTATAATATCTTCGATACGAAAAAGATTTTGAACCGTCCGATGCATGTTTCCATCAACAACGCCAGCGGGCTGGCGGGCATCGCGTATTGGATCAACGAATATTACGATCTGCCGGAAGAGCATAAAATCAGCAAGGCGGAGCCCATCGTCGCAAAGATCAAGGAAATGATCGACAAGCAGTACGAAGACGGGCGCAGCAGCGTGCTCGGCGACGACGAGCTGGACGGCATGGTGATGATGGTGGATAAGGAATTTCACAAAAAACTCCTCATCTGGGGGCAGTAACATAAAAAGCGCAAACAGCGCGGCAACGAAATGTTGCCGCGCTGTTTAATTAAAATAAATGCGCCCCTTGCAATTTAAAATAAAGAAACGGCGGCTTGTAAAAAGCCGCCGTTTTGGTCGGAGTGAAAAGATTTGAACTTTCGACCTCTTGAACCCCATTCAAGCGCGCTACCAAACTGCGCTACACCCCGTTCAATCTTTAATTATTATAATCGGTTCAAAGGAATTTGTCAACTTATTTGCAGGATTTTGCTTTATTTTTTATAAAAATTATTGTATCATGGAATAAAGCGAAAAAAGAGGTGAAAAAATGCGCCATACAGGGACGATTGTACTCGATACCGACAGACTGCGTCTGCGCCGATTTACCGTTGACGATGCGGAAAAGATGTTTGAAAACTGGGCGGGCAATCCGGAAGTTACGAAATATTTACCGTGGAAATTTTACGCCGATTGCAACGGGGTGAAACGCTATCTCGCGGAGCTGGAGGAAAAGTATAAAGCTCCCGATTTTTACGATTGGTGCATCGAGTGGAGGGAAAACGGCGAGCCGATCGGTTCCGTCGGCGCGGTGCAGATATGCGAGAGATTGTCCTCCGTCGGCGTCGGCTACTGTCTTTCGGAAAAATATTGGGGCAAAGGCGTCGTTCCCGAGGCGTTGAACGCCGTATTGAAGCATTTTTTCGTAACGCTCGGCGCCGTCCGCGTGACGGGGGCGCATTTCGTCGAAAACGCAAAATCGGGCAAGGTGCTGAAAAAATGCGGATTTACCGAAGAAGGGGTGCTCAGAAAAGGGGCGATGAACAACGAAGGCGCGTTTGTGGACGCAAAATTGTATTCTATCACCGACGACGAGTATTTTAAAAGAGGAAAATAATTCCAAAATATCCCCGAAAAATCTTATTTTTTATATATTGCGCAAAAATATTCCCCTTTTTTATGCATAATTTCATTGAAATTTCTTAAAAACGATGATATACTATATTTATACGTTTTAATTACATAATAATTTAACTCTCTACTCAGGATTAAAAAATGATCGTAACGAATGTCAGAAAAAAGAATTTGGTCAAACAGGGGGTTTGTTTCACCTGCATGAAAGGGCGGGGCGAATACAATCTGATCCATTTTTTTAACCCCGCAACCGTTTTGGTGGACGGCGAGTACGTAACCACGAAAGAAAACGCCGTATTGATTTACGGTCCGCATGCGCCGCATGCGATCGATTGCAACGTGGGCGACCTGTATTTTGAAAAATTTTCCTTTACCGACGACGCGGCGGCGGAACTTTTGGAAATGTACGGGCTTTTGACCGATAAAATCTATTATCCTTCCGACTCGTGCGCGGAGGAGTTGCACCGTCTGTTCGATTGCATCGACGACGAGTTTTTCCGCCCCCGCAAGTTTGCGGGGAACGCCGTGAGAATTTACGCCGAGCAGATTTTTTTAACGCTCTGCCGCGACGTGAACAGCGATTCCCCCGAATATAACGAAAAAATCGTCAACACCTTCTGCGAAATCAGAAAAGCAATCTATTCGCAACCCAACAAGGAGTGGAACGTGGACGATATGGCAAAGGCCGCCAAGCTGAATAAGGCGCGGTTCTTCGAGCTGTATAAAAAGCTCTTCGGCATTTCGCCGATACAGGATATCATTTCCCTGCGCGTGCGCATCGCCAAAACGCTTTTGGGTACGCATAAATACACGGTGGCGGAAGTTGCCGAAATGACGGGGTATCAGAACGTGTTCCATTTTATCCGTCAGTTCAAAAAGCATACCGATATCACCCCGAAACAATTTGAAAAGCAAAATTAAGCTCACGCCCGCCGCAAAATTGCGGCGGGCATTTTTTTTGCGCGTTTTTTTCGTAACGATAATCTCGCGTTAATTTTTCGTGCTTTTTATATTTTGTAACAGCGTTGAAAAGTTTAAAATATTTTTGTATATTTTTAACATTTTATAAACTTGCGCGAATATAATACTATTGTAATTCGTGAAAATTTTCCTAAAACATCCGCGATATTGTGAAAATTCGTTGCAAAAAATGTTAAAAATGTTAATTTTATAAAATAATTTGAAAAAAATTTAAAATTTATTTGCAAAACGTTTGACAAATATGCTAAAGGGATATATACTGTTATCGTAAAAAGAAAAAAGTTAACTAACCGCTAAAAATAAATGACAGTGCGGGAAAGATAAATAAAAAAATCGGCTCAAAGAGAGAGCCAAAGGAGTGTTAGTATGAAGAAGTTAGGTAGCAAGAAACATCATGAAAGCATTTTTGATTTGGACAACATCGGCGATTTGTTGATGTGGAGCCTGTATATGAACGGATTAAACAAATAATCCCGCTTTCAAACTCGGGGAGTGCCTCGAAAACGCCTTTTCCGCAAGGGAGAGGAAACACAATCGAAACTTAAATCGCAAGATTTTGCACCGCGTCTTTTTTAAGGCGCGGTGCTTTTTATCCGAGGAATTTATCAAATGTCATAAATTGTATAAATAAGTAAAAACGGGGCAGAGTATTTCAGATAATCTGCCCCGTTTTTTATTGTTCTTTCTTGTATTTCGTGATAAAATTACGTATTTGTGGCTTTTAGGGTTCAATAACATATAAAAATTATACTTAAGTGTATGAAAAAATTTATTGCGATAAAAAAACAATTGTGTTATAATTCTACCATAAGTTAATCAAAAAAATGAGCTAATTTATAATATTAATTTATACTCTATGTAAAAGTTAATCTAACTGTGTTATAGTGTTCTTACAAACGGGAGGAACACTAATGAAATATTTTAAGGTTAAAGCAAAATGCGGACATGTCAGAAGAGGGAAGTATATATTAATGGATTTTTATGTAAAAGCAGAGAACGGGAAAGAGGCTGCATTAATTGTCAGACATAAACCGAGAGTAAAACATGATTGGAAAGACGCGATAGAATCAGTTGATGAAATTTGTGAAATAGAATATTTTGACGGCAAAGCGCAAATGAAAAAAAATTTATATTTTTCAGTAACTAATTCATCCGAGCAGCGGCGATTAAATGTAATAGATTATGAAGCGGTTATAGAGCTGGAAACTCCTAAACAAAGGAAACGAGATAAAAATTTTGCATATTTTGTAAAGATGAACAAAATTATAAAAAACGATTTTAAGAAAAGATTAGCTGAGGTAATATAAATGGATAAAAAGAAATTTGGTAAAATTTTAAAGCAATTAAGAAAAGACAAAAAGTTATCGCAAAATGAATTCGCGTATGAAATGTCAGTACAGTACGGAAGAGAGTTGGAAGACGGAACTATCAGCAAGTGGGAATGCGGGAAATCAATTCCAGAAATAGCTTTGATTGAAGATATCGCCGATTTTTATCAAATTACGGTTGATGAAATTATGAACGGTCAATATAAAGCTGAATTTAATTTGAAAGAAAAGTATTTTATATATAACGATGATTGGTGTTCTAAATATAGTCCCGACGATTTATACAATATAAGAGAAGAACAGGAATTATTAATTGAAACCCGCTTTAAAGAGTTGCTAATGAAAATGGTTGGCATAGGACTGACAGTTTCCGAAGATAAAGAATTTGATTTTCTCGTTATACATTTTTATCGGATATTTTTTCCGGCAATCAACTGTAAAAGTGATGAGGGGTATCGAGAATCTGGACTTTGCGAATGTGCATGGTTAGAAGATATCGTTAATTGTGGTTATGGCGTTTTGCCATTGGGAGGATTGTCGGATATTAAATTAGAAATCCACAGACAATCGGCTTTAATGCATAAGAGTAGCGTGGAAGAAAAATTTTGGGAAGCTAATAAAAAGTTTGTTTTTTCCAAGCATCAGAATATATGGGACGACGTTAGCGATGTCATTGTTGAGGCGGAAGATGAAGTAAGACGCAGAATATCAAAATTGGACGATTACGAAAAGGACATTTTGTTGGCGGTATTACAAACGATTAACGTAACACATCGTTATGGAAAACTTGAAGTTTATGAAAAGCAATACCAAAAAAAATACGATGAAGAAGAATTGACAAAACGCGGAATTAAGCTTTTGATCGAGTGTGGAGCAAAACTCAACAAAGTATTGCTCGGTTATTGGAAAGTTGTTGCGACCGAATTTAAAATTATTGATATTCTTGAAGAGATTTATGATAAATATAAACGACCGCTTCTTGTGCCTGTTTGCGAACAAGGGAAATATAGATATTTTGCCGTTGAAAATATACAAAACAATAGAGTAAAAATGGGAATTGCCGAAGACAATATTTTGGGCGGCTTTGGAGAAAAAGATTTTGAGCATTTAGAGAAAAGACTTTATAACGGCGAAAAGAATGTATTAAAGCCTTTCAAATATTGGATATGCGGCGAGAACGAGAGGGGAGCTTATCTTCACGCAAGAAGAGAAATTTTAGGATTATCTTTGAAAGATTATATGAATAATCGGGATTTTGAGCAAACAGAAAAATTGCTAAAAGATTTAAATAATTTGCCTTTGGAAAAACTACGGGAAATATATTTTCCATCTGAATACAAGGGTGAATATATTGATGATTCAAATAGGTTATCAACAGAAGAATTAAAAAAGAAGTATTATATTGAAGGTGTAGACAATGAATAATTTTATTTGGGAATTGATGGAAAACATTGGTTTAAAACAAAAAGATTTGGCAGAGATAGTTGGGGTAAGCCCTGCGGCAGTGAGTAAATGGAATGATATGAGAGGAATAAGCGTAGAAAACTTATTTTCATTGTCAAAACTTTTTAATATTACCATTGATGAACTTCTTGCCGAACAAAGAGCGAATGAGTCGATTGAAGATAAATGGAGTAGACAATATTCTATAAACGAACAAGCGGCTCGATATGCGTTGATTGACGGTAAAAAAGATAAAGCCTTAAAATATTTAGAAGCTTTATCGAAAGCGAACGATAGATTTTTTGATTTGTTTAAGAAAAAAATCACTAATCAAATTAACGAAATTGAGTTGAGAGAATGGATTTATTTAAAACAATTTTATGACGTAAGTATTCGGAGAAGCAACTATTTTGATGATATTCAAATTATAAACCGCAAAGATAATTTTGATGACTTTATCATATCAAGAATCGGAGAGAAAGTTGGTGAAAATAAAATAGATGCTATTATCTGGGAACTTAAAAAAATTTATAATATAACAAATTATGGCGTTGGTATAACGGAAAACCGCGAAGTCGTTCCAAAAGATGATTATTACAATGACTATAGCGACGATGACGATCCATTAGAATATTTGAAAAATGACGAAGATATTTTTTTAGCAGTATATCAGGCGTTGCCGCAAATAAGTAAAGATATCTTTGTTACTCTAACTAAGTGGAATGTTAATTTTTTATATGAACTTATTAAGCGGGGCGGTAATATTTTGTATCGTCCGAAAGACTTGAATTTGATTAACTATGACTTGAAAGATTTAGAAGATTTTGAAGGCGAAATAAAGCTGATACCGGAGCTTGAAGAAGCACAGGCAGTTATCTTTGAAATATATGATAATTACTCTCTTGCAACGTATGAACAATATCAGGCTTTAAAAAATCACAATGAAATAGAGCGAATAGAAATGGCAGCCAAATGTAAAGAAAAAAAACCGATTAAGTATTGGGAGTACATAAAGTCAAGGTAATATTATAAGCAGAGATATGGTGTTTCGGGTTATACGCATACGCAACAGCAATTGGATGCTTATGCTAATCAGCACAATCCCAATAACCATGCGTATTGGGATAACTTGGAAAATCATTCAAATCAGTGCAATTCCAATAATGACGAGTATTGGCATAGCAGAGAAAATGATGACGATGAAGATTAGCAAAAGGGCGAGGACAACCTCGCCTGTTGCTTTATATCGATAAAATAAGTGCTAATATTTTAGCGCAAATCATTGCATTTATGGGTAAAATATGTTAAAATATGGGCGCAACGGAAAAAATCGATATCGGAACATTTGTAAACGTTCTCACCGTGCAGGCAGTCGAAAACCCCGAAAACGCCTTTTTCGCAAGGGAGAGGAAACACAATCGAAACTTAAATCGCAAGATTTTGCACCGCGTCTTTTTTAAGGCGCGGTGCTTTTTATCCGAGGAATTTATCAAATGTCATAAATTGT
>QAKE01000083.1 GCA_003343995.1 Bacillota bacterium
CTTGTTCGGTGAATTTTTCCTTAGGCGCTTTGCATACCGGACAAAAATCCGGCGCGCTGTCGCCTTCGTGTACGTAACCGCAAACGGAACAAACAAACTTTTTCATAACTTTTTTCTCCTTACTTAAAAATTTTAATTTTTTAAAACCGCGTCCTTTTCGGGCGCGCATTTTTCACAATAACCGTAATAAACGCACTTGCTTTCCGTAACGACGAATTTTTCCGAAAGCTCCTTCGGTACGTCCGCCTTGACGAATACGTCCGCTATCGCGCCGCATTTTTTGCATACGAAATGCGCGTGCTCTTCCGTGTGCCCGTCGTAATGCGTAAACAATCCGCCGGTGGAAAGCGCGAGGATTTCCCCCTGCTCTTCCAAAAGTTTCAGATTGCGGTACACCGTGCCTTTGCTGATATCCGGCTTAATCTTCCGCGCGCGCTCGTAAACGGCGTAGGCGGTGGGATGATCGTAACATTCCGCCAAAACCTGCATGACGATTTCCCTCGGATAGGAGCGGCGGTTTTGCCGCTTTTCCATAAAACCAACTCCTTATCAGTAATGATTATCATTATTATATCATAAAAGAAAAATTTGTCAAGACTTTTTCGCAAATTTACGGCAAAATTTTTTCAGATTAAAAAATCCCGCCGAACGCGGCGGGAAAAGGGATTTACAATTGGATTTCTTCGAGCTCTTTCAGCCAAAGCGCCGCCTGCGCGTCGCTGGGCATACGCCAATCTCCCCGCGGGGAAAGGGCGACGGAGCCCACCTTTACGCCGTCCGGCACGCAGGAACGCTTGAACTGCTGCGAGAAAAAGCGTTTTACGAACACCGTAAGCCATTTATATATCGTTTTGGGCGTAAAGTCGCCGTTGAAGGTTTTTACCGCCACGGCGAAGATTTTACGGGGCGAAAAGCCCGAACGGATAAAGTGGTACAGGAAAAAATCGTGCAAGATATAAGGCCCGACGATCTCCTCCGTCTTTTGGGAAATTTCCCCGTTTTCCGCCGGAAGCAGCTCGGGACTGACGGGAGTGTCCAAAATCGCCTGCAAAACGCTTTTCAGCTTGCCGCCCGACTGTTGCGCGGTAAATTCCACCAAGTAGCGCACCAGCGTTTTGGGAACGGAGGCGTTTACGCCGTACATCGACATATGGTCGCCGTTATAGGTCGCCCAGCCGAGGGCGAGTTCCGACAAATCCCCCGTGCCGACCACCAGCCCGCCCGTAGAGTTCGCGATATCCATGAGCACCTGCGTGCGTTCCCGCGCCTGCGCGTTTTCATACGCCGCGTCGTATAAATCGAGAGGGTGCCCGATGTCCTTCAAATGCCGTTCCACCGATTTTGCGATGTTGATTTTTTTCAGCGTGATTTTCAGCGCGCGGGCGAGGCGGACGGTGTTCGTAAGGGTGCGGTCGGTCGTGCCGAAACACGGCATGGTGACGCCGAGAATATCCGCCGAACTTCTGCCCGCGTCCTTAATCGCGCGCGCCGCCACCAACAGCGCGAGCGTGCTGTCCAATCCGCCGGAAAGACCGATGACGACGGACTTTGCGCCGGTGTGTTCCACGCGCTTTTTCAAGCCCGCCGCCTGCATTTTCAAAATGAGTTCCGCGCGCGCGTCCAGCTCCGACTGCGTTTTTGGCACGAAGGGCGTTTTGGAATATTCCCGCGTAAGCAATAAAACGCTGTCGTCTGCGGTGAAGGGAATATTTTCGTACCCGCTCTCTTCAAAGCCGTAGTTAAACCGTTTACTGCGCTCGAAAGCAAGAAAATCCACGTCGATTTCCGCCGTAGCGGGACGGTTGGCAAAGGGTGCGGTTTCCGCCAAGATTTTGCCGTTTTCCGCCACGTAATCGTTGCCGGAAAACACCAGATCGCCCGTCGATTCCCCCTCTCCGCCGTCGGCGTAAACGTACCCCGCCGCAAGGCGCGCGGAGTGCGAGGAAACGAGCTTGCGGCGGAACTGCGCCTTGCCCACCGTTTCGTTGCTGCACGAAAGGTTGACGACGATGTTCGCCCCCGCCGCGGCATGATCGGCGGAAGGCGGCTTCAACGCCCACAAATCCTCGCAGATTTCCGCCGCCACGGCAAAGTTTTCCCACCCCGCCGCGCGGAAAATCAATTTTTTACCGAAGGGCACGCATTCGCCGAAAAATTCCGCCGTGCCGTTTTCCTTCGGGCAGGGCGCAAAATTACGCTTTTCGTAAAATTCGTTATAATTGGGCAAGTAGGTTTTCGGCACGAACGCCAGCACCCTGCCGCGGTTGATCGCCGCCGCGCAGTTGTAAACAAGCCCGTCCTTTCTGAGCGGCACGCCGACGAAAACCAGCATGGCGCTTTCCGCCGTGCTTTCGGCGATTTCCTTGAGCGCGCGTTTCGCCGCGTTCAGCAGCACGTCGCTGAAAAACAGATCGCCGCAGGTGTAGCCCGTCAGGCAAAGCTCCGGCAAGACGAGCAGCGCAGCGCCGCTTTCCTTTGCCGCGGAAATCGCGCGGAGCACGGAAAGTTTATTGAAATCGACGTCCGCAACCCGTATCTTCGGCGACGCCGCCGTCGCCCTGACATATCCGAAATTCATATTATCACCTCGTTTTTTTAATTTTATCACTTTTTCGGGGAATTTGCAATTTTATAAACGTCGAATTTTTGCGAATTTTACGTTTTTCAACAAAACCAATCGCGTAAAAAAACGTAAAATACACAAAAAAGCCGCTTTGCAAAAAAGCGGCTTTTTATTTTCGTTTTATTCTTCGTATCCGCGCGGATTTTTTTGCTGCCAATTCCAGCTGTCGCGGCACATGTCGTCGAGGTTCTTTTCCGCCTTGAACCCGAGCAGTTCGTAGGCGTACGAGGGATCGGCATAACAAGCGGCGATGTCGCCGGCGCGGCGCGCCACCACTTCGTAGGGAATATCGCGCCCCACCGCCTTGGAGAACGCCTTGACCATGTCGAGCACGCTGTACCCCACGCCCGTGCCGATATTCACGACGATCAAGCCGGATTTTTGCTCCAGCTTTTTGATGGCGAGCACGTGCGCGCGCGCCAGATCGACCACGTGGATATAATCGCGCACGCCCGTTCCGTCGGGGGTGTCGTAATCGTCGCCGAACACCCTCAACTTAGGCAGTTCGCCGATGGCGACCTTGGCGATATACGGGCACAGATTGTTGGGAATGCCCTTCGGATCCTCGCCGATCATGCCCGATTCGTGCGCGCCGACGGGGTTGAAATAACGCAAGATCGCGATATTGAAGCTGTTATCCGCCTTGTAAAGATCTTTCAGGAAATATTCGATGAAGAATTTGCTGCTGCCGTAGGGATTGGTCGTGCCGCCCGTTTTGGCGCTTTCTTTGATGGGTACGGTTTCGGGATCGCCGTACACCGTGGCGGAGGAACTGAAAACGATGTTCTTCACGCCGAAATCGCGCATCACGAAGAGCAGATTGAGCATACCCGTAAGGTTGTTGTTGTAATATTCGAGGGGCTTGGCGACCGATTCGCCCACCGCCTTGAAACCCGCAAAGTTGATGACCGATTCAAACTTGTAGTCGGTGAATATCTTCACGAGCGCGTCCTTGTCGAGAAGGTCGGCTTTGATGAAGGTAATGCTTTTGCCGGTGATCTTTTCCACCCGCCTGACCGCCTCCATTTTGCTGTTGGAAAGATTATCCACGACGATGGGATCGTAACCGTTTTTGATGAGTTCGATCAGTGTGTGCGAGCCGATGTAGCCCGCGCCGCCCGTTACCAGAATGTTCATGTTATTTTACCTCCGTATATCGAGCGCGGCGAGGAATTTTTTAAATCCTTTCACGCCCGTTTCGTTCTTTTTGAATACCGCCGTGTTGTCGAGGATGTTTTTGCACGTTTCGTTGACGTAAGAAATCACCGCCGCGTGCGCTTCCTCGTACGTTTTGCCGTTAAACGACGCTTTGAGCTTTTTGATCATATCGCGGTGCACGTAGAGATAGTTTTCGCTGTCGCCGAGCGCCGCCTCGTCGTACTTTTCCCTGCCGCAGAGAATATCGGCGATCATGGCGAGCTGCTTTTTCAGCCTGCCCGGCAGAATGAAGAGCCCCATCGCCTCGATGAGCCCGATGCCCTCTTTTTTGATATTGTGGTGTTCGGGGTGCGCGTGGAAAATGCCGTCGGGATATTCTTCGCTGGTGCGGTTGTTGCGGAGAATCAAATCGATGCAATACTCTTCCCCGATCTTGCGCACGATGGGCGAAGATGCGTTGTGCGGCGTATCGCCCGTTTTGGCGACGATGTCGTTTTCCTCGTCGGAATAGGTTTTCCAGAACTCCACGATCTCGCCGGTGAGCGCCACGACGTGCGCGCGGTTTGCCGACTGCAAACGAACGACGCTGTTGTACCAATCCGCAATGCCGACCTTCACGTCGAGATATTTCGCGCTCTTCATTTCGACGGCGATATGCGATTTATGCATAGGCATTAAATGCACGCCGCCCTGAAAATGTTCATGGTTCAAAATCGAGCCGCCGACGATGGGCAGAGAGGCGTTGGAGCCGATCATGTAATTCGGGAACACGTCCACGAAATCCGCCAGCTTTTCCACCGTTTTGGCGTTCACGTTCATGGGAACGTGCTGTTTGGAGATGGCGATGCAGTGCTCGTCGTAATAAGCGTAAGGCGAATACTGCACGAACCATTCCTCCCCCGCGAGATTCAGCGAAACGGTGCGGATATTCTCCCGCGCGGGGTGGGACAAACTGCCCTCGAACCCTTCGTTTTCCTTGCAGAGCAGGCACTTGGGATATTTGGGCTTTTCCGCCTTTTTCACGAGCAGCTTCGCAATTTCCTTGTTGTCCTTTTCGGGCTTGGAAAGGTTGATGGTGATTTCCAGAATATTGTCGCCGTCTTTATATTCCCATTTCAGGTTTTTATCGATGGCGGTTTTCTGAATATAGTTGTTTTTGATGCAGAGATCGTAAAAATACCTGCACGCCGCCTTTACGCCCTCTTCCTTTCTCAAACGGAAGAATTCCTCGTTGACCTCCGACGGCTTGGGCGACAAAATGCCCATGATATAGGTGGAATAAAGGTTTTCCTCCCCCTCCTCGCAAAGCCCGTTTTCCAGCGCGTAGCGCTCGGTTTCGGCAACGAGTTCGTCGGGCACGCTCAGCGTTTTCACGGCGGAAACGTCGGCGTCCTCCGCCGGTTCTTTGAGCTTAAATTCCCTGAGCAGCAGATTGCGCGTGTAGATGACGTCGAGTTTTTTTAAATGCAAAAACTCTTCCGCATACGCGAGCAATTTTTCCACAAGATGCTTACCGTCCATTATCCTTCTCCCTTTTTGAAAAATATTCGTAAAACCTGCATTCCTTATCGGAATTGTATAGTTTTCTCGTTTTATCCGCCTTTTTGCCGAAGGCTTTTTCAAACGCCGCGTCCCGCGAAATGGCGAAAAGCGACCAATTGTCGAGTTTTTTGTATACGCCGCCCAGCGTTTTGACGAGGGCGTGCGCGCTCTTTTCGTCGAGCACCCGCTCGCCGTAGGGCGGGTTGGTTACGATGACGCCGTTTTTCGTATCGCAGGTAAAATCGGCGACGTCCTTCACCTCGAAGGCGATGTTTTTTTCCACGCCCGCCTGCCGCGCGTGCCTGCGCGCCAGCTCTATCGCCTTTTTATCGACGTCGGACGCGTGAATTTCCACGTTTTTATCCCGTTTTTCCCGCGATTTCGCTTCCTCTTTCGCCTCGGAAAGGTATTTTTCCGGAAAAAAGGGAAAATTTTCAAAATCGAAACGGCGGTTGATATTCGGGGCAATATCGAGGGCGAGCGTCGCCGCCTCGATCGCCAGCGTGCCCGAACCGCAAAAGGGATCGGCAAACGCTCTGCCCGCGTAATAATCGCTTAAAAGCAGCATCGCCGCGGCGAGATTTTCCCGTATCGGGGCGATCCCCACCCTGTCGCGGTAGCCGCGCTTATGCAGCCCCGCGCCGCTGGTATTCAGTAAAATTTCGGCGACGTTGCGCTCGATGCGGAAATATATCTTCGCTTCCTCCCCCGTTTCCGGCAAAGAAAGCAAGCCGCGCGCCTTTTTCATGCGCTCGGCGATCGCCTTTTTCGCCACGCTCTGGCAGGCGGAAAGGGCGAACAATTTACTTTGAAAACTCTTGCCGTCCACGAGAACGCGGGCGTCTTGCCCGAGGTAGTCCTCCCAGCGGACGGAAAACACGCCGTCGAAAAACTCGTCGAAAGTGGAGGCGGGAAAGGACGCCAGCGAAAGATACACCCTGTCCGCCGTGCGCAAAAACACGTTGAGCCGCGCGACGTCGCGAAGCTCCGCGTCGAAGGAAATGGCGCCGCGCACCGCGGCGGGCTCCCCGTAACCGAGGCGTTTAAGCTCCTTTTTCGTCACCGATTCCACGCCGGACGCGACGCTTACCGTCAGTTTTACCTTTTCCTCCATAAACGCCGTCCTTTATGATTTTTCAATTTTATTATACAACACATTCGCGCAATATGCAAGCATAAATTTTAATTTAGCGTACGCGCTTTTTGCACAAAAGGATTTTTTAAAACAATGCGCCCCTCGGTCGAAAGACCGAGGGGCGTTGCGATTATTCGACGAACAATCCGTTTTCGTCCGCAGAAACCTTCACTTCGGTATCGGGAAGGTATTCGTTGGCGATAATGTGTTTTGCGATGAGCGTTTCCACGTTGTGCTGAATAAACCGCTTGAGCGGGCGCGCGCCGTACACGGGATCGTAGCCGTTTTCCACGATAAAGCGCTTCGCCTCCTCGGTGACGTTAAGCTTCAGCTGTTTATCGGCAAGCCGTTTTTCCAAGGACGCGAGCATCAAATCGACAATCGAACCGATTTCCTCCTTCGCGAGCGGCTTATAGAACACGATTTCGTCGAGGCGGTTCAAAAATTCCGGACGGAAATGCGCTTTGAGCAGCTTGTTGACCTCTCCCTTCGCGCTTTCGGAAATTTCCCCGTTCACGATGCCCTCCAATATGATGTTCGAGCCAAGGTTGGAAGTGAGGATGATGATGGTGTTTTTAAAGTCCACCGTCCTGCCCTGCGAATCGGTGATACGCCCGTCGTCGAGCACCTGCAGGAGGATATTGAACACGTCGGGATGCGCCTTTTCGATCTCGTCGAAAAGCACCACGGAATAGGGCTTTCTGCGCACCGCCTCGGTGAGCTGTCCGCCGTCCTCGAATCCCACGTATCCCGGAGGCGCGCCGATGAGCCGCGA
>QAKE01000091.1 GCA_003343995.1 Bacillota bacterium
ATTTGCCCATCGCCTATCCGTACCATAACAAGTAGGATTGCGTTCGTTAATAATATTTGCGGAAATCAAATCAATGACATCGGTGTCGATTCCGTTTTCAATTTCCTCATCCATCATTATTTTTTCGACTTTAACTACCCCGTCGAAGGGTGTTTGCGTACGTTTTTTATCACGTAAACGAATGTACCAAACGCCAAATTGGACATCGCCCAAAAACTCTCTGTTTTCATATCTTGCAACGGGTGTTCTGTGGAAAACAGGAAGGTCTGCGATATAGTTAGAATTAGGTTTACCTGTATGGTCAAGACAACTTTCGGGATTAAATGATTTTGAAACACCTATAACCCAACTGTAATTATGCTTTATCTTCTGTAAAGTTCTCAAATCTTCACGTCCCGTTTTCATTACCTTGTATTCAAGAGAACCATCCTTCAAAAGATAGCTATCTTGTCCCAAACGTTTATCTTTTACAAGTTCGGCAACCATACGTTTTTCTGCCTCCACCATATAATCTTGAATTACACCAATGGCAACACTATCAAGCTTTGTGTCGGGCGTTCCCGTTTTGGCTGTTGAATATGGCAATATTGCAGAAAAATGCAATCCGAGTCGTTGTAACTCCTCACTCTCATTGAGTTTCTTTACTTTTGATGCGAAGAAAGCGGTATCATCCCAACCGTCCGCATTTGCCTTATCCGGCAAAGCCAAAACAAGCTCTCTATAAAAACGCTCTTTGTGCATACGCTTATCATCGCGCCTACAACAACCAACGCCAATCTGTCCCGCTACAACGGGGAAAACTTGTTTGTTATATGCGATATCGTCAACCTTGAAAACGTGCCTTGAACCATCAAGAAAATACTTCAACAATGGTTCTGCGCCAATTTGGTGCAGTTGATCGGCAAGAGGTTTTAGGTCGCGCGGCTTTTTGAGTACCTCTGTTTCACCGGAATCTTTCCATTTCATTATTTTATTCGGATCATCGTCATAATCTATCTGAGGCACACCAATAGAATCGTAACTATATTTGTAGGTATGATAGCTTTTTCCTTTGGTTTCCTTCTCAATAATTTCCATTATTTTAGGCATATCTTCCTCCCAAAATAGTTAAACCAATTCTTTTGTCAAATTCTCAATGGCATAAAGCGGGAGATTGACAAGCCAAGATTCCTTTTTGTAATCCTGCATTGAGGTTCGAACAGCAACCTCGGGGGAAAACTTCTCAACGTATACCTTGAGGCTCTTAGCACGAAGGTTAACTTCTGCTTTTACCTCAACGGGAACAATGTTGTCGCCCGTATCCACAAGGAAGTCAACCTCGCAGCTACCGTTATCGTTGGTGTAGTAGTAAATATTCAAATCGGGATTGGTAATCAACTGCTGAAGTACGTATTGTTCCGTAAGCGCACCCTTAAACTCTACGAAAAGGTCGTTTCCGTCAAGCAAAATTTTCTTATTCAGACCAACCATACAGCCAAGTAAGCCGACATCCACTACGAACATCTTAAACGCCTTCATATCCTCATACGCCTTTAGAGGCAAATGACCGACGGTTACACGGCTTACCTTGTGAACGAGTCCACAATCGGTCAACCACATAATCGCACTTTCATAAT
The DNA here is from genome assembly GCA_003343995.1 of Bacillota bacterium. Lineage (GTDB taxonomy): Bacteria > Bacillota > Clostridia > Christensenellales > Borkfalkiaceae > UMGS775. The sequence goes on from QAKE01000091.1 coordinate 1,617, forward strand.
CCTTGGCTCTGCCGCCCTCACGTACCAAGCCATAAATAAACTTTTTGTTTTCCTTTGCAAGCTGAGAAGGAATGCTATTCCAAAGCATACGGAGCTTAGGTACGGATTCATTGGGAGCGTGCTTAGAGAAATCCTGCTCGTAGGCTTCAAGAATTCTTTTCTGTATTCTGCGAACCTTGTTAAAGTCCTTTTCGGTTGCAAACGATGTTACCGCTTCGGGCATTCCGCCGACGAAATAATAATGCTTCAAGGAATCGATCAAATCCTGCTTGAAAGCCTTCATCATTTCATAATCACCAGAGTTCATCAAATCAACGTACTTTTCTTTTCCCATAGCCATAAGGAATTCCTTAAAGGAAAGCGGATATAAATTAAGAAAATCCACCTTGCCTACGGGAAACGAAGTGCCTTGATGCAACGCGATTCCAAGCAAAGAACCTGCGCAAATGATATTATACTCGGGAGCATTTTCATAGAAATATTTTAGGCTCGCCAAAGCACGAGGTACTTCTTGCACCTCGTCAAAGATAATAAGAGTATTTTCAGGAGTTATCTTAACATCAGAATAAAGCTCCAAGCCCATAATAATTCTACCAATTTCAAGGTCAGAAGAAAACAATTCAGCCATTCTCGAATTGGAATCAAAATTGATATATACGGTTTTATCATAGGCTTGCTTACCGAACTCCTTCATAAGCCAAGTCTTACCAACCTGTCTTGCCCCCTCAATAATCAAGGGCTTACGATTGGCACTCTTTTTCCATTCGTATAATTCTTCAATTGCTAATCTATACAAGGCAATACACCTCCAAATGGTAATACGTTATTATTATACACCCATCTTTTCAAATTGTCAATATATTTTTGGCGTATTTTTTCATTTTATCAACCATCTTTTGGTGCTGTATTACATTTTTCTTGACGAACATCTTTTACAAACTATTCTTATATGTCTTGTTTCGGTTAATTATCATTTATATAAACGCATCCTTCGCTTGCATCAATATTAACAACAAGCAAAAATCAAGCCCAAAGTCCGAAAACTTTGAGCTTGTTATGGGTATATAGTTCATCTACAACTGTATCCTGTAACTTCTATGTATCGTTGTTGAAGTAACATTCTGTGTCGCCATACCGTAGCGTAGGCAATTCCTAACGATTTGGATATTTCTACAACGCCCATTCCTTGCATATAGCAATCTAGAACTTTCTTGTGCTTTTCTTTAAGGTTCATTCGTACTACAATAGCATCTGCTCTTTCTTGGTTTTCGATAGAGGTATCTTCTTCAAAGAATACCGTTTCATTTTCAGCATCCTTATAACTGATTGGATAAGTTCTTTTATGATAATTCCATCTTTTGTAAAATGCAGAGCCTATTTCGCTATAGCAAGCGTGTCTGATTGTAACTTCCTTATTGTATCTGTCAATAACCTTGTCGCCTAATTTCATACCTACGTATTCAAGTAAAAACAGGCACGCTGTTTGCACGAGGTCATAGCTGTCTGAAAACGTATGGCTTATATTATTTTTGCCTTTAATATCGCCAACAAGATTGTAATACATACGAAGCGAATAATCGCCTCTATATGCACTCATATGCTTCAAGGCACACAAAGCCATACTTTCGCATAAATACAGTACGTTTTCCCGTGTAATCACGGTATCTAAATCCGTTGTGTATTTATCCAATACCTCATTACTAATTCTTTTTCTTTCTTCCATTTTTACTACCTCCAAATATTGAATTTCACCTTTCGGCAAAAGTGGAGGAGCATCGGGCAAGGATAAGAATTGATATGTTTGGGAGCAGACAGACGGAAGTCAAGGACAAACGAAAAAAATCTTGCATAGGAAAAGAGCCAACATTTTAATAAACGTTGACTCTATAAATAGGCTTATTTAAGTTTTGAGCAAGAATTTTTTCGCCTTGACTTCCGCCTTGCACTATGCTACAAAACGACGGCGAAAGGCGAAATTTGGCAGGTGTCTTTATGTGCGGAACTGTTTTCAAATAAAAATAGGCTGTGCCGTTGATAGCACAACCTATTCTTACTGATTATTCCGCTAGTTTCAAAAGTTATTATCTTTCGGGCTGTTTTTTTATGGCAAAAACCGATTTGCGCATTGAATTTACTATTATTTAACCTTGAGATTATATAATAAAAACAGAAAACGAAAGATTGAGGAACGTATGTACGAGAGAAGATTGGACGGCGTTTTGTTTTGCCGGCTGCTGAAAGGCGGATACGCGGCGTTAAAACGGAACGCGGAAGAGATCAACGATTTGAATGTGTTTCCCATTCCCGACGGAGACACCGGAGATAATATGTGCGCTACGATGTACGGCGCGGTGGCGGCAGCCGACGGAGCGAACGGACCGCTCGGGGAAACGGCGGAACGCGTCAGCCGCGGCATGCTGCTGGGCGCGCGCGGAAATTCCGGCGTGATCCTTTCCCGATTGTTTGCGGGCATCGCAAGCCGCTTGCAGGGGACGGATACCGCGGATATCGAGGAGCTGGGCGCCGCCGTTTGCGAGGGCGTGAAATACGCCTACGCCGCCGTTTCCAACCCGACGGAGGGCACCATGCTCACCGTTTTGAGGTGCGCGGCGAAGTACGCCGCGGAGGCGATCGGGGAAGACAGCTCGCTGGAAAGCTACTTTTCCGATTTTGCGAAGGAGGCGGAAGCCGTTTTGGAACAGACGCCGGAAATGCTCCCGATTTTAAAAGAAGCGGGGCGGGTGGACAGCGGCGGCGCGGGCATCGTTTGCATCGCGGACGGCATGCTGAAAGAACTGCGCGGAGAAAATACCGCCGTCGGGGAAGAGGTCGCCGCGACCGTTGCCCCCGCGGGCGACGTTTTTTCGGCGTTTAACGAAAACAGCGTGTTGCAATTCGGGTACTGTACGGAATTTCTGCTGCAGCTCACGCACGCGAAAACCGACATCGCCGCGTTTTCCATGGCGAAATTCAAGGCGAAGCTGGAAAAGCTGGGGGAATCGATCGTCGCCTTTCAAACGGGCACGGTGGTAAAGGTGCACGTGCACACCATGTTCCCCTCGCGCGTGCTCGAATACGCGCAGACTTTCGGCGAGTTTCTGAATCTGAAAATCGAAAACATGATGATTCAGCATAAGGAACAGATCGCGCCTCCCGATCGGACGCAGTCGTTTAAAAAGAACCCCGTAAGAAAGCCTTTCGGCGTCGTAGCCGTCGCCGACGGGGCGGGCATGACCTCCGTATTCAAGGAGCTGGGCGCGGACGTCGTCGTGGACGGAGGCATGGGGAAAAATCCTTCCGTGGAATGTTTTTTGCGGGCGTTCGACGCGGTCAACGCGGAGCATATCTTCGTTTTGCCCAACCATTGCAACATCCGCCTTGCGGCAAAGGAGGCGGCGGGTATGTTCGGGGAATCGGACGTGCGCGTGCTCGGCTCGAAGAACATGGGGGAAGGCTACGTGGCGCTGTCCGCGCTCGATTGCGCGACCGAGGACGTCGACGGCATTTTCGAGGCGATGGAAGCGGAGCGGAAAAACGCCGCGAGCGGAATGGTTTCCCGCGCGCACCGCACCGCGGATTTTAACGAGCGCTCCGTAAAGAAGAACGATTACGTCGGCATCGCCGATAAAAAGATCGTAACCGTGTGCGAGGATAAAATCGCCGCCGCGGCGGAGCTGACGGAAAAGCTCGGCGCGGGGGAACGGGACTTCGTCGTGGTGTTTTACGGAAAATCCGTCGCCGATTTTGAAAAGGCAGCCTATAAAAACGCCGTCAGAAAACTGACGGACGCCGAATTTTACGAGATGGACGGCGGGCAGGACGTGTACGATTTCATCGTCGTGGCGCAGTGAGGGAAACTATGAAAACAAAAATCGTTTTGGACTGTTTCGGCGGCGATTATCCCGAAAAAATAATTTCCGGCGCGGCGCTGACGCTGCGACGGCTGCCCGAAGTGCATCTGATTTTAACGGGGAAACGGGAAAAGATAGAGGAAATTTTAAAGCGGGAGGAATACGACGCCCGCCGCCTCGAAATCATCGACGCCGACGAGGTGATCGCAAACGGGGAATCTCCCGTTGCGGCGCTGCGCGAAAAGGGGGAGAGATCCTCGCTCGGCGCGGCGTATCGGGCATTGAAGGCGGACGACGCGGCGGCGATGATCTCCGCGGGCTCCACGGGGGCGGTGCTCTGCGGCGGGATTTTTCTTTTGGGCAAGTGCCGCGGCGTGGACCGTCCGGCGCTGGCGTCGCTGCTGCCCGCGGACGACGGCGGGCAGGTCTGTCTGACCGATTGCGGCGCCAATGCCGACTGTCACCCGAGCCAGCTTTTGAATTTCGCGCGGTACGCCTCCGTATACGTAAAGGCGGCGTGCGGCATAGCCGCGCCGAAAATCGGGCTGTTATCCAACGGCAGCGAGGAAGGCAAGGGCAACCGCCTGACGAAGGATGCTTTTGCGCTGTTAAAAGACAGCGGGCTGAATTTTATCGGCAATATCGAGGCGAAGGAGGTGCTGTCCGGCAAAGCGGACGTCGTCGTTGCGGACGGGTTTTCCGGCAACGTCCTTTTAAAGGGCGTGGAGGGCACGGCGAAATCGGTGATAGGTCGCGCAGCCCGTTTATTGAAGACATATTTGCCGGAAGCGTCGATGCCTGCGGCGAAAAAGGCGTTGGACGAACTCGTACGCTCCACCGATTTTAACGCGCAGGGCGGCGCGCTGCTGCTGGGCGTTAAAAAAATCGTCGTCAAGGCGCACGGCTCTGCCTGCGAAGAAACGGTGTTGCACACGGCGGAGCAGGCGGTCCGCATGGCGGAACAGCATTTCGATAAATTACTGGAAGAGGAGGAAGAAAGAATATGAACAAATTTATCATCGTTACCGATTCGTGCAGCGATCTGGACAGGGAACTGAGGGAAACCTACAATATCGAATATATGCAGATGCATTATTCCTACGACGATAAGGATTTTCCCGCAAACCTCGATTGGGACGAAAAGGCGTTTCGGGAATTTTACGGATTGATGCGCGACGGCGTGCGGATCAAAACGACGCAGGTCGTTTCGGACGATTACGAAAAGGCGTTTGAATCCTACTTGCGGCAGGGGTACGGGGTGCTTTCCATATCCTGCTCCTCGGCGCTGTCGGGCTCCTATCGCGGCAGTCTGGTTGCGAAAGACAATCTGAAAAAGAAATACCCCGACGCGGAGATCGTGTGCGTGGACAGCCGCAACGCCTGCTTGGGGCTGGGGCTGATCTGCATTACGGCGGCAAAGCTGCGCGCGGAGGGAAAAACGCTGGCGGAAACGGCGGCGTATATCGAGGCGCACAAGCAGGAAGTCAATCAATTCGGCGCGGTGGACAATCTGGTTTATCTGAAGCGCGCCGGCAGGGTGAGCGCCACGAGCGCGGTGTTCGGCGGGCTGCTGCAGGTAAAACCCATCATCATTTCCGACGTCAACGGGCAGAACGTCGCCGTGGAAAAGGTGAAGGGGCGCCGCAATTCCATGGCGAGAATCGCGGAACTCTTTTGTCAGACCTACCGCCCGCACCCCTATCAGCAGGTATTCGTCGTGCACGGCGATTGCATGGAGGACGCGGAGGAGCTGAAACGGCTCGTCGGGGAAGGGCTTGCGGATAAGAACGTCGATGTCAGGATCTGCGGCATCGGACCGATCATCGGCGCAACGACGGGGCCGGGGATGCTCGGCGTTTACGGATACGGCAAGGAAGTAACGTACGACGGTGAAAAGCAAAAATGAGGCCGATAGAGTACGATCTTCCCCGTAAAAAACAACCGATATTCGCCTGTTTCAAGGGAATACTGCGCCCGTTTCGCAGAAAGCCGCGCGTGGTTTTTCTGGGCGGAGAAAGCGAGGGCTCGTGTCTGTATCTCGCAAATCACGCCAACAAAATGGGGCCGATGACCTACGAGATGTTTTTTCCGGTCTATCACGTAAAGTGGGGCGCGCACGAAATGCTGGGCAATTACGCGATGCGCAAAGCCTATCTGCGGGACGTGCTTTACATGCAAAAAAACAAAATGGGGAAAAACAAGGCGGCGTTCAAGGCGGCCTTCGAGGCGTTTTTTTCCAAATACGTCTATCGCGGCATGAAATTTTTGCCTACCTATCCCGACGGCAGATTGGCAAAAACGGTGAAAAAGAGCGTGGAAATTTTGGAAAACGGCATATCGTTGATGATTTTTCCGGAAAATTCCAACGCGGGATACAGCGACGAGCTTTCCGAGTTTTTTTCGGGGTTCGTGCTGGTGGCGGAGCTGTACCGCCGCAGGCACGGCGAGGATATTCCCGTGCGGCCGGTATATTATCATAAGAAAAAGCGGCTGATCGTCGCCGACGTGCCCCGCACTCTCGGGGAATACAAGGCGGAGGGCAGAAGCCGCGACGAAATCGCCGAAGATTTCCGCCTTAAAACGAACGATTTGTTCCGCCGCATCGAAAGCGGCGAATTTGACCGCCCGTAACCGCGCGGACATAAATCGCAAGCGAAAAACCCGCCCGACAAGGCGGTTTTTTGCCGTTTATAGGGAATTTACGGCAGCGAAAAAGGGAAATTTTCCGAAAAACTCACGGATTTTCGCATATATGACAGAGCTTGCAAAGGATATGAAATTTTGCAAGACTGCAAGGCTTGTACGGGGAAGTGAGGAAAAACAAAAAGAATACGCGCCCAAAAGGTTACTTCGCTTTCGGGCGCGTATCATATAAATCATTAAAAATCAGTTGTGCTTGCTTAAAAGTTTTTTAATTCTTTCGGCGGCTTCCTCCGTATCCTTCGTGTCGCCGAAAGTGGAAAACCGGAAATAGCCTTCCCCGCATTTTCCGAATCCCTCGCCCGGAGTTCCGACGACCTGAATTTCGTTTAACAGCATATCGAAAAACTCCCAGCTTCCCAAGCCGTCGGGGCATTTCATCCAGATATACGGGGCGTTTTTTCCGCCGGTGTACCAAATATTCGATTCGTCGAGCGCTTGCATGATAACTTTTGCGTTGTTTTTATACACGGAAATATTTTCGTGTATTTGTTTTTGCCCTTCGGGCGTAAATACAGCCGCGCCGCCTTTTTGAATAATGTAAGAAACGCCGTTGGTTTTCGTCGTGCGGTTTCTTACCCACATGGCGTTGAAGTTCATGCCGTTTCTTTCCAAAGTTTTCGGAATTACGGTATAACCCAATCGCGTTCCCGTAAAGCCCGCCGTTTTGGAAAGAGAACAAATTTCGATCGCGCAAGTTCTTGCCCCGTCGATTTCAAATATGCTGCGGGGCAAAGCGTTGTCTTCGATAAAGGCTTCGTATGCGGCGTCAAACAAGATAACGGAGCCGCGTTCGTTGGCATAATCAACCCATTCTTTAAGCTGTTTTTTATCGAACACCGCGCCCGTGGGATTATTCGGCGAACAAATATACAGGATATCTGCCCGCAAATTTTTATCGGGTTTCGGCAAAAATCCGTTTTCTCTGTCGGAATCGAGATGAACGATCGTTCTTCCCGCCATGACGTTTGCGTCTACGTATGCGGGATACGCGGGCTCGATCACGAGCGCCGAATCGGAACGGTCGAATAAATCGAGTATATCGCCGAGCTCGTCGCTCGCGCCGCCGGAAACGAATACTTCTTCGCTTTCGAGCTTTACGCCGCGGCGGAGATAGTGCGCCGCGATGCGCTCTCTTAAAAACGGCGCGCCGCATTCCGGCATATAACCGTGAAAGGTTTCTTTCTCCGCTTGGTCGTTTACGCCGTCGTGCAGCGCTTCGATCACCGCGTTGCAAAGGGGGAGAGAAACGTCGCCTATGCCCAGCTTCAGCAGCTTTTTATCGGGATTCAGCTCCGTGTATCTTTTTGTTTTCTGCGCAATGCGGAAAAACAGGTAAGAATCTTTTAAATTCGCATAATTCATGTTGGGCTTCAGCATACGGTATCTCCTTCGTAAACAAATTCCGCGGGACCGGTCATGATCGCCTCTCCGTCCTTGTTTACCTTGATTTTCAAATCTCCGCCGTCGAGTTTTACGGTGACGAATTCGCCTTGGTTCACGTATCCTTTTTGCACCGCGGCGGAAACGGAAGCGCAAGCGCCCGTGCCGCAAGCCATGGTGATTCCGCTGCCCCGTTCCCAAACCCGCATTCGCAAGGTGTTTCCGTCGATCACCTGAACGAATTCTACGTTGACGCCGTCGGGAAAATGTTTATCGTGCTCGATTTGCGGGCCGATTACGGCAATCGGCTGTTTTTCCGCATCTGCAACGAATACGACGGCGTGCGGGTTTCCGACGGAAACGGGGACGATGTCGGTCGGTTTTCCGTTCGCGGCGACGGTGATTTCGTCAAAGCATACGGTTTTTCCCATGTCTACGGAAACCTGCCTGACTTTTCCGCGCGTAACGAAAAGCTCGAGCGTTTTTATTCCCGAAAGGGTTTCGATTTTCAAATGCGTTTTATCGGTGTAGCCTTTATCGTAAACGTATTTTCCCACGCAGCGGATGCCGTTGCCGCACATTTTTGCCTCGCTTCCGTCGGCGTTGAATATCCGCATTTTAAAATCGGCGGTCTTTGACGGCGATATGTATATCATGCCGTCGGAACCCGCGCCGAAATGTCTTTCGGAAAGTTTGATCGATAATTCCGTTATATTTTCGGGGACTTCGCCGAAAACGTACAAATAATCGTTTCCGAGTCCGTGCATTTTTGTAAAGTGCATAGTTTATTTCCTTTATTCGTTTATTGTCGATATCCCGATCGTCACTTCTTCGAGTACGTCGAGCAGAACCTTGACCGTATCGAGCGACGAAAGAACGGTAACGTTGTTTTCTATGGCGCAGCGGCGGATTGCCGCTCCGTCCTGATAATGCACGCCCGACAGAATGGCGCGGGTATTGATCACGTAGCTGACGTAGCCCGCGCGGATGGAGTCGAGGATCTCTTCGCTGCCTTCGCTGAGTTTTCTGCGGATTCTCGTTCTGATGCCGTGTTCTTTCAAAAAGTCTGCCGTTCCTACCGTCGCTTCGATATTGAATCCCATATCGTAAAATCTTCTGATTAAGGGAAGGGCTTCCTTTTTATCCTCATCGGCAAGCGTTACGATAACTGTTCCGTAATTCTGCATATGGACGCCGGACGCGATAAACGCCTTATACAAAGCGCGATGCAGTTTTTTGTCGTAGCCTATCGCTTCGCCCGTAGATTTCATTTCGGGGGAAAGGTAGGAATCCATGCCTTTCAGTTTGGAAAACGAAAACGCGGGGGCTTTTACGTACCAACGCTCTTTTTCCTTCGGATACGTTTCGGTTAAGCCCTGTTCTTTCAGCGATTTTCCGAGGGTGACGAACGTCGCGATGTCGGGCAGATCGTACCCCGTCGCTTTGGACAGGAACGGAACGCTCCTCGACGAACGGGGGTTGACTTCGATGATATAAACGTTTTCGCATTCATCTACGATAAACTGAATGTTGAAAAGTCCGATAATGCCTATTCCGAGCCCTAATTTTTCGGTATACTCGAGAATGGTTTTCTTGACGTTTTCCGAAATGCTGAAAGTCGGATATACGCTGATACTGTCGCCCGAGTGCACGCCCGTGCGCTCGACGAGTTCCATAATTCCCGAAACGAATACGGTTTTGCCGTCGCAGACGGCGTCGACTTCCACTTCCTTGCCGCGGATGTATTTATCGATGAGAACGGGGCGTTCTGCGTCGATTTCCACCGCCGTTTTGAGATAATGGCAAAGCGCTTCCTCCTTGGCGACGATTTGCATGGCTCTGCCGCCTAAAACGAAAGAGGGGCGGACGAGAACGGGATAGCCGATCTTTTTCGCCGCGGCGATGCCGTCTTGTATGTTCGTAACGGCGCAGCCTTGGGGCTGCGGGATCTGAAGGGCTTTGAGAAGTTTTTCGAACGCCTCCCTGTTTTCGGCTTTTTCGATGGCGTCGCTGTCGGTGCCTATGATTTTAACGCCCCTTTTCCTTAACGGCTCGGCAAGGTTGATCGCCGTCTGCCCGCCGAGGGACGCCAGCACGCCTTCGGGCTTTTCGAGCAGGATTACGTTCATGACGTCTTCCGCGGTCAGCGGCTCGAAATACAGCTTGTCGCTGGTGGTGTAGTCGGTGGAAACCGTTTCCGGATTGTTGTTGATAATGATCGCTTCATATCCTGCCGCCTGTATGGTTTTCACCGCGTGAACGGTGGAATAGTCGAACTCTACGCCCTGTCCTATGCGGATCGGACCGCTGCCCAATACGATGATTTTCCTTTTATCGGACACGACCGATTCGTTTTCTTCTTCGTAAGAGGAGTAAAAATACGGCACGTAGCTTTTGAATTCCGCGGAGCAGGTGTCCACCGTTTTATAAACGGGAAAGAGATTTTCCCGTTTTCTCAGCCGATAAACCTGAGCTTCGGAAATATTCCACAGCTCGGCGATCTCTTGATCCGAAAAGCCGGTCTTTTTCGCGGTGGCGAGCGTTTCGGCGTCGAGGGGATTGTTTTGAATTTCCGTTTCCGTATCGGTTATATTTTTCAACTTACACAAAAAGAATTTATCGATCCGCGTTTGTTTTGCGATCGTTTCGATCGGTACGTTTCTGCGTAAAAGCTCGGCGATCGCGTAAATCCTGTCGTCCGTGCCCTGCCGTATGTATTCGAGCAGCGCTTCGCTTGTTTCGCGGTCGAATTTGCGCATATGCAAATGATAAATTCCGATTTCAAGCGAGCGGATGCCTTTCAATAAACTCTCTTCGAAGGTTCTGCCTATGCTCATCGTTTCGCCCGTTGCCTTCATCTGCGTGCCGAGCCGGTTGTCGGCGTCGGTAAATTTATCGAAGGCGAATCTCGGCATTTTGGTTACGACGTAATCGAGCGCGGGCTCAAACGCCGCCGAAGTGTTGGCAAGCGGGATTTCCTCCAAACGCATACCGACCGCGATTTTGGCGGAAACCCTCGCTATGGGGTAGCCGCTCGCCTTGCTCGCGAGGGCGGACGAGCGCGATACTCTGGGGTTTACTTCTATCAGATAATACCGGAAGGAATCGGGATCGAGGGCGAACTGTACGTTACAGCCGCCTTCTATTTTAAGTTCCCGTATGATTTTCAGCGCGCTGTTGCGCAGCATCTGGTATTCTTTGTTGGTTAAAGTCTGCGACGGACAAACGACGACGGAATCGCCCGTATGTATTCCTACGGGGTCGAGGTTTTCCATGTTGCATACGGTGATCGCCGTGTCGTTTGCGTCGCGTATCGCTTCGTATTCTATTTCCTTATAGCCTTTAATGCTTTTTTCGACGAGCACCTGATGCACGGGGGATAATTTCAGCGCGTTTTTGAGTATTTCGAAGCATTCCTTTTCGTCGTCGGCAAATCCGCCGCCCGTTCCGCCCAACGTGAACGCGGGGCGTAAAACGACGGGATAGCCGATCTTCTTTGCGATTTCCAAGCCTTTTTCTACCGTGTACGCGATTTCGGACGGCAAAACGGGTTCGCCCAGATCTTTGCAAAGCTTTTTAAAAAGATTTCTGTCCTCCGCTCTTTCTATGCTGTCCGTTTTCGTACCTAAAAGCTCGCACCCGCATTCTTTCAGGATGCCTTTCTTTTCCAGCTGTACGGCTAAATTCAGCCCCGTCTGTCCGCCTATTCCCGCCAGAACGGCGTCGGGCCGCTCGTGCCTTACGATTTTTGCAATGTATTCGAGCGTTAAAGGCTCCATATAAACCTTGTCGGCGACGGAGGCGTCGGTCATGATCGTTGCGGGGTTGGAGTTGCAGAGGACGACGCTGTAACCTTCTTCTTTGAGCGCCAGACAGGCTTGCGTGCCCGCATAGTCGAATTCCGCCGCCTGTCCGATCACGATAGGTCCGCTGCCGATAACAAGTATTTTTTTGATATCGTTTCTTTTAGGCATGTTTGTTTTCCCTCATCATCCGGATAAATTTATCGAACAGATAATCGCTGTCTTCGGGGCCGGGGGCGCTTTCGGGATGATATTGAACGCTGAAAAGCCTGTCCTTCAGGCATTGTACGCCTTCCACGGTGCCGTCGAGAAGGTTGACGTGCGTTACGGAAAGAGGCGTGTTGTTAAGGCTCGATTCATCAACCGCATAAGAATGATTTTGCGAAGTTATCTCTATTTTTCCCGTTTCGAGATTCTTGACGGGGTGGTTGCCGCCGCGGTGCCCGAATTTGAGCTTATACGTTTTCGCCCCGTAAGCGAGGGAAATGATCTGATGCCCCAGACATATCCCGAAAATCGGAAGTTTCCCCTTTAATTTTTCGACGGTGCGGATGACGGGCGTCGCGTCGGCGGGATCTCCCGGTCCGTTTGAAACGAACAATCCGTCTGGATTTGCCGCCTCGATGGATTCGCTGTCCGTATCAAACGGTAAGGCGGTAACCGAAACCCCGCGCCGGTTGAAGGAACGGATTATATTTTGTTTCATTCCGCAATCGATCGCCACGATTTTCATGTCGCCGTCGGCGGGAAACCATTCCGGCTGTTTTCTGCCGACCTTCGATACCGCGTCCGTCAAAACCGGCGTACGGAAAATCGTCTTTACGCCGTCGTCCGCCGTTGTTTTCATTCCCGTGATCAGGCATCTTCTGCTTCCGTAATCGCGGATGGAACGCACGAGTTTTCTGGTGTCGATTCCGTAAATGCCCGCAATTTTATATTGCTTCATCGTTTCGGAAAGCGTTTTTTCGCTTCTCCAATTTGACGGGAAATCATTGTATTCTCTTACCGCAAATCCGCCGATCGTAGGCGTGGACGTTTCAAAATCGTCCGGATTTATTCCGTAGTTGCCGATA
>QAKE01000080.1 GCA_003343995.1 Bacillota bacterium
CCGCTTAGTGCTGCTATATCCCTATCCTGACACGGTTCACGGCAGTCCGTTGCATAAGACCTTAATATCAACATTCCTTTTCTGCCGCAGCCTCACACATCGTAAGCCGCGGGGGACATTCAGCCCCGCTGTAGCGGATTGCGGGTTCAGGGCACCGCTGGCTCCCCGCCTAGCGCAGTACATTCATTTTACCCGAAATTATCGAAAATGGCAAGTCAATTTGCAAAACATTTCGCAAATACTTTGACATTTTCCGTAAAATTTTGTATAATCTACTTAAATTTGAAGAAAAGGCGTTTATAAAGGACAGGTTTTTGCGGAAATGCGTTTCCAGCGAGCCGCGGCGGTGCGAGGCGGCAACATACACCCGTAAAAATATCCCCTTTCAGCCCGCGCGGGGAAAATCGCAGTAACCGCGCGCGTATCCCGCGTTAAGGGTTCAAGCGTGCAATCATGCAAAAAAGAGTGGTACCGCGGACAACAGGTTCGTCTCTTTCTCGGAGACGGGGCTGTTTTTTTATTTACCAAAAGGAGCAGGGCAAATGTATAAAAAAGTAGACACTTCGCTCAATTTCGTCGGCGAAGAAGAAAAAATTCTGCAGTTCTGGCAGGAAAACGGCATTGCGGAAAAGAGCCGCGCGCAGAACGAAGGCAAGGAAGAATTTACCTTTTACGACGGTCCCCCGACTGCCAACGGCAAGCCGCACATCGGGCATATTTTAACGCGCGCCATCAAGGACATCATTCCGAGATACCGCTCGATGAAGGGCTATCACGTGCTGCGCAAGGCGGGGTGGGACACCCACGGTCTGCCGGTGGAGCTGGAAGTGGAAAAGGCGCTCGGCATCGACGGTAAGCAGGAAATCGAAAAATACGGCATAGAGCCCTTTATCGCCAAGTGCAAGGAAAGCGTTTGGAAATACAAAAACGAATGGGAGCGCATGAGCGAACGCGTGGGCTTCTGGGCGGATATGGAACACCCTTACGTTACCTACGAGGACAATTATATCGAAAGCGAATGGTGGGCGCTCAAGCAAATCGCCGACAAGGGGCTTTTGTATAAGGGGCACAAGATCGTGCCCTATTGCCCGCGGTGCGGCACGGCGCTTTCCAGCCACGAAGTGGCGCAGGGATACAAGGACGTCAAGGAAAAATCCGTTTTCGTGCGGTTCAAGGCGAAAAACGAGGATAAGTATTTCCTCGCGTGGACGACGACGCCGTGGACGCTGCCCTCCAACGTGGCGCTCTGCATGAACGCGGAGGAGGATTATTCCGAAATCGAAGTAAACGGCGAACGGTACGTGATGGCGAACGCCCTCATTTCCTCGCTGTTCGAGGAATATACGCTGATTTCCACCAAAAAGGGGAGCGAATACGAGGGCGAGGAATATCTGCCGCTCTTCCCCTTTGCCAAGGGAACGTTCAAGGAAAAGGCGTATTATATCACCAACGGCGCGTACGTTACGCTCACCGACGGCACGGGCATCGTGCATATCGCGCCCGCCTTCGGCGAGGACGACGCGGAGATCGGCAGAAAGTACGGTCTGCCCTTCGTGAAGCTCGTGGACGACAGGGGGCGTATGGCGCAAAACTGCGGCCGTTACGCCGGCGTGTTCTGCAAGGACGCGGACAAACTGATCATCGAGGACATGAAAGCCGACGGCAGGCTGGTGAAGGAGCTCATGTACGAGCACTCCTATCCGTTCTGCTGGAGGTGCGACACGCCCCTCTTATATTACGCCCGTTCCAGCTGGTTTATCAAGGTTACGGCGATCAAGGATAAGCTGCTCGCCGGCAACGAATCGGTCAATTGGATGCCGGAAACCATCAAGCACGGCAGAATGGGAAACTTTTTGGAAAACGTCATCGACTGGGGACTTTCCCGCGAGCGTTATTGGGGTACGCCCCTGCCGGTGTGGATTTGCGATAAGTGCGGCAAAATGCACGTGATCGGCAGCAAGGCGGAATTAAAAGAGCTTTGCCGTATCGACGGGGATATCGAACTGCACCGCCCGTATATCGACGAATGTAAATGGACGTGCGAATGCGGCGGTACGTACGTCAGAGAAAAGGAGGTCATCGACTGCTGGTTCGATTCCGGCTCCATGCCCTTCGCGCAGCTGCACTACCCGTTTGAAAACAAGGAAGAATTCGAAAAGCATTTCCCCGCGGACTTCATCTCCGAGGCGCTCGACCAAACGCGCGGGTGGTTCTATACCCTTCTTACCATTTCCACCCTGCTCTTTGAAAAGTCCTCCTTTAAAAACTGCATCGTTTTGGGGCTGGTCAACGACAAGAACGGCGTGAAGATGAGCAAGCACAAGGGCAACGTCGTCAACCCGTGGGACGTTTTGGATAAACAGGGCGCGGACGCGGTGCGCTGGTACTTCTATACCGGCTCGGCGCCGTGGCTGCCCTCCCGCTTTTCGGCGGAGGCGGTGTCGGAAGGACAGCGCAAATTCATGGGCACGCTGTGGAACACGTACGCCTTCTTCGTGCTGTACGCCAATATCGACAAATACAATCCCGCCGAGCACGATTTGAGCAAATGCAAACTCACGCTCATGGATAAGTGGGTGCTTTCCAAGCTCAACACGCTGGTGAAAAAGACCGACGCGTATCTCGCGGAGTATAAAATTTTCGAAAGCAGCCGCGCCATTCAGGCGTTCGTGGACGAGCTTTCCAACTGGTACGTGCGCCGCGGCAGGGAACGCTATTGGGGCAAGGAGATGACGGAGGACAAGGAGGCGGCGTATACGACTTTGTATACCGTGCTCGTCACCCTTTCCAAGCTGGTTGCGCCCTATACTCCCTTTATCGCGGAAAGCATCTATCAAAACCTCGTGCCGGCGTTTTATAAGAACGCGCCGGAATCGGTGCACCTTTGCGACTTCCCCGCGGCGGAGGAAAGCTATATCGACGCCGCGCTGGAGGACGGCATGGAGGACGTGCTCGCCGTCGTCGCGCTCGGCAGAGCGTGCCGCAACGCCGGCGCGCTGAAAAACCGCCAGCCGCTGAAAAAACTGTATGTTTCCGCCGAGCGGAAAATCGATATCGGCGGCGAGCTTCTGAATATCGCCAAGGACGAGCTGAACGTGAAAGATGTGGAATATCTCGAAAGCGCGGGGCAGTTCGTGCAATACAGCTTAAAACCGCAGCTGAAAACTTTAGGGCCGAAATACGGCAAGCAGCTGGGGCTCGTGAAGAAATTTTTGGAAACGTGCGACGCCGCGGCGGTGGTGAACGCCGTGAAGGAAGGCGGCGTTTACAAGGCGAATTTCGAGGGCGCGGACTTCGAGTTCGCGGCGGAGGATCTGCTGATTTCCTCCTTCAGCCCCGAGGGCTACGTTTCGGCAAGCGACAAGGGCGTGACGGCGGTGCTCGACACTACGCTCACGCCGGAGCTCATCGACGAGGGCAACGAGCGGGAGCTCGTTTCCAAAATCCAGACGATGAGAAAGGACGCGGGCTTTGAAGTGACCGACAGAATCAACGTGTACGTTACGGCGTCCGACTATCTCCGCTCGCTTTTCGTTAAGGGCGGCATCGCCGCGGCGGTGCTGGCGGAAAAGGTGTCGTTCACCGAGGGCGGCGGCTTTGCTCGCGAGCTCGACATCAACGGCGAAACGTGCAACGTTTCCATCGAAAAAGCATGAAGGCGGCAAAGTGGACGGATTATTCCGTGATCGCCACCGGCGACGGGTATAAGCTGGAACGGTGGGGGGACGTGGTGCTGCTGCGCCCCGATCCGCAGGTCATTTGGCCCGCCGCGAAAGAGCTGGAAAAATATCCCGCGCTCGCGGCGAAGTATCTGCGCCGCGGGGGCGGCGGCAATTGGGAAAAGCTGAAATCCTTTCCCGAGGAATGGACGATCGGCTACCGCAATTTAAAATTCAAAGTTAAGCCCATGGGCTTCAAGCACACGGGGCTGTTCCCCGAACAGGCGGTCAACTGGGACATCATGGACGGGCTCATTCGGGGCGCGGGCAGGGAAATTTCTGTGCTCAACCTCTTCGCCTATACGGGCGGCGCGACCGTCGCCTGCGCGGCGGCGGGGGCGAGCGTGTGCCACGTGGACGCGGCGAAAAACATGGTGGAGCGCGCGGGGGAAAACCTGCGGCTTTCGGGGCTGGGGAACGCCAAGGTGCGCTTTATCGTGGACGACTGCAAAAAATTCGTTCAGCGGGAAATCCGCCGCGGCAAAAAATACGACGCAATCATCATGGATCCGCCGAGCTACGGCAGGGGGCCGAACGGCGAAATGTGGAAGCTGGAAAGCGAGCTTTACCCGCTGGTGAAGCTCTGCGCGGAGGTGCTTTCCGACGAGCCGCTGTTCTTCCTCATCAACTCCTACACCACCGGCTTGCAGCCGCAGGTGCTGGAAAACATTCTCAAACTCAATTTGGGAAACCGCGGCGCCGCCGAGGCGTACGAGGTGGGACTGGAAACGGAAGAAGGCATCGTGTTGCCGTGCGGCTGCAGCGGGCTGTGGCGCGCGCAGAAGAGGTGAAAATTATGGAAGATTTAGTGATTTTATACGAGGACAACCACGTCATCGTGGTGCTCAAACCGCAGAACATGCCCACCTGCGAGGACGAAAGCAAGGATTTTGATTTGCTTTCCGCGGTGAAGGAGTACGTGAGAACGACGTACAACAAGACGGGCAACGTGTATATCGGGCTGGTGCACCGTCTGGACCGCCCCACGGGCGGGGTGATGGTGTTCGCCAAAAGCTCCAAGGCGGCGGCGCGGCTTTCCGAGCAGATGAAAAACGGCGATTTTGAAAAGCGCTATCTCGCCGTGCTCGTCGATACGCCGAAGGAGCAGAGCGCCACGCTGAAAAATTATCTCAAGAAAAACCCCATCAACAATATGGTGTACGTGGCGACCGCCACCACCACGGGGGCGAAGTACGCCGAGCTGGATTATCGCATTTTGCAGACGGCAAACGCCCTCGCGCTGGCGGAGGTGCGGCTGCATACCGGCAGAAGTCATCAGATCCGCGTGCAGATGAGCTCCATCAACTGCCCGCTTTACGGCGATATGCGCTACGGCGGCGAAAAGGCGGTGAAAGGTCAGCTGGCGTTATGGGCGTATCACCTCGCTTTCACCCACCCCGTGTCGAAGGAACGCCTTGTGTTCCGCGCGCAGCCGCCCAAGGAAAACTATCCGTGGACGCTGTTCGACACCGAACCCGCGGTGAAGATCCCCAAGCCGGAGGTTTGATGGGAATTTCGATTTTACAGGCAATTGCCGGCTTGCACACCCCCGTTTTAACGGCGGTAATGCTGTTTTTCACCTACATCGGGGAATGGGGCGCGGTGTGCATTGCGGCGGCAATCGTTTTGTTGTGTTTCAAAAAGACGCGCAGGGCGGGCGTCGTTACGGCGGCGGCTTTGCTCGTCGATTTTTTAATCGTAAACGTGTTTTTGAAAAACGTCGTCGCAAGGACGCGCCCCTTCGACGAAGAACCGGCGCTGCGCGTTTTTCTCGCGGAAATCGGCTATCCGCTTCCCGACGATTATTCCTTTCCCTCGGGACATTCCGCCATCTCCTTCTGCGGGGCGGCGGCGCTTACCTATTTCTTTAAGGGCAAGGGGGCGTGGAGCTTTCTCGCGGCGTTTTTCATCGCGTTTTCGCGGCTCTATCTCGGAGTGCATTATGTAACGGACGTGCTCGCGGGGGCGGCGATCGGCGCGGCGATCGGGTTTGCCGTCGCGTATTTCGGCAACAAACTTTACAATAAAGCGGAAAGCGCGATAGCGGCGCGTAAAGAAAAAAAAGACGGGGAAAAACCATGAAAGACATCTTTTTGTTTTTGGGACAGAGCAATATGCAGGGGCAGACGGGCAGTTTGCCGAACCCCAACGAGGCGGTGAACGGCGCGGAGGAATACCTCTTTTTAAGCGATAAAATCAAGCCGCTTTGCCACCCCGTGGGGGAGAATATCGCCTTCGGCGGCGGGGAAGGCAAGTGCGATTTGAGCGACGCCCTGCTCGGCGCGTGGGAGGGCGGCGGTTCGCTCCCTCCGTATTTTTGCGACGCGTACTGCAAGGAAAGCGGCAAACAGTCACTCGCCGTGCACGCGGCGAAGGGCTCGACGACGATTTCCTATTGGCAGAAGGGCGGAGAGCCGTACCGTTTGGTTACGGAAAAATTCCGCGCCGCCGTCGAAAAGCTCGGCAAAGAAAACGCCGCGCATAAATACGCCGTGTTTTTGCAAGGGGAAAGCGACGCGCTGGAACGCACCGACGAAGAAACTTATATGAACTTGCTCGCCGCTTTCGGGGCGGATTTGAAAGCGGATATCGGCATCGAAAAGTTTTTCGTGATACGGGTGGGGCGGTTTGCCGGCGACGAGCGGGATTTTCCCATACTCGCGGCGCAGGAAAAGCTCTGCCGAGAAAATCCCTTTTTCGTGATGCTCACCCGCGCCACGGGCGAACTGCTGCAAAAAGACGGGTTCACTTTTTACGAAGGGCATTACAACAACCCCGCGTTCTGCGTGCTGGGGGAAATCTGCGGCAAGCACGCGGCGGATTATCTTTCGGGCAAGGACTTTACGTTGGAACAGGAGCCGTACGCGGAGTTTACCGCATGGCTGAATAAAAAATAAAACGATAAAATAAATTGCACTGATAAAATAACACGCCCCCGCGGCAACTGCCGCGGGGGCGCACGATTTTAAAGCGAAACCCCTGCCCGATAGGGCGGGGGTTTTATATTCTGTCCAACAATTCGTCTACGGATACTTCAAAAAGATCGGCAAGCGTCGATACTTCGTCTACGGATGGTTTCGTCAGTCCGCGTTCCCACGATGAGATGGCATTTTGGCTTAGGAACATGATTTTGCCAAGTTCCGCTTGCGATAAGCGGTTTTTTTTGCGTAATGTTTTGATATTGTTTGCTAAACTCATATTTAATATTATACATGTTTTTCGGCGTGATTGTGAAAATACGAGGATTTCGTGTATTTTAAAATCGGTCTTACGTCGGGCATATTTTATCGCGGTGCGGAATACACATAAATTGTCGGCGGAAATGGACAAGACGGTCGTTTCGACAATCTTCGACATTCTAAACGAAAAAGAGATAAAATATCGGGTACGGGAAAATTTATAATGAAAGTGTTCATCGTTAAGAAAAAAACGCTTGCCGCGATTTTGACGGCTGCCATCCTTTTGACGGTTTCCGTTACGGCGGGCTTTATCGCCTTCGGCGGCGCGGAGGGCGCTTTTGCCAAAACGCGCAAACTGCCCATCTATCGCGTGGAAACGGAGGAAAAGAAAATCGCCATCTCCTTCGACTGCGCGTGGGGTACGGAATACACCGATTCGCTGTTGAACACCATGGCGGAAAAAGAGGTGATCTCCACCTTTTTCTGCGTGGAGTTCTGGACGGAAAAGCACGGGGATTACGTGAAAAAAATCTCCGATATGGGGCACGATCTGGGCACCCATTCCGCCACCCACCCCTATATGAGCAAGCTCGACAAGGCGACGGTGAAAAAGGAGCTTTCCACTTCCAAGGAAGCGATCGAAAAGATCACGGGCAAACCCGTCAACGTGTTCCGCCCGCCCTACGGCGATTATAACGATACGCTGGTGGAAACGGCAAAGGAGCTGGGGCTTTACACCATTCAGTGGGACGTCGATTCGCTGGATTGGAAAAACCTTTCCGCAAAGGAAATTTACAACCGCGTCGTGCCGAAGGTGAAAAACGGCTCGATCGTGTTGTTTCATAACAACGGACTGCATACCGCGGAGGCGTTGCCTGACATCATCGACGCGCTGAAGAACGCGGGCTACGAGTTCGTTACTATTTACGACTTGATTTATAAGGACAATTATATTATGGGCGCGGACGGCACGCAAAAGCCGGCTCAAGCGCAGTAATAAACAATAAGGAGAAAAGAGATGGATTATTTCACTGACAGAAACAACAGGGTATTTTTGAGCGGCGTGATCGTGGGGGACGCGGAGTTTTCCCACGAAGTATACGGCGAGGGGTTTTACGAAATGAAGGTTTCCATTCCCCGTCTTTCGGGGCAGGCGGACGTTTTGCCGGTAACGATTTCCGAGCGGCTGATCGCCGATAAAAATCTCAAGGTCGGCAGCACCCTCAACGCCTTCGGGCAGTTCAGAAGCTACAACAAGCTCATCGACGGGCGCAGCAAGCTGCTGCTCACCGTGTTCGTGCGGGAAATCTTCGACGATATGCTGGGGCGCAACCCCAACAACATCGTGCTTGCGGGGTATCTGTGCAAGCCGCCGGTATACCGCACGACGCCCTTCAACCGCGAAATCGCCGATCTGCTCGTCGCCGTCAACCGCTCGTATAACAAGAGCGATTATATCCCCTGCATCGCATGGGGCAGAAACGCGCGCTACGTAAAAAACCTTGCCGTGGGCGAAAAAATTTCCCTTTCGGGGCGCATTCAAAGCCGCGAATATCAAAAGAAATTTACCGAAACGGACGTGCGGGTGCTCACCGCGTACGAGGTTTCCGTGGGCAAGCTCGCCACCTGCGAGAATGCGGAACATTTCGATTTGGACGGGGAATTCGGCATCGTCGCCCAAGTGCCGCACCTTTTCGGCGCGGTCAAGGAACAGTTTTGATCGGCTTATACTTAAAAGGCATAAAAAAAGGCGCGCCCGCATCGCGGGCGCGCCTTTTTTTAACGTCTGTCAGCTTTTATTTTTTATTTTGCGGTTGATGAAGTAAAAGGAGGTCGCCGCCACGGAAAGCGATACCAGAATGATGATGACGGCGTTCCGCACCGCGTGCCTGCCCTTGATTAAAAAACTGTCCCCCGAAACGTAGCCGCTGCCCGTCGTGCCGTCCGCGCGGGTGTATTCCACGTAAAATACGTTTTCCGCGTCGGTGGCGTACGCCTTGACTTCGGTGTTTTCGTACAAGGTTTCGGCGGCGGCGCTCAGCGCTTGGTCGGCGTAAACCGTCACGCCCTTTTTGCCCGCGTCGAGCACTTGCGGGGCGTATTCGTCGGTCTGCGGCATTTCGGAAAGCTCGAAGGTGACGAAATCGGCGGGGACGTAGCCCTTCGTTTCACCGTCGGCGGCGTAATAAAATTCCCGTCCGTTTACGCTTACTTTGCCGTATACCGTGATTTCCCGCTGGGCGGGCAGCCGCTCGGAAAGCGCAAGGGCGTATCTGCCGTCGGCGGTAAGCACGGGGCGGTAGTACATATTGACCGCCGTCGCCGCGTAGGCGCGCGCGCCCTCCGCCGCAACGTAACCGCTTTCTTTTTGCGCGTCGCTTTTTTTCACGAGGGCGGTTTCCTCGCCGAGCAATATGTAAAAGCCCTGCGTTTCTCCGCCGTAAACATATTCTTTCCCGTCCGCGTGCGCGAGGGAGAGGTATTGGAATTTACCGCCCGCTTCGGCGGTTTCGCTCACCAAAAACAGATTTTTGCCCGTTGCGGGCGTTACGGTTTCAAAGGTTTCCGGTTCTTCCACGCCGACGCCCGTCAGGGTGAAGTCCTCCGGCACGGAAACGTTTGTCACGCTGTCGTTTTCCGCGTCGGTCGTGGAGAGAATCAACCCGTGCCCGTTGAAGAGGAAGTAAATTTTGTCATTGTCGAAGTTCATCGCCATGGCGGTCGCCTCGGGGGCGGCGGGCAGGTTTTGTTCGTGCAGTTCGAGCGTTCTCGTTTTGCGCACCCCGTCCTTATAGTATTCGATGCGGTTGCCGGAAAGCAACGCGTAAACGTTGCCGTTCAGATCGACGCCGATATCGAGGGGGCGGGAGGAGAAATAATATTTATAATTCTGCTCGATGCCGTTTGCGTATTTTGTAACTTCCGAATTGTTGCATACATAAATGTTTCCGTCCACGTCGGCGGCGACAGTATCGTCGCTGGAATATCGGGAGCGGTCCGTTATGCGCGCGGGCGTCAGCGTTTCTTCATCGAAGGAATATACGGCGCTGTCGCTGAGAACATAATAAAAACCGTTGGAATAACTCACGGCGCTAGGGCGCATATCCGTGGCGTCGCAATTTACCGCGGCGAGCGTTGCGCGGTCGATAAAGGTAAGATTGCGCAGATTTGCAAGGCAAATATATTTTGCGCCGATGACCAATTGCGTGGGCGTATAATTCAACTGAAGGGATTCCAGCTGCACCTGTCGGTAGTTTCCGTTTTCGTTCAGCGTGATGGCAAAATCGCTTAAAATCGCCAAATCCTCCCGATATAACGAGATCACGGAAGTGACGGGCGTGAGCCGATTTGCGGCGTTCGCCGTGGTGGTGATGGCAAAACCGCTGTAACGGTAGCCTTGTTCCGCCTCGTCGTAACCGAATTCCACGATTTTATCGCACGCGGTATCGCATACGAGCACGTTGCCGTTGCGGAACGCCAGCCCCGTAGGCGAGGTCAAATCCGAAATGTCCGTTTCCGCAGACTTTTTTTCGAGAATCAAAACCGCTTCTTCCTTGCCGTTGACGTTTAACCGATAAACGCCGTTGGAGGAGGAAATAAACAAATATCTGTCGTCCGCAATCATTCTCGAGTCGGTGGTTGCCGTATACGTTCCTTCACAGAGCTCGGGCGAAACGTCGATTTCCACATTGCGGCGATAGAGCTTTCCGTCGTTAAAATAGAAAAGCAGATTGTTTTCGTTGATGGCGATAGGATTGGACGTGGCGTTCGCGGTGATCGTTTTATCCGTATTGGTAAAAATCAGCGTTTCGGCGTCGAAGGTATAAAGCTTAATGAGGTTTGTGGAAAATACGAGAAAATATTTTCTGTTCATACAAAAATAGCTTCCCGTAATGACCGAGCCGTTGCTGTCGGTAATCTGGGCGGAAACGCCGTTTTCGAGCGAATAGGCAAAGAAAGACGAATCCTGCTGATAAACGAGATAATCGCCGAGCCTTGCGATTTGCGCGGCATTTTGCAGTTCCGTGCAGGAAAACGCGTTTTCGTAAAAAACGGTAAGCGTTTTATTGTTTTCCGCCCCTTCGATAATCGCCGTCACCTCGTCGTCGTGGTAAACGTCCCGCGGGGCGTCGAGCTCGCGGTATTCGAGATAGGACGACGGCAGTTCGATGTCGGTTTTTGCCGTAAGCGGTTCTTCGGCGCGCGCCGCGGCGGGTACAAATGCCGCCGAAACGGTACAAAGAAATACCGCCGTAAACAGTAAAATAAATTTTCGGTAAGTTTGTTTCAACTTCATATTCTTCCCCTGCGCGTCGTTTCTTTTCAAGAAACGGGGCGTAAATTTATTTTACCACATAACGCGAAAATTGTCGAACGCTTTCGCGCATTTTTTTACGGCGGGGGAAAACCTTATCGCGCGGCGCGCTTTTTCTCTCTGTAAAATTTTGGAAAAATCTTTTAAACATGACACATATTGTCAGGTTTATTTTATTACGATATATGCGAACAAATGTTCGTATTTATCCATTATAACGGGAAAAAAAGAAAAGTCAACGGGTTACTGACGGCAAACAAATGTTTTTGTTCAAAAAATCCGATTGCGCTGTCATAGAACGTTGATTTGCGAATTTTTTACCGATATAATGGGCGTGTAACCGGCAAAAAAGCACAAAAACAGGCAAAAAGGAGGCGTTTTTATGAATTGTTACGCAAAGGCGATTTTGTACATTTATTCGGGGATAGAAGGGGTGGTAAAGCAAATCGACGACATCGTCCTGCAAAAAGCGCTCGCCTCTTTTTCCGATACGACGAGCTGTCTTTCGCAGGCGGAGCGCATCGTGGAAAACATCAGGCAAAAGGAATTGCTGCTGGAATTGAAAAGCGTTGCCGAGGCGGCGCTCGCGTCCTTTTCGGAGGAGGAAATGAAATATTTCGAATATAAGTATTTCAAGCGCAAGCCCAAAAGCTACTTTGAAAATTTCGACGTTGCGGGCAGAAAGTATTTCCGCACGCAAATCCGCCTTTTGGAGCGTTTTTGCAAAAACCTCGAAAGAAAGGGGCTGAACGAGGAAGCGTTTTGCCGCGATTATCTGCCGATGGAATTTATCCGCGAGTTGGTTAGGCGCATCGAAAAGAGCGAAGAAAAGGCGGAGCAGATAAAGCTGCTCCGCCTCGGCGGGAACGCCGCGAAGCGCGCGGCGGGCGTATGATCGATGGTAAAGCGGCGAACGCCGTCAGCGGTATTCGTTGTCGTTATAGGCGCTTTCCTCGTAAAATTCCTCCTTCTTTTTGGCGGGGCGCACGGAAAACACCAAAATGACGGCGACGGCGAGCACCAGCGACACGATGACGGCGATTTTCAAGCCGAGCCCCTCTTCGGGGGCGGTCGGTTCTTCGGGCGGCGGCGTCGGTTCGGGTTCTTCGGTGACGGGCAGCGGCGTGGGGTGCGGCGCGATTTCAAAGGGGAAAACGCATTCTTCCTTCACGTAACCGAGCTCGTTGTTGTAGTCGACGAAGTAGACGGCGTTGCCGTCGGCGTCGTAGGCGCAGCCGTAAAATTTCAGGGTGCGGTTTTCAAAGATGTGCCGTAGCAGCTGTTTTCCCTCGCAGTCGGCGTAAAGTCCGGCGGGGGCGGCGGTCGTCAGCGTCTTTTCAAAGAAGGGCGAAACGGGCGCGTCCGCCTCGTAATAGAGATCGGCGGTGTATACGTAGCCGTCGATGGCGGGGGTGGAATAACCGCCGGAAAAGAGCTCCGCGCGGGAAATCGTTTCGCTTTTCTCGTCGATCTTCACGTAATACGTATAGGGCAGGTAAAAGAGCAGTTCCTTCGCCTGCGGATCCTTGTAAAAGCCGACGTCGCGCTCGATCGCCCTGCCGTACGCCGAAAGCGCGTCGGTTTTGATCGGCGGCGAGGCGGTTGCGGCAAATATAAAGGCGAGGGCGAGCGCGGCGCACAGCGCGCGTTTTATAATCATAATTATAAATATTTTAACAGTATTTTTCGTCGGCGGCGGGGAAAAATATGCTTTATTTTGGGGAGTTTTGGCGAAATGGACGAAAGAAAAACGCGGCTTTTGCAAATCGAACGGGAGCTGGCGAAACGGCGGGCGGCGGACAATCTCGCAAGATACAATACCGGCGGAAGGATACACAAAAAACAGCTCGCCTTTCATAAGTGCAAAAAGCGCAACCGCTGGGTGTTCGGGGGCAACCGCACGGGCAAAACGGAGTGCGGCGCGGCGGAATGCGCCTACCTTGCGCGGGGCGTTCATCCCTATCGGGAAAACCGCAAAGACGTGTTCGGCTGGGTGGTGTCGCTTTCCGCGCAGGTGCAGCGGGACGTGGCGCAGAAAAAACTGCTCCGCTATATCCGCCCCGACTGGATCGAGGACGTCGTCATGCTCTCCGGCAGAAAGGACGCGCCGGAATACGGCGTCGTCGATCAGCTCAAAATCAAAAACGTGTTCGGGGGCGTTTCCGTCATCGGGTTCAAAACGTGCGATCAGGGGCGGGAAAAGTTTCAGGGGAGCTCTCTCGATTTCGTGTGGTTCGACGAAGAGCCGCCCAAGGAGATTTACGAAGAATGCCGTATGCGCGTGCTCGACAAAAAGGGGGATATTTTCGGCACGATGACGCCGCTCAAAGGGCTGACCTTCGTTTACGAGGAAATCTATCTGAACGTTTCCCGCTCCAAAGAGGTGTGGTACGAGTTCATGGACTGGTCGGACAATCCATTTCTCGATAAAAAGGAGGTCGCGCTGCTGGAAAGCACCCTTTCCGCCGACCAGCTGGAGAGCAGGAAATGCGGCAGGTTCAAGAGCGGCACGGGGCTCGTTTATCCCGAATTCGACGAAAACGTCAACGTCATAGAACCCGTTGTTTGAGCGATAAAAGTCTAACACTAAATATGCCTTTTTGGGGGCTTTTTCGGCACAAAATATGGTATTTTTGGACAATCATACCTTTTGGCGGTACAACCCAAACAAAATACTGCCATAAAGGAAACAACTATTTTGGCGATTAGAACCTTGTGTGCATTCCACGAAAAGTCTAAATTTAAGGTTTTACGAACCTATGAAAAGTCTAATTTGAGAGATTTGCATGAGCTAAAAGAAAAGTATGAATATCAAAAAGTTTATAGCTTGGGGGACAGACCTACTACTTACTTTGCCATATTGCAAGACTTGTAAATGAAGGCTTTTTTATGGAAGGAGGCAGAATAAGGGGAGTGCCCGTAACGATAGGAGGAACATCGTATGTACCGCCGTTGCCGAATGAGTTTGACGTCAAGGATAGAATTACAGAGATAGTGGCAAAGGAAAGCGATGATATTGAAAAAGCAATTGAGCTGTGTTTATATTGCATGAAAACGCAAATTTTTCTCGATGGCAATAAAAGAGCATCGGTTATATTTGCTAACCATTATCTCATTGCACACGGTGGCGGGTTTATCGTAATCCCTGAAAAAGAAGTACCTAAATTCAAACAATTACTTGTAAAATACTATGAAGGGGAAGATATTGCTTATATCATGCGGTTTATGAAAGAAAAATGTTGGAAGACATTTTAGACACAGTTTAAAACTGAACCGAAAGTTGAAACACCATTGAAAGAATTTTTCGATGATCCAATATTTGATGATATTTCGGATTAATATTTTTCTTAAGCAACTGAATTTTTGTATTATGGAAACATCGCTTTGGGAATCTTGCGATGTTTCTTTGTTTTCAAAAATTAATAAGAAAAAAGGTAAAAAAAATGGCAGTAAGCTATTTACAAACAAATGTTCGTATGTTATAATAGTGGTGTAAGTGGGACAAAGTGTCCCGTATTGAAAAAGGAACAAACATGAGAACGAAAAGCGATGAAAAAATCAAGGAAATAAAGAGGTGCATTGAATCGTTCTATGAAGCGAATGACAGGTCACCGAGTGTTCGTGAAATATCCGAAACAGTTGGCATGAGTAAAAGCAATGTACAAAGATACTTGATTTCAATGGCTGAAGACGGAATATTGGAACGTAATGAAGATGGCTATGCTACAGAATTAACTACAATGATAGGTAGCCAAACGGTTAATGTTCCGAAAATCGGGTATGTGCCATGCGGACCATTGGCGGAAGAAGTTGAGTGTATTGAGGGGTACTTGAAACTTCCGTTAGCATTTTTGGGTGACACCAGGAAAGCTTTCTTGCTTTCGGCTTGTGGTAACTCAATGATAGGGGCGGGAATAGACGATGGGGACTTGGTACTGGTTAAACAGCAGGAAACTGCTGATGACGGTGATATCATTGTTGCATTAGTGGAAAATGAAGTAACTTTGAAACGGTATTATAATGAACCCAGTAAGCATAGAGTTCGTTTGCATCCCGAAAATCCTATAATGAAAGATATTTTTGTTAAAGACCTAATTATACAAGGCGTGGCGATAAAGGTAATAAAAGATTTGTGATATGGACTATAGTCAAGTAAATGGACACAAAAAAGAGAAAAAAGTAGACAGAAAGAGAGAGAAAATTAGTGTGTGGGCATATAACAACAGATGCATCAGTTGTTATATGCGCTGAAAAATTTTTGCTCAAATTGATTGGGCGTAAGTAAACCTAGAGAAGAGTGCGGACGTTTAGAATTGTAATAACCGTCAATATATGCAAAAACAGACAAATACAGTTCATCGAAATTCTTAAAAAAGCGACGGTTGGTTTCTTCGAGTTTCAGGTACTTAAAGAAACATTCCGCAACGGCATTGTCGTAAGGGTGACCTTTTTTTGAAAAAGACTGTACGATATGACAGTTATCCAACACTTTGCGAAAAGCCAAAGAAGTATATTGAACACCTCTGTCTGAATGAAACATAAGGCCTTGCGGATACCCGCGTTTTGCAAAAGCGTCGAGAAAAGTATCTATTACCAATCGGGCATCGGCTTTAGCTGCGAGTTTGTGAGCAATGACTTTTCGGGAAAATAAGTCAATGATAACGCAAAGATAGTAAAAGCGATTTTGTACGCGCAAGTAAGTGATATCGCTGCACCAAACGAGATTGGGTGCGGATTGATGAAAGTCCTGTTTAAGGACGTTATTCATATCCAAAAGCGACTGAATATACTTGAATTTAGGCGGTTTACGTGTGGGAATACGCGGAAGATGCAGGCTGTTCATCAGTCGGTACACTCGACCTATACTGATGTTAATGCAATAGTCACAGCGAAGAAGGTACTGAATCTTGTAAGCGCCAAGCCGCATATCGTGTTCGGAACAGATTTGCAATATGTAGGACTTGATTGTTTGATTCTCGGAAATTCTTGGCGGAGTTGCCTTAGAAAAGAAATGCTTGTAGTAAGTGCTGCGGTTCACGCGAAGTACCTTGCAAAGAAGATTGAGCCGATGCTGGAATCTAAGTTGATAAACGGCAGTTAATCTCTGTTTGAGTGTGGAGTGAAGATTGCAATCGCTTTTTTTAAGATGAGGTTCTCCTCTTCAAGCATAGCATTGCGTTTTTGAAGTTCTTTGATTTGCTGTGCGGTAACGACGGTATCTTCATCGATCTTCACTTCGGAAAAATTGCGCACCCACTTGGAAAGAGCACTCATGGAGATACCATACTCTTTGGAAAGTTGGGTTAAGGTTTTTCCGTTCTGATGAAGCGTGACGATACTCTTTTTGAATTCGTCGGTGTACTTTGGATAGTTTCCGGTTGCCATTTTTTGTTGCTCCTTTTGTGTGTATTTTATTGTATCATCTTTCTCCCTTTCTTGTCCACTTTTTTAGTTTAGCTCCA
>QAKE01000029.1 GCA_003343995.1 Bacillota bacterium
AGGTGATGCCCGAGAAGTTGGCGTCGCCTTGCGGGGTCGTGCCGGTCTGGGAGTCCAGCTTTTGAACGGCCACGCCGCCACGGTACACGTTCTCGGGAACTTGCGGGGTGTTATAGGTGATAACAGCAGAAGTCGGCTCCTCCTGAATCTTTTGGAAGCTCAGGGAGTCTTCATTCAGCAGGTATCCTTCCGGGGCTTTGGACTCATATACAACAACAGTGCCCCTAGGAAGCACAGTAGACCCCGTAGGTCCAACAAACAGTTCGTCGCCAGACACAACATAGTCATTGCTTAGTCGAGCATATCCGTCGCTGTCGGTTCTTACCACCCACGAGCGGGTCGGCTCGATACCAGCCTCCTTGAGGGCGTCATAGTCCCCGTAGTCGAGCGTGTCGTAATACTCGACCGTGAACTCGGCACCGGCGAGTGATGCGGAACCCTGCGGGAGGTTCCCTTCAAGTTCAGTATAAGTTCTTTCTCCATCGAACTTCCCAACGAGCATCGCGGCTGGGTCAAATGACGGCGTGTCCGCGAACGTAATCGTCGTCGTCCGCATAGCGGAGATGGTGACCGTCTGGTCCGGCGCGGCCAGATACCCCTCCGGCACCTTGGTCTCCTTCACGGTGTAGTCACCGACCGGCAGGCTGAGTGTGCCGGTGACGCCGCTGGCGTTGGTGGTGAGGGTACCGACCGGGCTGCCGCTCGTGTTATAGAACGTGAACTCGGCCCCGGCGAGCGAGTAGCAGTCGTTGCCGTTGGTGATGCTCGGGCTGGCGCTCACCTTCACGACCTGAGCGTTCCCGCTGGGCAGCCACGTGAAGTCGCCGACGCGCTGGCAATAATTGGCCCCAGTCCATCTGGGCCTCTGGATGGGATGCACGTCATAAATGGAGTTGGCCCAGTAGTTGCTGCTCACCACGATGTTGTAGCTGGAACCGTTCCACGTGCCCGTGAAGGAGTAATCCCCGGCGTTCGGGATGTAGTCCCCATGGTCGATGCACACCCCGTTTATGACCTGCCCGTCGGGCATCGTCACGAAGAAGGTGGTATGCGGCATCGCGCCGCCGTTGTTGCGTCCGGGGTCGTCCACCTCGATGTGGCACGTCCCCGTGATGGTCTGCTCCACCGCGTAGGCCGCGATGGGGGAGAGAGCCGTCGCCACGGTGCTCAGCAAGAGCGCGACGGCCATGAGTGCTGGCATGACGCGCCCCTTGGTGGGGCGGCGTCTCCACGCACGTCGGATTCTTCCGCTGATTCGTTCCATCAAATTCTCCTTTCTGTCAATCCAGATGTTCTGGTATGTCTACGAGAAGTCGAAGGCTGCGGCGGGACCGTCCCCGTCCGCATCCTCCGGCTCCCCGGTGTCGCCTTCCGGCTCATCAGTGCCGAACACCTCCGACGTCTCCGGCTGCGAGTATTCCATCTCCCGGATGCGCTCGATGGCGGACGCGGTGTAGCCCATGGCGCGGGCCGTCTCCTCGTCGTCCCAGTCGGGATGGGCGTTGGAGAGGTAGTCGAAGACCGCGACGGCCCGCTTGTTCACCGACTTGGTTACCGCGTCGGAGTAGCAGAGCTGTTCCATGGCGAAGAAGCGCTCGCCGTTGATGAGGTCGTCGCCCTCGCGCCACAGAATCTTCTCACCGTCCTTCTTGAGCCATACGACCTCCGAAAGCTCATCCGGGGCCACCAGCAGCATCGCGCAGCCGAGCTTGTGCGCGCCGACGGGGACCTCGACGCCGCCGATCCGCACCGTGCCCTGACCGCTGCCGACGCTCCCGTCGTACCAGTGCTGGACGAGAACGATGCCCATGCCCTCGGGGTCGAGGTCGATGTGGAGGTTCCAGTCCATGAGGATGGCCGTGCCCTTGCCGCGATACGGCTCGGAGCAGGTCTGCGGCGACGTGTCGAACTCCTCGTAGCGATGGCTCCTGAACAGGACCTCGACCCTCATTCAGCGCACCCCCCTATCGCGTCTCGGGCAGGCGGTCGTCCTGCGCGTCACGGCCAGCAAGGGCCTCAGCGGACGCGCGGTTGTCCTGCTCCATCCCCTTGAGGGAGACGCCCTGCTCCTTGGCGGCCTCGCGCTCGGCGGCCCTGTCGGCCTTGAAGCCCTCGAACTCCTCCTTGACGCCCTTCACCAGCGCCCACGGGTTGACCTCGAAGCGCTGGTAGGGATGCTCGGGGTCGTTCTTGCTGCCCTTCCAGATGGGCACCGGCTCGTCCGCCTTGAAGGAGAGGGTCACCGGCTCGTCGGAGAGAATCTGCTGCTTCATGCGGTCGCTCATGAACACGTCGCAGGAGAAGCCGCCGACGTCGATGCCGTTGACCTTGGTGCCCTGCGCGAAGTGGACGTATGCCTTCTCGAAGGTGCGCCCGTCCTTGGCGGTGTAGGTATAGGGCCTCACGAAGGCGTTTGGCATGGTCACGTGCGCGTAACCGGCCCTCGTCCCGTCCTGCTGCGCCGCCTGCTCTGGCATTTGAATCACGCTTCCTTTCTCATTATTAGCCGCCGACCTCTTCGACGACATATTCTCAGCTTGGATTGCTCTCAGCGCTCCTTCATAAACATCCTGCTGATTCGTGTCAATCAGGTTGTCCAGTGCCGGATTATCGGCAACCTCGTTTGCCATTTTCTGTTCCAAAGCCTCGAAACGAGACTTTGCGGCATCGAAGGGCATGACATCGTTGCTGACGAACCCAACGATGGCATATGTCTCCAGACACATATCGCCGATTCTGAGGAGCTGTTCACGGTCGATGGCAGCCAGCGGCCCGGCCTCGTCAGGGAAGGCGGCTGTCTCAGGGGAGTTCCTGTTCCAGTTGTCCAGAACGATACGCTTAACCTCATCAAAGCCGCCATGTGCGAGGACATGGCGCACGACCTCCTTCTCCTCATCGTCAATGGATACAGCGGAACTCCTATCTACTGGGAACATACGAGCGAGGGCTTCGCGCGCCCTCTCATCTGTTGATGGCATATCACTCTTCCTTTCTGTCAAGGGGTGCTGTTCCAGAGTCCCCCCATATTCTACCTTATTTACCCGGATTGACTGGGTGCGGGAGGCTCGCGGTCGCCGCTTTCGGACATGGGAACGACGGGGGCCGCCTCGGTGCCCGTCATCGCTCGTCCCTCCCACCGTCACTGGGCGCTCCGTGCCCGTCGAGGGCGTCAGCGGACGCACGGTTGTCGCGCTCCATGCCGCTCAGGGAGACGCGCCCTGCCGGGTCCGGTGACGCGGTCCATGGCGTCCCGCCGAGCCAGTGCTCGTAGATGTCGTCGTAGTCGAGACCGGTGCGGGCGGCAAGCTCCTCGAAGACGCGCTCGCGCATGATGGAGTCGCCGACGCCCAGAGCGTCGTAGAAGCCACCGCCGTTCGGGACGGCCCGCAGCGCGTCAGCGAAGGTGAGCGTCGGGGCAATCCGTTCCCCAAGCTCGTCATCTGGGTAGGTTCGCACGTACCAGTCCCGAACGAGCGCCGTGTCGGGACGGGACTTCGCTCCCTGCTCGTTCAGCTCATCGTAGATGCCGGGACCGTAGGCCGGTTCGAGCAGGCCGGTGCCGGGCACCGGCCTCATGTTCGTCCATGCGTCGTTCACGTCGATGTAGCTGACTCCGTACCGGTCGGCAAGCTCTTGGAAGACGGTCTTGCGCACGCCGGGGTCTCTGACCCACAGTTTGTCATAGAACCTCTCGCCGAGGGGGACGGCTCGCAGCGCCTCCTCGAAGGTGAGGTCCGGGTTCATCCTCGCGCTCAGCTCGCTGACGCCGTAGTTGTTCTCGTACCAGTCCCGCACGGCCTCCTTTCCGGGTGCAGGAGGCGGGTCAAGCTCCAAGGCGCGCTCGACGGCCTCCTCGGGCATGAGGGAGTCGATGATGCCCCAGCCTTCCTCGATGGACCCGTCATGGAGCTGCTTTTGTACCTCGCCAATCACCGAGTCGATGATTGCCTCGACCTCACCAGCACGCCCGCCGTCCCGCGTGAGGCTCGTCCCGCTGGCCCGGTTGACGGCCTCCAAGATGTCGTCGCGCATCCAGCGAATCTCGCAGAAGGTCTCACCGTCACGCTCCGGCTGGGTGGCCTCGCTCGACTCTACAAGGTCCGCAAGCCTGTCAAAGAGACCTTCGATGCTGCCACCGTTGTAACCGATGGCCTCCTCGATGGCATACTCGACATCCATACCGTCATTAAACTCCCTGTGCTTGCAGTCACGTAGCCTTTGCGCAAGCTCAGAGAGGTTGTCCTTGCACTCATCAGCCGTTGCAACAGTGAGGCCGGGGTTGGTGACGCCCATCATCTGCTGTCGCAGGAACTCCTGCAAGTCACCGGCCCTCACCTGAATCACGTCGTTGGGGTCCATGTCGAAGACCCCATGCCAACTTGTCTCCATGGCTTACCTCCTTGCCTTGCCGCTCCTGCCCTTGGGCCTGCTGTCAAAGATGGGTTCCAGCGAGCCGTCCTTCTTGAGCCTCACTTTGCAGTCAAAGGTCTTGCCCGCCTTTGACTTGCAGCCCTTCAAGGGCACCTGCTTGCCGGAGAGCAGTGCGGAAGCCTGCCTCTCGGTGAACTTCTTCCCGCAGAAGCCAAAGAGCTTGAAGCCGCAGCCCGCGACCTGCTTCCACGTGCCGTCCTCCTGCCTCTCGTTCCTGTTGGACGAGCAGGTGTAGACGCTCCCGGACTTCACCACGTCCTGTCCGCAGAGCGGACACTTGCCCACCACAGGCCGGTCGGAGCCGATGTGCGCTCCCACGTAGGCCGTGTCCTGATGGCCCCGGAACACCTCGACCACGCTGCGCTCAAGGTCGTTCGGGTCGGCCCTGCCCTCTGCGACGTCCTGCTGGATGACCCACCAGCGGGCCGTCACGTCCGCGCCTGCAATCTCGGGCGGAAGCAGATGGTAGAAGGCACGCGCCTTCGGCGTCGAGCGGAGCTTGCCCTTCACCTCCTCAAGGTAGCCGCGCTCCTTGAGCTTTTCGAGGATGGACGCCCTCGTGGCCGTGGTGCCGATGCCACCGTGCTCGCCCTTCTTGCCATCGTCCTTGGCCTTCAAGATGGCTTTGACCTCCGGGTCCTTCACGTACTTGGCGATGGAGGCCATGTCGGCGATGCGCGTGCCTTCCGTGTCGCGCTTGGCCGGGGCGCTCTCCTTCTCGGTGACGGCGCACCCCCTACGCTCCAAGCCATGGTCGCCCTCGTCCCTCCAACCGTTGCC
>QAKE01000015.1 GCA_003343995.1 Bacillota bacterium
AGCAGAATATCCGTGCCGCGCCCCGCCATGTTGGTGGCGATGGTCACCGCGCCCAGCCTGCCCGCCTGCGCCACGATGTCCGCTTCTCTCGCGTGGTTCTTGGCGTTGAGCACGTTATGCTTGATGCGCCGCTTTAACAGCAGTTTGGAAATTTCCTCCGACTTTTCCACCGTGACCGTGCCGATGAGCACCGGCTGTCCCGCCTCGTGGCGGCGTTCGATCTCGTCGAGGATGGCGTTCTGCTTGCCGCGCTCGGTGGAATAGATAACGTCGTTCATGTCCTTGCGGACGACCGGCTTGTTGGTGGGGATTTCCAGAACGTCCAGCCCGTAAATGGAGCGGAATTCCTCTTCCTCCGTTTTGGCGGTGCCCGTCATGCCGGAAAGTTTTTTATACAGACGGAAATAATTTTGGAAGGTGATGGTGGCGAACGTCTTGTTCTCGTCGCGCACCTTCACGTTTTCCTTAGCCTCGATGGCTTGGTGCAGTCCGTCGGAATATCTGCGCCCGATCATCAAACGCCCCGTGAACTCGTCTACGATGATGACTTCGCCGTCGTTGACGATATAATCGTTATCCTTTCTGAAAATATAGTGCGCTTTGAGCGCCTGCTGAATGTGGTGGTTCAAGTCGGCGTTTTCGATGTCCGCCAGATTTTGAAGGTTGAAAAAGCGTTCGGCTTTCGCGGAGCCGCTTTCGGTGATCTGCACGCTCTTTTCCTTGATGTCCACCGTAAAGTCGGTTTCGGGGGTGAGCGTTTTCACGAAACGGTTTGCCGAAAGATATTTTTCGCTCGATTCCTTGCCCCTGCCGGAGATGATGAGCGGCGTTCTGGCCTCGTCGATCAAAATCGAGTCCACCTCGTCGACGATGCCGAACACGAGGGGGCGCTGCACCATTTGATTGACGCGCGTTTTCAAGTTGTCGCGCAGATAGTCGAAGCCGAGCTCGTTGTTGGTGCCGTAGAGGATATCGCAGGCGTACGCCTTTCTCTTTTCGTCGTCCTCCATGCCCGGAACGACCACGCCCACCGAAAGATTTAAAAATTTATAGATTTTGCCCATCCACTCGGCGTCGCGGCGGGCGAGATAATCGTTGACGGTAACGATATGCACCCCTTCGCCCGTTAAAGCGTTGAGGTACGCGGGCAGGGTAGCGACGAGGGTTTTGCCTTCGCCCGTCTTCATTTCGGCAACGCGCCCTTGGTGCAGACAGATGCCGCCCATGATCTGCACTTTATAGTGCCGCATGTTGAGCACGCGCGAGGCGGCCTCTCTCACGACGGCGAACGCGTCGAACAAAATATCGTCGAGCGTTTCGCCGGCTTTCAGCCGCTCTTTGAGCGCGGGCGTCATCGCCTTGAGCTCCTCGTCGGAAAGCGCGGCGTACTTGCCTTCCAAGGCGAGCACTTTATCGCTCATCGCGTCGAGTCTGCGCAGATTGCGCCGGTTTTCCCCGCCTAAAATATACCTAATCAGTCCCATTTGCCACTCCTTGATTTTTAGGATTTTTATCTTCTCCCTTTCGGGATACGGAGGCGATCGTCAGGGCGTATACCCGTTTCGCGCCGCCGTTTTTCAGCGCCGTCGCAACGGCTTGCAGCGTTGCGCCCGTGGTGGTCACGTCGTCGATGATCATGACCGTTTTGCCCTCGATTGCCGCCTTGTCCGTTATTTTGAACGCGCCGATTAAATTTTTCAGTCTGTCCTTCCCCGCAAGCGTCGCCTGCCGTTTCGTAAGCCGCCGTTTTTCCAGCGGGTACGCCGCGGGCACGCCCGTCAGCGCGGAAAACGCCCTGAGCAGTTCGTCGGTCTGGTTGTACCCGCGCTTTTTAATATCTTTTTTCAACATCGGCACGGAAACCGCCGCGTCCGCCGAAAAGCCGCTTTTATCGTAAATTTCCCTTAAGGAAAGGGCGAATACTTCCGCAAGCCACTTCGCGCCGCCGTATTTGAATTTTTTAACGAGCGCCCGCGCGCTCCCCTCGTAACGGAAGGCGCTCCTGCCGCCGTCGACTTCCGTCAGGCGGTTTTTGCACGTTTCGCAGACGGGCGCGGGCGTTTCCAGCTCCCGCCCGCAGTGCGCGCAGAAATTTTCCCCGATCGCGGGCAGCTGCTTTTCGCACTCTCTACAAAAATAGCCCTCGCCGAAAATCTCCCTGCCGCATACGGCGCACGTCCAATGCGCATCGAACGCCGCGCCGACGATAAACCGCTTGAGTTTACCGAACATGCAGATATTTTTTCAGATCCTCCGCCCGATCGAGCCGCTCCCAGCTCAAATCTGCTTTTCCGAAATGCCCGTAAACGGACGTCCTTTCGTAGCCGGACTTTCTCAGCTGCAAGGTGTTGATGATGGAATAGGGGCGCAGATCGAATTCTTTTTTTACGATTTCCGAAAGCTCGCCGTCGGAAAGTTTACCCGTGCCGTGGGTGTCGGCGTATACCGAAACGGGATGCGCCACGCCGATGGCGTACGCCACCTCCAGCGTGCATTCCTCCGCCAACCCCGCCGCAACGATGTTTTTGCACACGTAGCGCGCCATGTACGCCGCGCTGCGGTCCACCTTCGTGGGGTCTTTCCCGCTGAACGAACCGCCGCCGTGGGGGCATCTGCCGCCGTAGGTATCGACGATGATCTTTCTGCCCGTCAGCCCCGAATCGCCCGCGGGCCCGCCGATTTCAAACCGTCCCGTAGGGTTGATGTAATATACCGTGTCGCCGTCGAGCAGTTCTTCGGGCAAAACCGCCTCGATGACGTGTTTTTTCAAATCCGCGCGCAAGGTTTCGGTCGAAACGCTTTCGTCGTGCTGGGAGGAGAGCACCACGGCGGAAATCCGCACGGGCTTTTTGCCCTCGTATTCCACGCTCACCTGCCCTTTGCCGTCGGGGCGCAGATAGGTCAAAAGCCCGCTCTTGCGCACCTCTTCCAGCCGCTTGCACATTTTGTGCGACAGCATGAGCGCGAGGGGCATGTATTCTTCCGTTTCGCGGCAGGCGTAGCCGTACATCATGCCCTGATCGCCCGCGCCGATTTTATCGGAAAGGTTGCAGCTTTCTTCTTTACACTCGAAAGAGTTGTCCACGCCGAGGGCGATGTCGCCGCTCTGGCGGCTCAGCCGCACGTCTATTTTGCATTTATCGGCGGAAAAGCCGAGCTTGTCGTCGTTATAGCCGATTTCGCGGATCTTTTCGCGGGCGATGCGCTCCGCGTCGATCTCCGCAGTGGTGGTGATCTCCCCCATGATCAGCATATAATTGTCCTTGACGGCGCATTCGCACGCCACGCGGGCGTTTTCGTCCTGCGCCAAAATCGCGTCCAGAACGGCGTCGGCAATTCTGTCGCACACTTTATCGGGATGTCCTTCGGTAATGCTTTCGCTGGTAAAAACTCTTCTCATGGTGTTATCCTTTTTAAGCTTTTGTCTGAAATCAATCATAACTGCGTTTTGCAAACGCGCGCTTGCAGAGCCTCGTTATTATAAATTTCCAAAACGCCGCGTTTCCGCTCCGCGGCAAACGCTCGCCCTGCGGGCTTTGCAAAAACGCTGTTTTTGCCGTTTTTTCATTTGAAAAAACGTAAGTTGTCCTTGCAAATGCGCTGCGCGCGCTTGCAGAGCCAACTTACGTTATTATATACCATTTGCCTTTGTAAGTCAAACGATTTTCCTTTTAAAATGTTTGCGCGCCCCCGCGTATGCGCGCAAATTATTTTTATTCGCAAAAAATTGCAAAAAACTTTTTTTTCCGCCGCTTTTTTTGTTGACACTTATTTTTATTTGCGTTATAATAAGCTACAAAATTGATTGACTTTTCCGTCAATATACGGGGGTTCGGCATGCCGAAAACGAAAACGCAACTGGAAAAAATCAAAGCGGAACGGAAAGAGAAAATCATTCTCGCGGGGCTGAAAGTCTTTTGCGAAAAGGGTTTTGAAGGCGCGAAGGTGGAGGACATCGTGGCGCGGGCGGGCTGCTCGCACGGGTTGTTTTACCACTATTTCAAAAACAAACGGGAAATTTTCGACGAAATCGTCAAGCGCAGCGGCGGCAGTTCCCTTTCGGCGATGAAGTTTTATCTGACCGACGAAACGCAAAGCTACGCCCAACGGCTGAAAAATCTGCTCGTTTACAATTTCGACACCATGTATTCCGACCAGAACTTTTCCTATTATTTTTACTTTTTCGTTTCCCGCTGGTTTCTGAAAGCCAACGCCGACGGCGGCAACGTCACCATGCAGCAGCGCCCGTTGCC
The DNA here is from genome assembly GCA_003343995.1 of Bacillota bacterium. Lineage (GTDB taxonomy): Bacteria > Bacillota > Clostridia > Christensenellales > Borkfalkiaceae > UMGS775. Next base: position 4,254 of record QAKE01000015.1, read on the forward strand.
TAAAATTCTATACGAATTTTTCAAAAACGCGCAGGAAAGCGGCGAATTCAGCGCCGAGCATTCCCCCGAAGAGTGCTGCGCTTTGCTCCATTGCATCATTCAGGGCAGCTCTTTGAACACCGTGCTCGTCACCTCGCCGAAAAAGAATTTACCCCCGCCCAACATCGATTTAATCGTCGATATATTCAGAAAAAAACCGTAAAAAGGAGGCAGTATGAAAGAACAGACAGCAAAAACACCCAAACATCGCCGAAAAAACGGCGATAACCTGCACGTTGTCAAACAGCTCGCAAAATCCATAAGGGAATATAAAAAAGATTCCGTTTTAACCCCCGTATACGTTACGGTGGAGGTCGTGCTGGAAGTGCTTATCCCCTTTGTGACGTCCTTTTTGATCGAAGCCATTCAGGACGCGAATATGTCGCGCGTGTTCATGCTCGGCGGCGCCCTCATCGCGCTGGCGTTTTTGGCGCTTTTGTTCGGCGTTCTGAGCGGAAAGGCGTGCGCCAGAGCGTCCACCGGATACGCGAAAAACCTGAGAAAGGACCTTTACTACCGCGTGCAGACCTTTTCCTTTTCCAACATCGATAAATTTTCTTCGTCGAGCTTGGTAACGCGGCTCACCACCGACGTGACCAACGTGCAGATGTCCTACATGATGATCATCCGCATCGCCATAAGAAGCCCGATGATGTTTATCTTCTCCATCGTGATGGCGTTCATCATGAGCCCGCGGCTGGCGTGGATCTTCGTTATCGTTCTGCCGATTTTAATCGGCGGGCTGGCGCTGATCATCTCCAAGGCGGTGCCCTTTTTCAACCGCATCTTCAAAAAATACGACGCGATGAACGAATCGGTGCAGGAGAACGTGAAGGCGGCGCGCGTGGTGAAAGCCTACGTGCGCGAGGATTACGAATCGGAAAAATTCCGCAAAACCTCCGACGACGTGCGCGCCGACTTCACCAAAGCCGAGCGTCTGCTCGCCCTCAACACCCCGCTGATGCAGTTTTGCATGTACGTGGTCATGCTGATCGTCTCCTATTTCGGCGCGAAACTCGCCGTGGATACCCTCGGTCTCGACTTCGGCGTGGAAAACCTGCAGGCGATGATCAATTACTCCACGATGTGCTTGATGAGCATGATGATGCTCTCCATGGTGGTGGCGATGATCACCATGTCCGCCGCCTCCGCCCGCCGTATCTGCGAAGTGCTCAAGGAAGAAAGCTCCTTGAAAAGTCCCGAAAACGCCCTTACGGAAGTGGAGAACGGCGAAGTCGTTTTCCATAACGTGAGCTTTAAATATTCCGAAAAAGCGGAAAAATACGCCTTGAAGGACATCGACATCGACATCGCTTCCGGCGAAACCGTCGGTATTTTAGGCGACACGGGCAGCTCCAAAACCACATTCGTCAACCTTATCCCCCGCCTGTACGACGTTTCCGTCGGTTCGGTCACCGTCGGCGGGCACGACGTGCGGGAATACGACCTCGACGCGCTGCGCAACCAGATTTCCGTGGTGCTGCAGAAAAACGTTCTCTTTTCCGGCACGATTAAGGAAAACCTGCGCTGGGGCGACAAAGAGGCGAGCGACGAAGAGCTCGTGCGGGTGTGCAAACTCGCGCAGGCGGACGAATTTATACAAGGATTTCCCGATAAGTACGACACCCATATCGAACAGGGCGGCGCGAACGTTTCCGGCGGACAGAAACAGCGGCTGTGCATCGCGCGGGCTTTGCTGAAAAAGCCGAAGGTGCTCATCTTGGACGACTCCACCAGCGCGGTGGACACCAAGACCGACGCGCTGATCCGCAAGGCGCTGCGCGAAGAAATTCCCGAAACGACGAAGATCATCATCGCCCAGCGCGTGGCGTCGGTGCAAGACGCGGACAAAATCATCATCATGAAAAACGGCGAAATCGACGACGTGGGCACCCACGACGAGCTGTTGAAACGCAACGAAACGTACAGAGATTTATACTATACGCAGCAAAAAGGAGGTGAAGAAAATGGCGAGAACTAACATGAAACCGCACGCCGGCACCGCCGCGGGCGGCAAGCGCAGAGCGAAAAAAGGCACGTTCGGCAGACTTTTGAAATTCCTTTTCAAATACCATAAAGGCGCGATGATCACCGTTTTCTTCTGCCTGATACTCACCGCGGTCGCCAACGCCGCCGCGCCGATATTCCTCAACAATATGATCGTCGTGATCGGCAACGGCATCGAGCAAGGCATAGCGGCGGGATCGGGCGCGGCGGGCTGGAACTATATCTGGCCCGATCTGCTGAAAATCATTTTAACGATGATCTGCATTTACGTGCTCGGGATCGGGGCGAACACCCTGTATACCCAGCTGATGGCAAAGGTGACGCAGGAGTTCTTGCACAAGCTGAGAACGGAGCTTTTCGACAAGATGCAGCGCCTGCCCGTCAAATATTTCGACCAGCACACCCACGGCGATATTATGAGCCACTACACCAACGACGTGGACGCCGTGCGCCAGCTCGTTTCGCAGAGCATACCGAACCTGTTTTTATCCATTACGATGCTCGTGTTTTTGCTCTGCATCATGCTCTATTACAGCGTATGGCTCTCCCTCGTGGTGTTCCTCGGCGTGCTCGTGATGGGCTTGATCACCAAAAACGTCGGCGGCAAATCGAGCAAATACTTTTTGAAACAGCAAATGTCGCTCGGCAAAACGGAAGGTTTTATCGAAGAGATGATGCACGGGCAAAAGGTCGTCAAGGTATTCTGCCACGAAGAAGAGGCGAAAAAGGATTTCGACGCCATCAACGATCAGCTGTTTGAAGATTCCTGCGCGGCGAACACCTTTGCGAACATTCTGATGCCGATTATGGTGAACGTGGGCAACCTGCTTTACGTGCTGCTCGCCTTCCTCGGCGGCGTGATGGCGATCAACGCCCTGCCGAATCTGGGTTTCCAGCACGGCTTCGGCGCGCTTGACACCATCACCTATATCGCGATGATCGTTTCCTTCCTCTCGATGAGCAGACAGTTCACCAACAACATTTCCAACATGGCGCAGCAGATGAACTCCGTCGTCATGGGGCTTGCGGGCGCCGACCGCGTGTTCGAGCTGATGGACGAAAAGCCCGAGGCGGACGAAGGCTACGTTACCTTGGTAAACGCGAATATCGACGAGAACGGCAACATCACCGAAAGCGAAACGCGCACCGGCAGATGGGCGTGGCGCCACCCCCACAAGGCGGACGGCACCGTCACCTATACCGAACTCAAGGGCGACATCCGCATGTTCGAAGTGGACTTCGGCTATGTGGAAGATAAAATCGTTCTGCACGACGTGACGCTGTACGCCGAACCGGGGCAGAAGGTCGCCTTCGTCGGCGCGACGGGCGCGGGCAAAACGACCATCACCAACCTGATCAACCGCTTTTACGACATCGCCGACGGCAAGATCCGCTACGACGGCATCAATATCAATAAGATAAAAAAGGACGATCTGCGGCGTTCCCTCGGCATGGTGCTGCAGGATACCAACCTCTTCACCGGCACGGTGATGGACAATATCCGTTACGGCAAGCTGGACGCCACCGACGAGGAATGCATCGCCGCGGCGAAACTCGCCAACGCGCACGACTTCATCACCCGTCTGCCGGAGGGCTACAACACCATGCTCACCGGCGACGGCAGCAACCTTTCGCAAGGTCAGCGGCAGCTCCTATCCATCGCCCGCGCGGCGGTAAAGGACGCCCCCGTGATGATCATGGACGAGGCGACCTCCTCCATCGACACGCACACCGAAGCGCTCGTACAGCGCGGCACCGATCAGCTGATGGAGGGCAGAACGGTGTTCGTCATCGCGCACCGCCTTTCCACCGTGCAGAACTCCGACGTCATCATGGTGCTCGATCACGGCCGCATTATCGAGCGCGGCACGCACGATCAGCTCATCGCCGAAAAGGGCACGTACTATCAGCTTTACACCGGCGCGTTCGAGCTCGAATAAAATGAAGCATTGCAATCTTTGCCCGAACGCCTGCAACGCGGCGAGAACCGCGTCTGCGGGCGTTTGCGGCGTAAAAGACGAAATCAAAATCGCAAAATATTACCTGCACCCCTTCGAAGAACCGGTGCTCAGCGGCGAAAACGGCAGCGGCACGATCTTTTTCAGCGGGTGTTCCCTGCGGTGCTCCTTCTGCCAGAATTACGAGGTGTCGCGGGCGGAGCGCGGCAGGGAAATTTCCGTAACGGACCTTGCCGAAATCATGAAAGAGCTGGAGGGGCGCGGGGCGCACAATATCAACCTCGTCACCCCCACGCACTACGCGCACCGTATCGCCGAGGCGCTGGAAATCTACCGCCCGCATATCCCCGTGGTGTGGAATACGCACGGTTACGAAACGGAAGAAACGCTGAAACTTATCGCGCCGTACGTGGACGTATACCTTACCGACGTGAAGTATTGCTCGCCGAAAACGGCAAAGCGGTACTGCGGCAGGGAAAATTATTTCGCCTACGCCTCCCGCGCGGCGGAAATCATGTGCGAAAAGCCGCTCGTCTTTGAAAAGGGAATGATGGTTTCCGGCACGATCGTACGGCACCTCGTCCTGCCGCAGAACGTGGACGACACGCTGAAAATTTTAGATTGGTTCGCGCCGCTGAAAGACAAAGCGTATTTATCGCTGATGTCGCAGTACACCCCCTTCGGAAAGATAGACGCCCTGCCGGAACTGCAGCGGAAGATCACCAAGCGGGAATATAAAAAAGCGCTCGATTACGCGCTTTCTTTAGGGATAGAAAATATCTTCGTGCAGGAAATGAAATCCTCGGGCGAGGAATACATTCCCGTATGGGATGATTGAGTTTTACCGAAAATCCTCTGCCCGCTTCCCCTTTACCGACGAAAAAACGCGCATAACGGCACGCACCCCGAAAGTTCGATAAACTTTCGGGGTGCGTTTTTTTATCGTAGGTTATGCGAAAAATTCGTTTTCCAGCATGGCGCAAAGGCAGTGATACACCGGCAGGTGCAGTTCCTGAATCTTGTAGGTTTCGCTTTCCGGCACGATGACGGCGCAGTCGGAAACCTCCTTCAACGCGCCACCCGTCCTGCCGCTTAAGAGCAGCGTTTTCATGCCGAGCGCCCGCGCCGTGACCGCGGCGTAATAGCAGTTTTTCGCGTTGCCCGAAGTGGAGATCGAAAGGAGCACGTCCCCCTTTCTGCCGAGGGCGTGCACCTGCTGGGCGTAGGTCAACAGCGGCTCGCTGTCGTTGATGAACGCCGTGGAAAACGCCGGATGCCCGCAGAGGGAAATTACGGGAAGTCCCCGTTCCAGCCGCGCGGCGAGCGTTTCGGAACAGTCCCCCGCCGCCTTCAGCTTTTCGGCAAACGCCGCCGTAACCGGCCGCTTGATGCGGAAGCTCTTCAAAAGCTCCCCCGCGATGTGCTCGCAGTCCGCCGCGCTGCCGCCGTTGCCGCAAAGCAGCAGCTTGCCGCCCGCCGCAAAACAGCCGTTCATCGTTTCAAACGCCCGCTCGATGTCCGCGCGGCACGCCGCCAAGGGCGCGTAACGCGCCGTCAAATCGTCCAAAATCCTTCTCGTCGTCTCTTTCATATTTCCTCCGCCGCGGCGAGCGCCGCGTAATCGCCCACGTTTTCGCTGAGCGCCGCCGGCACGATTTCGCACGCGGACAGCGTTTCTTGCAGCGCCTCCCTTTCCAGCACGGCGCGCATTGCCGGCGCGAGCAGCCGCTCCGCCCGCATATACACCCCGCCGATCACCACCCGTTCGGGATTGAGCGTATCGATGAGCGCCGCCAGCCCGTAACCGAGCATTTCGCCACTTTCGGCAAACACTTCCGCGGCGAACGCGTCGCCGTCAAAAGCGTATGCGGCGAGTTTTTTCGCCGTGATCTTATCAACGCCGCCCATTTCCCGCACGCAAGCGGGCATTTCGCTCAGCGCCCGCGCCCTATCCGCGGCGAGGCGGGCGATGCCGCCGCCGCTGCAAAAGCCCTCGAACGAGCCGGCTTTTCCGTAACCGCAAGGTCCGTGCGGTTTTAAACGAACGTGCCCGACTTCCCCCGCGTTGCCGTTCGCGCCTTCGTATAGTCTGCCGTTGAAGATCAGCCCCGCGCCCAGCCCCGTGCCGAAGGTGAGAAACACCATGTTTTCGCACCCCCGCCCCGCGCCGTACTTCCATTCCGCCAAAGCGCAGGCGTCGGCGTCGTTGCGAAGGCGCGCGGGAATGCCGAACTCCCGCGAAATATACTCGCACACGGCAAACCCGTGCCAGCCCGTTAAATTGGGCGGCGACAATATCACGCCCTTTTTCGAGTCGAGCGGGCCGCCGCACGACACGCCCGACCCCTTCACGCTTTCCGCGCGCAAAAAATCCTTTACAAACGGGGCGAGCGCCTCCATGGTCGCCTGCGGCGAAGGCAGGGTGGCGATTTCCGCCCTTTTGACGATTTCAACGGCGTTCTCCGTTTTTCCCAGCGACACCGCGCACTTCGTGCCGCCGATGTCGAACCCGATATAATGCATAATTCACCCCGACTTTCAGTATATTCTATTTTCGCCGCGCTGTCAACCTAAAAAACGAAAACCCCGCGGCATAAAGCGCGCGGGGCGGTTATTTTTCATCCTTCACGTATTCTAAAATATCGGCAACGTCGCAATCGAGTATTTTGCAAAAATCGTCTATCTTTGCGGTGCTGATGCCCTGCTGTTTGCGCATGCGGTCGATGGTGGCGCTGCTGATGCCGTATTTATTGATAAGAATATAGGTGGAAACGTTTTTTTCTTTCAGCGTTTTCCAGAACGGTTGGTAAGAAATCATCCTTTTTATTATATAATATAGTTACATAGTTGACAATGGTCATAATTATGACTATAATATAGTTAATATATATAAAAGGAGAACTTTTATGTCCGAAACAGAAAAAAAGACGGCAAATCCGCAAAAAGAAGCGGCAGCACTGCAACAACGGTATCCGAAAATAACAAAGTCGATAGACTCGTTTTTGGAGAGCGAGCTTTTTTTGCACTGCGAGTTCGACGAAACGCGGGAGGAAATGGAAAAAGCGTTTGAAGAAGAGGCGCGGCTTTATGAAGAACACTTAAAAATTTCGCAATCCGCGGTGGAACAGCTGGACAAACTTTACAGCGAAAACATGGCGCAAAACGCCTTATACAACCATACGTATCATAACGAAAACGAAAAAAAGACCGACGCGCAGACGGCGCTCATCTTCGCGAAAGGGTGCGTGGACGTTAAAACGCTTTTGGGCGGCAACGCCATGCAGTTCGGCGCGGCGAGCCTGAAGAGAATGGCGTTAAAGCAAACCCGCAAACGCCCGAACGACGAAGCGGCGGAAAAACTGAAAAAGCAAGTCGCGGAGAAAGTCGCGCTCGCCCAAAAGAGCTTATGGAAACAGTTGCTTATCCTGATCCCCGTTTTATTCGCGATATTTTGCTTGGTTATGCGCGGGTATGTGCGGAACACCGACTGGGCTAATATCGCTTTACCGTTGCCGCTCATTCGTTTCTTTTACAGCGGCGGTACGATCATCGGCATTCTCGTGGGCATCGTCGGCGTGATCGCCATAGCGATTGTTCTTTCCGTAAACAATAAGACAAAGCGCTTGATCATCGAAAGATACGCGAAGATTTCCCCCGTCCTCGCCGAGCTTGCGAAAAAAGACGCCGAACTCGACGCGTTTTACGACGAAAAGGCGGCGAAAGCCAAGGAGCGTTCCGATACGTATTTCGACATCATCGATAAAAACGTCATGAGCAAGCTCATCAACGGCATCTACCTTGCGCCTTTCCCCGCGGAATTTGCCAATGCGAACGATTTGGCGGAGGGCGCGCAGCTGCTTTCCTCCTCGCGGGCGGAAAACCTGAAAGAGGTTTACGACATTTTGGAGCGCCGTCACGGCGAAAACGCGAGGGCGCAGGCGGAAGCGCAGCACCGCGCGAAAATAGAGAGCATCAACATGGAACAGCTCCGTTCCCAGCAGCAGGCGGAGGCATACGCCAAACAACAGGCGGAATACGCCCGCAAACAAGCGGATTACGCGAAGGAACAGGCAGCAGCCGCGCGCGAGCAGGCGGACAACCTCAACAAGCTTGCCGAAGAGAGCGCGAAACAGACCGACTACGCTCGCCGGCAAGCGGACAGCGCCGCGGCGACGCAGGCGGACGTCGATTACATGCGCCGAAACAATCCTTAGACGGAAACAACGTCGATTTCGTGCAGTACGTCGGCAAATAGCCGCACCCGAAAAGCGATCGGACCGCGCGGCAAAAACGATCGGGAAAAAATTCCGCCGAAAAATTTTTTATACGTGTGTTGACAAAACCTCTTCTTTTCGTTATAATGTTTACCATCCCGCAAAACGAAGCGTTTTGCAATATACAAAGGAGTGAAAGTTATGTTTAAAGGTATGGAAAAGGTGTGGGACATTCTCGGCGAAATTCTCGCGGTGGTCATGGTGCTCGTTTACGCGCTGCTCATCATCAACGCGAACTTCCAATTTATTCCCGAAGGAACGTTCATGAACATTCTGGAAATTCTGCGCACTTACGGTTCGCTGCTGCTCGTGGCGGTGGTCGGACTCGAAGCGATGTCGAAGCGCAATCTCGTTTTTCAGATTATCTTCGTCCTTCTTCTGGCGGTCATCGTGGTGTTCATGTTCTTCCCCGAAACCTATCAGAATTTCATCAACATGATCTGACAAAAAAATCCCGCCTGCTTCGGCGGGATTTTTTCTTGCCACACGGCGGAATTTATGGTATACTCTTTTTATGAAAGCCGTAGCGAAATTTGAAAAAGTAAGCCCGTCGATTTTTGAACGGGCGGCAAAGGATTGCGGATTTTCCGCAAATTACGCCGATATCGTACTGCCCCGCCGCGCCACTTCCGGCAGCGCGGGTTACGATTTTTTTGCCCCCGCGGACTTTACGCTGAACGCCGGCGAAAGCGTAAAAATCCCCACGGGCGTGCGCGCGCATATCGAAAACGGATATTTTTTATCGCTTTACCCGCGCAGCGGGCTGGGCTTTAAGTTCCGTTTGCAGCTCGATAACACCGTGGGCATTATCGACGCCGATTACTATTTTTCCGACAACGAGGGGCATATCATCGTCAAGCTGACCAACTGCTCTTACGAAAACAAAACCGTCGCCGTCAAAAAAGGGCAGGGCTTCGCCCAAGGAATTTTTACCGAGTTTTTCATAACGTCGGACGACGACGCCGACGCGACGAGAAACGGCGGGTTCGGCTCCACGACGAAATAATTCCAAAACAACCGCGTTCGAGCGTGGTTTCCACAGAGAAAAAAAGAGCGAAGATCTTTCAATATCTTCGCTCTTTTTTTACCGATAAATCGGAACTCATATCTCAATCCAAGCCGTTTTCAAGTCTTTATAAACTCTGCATTTTTGCGCCGTGAATTTCAACACGCAATAATCGGGATCGGTTTTTCCTTTTTTGTAAAACATCGTATCTCCGATACGCCAGATTTCGTTTTTAACATTTTGATCGCCGATCACTTTCATCACACCGACAAGCATAACGCCCGTATAACTGAAACGACCGCGTTTATAGAAATAAACACACGCTTTTTCATTCGCATTATAATGCAAAACCCGCATCGAAGAAACGTTTGTGCTAAAATAAAAATCGTTGCCTTCGATCTTGCGCGGCGCAAGCATCGCCTTTGTATTCGGAAAACCGTTTTCGTCAACCGATGAAATCATTGCGGTTTTTTGTTCTTTTATAAATTCAAAAATTTGTTCTTTTGTCATTTTTTATTCCTCAACGGTAAACTTGTAAAGGCTGTTTTTCGGCACGCCCCTGTCCTTCGCGGCGGCTTTGAGCGCGTCCATCTTGCCCATGCCCTGCGCGATGTAATAATCGATGTGCTCCCGCTCCGAAAGGGCGTTCAGGGCGTTTTCCCGCGCCTCCGCGCCGCTGACGAGCAGCACGTATTCCCCGCGCGGTTCCCCCTTTATATTTTCCGAAAGCATAAACTCCTCCCGCGATTCGTGCAGTTTGGTGATTTCCCGCACGGCGACGGCTTTCCGCTCCCCCAGCGCGGCATACAGCTGCGAAACGGTGTTTTTCACGTCGTGCGGGGCGCAGTAGAACGCTAGCGTGGCGGTGTAGTCTTTGATTTCCGCAAGCAGTTTTTCCCGCTCGCTTTTTCTTTCCGGCAGAAAACCGAAAAAACAAAACCGCGACGTATCGAGCCCCGAAAGCGCCAGCGCGGAAACGAAAGCGGTGGGACCGGGGATTACGGTGAAATCCAGCCCCTCATCGATGAGGCGGCGCACCAGCGTTTCGCCGGGGTCGGAAACGAGGGGCATGCCCGCGTCGCTCACGAGGGCGACGTTTTCCCCCGACTTCAGCCGCGCGACCAGCTTTTCCCCGCACTCCTTTTCGTTGAACTTATGATAGCTGATCAAGGGCTTTTTGATTTCGTACGCGTTGAGCAAGGTCAACGTTCTTCTGGTATCCTCGCACGCGATGACGTCGGCGCTTTTCAGCGTTTCGAGCGCGCGGAGCGTGATGTCCTTCAGATTGCCGATGGGCGTTCCCACGATGTACAGCATTCAATTCACCCTTTCCTTTTCGATTTTCAGCCCGCTTTTGCCGCCCTTGACCGCCTCCACGAGCGCGAGATATACCCGCCCGCCGCCGGACACGGGCAGCAGCCGCTTGGGCTCCAGACGATATTTTTTCAAAAGATATATGACCTCCGCAAGCCGTTCGGAAACGTGCGCCATGCAAAACCGCCCGCCGAATTTCAGGCATTTCGCCGCCGCGGAGACGATTTCCTCCAGCGTGACGGCGAGCTCGTATTTGCACGCTTCCGTCTTGTAATTTTCCCCTTTCGCGTCCGCCGCGGGATAATAGGGCGGATTGCAGAGAATGAGGGAAAATTTTTCGTTAAGCTCCGCGGGGATTTGCTGGATTTTTTCGTTGCGAAGGAAAATTTTCTCCTCCAAACCGTTCAGTTTCACGCTTTTTTCCGCAAGGTCGCAAAGCTCTTTTTGCATTTCAAAGAGGGTTACGCTCTTTACAAGCGGGCGGTTGAGGGCGTAAAAATGCAAGCCCACGATGCCGCTGCCCGCGCAAAAATCCGCCGCTACGTCGTTTTTCTTCGCCCGCGCGAAACGGCTGAGCAACACGGAATCGGAGGTAAATTTATAAAGCTCGTCGTCCTGATAAATCTTCATGCCGTCGACGAGCAGATCGTCTAATTTCAACATACGCGTTCAAACAACGAGGGCACGGCGTGCGCCGTGCCCTCGATTGTCTTGTTCTTATTCCTCGCTGATTGCGCTGACGGGACAACCTTCCGCGCACGAACCGCAGGAAATGCAAGTATCCGCGTCGATGTTGTACTGCGTATCGCCCGCGCTGATCGCGCCGACGGGGCAGGTCGCTTCGCAAGCGCCGCAGGAAATGCACGCATCGCTGATTTTATAAGCCATTTTCGTTACCTCCGTAAAAATAATTTGCGTTATCTATATATTAACACACTTTTTGCCGTTTGTAAATAGTTAAATCGCGCTAATCCAAAATTTCTTTCATCTGCGCGGCGATGGCCGCCATTTCCCTGTCGTCGTCCGGCGCGTTTCCCCCGCGCTTGAATTTCAGTTCGTCCACGGCAAAGTCCTTGTAAACCTCGCTGCCGTCGTTTTTGGCGATCTTCACCTTGCTGACGAGCTTTAACATGTTATTGGACACAACGATGCCCTCGCCCTCGGGCGTGGACACCTTGCCGCCGAGCTTGGGCATCTTTTTATACGCCTCGCCGTAATATTCGTTTTCGTATTCCAGACAGCACATCAGCCTGCCGCAAAGCCCGCTGATTTTGGTTGGATTGAGCGAAAGCCCCTGCGTTTTCGCCATCTTGATGCTCACCTTGCGGAAATCGGGCATACAGCTGCCGCAGCAGCACGGGCGGCCGCAGGGCGCAAGCCCGCCGATGAGCTTGGTTTCGTCGCGGATGCCCACCTGCCGCAATTCGATGCGGATATGGAACGCCGAGGCGAGGTCTTTGACGAGCTCGCGGAAATCCACCCTGCCCTCGGCGGTGAAATAAAACACCACCTTTTTGCCGTCGAAGGAAAATTCGCAACCGACGAGTTTCATCTTGAGGTTGCGGTTTTTCACCTTTTCCTCGGCGATTTTCAGCGATTCCGCCACGCGCGCCTCGTTTTTGCGCACCGTTTCGATATCGCGCTTGGTCGCCTTGCGCACGATGGGTTTTAAGGGAAGAACGCATTCTTTATCGCTCACTTCCCGCACGCCGAACATCACCGTGCCGTATTCCGGTCCCTTTGCCGTTTCCACGATGACGCCGGAGTATTCGTCGTAGGACTCCTCCGTCGGCGCGAAATAATATATTTTAGACGAATTTTTGAATTTTACGCCCACTACTTTTGCCATATATGCTTTCCCTCCAAAATTGCGAACAGCCACCACTCCGCCAGCATGGTTTCGTTGGCGTTGTACGCCGAGGCGCGCTTTTCCGCTTCCTCGGTTTTTTCCAGCGCGTAAATGAGCGCGCCGGCGTTGAAATTCGCCGCGCCCCGCACCTTTTTCAGCGCGCGCGCGTCGATGACCGCCCCGCCCTCCGCCTGCGCGAGCATGTCGCGGAAAAGCGACGAGGCGATGGCGAAGATATCCGACAGTCTTTCCTTGTTTTTTAACAGCAATGCGGAATATTTCAGCACGTCCCTGCTGGAATTCATGTTGACGACGATATCCGCCGCGAGATCGAACAGCTTTTCCAGCTGTTCGTCGCCGTATAATTCCTCCGCTCTGCCCAGCGTTCCGTCGCCGCAGGCGGCGGCGAGGGCAAGTTTTTCCCCGTCGGGACAGATCGTTTTCAGCTCCTCCGCGATTTCCCGCTCGGTAAAGGGCGGAATTTCCAGCGTTTTCACCCGCGAGCGCACCGTCGGCAAAAGCGCGTACGCGTTGGTCGCGCCCAGCAAAATGACGACGTTTTCCGGCGGTTCTTCCAGCGTTTTGAGCAGTTTGTTCTGCGCCGGCGCGGGCATGTTGTGCGCCCCCGCCACGACGTAGAGCTTTTTATCCCCTTCGAGGGGTTTGATATAGCTGTCCTCGATGAGGGCGTTCACGTCGTCCGTTAAGATTTTATCCCCGTTTTTCGGAAAAAACACCGCGTCGGCGAAATTTTCCTTTTCCAGAAGGCGGCACACGCGGCAGTCGCCGCACCCGTCCTTGTCGCACAAAATGAGTTTTGCGAAAAATTTCAGCGTTTCCCTGAGGTATTTTTCGTCCTTATCGAGCAGCAGATACGCGTGAAAAAGCCCCGATTTTTTATCGTTTTTCACGATTTTGCAGGCGTTGGTGCGCCCGAGCAGCCCGCCGCGATCCATCACACGATTCCCCTTTCCGAGAGCGCCGCGGCGATGAGCGCGCGGGTTTGCTCCTTCGTGCCCGAACAGTCAATTCTCACCACCCGTTCGGGGTAGCGTTCGCATACGGCGAGATAGCCCGCGTATACCTTTTCATGAAACTCCATGCCGGAAAGCTCCAGCCGATCGTCCTTATCGGCGCCGCCCTTTCTCAAAAACGCCGCCGCGGGCGGAAGATCGAGAAACAGCGTAACGTCGGGCATCGCCTCTTCGCAGGCGCGGTTGATCTGCAAAATATAATCCATGCCCAGCCCCCGCGCGACGCCCTGATACGCCAAAGACGAATCGATATACCGATCGCAAAGCACGATCTTGCCGCTTTCGAGCGCGGGCAAAATAAGTTCTTTGACGTGCTGCGAACGCGCCGCGGCGTATAAAAGCGCCTCGCATTCCGACGTCATTTTCGCGTTTTTGACGTCCAGCACGAAATCGCGGATCTTTTCGGAAATCTCCGGTCCGCCCGGTTCGCGGGTGGCTACGTACGCCGCGCCGCACCCTTCAAACAGTTCCTTTACGTATTGTATCTGGCGGGATTTCCCCACCCCTTCGCACCCCTCGAAGGTGACGAATTTTCCTCTTTTCATCATGTCAGCCCTTTTTTACAACTTTCACCTTTCCGCCTTCCGCGCCGAACGAATACTGCGCCTTTTCCAACGTTTCGGCGACCGCCTCCGTCATCGTTTCCCCCGCGACGCACAGCGGACAGCACGGCGGGAACAGCCCGACGTTTTCCGCCAGCGTTCTGCCGACGGCATCCCGAAGGGGCACGCGCTCGCTCTCTGCGGCGCACGCTTCCGAACAAGACGTCGCCTTTACGCCCGTTTTCACGGCGGGCGGGGGCGTATACGCGCCCGCGGGGAGTTTTCTTACGGCGATCAGCGCGCGCGTCAGGCGGCGCAGCTGCCGTTTTGTCGTGGAAACGCCGAGGAGGAAGAGCAGCCGTCTGCCGTCGTTCATTTCGGCGTAAATTCCCTTTTTATGCAAAATTTCTTCCGCCGCGAAGGGGGAAATGCCCGTCGGCGCGAAATCGACGCACAGTTTCAGCGCGTCGCCGCCGTCGAATACCCCGTACCCGTGCGCGAGCAAAAGCCGCTTGCAGGCGGAAACGCTTTTTTCGAGCGACGAGAGCAGACGAGCGCCTTCTTTCGCCATAAACTCCTCGCCGTACTCGATGGAAGCCATCAGCGGATAGGACGGGCTGGACGTGCGGAAAATTTTAACCGCCTCGGCGGCAACGGAAATACACGCGCCGTCGTTTACGTTGAGCACCGCCGTCTGCGTAAGGCAAGGCAGGGTTTTATGCACCCCGTCCACCCATATATCGGCGTATTCGCCCGCATAAACGGACGCGGAATAAAAGCGGAAATGCCCGCCGTGCGCGCCGTCGAGCAACAGCAGTCTGCCGCGCGCGGCGCAAATTTTTTTCATTGCCGAAAGATCGAACGTCTGCCCGTAATAATCGGGATAAGTCAGCAGCGCGTCCGCCGCGGGATGCTCCGCCAGCGCGCGCTCCAGCTCCCGCGGTTCGGGGGGAAGCAATATGCCGTCTTTCGTATTCTGCGAAAGGATTACCGGCTCCACGCCCAGCACCTTGCAGGCGTTATACACGCTCTGGTGCGCGTTGCGGTTGACGACGACCTCGCCCCCCCGCGCCTTTACGGCGTACAGCATGGAAAACACGCCGCAGGTAGACCCGTCTGTGAGAAAAAAGCTTTTCTTCGCGCCGAGGATTTCGGCGACGCGCCTCTCCGCCGCCGCGATCACCCCCTCGGGCTGCTGCAGGCTGTCGGAAAAACAAAGCTCCGTGATGTCCGCCGCCGCGACGGGAAAACGCCTTCGGAACGCCCTTGCCGCCTTATGCCCCGGCATGTGCAGGCGCAGCGGCTTTCGGCGGGCGTAAGCGCGGAGCATTTTTTCCATGCCGAACAACTTCATCTTAAACGGGCATGCTGTCGAGCAGCGTGCTGTAATTTCTCACCAACGCCGTTAAGAACACGATGATTTCGTATTGCAGATCGGGCTGATCGGCGGTAAAGTCGAAAGCGGCTACGGCGACGTCTTTGGACGTGCCCCAATTTGCCTCCGACGCGCAGTTGTTGGCGATGTCGATGACCTGAACGCCCTCCTTTTGATGCTGCGACAGATATTCTACGTCGAGCGCGTAGGGGTGCGATTGCTGTTTTTCGTACGCCGCCTGAATGTCCTCGCTCGGGCGGTTATGCGCCGCGCTCTGATACTTCGTATAGGTCAAAAACAGTTCGGGCACGGTATCCAAAAGATAGGAAAACTCCTTCGTCGCGGCGCGCAGGCTTTCCAGCCGCTCGATTTCCCAAGCGACGCCCTTCGCGCGGTTTTCCTCCTTGCGGAAGCGGTTGTCGCCCTTCATGCGCGTTACGAAATTTTCCTCCACCTTGTCGGCGAGGAACGACCCGTCCTCCTCATATTCGCCGTTTTCCATGAACCGCGCGAGATAATTCTTCGCGTTTTCGTTGAGAACGTCGAGCGGGGCTACGGTATAGTTGTCCACGACGTTATAGAGGTTGGATTTCGCGTACATCGCGTCGTCCTTATGATCGTCGGGATAGGAGATTTCGTTATCGACGACGATGAGATCCCCCTCGCCGATGGACAGACGGGTGTTCAGAATGGTATCCGCGTAATCGGTGGTGAGCGTTTCGATGGAAAATTCCAGCACGTCGTAGGAAAGCGGCTGCTTTTCGTCGTTAAACTCGTAAAGCCCGCTCGCCCCCGCGGCGGTGGGATAATAATAAACTTTGAAGTTCTGCCCCGTTTTCACCCGCACCGCCGAAACGGTGAAGATGAGCTCCCACACGACGATGGCGACAATCACCATGCCGATGATTTTCACCCAATCGTATTGCAGCATTTCGGACAATCTTCTTTTGGTAATTCTTGCGTCCATTTTCCGTCCTGAATTTTATTTGTTTCTCGGTTTCATGGTGGGGAACAGGAGCACGTCGCGGATCGACGGGCTGTCGGTTAAGAGCATCACCAGACGGTCGAGCCCCAATCCCAGTCCGCCCGTCGGCGGCATGCCGTATTCCAGCGCGGTGACGAAATCCTCGTCCACCTCCGCATTCGCGCCGGCGGCGCGCTTTGCCGCCACCTGCTTGACGAACCGCTCTTTTTGATCGATGGGATCGTTGAGCTCGGAAAAGGCGTTGCCCATTTCCCGCGCGCATACGAAGTATTCAAACCGCTCGGTAAAGGCGGGATCGTCCGCCTTACGCTTGGCGAGCGGAGAATTTTCCACGGGATAGTCGTAAATGATGGTGGGCTGAACGAGCTTTTCTTCCACAAACGCGTCGAAAAACGCGAGGAGCACGTGACCTTTCGTAGCGGCTTTGCCTTCCGGCACTTCCACGCCCTTCGCCGCGGCAGCCGCGCGGGCGTCCTCGTCGGTCGCCCAATCCGCGTAATCCGCGCCGGCGTATTTCTTCACCGCCTCCGCCATGGTGAGCCGTTCCCACGGCTTGCCGAGGGCGATTTCCTTCCCCTGATAGGGAACGACGTCCCCGCCGCAGATTTCCTTCGCCAGCTTGCGGTACATGTCCTCGATGAGGTCCATCATGTCCTTGTAATCGCTGTACGCCTGATACATTTCGATGGTGGTGAATTCCGGATTGTGCGAGGTATCCATGCCCTCGTTGCGGAAGATCCTGCCCACCTCGTACACCTTGTCGAACCCGCCGACGATGAGCCGCTTTAAGTAAAGCTCCGTTTCGATGCGTAAATACATGTCGATGTCGAGGGCGTTGTGATGCGTTTTGAACGGCCGCGCCGCCGCGCCGATTTCCAGCGTGTGCAACACGGGGGTGTCCACCTCAAGATAGCCTTTGGAATCGAGATAATTGCGGATGAACGCGAGGATCTTCGAGCGGGTGACGAAGGTGTTTTTCACCTCGGGATTGACGATCAGATCGACGTACCGCTGGCGGTAGCGCATGTCCTGATCCTTCAAACCGTGATATTTTTCCGGCAGGGGCAACAGCGATTTAGACAAAAGCTCGATATCCTCCGCGTGCACGGAAATTTCCCCCGTGCGCGTTTTGAACACCTTGCCCGAAATGCCCACGATATCGCCGATGTCGTAATCTTTGAACGCCGTATACTTTTCGCCGAGATCGTTAACGGAAAGATAGATCTGGATCTGCCCTTTGCCGTCGAGCACGTGCGCGAACGCCGCCTTGCCCATCAGCCGCTTGCTCATCAGCCTGCCCGCCACGCGGACGGAGGCGTTTTCCAGCGCGTCGTAATCGGCGAAGATGTCGGCGCTGAAATGCGTTCTGTCAAACTTCGTCTTTTGATAGGGATCCGCCCCCGCGCCCTGCAATGCCGCGAGCTTTTCGCGGCGGATCTTCATGATTTCGTTTAAGTCGGGTTCCGCTGCGGGAACGTTTACGTTGTTTTCCTTTTGCATATCAATCCACACTTCTGATTTCCAGCACCGCCTTTCCCTCGGGAACGGTCACTTCCACCACGTCCCCCGCCTTTCTGCCGAGCAGGGCGTTGCCGACGGGCGATTCGTTGCTGATTCTGTTGTTTTCGAGGTCGGCTTCCGTCGTGCCGACGATTTCGTACACGCAAAGCTCGTTATACGTTCTGTCGAAAAGCTCTACCTTGGAGCCGAGGGACACCGTGCCCTTTTTGCCGGCTTTAAAGACTTTCGCGTGTTTGATCTTCTCCTCTATTTCGAGAATTTCGCCCTCGATCATCGCCTGTTCGTTTTTCGCCGCGTCGTATTCCGCGTTTTCCGAAAGGTCGCCGAAGCCGCGGGCGACTTTGATGCGCTCGGTGATTTCCGCGCGCTTTTCCACCTTGAGATATTCCAGGCGTTTTTCCAGTTCTTCCAGTCCCTCTTTTGTTAAAAAGACTTCTTCTGCCATGTTGCAATTCCTCCAAATATTTTTCAAGTCGAATTGGTCGCTTTATATAAACGATAATATACCCGATTTTCTTTGATATTATAGCACAAGTGCCGCACTTTAGCAACAAAATGGCGTTCGTTTTTTGCCGAACGCCCGCCGTAAACCCCCGTTATAGAAAAATTTTATACGGTTTTTTCCGCCGAGCTTTGCACAAAGCATGAAAAATAAAAAAAATTTACCGAAATTTTACCGATTTTTTTAAAAACCCTATTGACAAAGGTTTTTTTTGTGATATACTGAATGTGTTGAGAGAAATTTTGTATAGATTTTCTTGATAAAACGGATTTTACATTGTTCTTTTTCAATTTTTCTGAATAATATGTGGGAAAAAGTCTGCAAACGATTGCAGACTTTTTCGTTTAAAAAAAGCGCGCAAAATTTTGCGCGCCGTTATTTCAATACAACGATTTTTTGGTTTTTTTAAGATAGAGGAAAAAGCACAGAGCCACCGCCGCGGAAACGAAACAGACGCCGCAAAGCAAGCAAAACACCCCCGACCAGCCGGCGGAATCGGCAAGCGCCCCCAGCCCGTAGGAGCTGAGCGTGCTGCCCACGTAACAGCAGCCGTTGAGAATGCCGGCGAGCCTTCCGGAATTGAACTTTCCTCTGAGATACAGGGGCATCATGCTGGTGATGACGTTGTTCGAGGCGTGCATCAGCAGTTCCACGACGCCGAAGAGCAGCAGCACCGCGATCCAAACCGACGTATTCAAAAGCAGCAAAACCCCGACGATGCACACGCCCGCCGCAAATAACAGCACGCCGGCGAGCGACACGAAATCGCCGATGACTTTATGCATCTGCGCGGAAAACACCGCGCCGAAGATGCCGAGCACCGGCAGCACGAGGGTGAGCACGATGGACAGGCTGTCCGGCAGGGAATAGCTTTCTTTCAATATGGCGGGCACCCACGTTTGCAGCCCGTCCTTCGCAAGGTTGGTAATCGCGGCGAAAAGCGCCATGATGACCACGCTCACCGCGAGCACCGCGGGCAAGCGTCCTTTCTTTTCGGAAACGGGAACGGCCTCCTCGGCGGTCGGAAGGGCGCCCTCCGCCCCCTGCCGAGGCGAACTCTTTTTCGGCGCGCAATAAAAAATCAGCCACACCGCGCCCACCGCGACGAGCACGGCGGCGGCGATGATGAAGATCAGCTCGAACACGCCCAAATGCGCCAGCAACGCGCTGAGAGAATAGGTGATGAGCGTGCCGACGGAAACGGTTGTGGACATCACGATGATCGCCTTATTCATCAACGCGCCGTCGAGATTTTCGCTCAATACGCATATCAGGGAGCTCCACAGCACCGATTGCAAAATGCCGTTTAAAAGCCACATATATTTCAATGCGGCAAAGGGCGCGCCGAAATACACCGCCGCGTTGATAATCGCCGAACCGAAGAGCGCGGCGGCGAGCACGACGCGCTTGGGATAATACTTGCAAAACAAGCCGTTTACGATCTGCCCCGCCCCGTACGCGAAGAAAAAGCAGGTGGTGACCAGCCCGCTTTCCGCATGCGTCACGCCGAAAGCGCTTTCGATGAGCGTAATATTTGCGTTATAGCCGTATCTGCCGAAATACGCCGCGGTATAGATCAGCCAGCATAAAAAAATCAGCCGCTTTTGTTTGGATATGGACATCGCTTACAATCGCACCTCCCAACCGTCGTACGCCACCGAAACGCCGATAGGGGCGAAACGGCGCTCCAGCTCCCCGTGCGTCATTGCGCCGTTATGGGAAAAATGCGTGACGGCGAACCTCGCGTCCTTCTTTACGAAATCGCACTTTCTCAGGCGGGCGACGAGCTCCTCGCATTCCTTTGCGCCCATGTGCGTGCCCTCTTTGCCGAAAGAGAGCTTGCCGTTGGTGCAGTCGAGGGAAATAAAATCGATTTTAACGCCGAGCTTTTCCAAAAACGCGAAGTTTTCCTCGTATAAATACCCCGTGTCGTTGCATTGCATAAACGCCTTATCGCCCTGTTTTATGAGGAAGAAAAGGGCGTTTTCCCCGTAGGCGTGTTTCGCCTTTAACGCGTAGATTTCATAATCGCCCGATTTCACGCTTTCAAAAGGCGCCATCACGTTCCACGCGATCGCATTGTCGACCTCGGGCTCGAAAGGCTCGTACGACGCGGCGCGCAAATACCCTTCCTTCACCTTTTCGTTGCAGTAAACGTCGAGCTTGGGGCTTTGCATTTCCCGCCCGTAATACGTTCCGCGCAGGCTCAGCTCCATGGGGTAAAAATGATCCATGTGCGAATGGGTGACGAGCAGCGTATGCACCTTGGACAGATCCAGCCCGTAAGCCAGCTTATGCAGGTATGTATCGGACGGCAGATCGATGAGCAGGTCGTCGTTGACGAGGATCTGCGAGCGGGTGCGGACGTCTTTCTCCCCGAGCGCCGCCGCCTTTTTACAATGCGCGCAATTGCAGAACACCGCCGGCCAGCCTTCCGCCGCGGCGGTTCCCAAAAATTTAACGTTCATCGTTTTTCCTCCCGTGAATACGACCATTATAGCACTTCCGTACGGTAAAAGCAATCGAAAACCGTATCAATTGTTTGCGTTTTTTTGCACAATGATTTTGTTTTTTTATATAACGAACAGCCCCCGCGCATTTTTGCGCGGGGGCTGTTCGCCGGCGGTCTCATTCGCCGCGGTTTTCCAGTTTTTCGTATAAAAAGTGCGGAAGCCGCAGCTTTGCGCCGTAGTTTTCAAAATAGGCGCGCACTTCTTTTAAAATACCGTATACGCCGTCGTACGGGGCGAAGGCGCTTTTGCCCTCGGCGTACTCCGTTTCGCACATCGGCAATAAGGTGGCGGCGTCCAGCAAGTCGTCCAACGCCGAAAACAGCGTTTCCTTTTCCCGCTGCAGCGCGTTATACCGCGCGCGCAGATACCGCAAATCGTTTTCCATCATCTCCGCTTTATGCATATACATACCTCTTTCGGTTTAACGTTACGAAACGATTATACCACGTTTCGCCTAAAAAGCGAGGACTCGATTTGTCGAAAAAATTTACCGTAAAATTCGTACGATTACGCCTTCGGGCGAATCGACGGCGGTATGCACCGTACCATCTTGCCGCAAAACGTGCTCCACCGTCAGCGTTCCGCGGGGCGTGGGCAGCGTTCCCTTCACCCGTTTAAGACCGCCGAGGCGGGGGCGCACCGTCACCCGCGCGCAGCCGACTTCCTCTATTTTCACGCCGAGCACCGTTTCCGCAAGGAAGGGGATCACCCCCGCCGACCAGCCGTGGCAAAGGCTGTGGCGGAAGCCCTTGTAGCACTCCTTGCCGAAATCGCCGTGAATATCCCTTTTTCCGTCCTTGCGCATTTCGTCGATGCCGAAGGCGTTTTCCGCCCAAGCGGTATCGAAATCTTCCCAAAACGTTGTCGCGCCGAGGGCGAGCATTCCGCCGTAATATTTTTTCATCGCGTCGAGGGCGCACGCCGCGCCGCCGTATTCCGCCATCGCCGTGAGGACGGGGTAGGACATAAAGGTGGAAAGCCCCCTTTCGCCCCCGCGCAGAATCACCTCTTTATCGACAAACGCGCCCGCCCACGCGCCGAGGGCGGCGATTTGCTTTTGCAGGCGCACGGGGCAGGGGTTTTTATGTAATCTGAGGAGAATATCGTCGCATTCCGCGCCGCTCTCCCCCGCCGCGGCGAGCAGGTTTTTCGCCTTTTTCACCGCGATTCGCGTTAAAAAGTTCATGCCGGAAAGAAGCTCTTCCTTCTTTTCTTCCGGATCGCCCTGCGCCCATCGGGAGGGCCAGTCGATAAAATCGCTCGGATACGCCGTAACGCCGTCCTCGCCCACGCAGCCGGAAATCTGCTTTACCAGCCCGCGGATATAGGGCAGCTGCGCCTTCACGTAGCCGACGTCGCCGCCGAAAAGGTATTCGTCGTGCAGTATCGTCAGCCACCAAAGCGAATACGCGGGCATGCCGACCACCCATTCGGGCAGGGGATTTTCCTCCCGCGCGAAGGTCAGGCAGTTTTTCGTTTCCGGCACGTCGCCGAACAGGCAGTGCGCGGCGCGAAATTCCGGATACAAATCGCCGATCCACACCAGACGGTCGCGCTTGACTCCGTCCCAGAAATAGCCGTTTTTCATGCAAAGCCGCAGGGTGTATGCCGCCGTGCGCCAGATTTCGTTGACGAGTTCGTCGTCGCATTCGAACGATCCGAGCTCTTCCCGCTCGTCGATATCGGCGGCGGCGACGATGCTTTTCAGCCGCATACGCGCCCCCTCCTCGGTATCGATTCTCAAAAAGCGAAAGCCCGTCTGCCCGAAGGTCATATCGGAATAAGCGCGCAGCTCCGCCTTGAAATCGCGGTTGGAATGGTCGTTGCCCGCGTTCTTTTCGCCGAGCTCCGCGCACGTTTCCGAAACCGATTCGCCGAACCTGAGGCGAAGGGCGTTATTCCCCGCGCTCTCGAATGCGAGAATACGCGCCCCGCCGGAAAGCTCCTTTCCGTAATCGAGAATAATCGACGCCTTGCCGTCGATGCTCGTAAGATTCTTTTCCCTAAGCCCGATTTGCAGCGTCTGCTCCGTCAAAAGGGCGTCGGCGTTCTTCACGTCGCCCGCCGCGTAAACGATCCTCGCGGGATAAACGTATTTCATCCTTTTTCCTCCCTGCGCGGAAGACTTTCCGCGCCTTTATCCTTTCAAAATCTCTATCGCCCGAAGTAGTTCGGCGTCTTTGCCGGCGACGGGCGCGATTTCGTTTTCCGCCGCGGTGCCGATGCCCGTGCCGTGTATGCACGTTTCGCCGTCCGGCTGATAAACGTACGCCGTGGTCAGCTTCAACGCGCCGCCCCAATTGCTGACGTACGTGGTCTGCATGATGCCTTTGCCGAAGGTACGCGCCCGCCCGTCGGCGTTTTTCGTAATGACGATATTTCCGCCATCCGCCATGCCGTAGTATTGCAGCGCGCCGATCAGACATTCCGCGGCGGACGCCGTGCCGTCGTTCGCCAATATAACGAGCTCCTTCAGGCGGGCGTCGTATCGGTCGGCGGAGGTGTAAAACTTTTCCTCCGCGCCGCGCTTCGGCTTTGCCGAGGCGACGAGATTGACGCGCTTGCCGCTCGGAATAAAGTAGCTTGCGATTTCCGTGAGCACGTCCATATACCCGCCCCCGTTGTTCCTTAAATCGAGCACGAGGGCGCTTTTGCCGCGCGCAAACATAAACTCCAGCGCGTCGGCAAACTGCCCGACGGCGGGGTACATAAAGGAGGAAAAGGCGATATACGCCGTGTTTTCCGCCAGCTCCGCGATGCGCTTTTCCTCCGCCTGCGTTCCCGTCGGTTCGTTTGCGCCCTCCGCGCGGAACACGTACCCCGTGCCGCTGTCGGCGTAGCGCACGTAGCTTTCTTTAAAGCTCTCGCGCCGCAATTCGTAGCGCACGGGTTCGCCGTTATACGTAATATACAGATCGAAAGGCTCGTTTGCGGGCACGGCGGAAAGCGCCGCGGCAAATGCGGAATACCCGTTGATTTCCCTCTGTTCGCCGCCGTATTCCAGCGCCGTTATTCTGCCGCCCGCAACTATGCCCGCGCGCTCCGCGGGGGAATTGCCGATGACGGAGAAGATCACCGCTTCGTCGGACGCGGAGGAAAAGGTCAGCCCCACGCCGAACTGATTGCCGTGGCTTGTGGCGACGACGTCGGCGTATTCCTTTTCGGAATAAAAGGCGGAATACCGATCGAGCGGCAGCCCCGCGACGAGCGCCTTTATAAGCTCCTCCGCGGTGTATTCCTTATAGCGCCCCGTCGTTTCGTCGTACACGGTATACTTGTCCGCGATCATTCCCGCCGCCCAGAGGAGGTATTTTTCCTCGCGGCTCATCGTGAGATAGTAGGTGAAATACCCCGCAAAAAACAATATCGCCGCGAGGCATACGCCCAGCACGGCGAATACCGTCTTTTTAAACACGTCCTTTTTAGCCATTTACGCTCCCGTAATTTTTCAGCCGCGCAATTTAAACAGATAGGTGATGAGGCGGAAGGTCATCGCGTCGGAAAACTTGCGGATGTTGAGCCCCGTGGAGCGCTCTATCTTATCCAGCCTGTACATCAATGTATTGCGGTGCAGATATAATTTTCTCGAAGTTTCGCTCATGGTAAGCGAGTTTTCCAAAAACTCCTCGGCGGTGTTGAGCATTTCCTCGTCGGAAAATACGCTCTTCGCGTCGCTGTCGAGCAGAATTTCGAGATATTCGTTCAACTTGAATTTGGGAATATCCTCCAGCATCTTCACCAGAATGAATTCCTTAAAGGTATGTACCTCCCCCTTGGAGTTCATGGCGGTGCTCATGCGGAGCGTGGTCATCGCCTGCTGATAAGAGGCGCTCGCCTCCGCCAGAGAGGACACCCTGCCCCCCACCGCGATGCTCACGTTCACCCCCGTTTCCTCCAGAATGGACTGCTGCAAAAAGCCGGCGTATTCCGCGGCGGACTGATATTCGTTGTCGCTCGCCTCGTCGATGAATTTCACGAACACCGCGATACCCTCCTCCATTTCCAGCGCGGCGTCGGAGGCGTTGGTGGAAAAATTGCTGAGCACGTTGATGATCTCCGCGTTTTTGTTGTCCCTGTTCGCCACCACCATCACGTAGGTTTCCAGCGGCGGCACGGCGTATTTGCGCATGTATTTCTGCACCTGCGGGCGGTTGCACTCGCCGAGCAAAATCATTTTAAGATACTCCGCCTGCGAAAGCTGCAGCTCGCGGTTGGAGGAATTTTCGATTAAATTCAGAATGAGATAAGCGTAGTTTTTTTCCGTTTCGCCCACGCCGTCGATCATGCCGACGAGCCGCGCGTTTTTATATTTCAAGCGGAAAAACGTGCGGTTGTTCGCCGCGTCGGCAAACACGCTTTCAAACTGCGGATCGGAAGGCTCTATCGGGCACGGGTTGTCCGACGTGCTGATGACGTATTTCATGCTTTCGGCGTAAACGGTGATGTTTATGCCGGTTTTTTCTTTGATGGAATTGAGCAGTATATTGAGTTCGGAATCCATAACTCCCTCCCTTTTTGCGGCGGTATATATCTATTTTAACCGATTTGCGGCGATTTGACAACCTTTTTTCTTTTTTAGTTAAAAATCAGCAAAAAATAGCCCAGAATCACGCTGAACGCGAAGAGCGCGGCGAGCACGAAGAGGTTCTTTTTCCACGCCGCGCGGTTGCGGAAAATGAGCGCCAGCCCGATGCCGGCGTTTGCCGAAAGCCCCGCCGCGAGGGCGGCGAAACCGATCGCGCCGAGAGTGTAGCTCTGCGCCAGCACGACGGACGCGGCGCAGTTGGGCACGAGCCCGACGAGCGCGGCGACGAGGGGCTGCAACGCGGCGTTGGCGTTCAGAAAGGACGATATTTTATCCTCTCCGATGAGAAAGATCATCGTGCCGAAGGCGAAATTTACCAAAAAAACGAACAGCAATATCTTTGCGGCGTGCAGCAGAGGATGCAGAAAATACTTCTGCCAGCCGCCCTCGGGCTGTTCGCCGCACTCCACGCACGCGCCCGTCCCCTCGGCGACGACGGCTCGCTCCTTTTTGCGCAGCAAAAAGTTGACGAGATACCCCACGCCTATGCCGTATACCAGCTTGATCGCCACCAGCAGCAGCGTGCTCCCGATGGGCGCGCCGTTAGAAAGCAGTACGATGAGTCCCTCGTCGGAGGCGGAAAGAAAGATGGCGAGCAGCGTTCCCGTGGTGATCAAACGGTTTTCGTATAATTTGGCGTACATGGCGGAAAAGCCGCATTCCGGCACGATGCCCGCGAGCGCGCCCACCGCTGGCGCAAACCTGCCGCTGAGCAGTTTTTGCAGCCTTTTCGCGGCGGCGCCGCTTTCGATGATTTCCAACAGCAGATAAATCAAAAACAAAAACGGAAATATTTTTAAACTATCGACGAGCGCGTCGAGAAAAACGTCCCACATAACAGATATGATACGCCGCGGCGGGCGATTTGTCAACGTTTTTTTCGATTTGCGCGCTTATCGTCAAAATCTTTGAAAATGCGCGAAATACCCGACGGCGGCAAAACGCGAAAATCTGCCCAGCAGCCGTCCGACGGTGTAAAAACACAAAAAGCTCGCTCAACTTACCTCCGACGGCGGCAAAACGCGAAAAAACCGCCCAACAGCCGTCCGACGGCATAAAAAAAGCCGCGCCCTCAGGCGCGGCCTTTGCTATTTCGATTATTCTTCAGTCTTTTCTTCCGCTTTGTCCTCGGCGGGCTTTTCCTTTTTCTTGAAAAGGTTCTTTATGCCTTTCTTGGGCGCGGCTTCCTGTACGGGAGCGGCCTCCGCGGCGGGAGCGGCTTCGCCCGCCTCTGCGGCGGC
This sequence comes from Bacillota bacterium, assembly GCA_003343995.1. GTDB lineage: Bacteria > Bacillota > Clostridia > Christensenellales > Borkfalkiaceae > UMGS775. Next base: position 30,999 of record QAKE01000015.1, read on the forward strand.
GGCAGCCTTCGCTTCCTCTTCCTTCTTGTTTTCGAGATACGCCTTCTTCGCGTCCGCGTCGCGGGCGACGATGGTCATTTCCGTTTCTTTATCGAAGAGGTGGCAGTGCTCCATATCGATGAGCATCTGGATGGTATCGCCGCGTTTAACCTGCGCGCGGGAATCCACTTTCGCGATGAGGTTGGAAACGTCGTCCACGATCGACTTGATTTCGTCGGGATTTTCCGATTCCTGCTCTTCCGCGGATTTTCTCAGCTTGCAGTAAAGCAACGTTTCCGAACCGAGCATTTCCACGACGTCCACGTCGACGGGCATGCAGTATTCGGGATATTTTTCCACGAGGTCCTTTTCGATGTGCAGATCTTCCGGACGCACGCCGAAGGTAACTTCCTTATCGGTGTTGAGATATTCGTCGAGAGAATAGATGAGATCCACCTTTTCCTTGGGAAGAATCAGCTTTTCTTCGCCGAATTCCACATAAACCTTATCCTTCGTGCCGGTGAGTTTGGCGGCGAAGAAGTTCATCTGCGGCGTGCCGATAAAGCCCGCGACGAACTGGTTGATGGGGTAATCGTAGAGCGCCTGCGGCGCGTCTACCTGCTGCATGAAGCCGTCCTTCATGACGACGATACGCGTACCCATGGTCATCGCCTCGACCTGATCGTGCGTGACGTAAATAAAGGTGGTGGCGAGTCTGTTGTGAATTTTGGTGATTTCCGTTCTCATCTGGGCGCGGAGTTTCGCGTCCAAGTTGGAAAGAGGTTCGTCCAGAAGGAATACCTTCGGTTCGCGGACGATGGCGCGGCCGAGCGCGACACGCTGTCTCTGACCGCCGGAAAGCGCCTTCGGCTTTCTGGTAAGGTACATTTCGATACCGAGAATTCTCGCGGCTTCTTTCACCCTCTCGTCGATTTCCGCTTTGGGAACTTTTCTGAGCTTCAGACCGAACGCCATGTTGTCGTAAACGGTCATGTGCGGATAAAGCGCGTAGTTCTGGAACACCATCGCGATATCCCTGTCTTTGGGCGCGACGTTGTTTTTCAGCTCGCCGTCGATGTACAGCTCGCCGTCGGAAATCTCTTCCAAGCCCGCGATCATGCGGAGCGTGGTCGATTTACCGCAGCCGGACGGACCGACGAAAACGATAAACTCTTTATCCTGAATATCGAGGTTGAAATCCGAAACGGCGGTAACGCCGGAAGGATACACTTTGTAGATATTCTTCAACTGTAAACTTGCCATAAAAAGCCTTTCCTCCAAATCTGCTTTTATTCTTGTGTTTATATTTTACTATAAATGAAACTTTTTTACAATGGGCAAAAGGTCTAAATATATCCCCGAAATCCGTACACGTTGCACAAATTAAGATTTTTTATCGGAAATATAGCATGACCATCGCCTGTTCGACGTATATTAAATTCGCCGCGCGGGTGAAAACGGCGGAATTTTCGCCGTAAAGCACCGCGTCGGACACCTCCTCCCCGTGGTGCACCGGCAATACGTGCAGGTATTTCGCGCGCGGGATTTCCTTGAGCAGTTCTTCCGTGACGGCGTAACCGGCGAGTTTTTCCGTTTCGTCGTCCCAGACGGTGGTGACGACGTCGGCGTTTTTAACGGCTTGCTGCACCGACGAGGTGAGCGCGACGTCGCCGAACTGGGAAATCTTTCTCAGCGTTTCCCCCGCGGGGAGCAGTTCTTCGGGGGCGCACAAAGTCACCTCCGCGCCGCACTTGATATAGGCGTTGATCTCCTCCGCCGCCGGCGATTTCAGATTGCCGAGCGCCGCGTACTTCACGCCGGAAAGGCGCCCCGCCGCCTCCCACATGGTGAAGAGGTTCGCCAGCACCTGACAGGCGCTGTCCCTGCCGTCTTTTAAATGGATTACCGGCAGAGCGTTGGTTTTCAGCTGCGCGACGGCGTCCGGCGCGAGGTTTTTCGCAACGAGTCCGTTTACGCCGTAAGCGCGCAGAATGTGCGCCGCGTCGAGGTGCGTGAGCCCGCGGTAAAAGTCCGCGTCCGACGGGGAAAGATAGAGGGTTTTTCCGCCGATGCGGTTGATGGCGAGTTCAAAGGAAATGCGCACGCGCGAGGAGCTGCTTTGCAGCATGATGGCGACGTTTTTGCCCTCGAACACGCCGAGTTTTTCCTTGACCTGCTGTTTTTGCTTGAGCTTTCGCGCAAGATGCAGAATTTCGTAGATGTCCCCCTCTTCCAGATCGGAAACGGAAAACACGTGCTTCGTGCTCATTTTCCCCTTCGGGTTATATTTGTTGATTTCCATAAACGAGACTCCCTTGCTTTTATCGTTTAATCGAGTTCGTCCAGCGTGAGTTCGTACGCCGGCGCGACGTTTTCCATAAAATACCGCACCTCTTCCATGTCGAGGGCGCGGATTGCCTTCAGCGTGGCGGCCTTCGCCTTTTTGAATTCCGTGTTGCCCGCCTTCACTTCCTCCACGCACTTCAAATACGCGGAGATTTTGTCCGCCGCCTTGGCGAGCTTGTATTCGTATCGCTCCGCGTCGGGCAGCACGTAGGTTTCGTAATCGGGCTTCAGCTCCGCGGGCAGCGTATCGAGCAGCTTTACGCAGGCGTTTTTTTCGAGGTCCTTGTACGCCGTCTGAATATCCTTGTTGAAATATTTGATGGGCGTGGGCAGATCGCCGGTGATGACCTCCCCCGTTTCGTGATACAGCGCGTAAAGCGCCGCGCGCTCGGCGTCTACGTTCTTTTGATAAAAGCGCTTGGCGATGAGGGCGAGCGCGTGGGCGATGACCGCCACCTGCTCGGTGTGCTCCATGATGTTCTCTTCCCTCAAAGAGCGCATGAGCGACCAGCGCTTGATATATTTCATTCTGTCCAAAAAAGCGAAAAACTTAATCATTTTTTTCTCCGTTCTAATAGTATAGCACATTAAAACGATTGACACAATCTTTTTTTTATATTACAATAATTGCCGAAAACAAAATATCGCTATGGGTGCCGTAAAAAGCTGAGATTATACCATTGAACCCGACAGGATAATGCCTGAAGGGAAACGCAAAATCTTTTTCTTGCCGTTTGACGCGCCCTTTTTCGGGTGCGTTTTTCTGTTTATGCGATATAAAGGAGAGAGATATGTTTTCAAACTGGGATGAGGAAGTCACCGCGTTGACTTCCGATCAGCAGATCGAGGCGCTCAAACGCGTCATCGAATCGGTGCAGGGCTTCGCCCTCTGGGTGGCGATCGCCCTCGCCGCCGTGCTCATCGTAACCGGTATTATCGTGAAATTCCGCTTTCCCGATAAAATGCGCGGTTTTGCGCTCACCGCCGTCGGCATCGTGCTCGGCTTTGCGCTCACGCTGATTTCCGTGCTCTTGTACATGCAGATCACCCGCATGGTATGGAAAGAGGAAATCGACGCGAACTTCTGGCTGCTCGTCGGATTGTTCGGCTACGCAGTCGTCGCCGTGCTCGCCAACCTGTTCACCGTGCTCTTTGCCAAAAAGGCGTTCAAGCCCGTTTTGTGGACGTCGCTCGCGCTCTTCGTCGGCTACCTCGTGGCGATCTTGTGCGTGTTCCCCACCTATGAGGGATACGAACCGAAAAACAACACGCTGTTCAGCATTCTCACCGCAGTCCTCGTCGCGGTCATCGCGGCGCTGGCGGTGCTCTTCGATCGCAGAAAGGGCGGCGCGGGCGAAACCAAGCAGCTCGCTTACGCGGGGGTGTGCATCGCAACCTCCTTCGCGCTCTCTTACGTGAAATTTTTCTCCCTGCCGATGGGCGGCTCCGTCACCCTCGTTTCCATGCTGCCGCTCATGCTCTACGCCTATATGTTCGGCGCGAAAAAGGGCGTGATCGCCGGCGTGATCTACGGGCTTTTGCAGTGCATCCAGTCGCCGCAGATCTACCAGCCGGTGCAGGTGCTCCTCGATTACCCCGTCGCGTTCGGCGCGCTGGGCTTGGCGGGCATGTTTAAAGGTATGAAGGGACTGAAAGGAAATATGCTTTTGGAATTCGTGCTCGGCATGATCGTCGCCTGCGTCGGCAGATATTTCGCGCACGTTTTGAGCGGATATTTCGTGTTCTACTCTTGGTCGGCGTTCGAGGAAGGCAAGGAGCTTTTGTACAGCTTTGCCTACAACGCGTTCGTGCTCGTGGACCTCGCGCTCGACGTCGCCGTCGGCGCGGCGCTGCTCTCCTCACAAGCGATGAGAAAGCAGATCGCCTCCGTGAACTTTATCGAAGAATGATTTTACGATAGAAAAGCCCCCGCCGTGCCACGGCGGGGGCTTTTTGTTTACGCTTTGCCGGCGCAGCCGAACAGGCGGATCTTCGTTTTGACCGCTTCTTTGATGGCTGCGACTTTCAAATTGCGCGTTTCGAGGTAGCCGAGGTTCTTTTCCGTCCCCTCGCGCATCGCCGCCTCCCCCGCAAGGCACAGATCGGTGAACACGTTCACCTTGGCGATGCCCCCCGCGATGCTTCGGGCGAAATCGTCGTCGGACAGTCCGCTGCCCCCGTGCAGGACGAGGGGAATATCCACGGCGTTTGCGATTTCCTTTAACCGAGCGATGTTGAGCATGGGCTTTTTCTTATACACGCCGTGCGCCGAACCGATGGCGACCGCCAGCGCGTCCACGCCTGTATCCGTTGCGTAGGCGAGCGCCTCCTCCGCGGTGGTGTACATATCCGAAAGCGCGTCGTCGCCCGCGGCGGCATCCCCCACGTGCCCGATCTCCCCTTCCACCGTCGCGCCCATGGCGTGCGCGAGCTTCACGATCTCCCGCGTTTGGGCGATATTTTCGGCGTAGGGCTTCACCGAGCCGTCGAACATCACCGAGGAAAAGCCGAGTTTAAGCGCCTCCACGCACCGTTCGTAGGTCAGCCCGTGGTCGTAATGCACCGCGACGGGCACGCGCGCCCGCTTTGCCGCCGCAATGACGGAAGGCGCGATGAGTTTCAATTCCCCGTAGGGCAAAAGCACCTCCGCCGTGCCGATGATGATGGGCGAAGAAAGCTCCTCCGCCGCCCCGATCGCCGCCTGCAGCATGTCGGTATCCGTGGTGTTGAACAGCCCCACGGCGTATTTTTCCTTTCGGGCTTTTTTGAGTATGTCGTTTAAATTTACAAGCATGTTTTTCTCCTTTTGAAATGCGCGCACATTTTCCGCGCGCCGTCGAGGCTCGTCATGCCTCCCGTCGCGTCCGCCGCGCTGAGCGCCGCCGCGGCGGCGACCGTTGCCGTTTGCAGAATTTCCCCGTCGTCCGCGCCCTCGTAAATGCCGAGCAGCGCCCCCGCGCAGAAGGCGTCGCCCGCCCCCGTGGTGCCCTTGATGAACCCTTCCGGCAAATCGAAGGAGGGCACGGAAACCGTTCCGCGGGCGGAAACGCACACGCCCGCCTCGGGGCAGTGGACGATCACCCGCTCTCTCACGCCGAGCGCGAGCAGTTTTTCCGCGATAGCTGGCAGGTTTTTCACCGCGGGATTTTCCCCCGCGAGCCGCGCCGCCTCCGTTTCGTTGACGATGAGATTATCGACGTACGGCAGACAGGGAAGCACCAGCGGATAGCGCTCGGAATTTTCGCTCACCAAGTCAACGGACGTCTTTATCCCCCGCGCCTTCGCCGCTTTTAAAATCTTCAGTCCCTCGCCGTTGTCCACGGCGTCGAGCAGCAGAAAATAGCCGAGGTGCAGCATATCGGCGTTTAAAACGTCGAAATCGACGTCCGCCGCCGAAAACGCGGCGTTTACGCCGGCGTAGGTGAAAAAGGTGCGCTGTCCGCCGCGCACGCTCATCACGTCGGTAAAGCTGGTGCGCGCGCCGCATACGGTTTTTACCCCCGCAACGTCCACGCCGCAATCGGCGAGGGCGCGCGTAACGAACTCCCCGTCGGCGTCGTCGCCCACCAGCCCCGCCGCCTTCACCTCGATTTCGGGGCGCAGTTTTTTCAAATCGACGGCGGTATTGGGCACGCACCCGCCCGCCGCGCGGGAAACGCGGAGGATCTGCGTCAGCTCCCCCGCCTGCGGGTAAGCGGAAATTTCGTTGATTTTATCCGCGAGGATCGTTCCCGCGATAACGACGCCCGCCATATCAGTTGGCTTCCGGACAGAGCGGACCGGCGAGCTCCTTCAAGAAGAACAGCTTGCCGGCGAGCGTGGGGATATAGCTCGACGTGATAAAGCGCGTGGGCCCGTAGCGCAGCGTCATCCACAGGCTCATGCCCTGCCACTGCATCCCGCGGGAAAACGCGCCGTCCGCGCCGCCGATGGCGTAATCCGCCTGAAAGAGGAGCGCCGGCCCCACCGTGTTCGCGCGGCAGGGAACGAGGCTCGTTCTGCTCTTGAAAGAGGTCAGCGCGTTCTGCTCGATGGTGAGGGGATGCAGTTTCGCGCCGATGCGGTAAGGCTGTTTCTTCCATTCCCCGTCGCTTTTGAATTCCGAACCGAAATGCGGTTCCCAGAACGCGATGTGGCACATTCTGCCGATGCCGTAAACGAGCACCAGCTCCGCCCCTTCCTTTTTGAGGGCGGCGATCTTTTCGGGATAGGTCGGCAGATTGTCTTTGGTGGCGAAATTGCGCTGGCTTTCGGGAACGGTCAGCCCGCCCAACGGGCGGTAAAAGGCGTTTTCCATGGCGCTCTGAAAGGATGCCTCCCCCGTGATGGTGTTGCCCTCCGCGTCCGCCCATTCGTCCATGTTGAAACACCATACGTTTTTGCAGCTTTCCTTCCATTCCTTCAGAAAGAACACCGCCCACTTATACATGCCCATGGGCCCCACCGGCAGGATGAAGGCGAGCTTTTTCCCCTCCGCGTTGGCTTTTTTCACGCGGGAGGCGATTTCGTGCCCCATCTTCACCTCGAATTCGACGAGGCTGTCGCACTGTTCGGGAGAAAAATCGTTGTGCCAGAACGGCTGTCTTTCCGTAACGCTCTCCGGCGCGTTCGCACAGCACGCGTCAATCTTTTCAAAATCCCAGCCCTCGGGATAAAACCCCTCGAGCAGACTGCCCTTTACCGTAGAATTAAAATCCATTTTTTTACTCCTTTTTGTTTTGCCCGCTCCGCGGGCGGAAAGTGTTATCGTTTTACGGCGTACGCGCCGCACGTTTACCTATATTCGGCGTACACGCCGTCGAGCACGCGCTGCACCTGCGCCGCGCGTTCGGCGTAAAAATAATCGTTTTCCCCGCGCGATGCGAGCGCCGCGAAACGGCGGAACTGTTTCAGATACAAATCGCCCCCCGCGCCGTAATATCTTTTCGGCTTCGGCGCGGCGGAATTCTGCATGGCGTCGTAGCCGCCGAAGGGCACGTGCAGATAAGAAAGGCTGCCCTTTTCCTCCTGCCCCAGCGTGCCGCTGCAAATCACGCACCCCTCCGTGCCGTAAATTTCCATCTTGCTGCCGCAGCCGTCGGGCGCGTTGAACCCCGCCTCTATGCTGCCGATCACGCCGCTTTTCGTGCGGAAGAGGAACACGCAGGTATCCTCCACCTCGTAGGAAAAGGTGCGGTTGGCGAGAAAACCTTTCGTTTCCGCGATTTCCTCGCCGAGCACGTATTCGATGAGTTCGACGCAATGCACCGCGAGGTCCATCGCCGAGCCGCCCCCGCCGAGGGCTTTATTCTGCCGCCACGCCCCCGCGATTTCGGGATACCAGCAGGAAAAGAAAAACCGCGCGGTGTTGACCTGCCCGATCTTTCCGCTCTGCACGAGGTTTTTCGCCTTGACGTGCAAATTGTGGTATTTCATCATATAGCCGGCGTCGAGCAGCTTGTTTTCCCTTTTGAAAGCGGAAACGAGCCCGTCGCATTCCGCCGCGTTCATCGCGAGGGGCTTTTCCAATAATACGTTACAGCCGTATTTCAGCGCCGTAAGCGCCTGCGGAACGTGCAGGGCGACGGGCGTGCCGATATACACCCCGTCGCAGGGGGTTTCCTTCAGCATCGTTTCCTCGTTTGTGTAAAATTTCGTTTTGTATTTTTTGCCGAGCTTTTCCGCGACGGCGGGCGTTCTGTCCATGATCGCGGCGAGCTCGAAATTTTCATCCTTTATTATCGCGGGAATCGCGCGGCGGTCGGCGATGCCGCCCGCGCCGATGACGCACCAACGGAATTTCATTTTTTCCTCCCTACGGCAGCAACCGCTTCGTCGTGCCCTTCAGATACACCTGACAGGGGCGGAAGCCCTCGGCGTACTCCGCGCCGCACTGATACCCGCGGCAGCGGCTGCACGTTTTCACCATGTCGGCAAAGTCGATGCCGTCGTGCTCTCTCATCCACGTAAGCTGACTTTCGTGACATTCGAGCATTTTTATTTTCAAATCGATTTCCGCGGAGATGTCGACGTATTCCGTCGGCTGAAAATTCACCCCCGCGAGGGTGTCCATGTAATAAACGGGAACCAGCCGCGCCGCCCCGCTTACGCCGCTTTTATAATTCGGCAGGGTGGCGGTGAAGCTCGCGTCGAACACCAGCCGCGAAACGGCGGTGTGGTCGGGCATATAGTCGTCGGGATTGTGCGTGATGATAAAATCGGGATTTTCCGCCTTGATGACGTCTACGATCTTATCCCGCGCCGCCTTGTTGTTGTCGAAGATATCCAGATCGTTGAACCCCGCGCACACCACCTTGATGCCTGCGAGCGCGCCGGCTTTTTTCGCCTCGTCCGCGCGGATGACGGCAAGCTCGTCCGGCGGAATGATCACGTGCCCCAAATTGCCCGTGGAAACGTGGCACACGGTCACCTCGTCCCCCCGTTTCACGCATTTTGCAAGCGTACCCGAACAGGCGATTTCGATGTCGTCCGGATGCGCGCCGATTGCCAAAACTTTCATAACTTTTTCCTCCGTTTTTTATTGTATTACAAAACGCGTACGATTGCAAGGGCGGTTCGTCGCCAAAAAGGGTAAAAAAGTCGCTTATTTTTTTATATTAAAAATATTTACATTTTTAAGCGAAGGTGTTATTATATCTTTATGGAAAAAAAGTATTACCGCCACCGCATCGAAAATCTTCTGAACGTGCAGAAAATCGTAACGGTGCATTATTTCGAATTCGGCAAAAGTTTTGTTTCCGCGGGGGAAACGCACGATTTCTGGGAAATGGTGTACGCCGACAAAGGGGAAATCCTCTGCACCGCGGGTGAGGAAAAAATCGCCTTGAAACAGGGCGAGGCGCTCTTTCACAAGCCCAACGAATTTCACGCCCTCGCCGCCAACGGGCTCACCGCGCCCAACGTGTTCATCGTTTCCTTCGAGTGCAAGAGCGAGGCGATGCGCTTTTTTGAAAACCGCCGCGTCGTTTTGGATAAATCGCTGGTAAAATACGTATACGCGCTGGTGGAAGAGAGCAAAAACACCTTTTTTATTCCCTACGCCGATCCCGACGCGAAAAAACTGCCCCTCGCGGAAAAGCCCGCGCTCGGCGGGCTGCAGATCATCAGAGGGTATCTCGAAATGCTGCTCATCTACATCATGCGGGCGGAAACGGAAAAGAAAAACGCCGTGGAGGTGTTTTTGCCGAAAGAGGAGCTCGACTGCCGCCTCGCCGACATGACGGCGGCGTATTTAACGGAACACGTGTGCGGCAAAATCACCGCCGAGGACGTGTGCCGCGCCTTGAATTACAACCGCGCCTACGTGTTCAGGCAGTTCAAAAAAGCCACCGGCGAAACGGTGATGCGCTATTACACCCGCTTGAAAATCGAAAAGGCGAAACAGCTGCTGCGCGAGGGGCAGACGGTTACGCAGACGGCGAACGCGCTTTGTTTCGACACGCCCAACTACTTTTCCAAAACCTTTAAAAAATATGCGGCGTGCACCCCCGTGCAGTATAAAAAGATGCATTTCCGTTAAAAAAAGCGGCTTAAGAAAGCCGCTTTTTTCATTTATGTTTTTCGTTTTGCAAAAACAGCATCTGCCCCGCCGCCCGCCTTTTCTCGGGCGGGCGGCGGGGAATTTTACTGTCTTTCCACGTGCACGACGGGCGTATAGACGCCGCCGTCGGTTTCCTGCACGGCGCGGCAGATTTCCGCCTTGATTTCCCCGTCGGTCTTTTTGCAGTCGAAGGGCACGGCGACCTCGAAAATCACGTTGGTGCGGTGCGGCCCGATGACCGTTCTGAAATCGTGCATGCAATAATTTTCGTCCAGCCCGCGCACCAAATCGCCGAACTTTTTGCGCAGCTCCACCACCGCGGGATCGTTCACCACGATGGGATCGAGGTGCCCCGTGAGGGAAACGTTGGTTTCCCGCGCGAATTCTTGCTCGATTTCGTCCACCAGCTCGTGCGACGCCATTACGTCGACGGAGGCGTCCAGCTCGATGTGCACGCTGGCGTAAAACTTATTCGGTCCGAAGCTGTACACGCTGATATCGTGCACCCCCAGCACCTCCTCGTGCGCGAAGATGCGCGCCTTGATTTCCTCGATGAGCTCGGGCGCGACCGCCTGCCCGATGAGCTTGGACATGGTGTCCTTCAGTATGCCGACGCCGGAAAGCGCCACGAAGAGCGCGACGAGCGCGCCGGCGTACCCGTCGGGATTAAAGCCGGTGAACTCGGCGACGAGCAGGCTTGCGATGACCACGGCGGTGGCGACGCAATCGGACAAGCTGTCCTTGGAAAGGGCGAGCAACACGTCGGAATCGATGCGCTTTCCCAGCGTGCGGGCGAAGAAAAACATGCCGCATTTTACCATGACGGACGCCGCCAGAACTCCGAGGGCGAGGTAGGAAAACTCCGCCGCAACGGGGGAAATGATTTTGCCAACCGATTCCTTGGCGAGCTCGAAGGCGACCACGAGGATTAAAAAGGCAACGAGCATGGAGGCGACGTATTCCACCCGCTGATGCCCGAAGGGGTGTTCCTTATCGGCGGGCTTCGCCGCCATGCGGAAGGAAACGAGCGCCACCGTGCCGCTGCCGCAGTCGGCGAGGTTGTTGAGCCCGTCCGCCAGCACGGAGATCGCCCCCGTCAGCGCGCCCGCGACGATTTTGCCCGCCGCCAGCGCCACGTTGCACAAGATCGCGGCGACGCTGCCGATTTTTCCGTACTTTTCGCGTTGTTTCGCGTCGGTTATTTTTTCTTTCATAAAATCTCCTTCAACCGCTCCAGCGCGGGAGCGTCCGCGGGGCAGAACTCGTAATCGCCGATTTCCGCCGCGGAAATAAACCTGCCGTCCTCATGCTCTCTCAGCGAAATTTCGCCCGCCTCGATTTCCGCGAAATAAAGGGAAAGAAAAACGTCCCTGTCCGCGTAAGCGTGGAAAAGGCGCATGAACTCCCCCGTGACGCGCACCCTCACGCCGAGCTCTTCCTCGCATTCCCGCACGAGGGCGGCGGCGGGCGTTTCGCCCTCCTCCACCTTCCCGCCGGCAAATTCCCAGAACCCGCCGAGATGTTTGCCCTGCGGGCGTTTGCAGATAAAAAATTTTTTGCCGCGCAAGATGACGGCGGCGACTACGTTCAGCATACTTTACTCCGTTGCCCTTCATTATAACGCAAAATTTACTTCAGGTCAACCCGCAACGAAGATTTTCCGCCCAAACGACAAAATCCGCCGCGGCGAAAATGCCGCCACGGCGTTGCATTTCGAAAATCTTTATGCTATAATGGGGATAATAAGACCGCAAAACGGTCAAAATAAAAAATTAAGACAGGAGAAAAACATTATGGCAAGAATGGTACTCAACGAAACCAGCTATTTCGGCGCGGGTTGCAGAAAGGAACTCAAAACCGAGCTCAACAAACGCGGCATGAAAAAGGCGTTCGTCGTTTCCGATAAAGACCTCGTTAAATTCAACGTGGCGAAAATGGTTACCGACGTGCTCGACGAAGCGGGAGTGAAATACTGCCTGTTCGACGACGTGAAAGCCAACCCCACCATCCACAACGTGCAGTCCGCTCTGGCGCAGTTCAAAGCCTGCTCGCCCGACGTGATCATCGCCATCGGCGGCGGCAGCGTCATCGACACCGCGAAAGCCGTCAGTATCATCGCAAATAACCCCTCCTTTGCGGACGTGAAGTCCCTCGAAGGCACGGCGGACACCAAAAACAGGGCGTTCCCCGTGATGGCGTTCGCCACCACCTCCGGCACGGCGGCGGAAGTGACCATCAACTACGTTATCACCGACGAGGACGCCGGCAGAAAGCTCGTCTGCGTCGATCCCAACGACATCCCCATGGTCGCGTTTAACGACGCGGAAATGATGATGAGCATGCCCAAGGGGCTGACCGCCTCCACCGGCATGGACGCGCTCACGCACGCCATCGAAGGCTATATCACCGCGGGCGCGACGCCCGTTTCCGACCTGCTTTGCTGGAACAGCATCAAGTTCATCGCGGACAACCTCGAAAACGCCGTGAAAAACGGTTCGGACGCGGCGGCGCGCGAAGGCATGGCGTACGGTTCGTACGTGGCGGGCATGGCGTTCTCCAACGTGGGGCTCGGCATCGTGCACTCCATGGCGCACCCCCTCGGCGCCCGTTTCGACATCGCGCACGGCGTGGCGAACGCGCTGCTGCTCCCCTACGTTATGGAATACAATAAACCCGCCGCCCTCGAAAAGTACGAAGGCATCGCGCGGGCGATGGGCGTGTGCACGAAGGGCATGAGCGCCGAAGAGGCGGCGAACGCCGCCATCGAAGCGGTGAAGAAGCTTTCCGCCGCCATCGGTATTCCCCAGCATCTGCGCGACATCGGCATCAAGGAAGAGAGCCTGCGCATGATTTCCGAAGACGCGTTCATCGATCCCTGCACCGGCGGCAACCCGAGAACGACTTCCGTGGAAGAAATCCTCGAAATCTATAAAAAAGCGTATTAAGCCGAACGTCGGTTTAAACTACAACCGCCCCCGCGGAATACCGCGGGGGCGGTTGTTATTTTAAATTTCAATCCTTGTTCTTATAATCCCGTTTGAGTTTGACGATCGCCAAAAACAGACACAGCGCCGCGAGGGCAAGGAGCACCGCGATGCTGACCACGGGGGAATAATCGTAAATTTCCTTGTAAATTTCGCCGGTATAGGTCACCCAATAATCGTTCAAAAGGCAGCTTTGCCCGATGAGCGACACGCCCCACATGGTGGACGTGATATAGCAGAGGTTGCGCACCACGCCTTCGATGGGGAACACCGCCTCGGAAAACACTACCTGCATGATGATGATGACGAGCACCGGCAATATGGCGCTGCCCGCGTTTTTCAGCACCGAGGAAATCAGCAGCCCCATCGCCGCCACCGACACATTGGTTAAATAAAGCGCGAGAAAGAACTGCAGCACCCCCACGAAGGGATAGGTGAAGGGGAAATCGATGGCGAGGAGCGCGCCCGCCGATAAAATGACGCACTGCGCCAGCCCCACCAGCGCGAGCACGGTGAACTTTGCCAGCACGTAGCCGGTGACGTCCAGCCCGCCGAACACCTCCCTCGTTAAAATGGGGCGTTCGTTGCAGATCGCGTTGTACGAATTGAGTATGCCCATCAGCGCGGAAACGAACACCAGCACGAAGATGATGGTGGACGCGTCGAACAAGCTGACGTACCCGTCCTTAAAGGTATCTTCGTTATACACGATGAGGGCGATAAACAGCATGACGGGGGCTTGCAGCAGCAAGGACGTAAAGAGTTTCGCGTTGGAATAAATCTGCCGAAACTGCCGCCGCACCAGCACGCCGTAATGCGTGATATTCATTTTTGCGGAATGTTTTTTAAATTTCTTCATCGCTTTCCTCCGCAAGTTCGTCTTTCGGGCGTTCGGAATTGTACAGTTTTTCGAAAGACGCGCTCAGTTCCTTGAAATACTCGCTGTTTTTATAGCGCGCTTCGAAGGTTTTGCACACCGTTTCGTCCGACAGGGCGGCGAAAATTCTCGAATAGCTTTTTTTGTTGAAATAGCGGAACACCTCCGCCTGTTTGCCGTAAAACACCAGCCTGCCGCCGCACCCCAAAAAGGCGATTTTATCGCACTTGTCGAGGTTTTCCATCGCATGGGTGACGACGACGATGGTGCGCCCCTTTTTGGAAAGCTCCTTCAAAAGCTCCATCATCTCCAGATCGAGATCGGGGGAAAGTCCGCTGGTCGGTTCGTCGAGGAAGATGAC
>QAKE01000088.1 GCA_003343995.1 Bacillota bacterium
TCAACAACCGTCCATACCTCTTTCCGTAGATGATGAGCTTGATATGTGAGACTTTTTCCTGCCTTTATAATCAATTGCTTCGTCAACGATTGAAAGCCATCTGAATATTGAACATTATGAATAATCTTGTATTCTCCCCAATGTCTTTCCTCATACATTGGACAACACTGTAGCCGGTCTGCGTATTTTTTTATGTTCTCGCTCTTGCTCTTTTCGGAAATTAAAATACCGTCATTCGATGCTGCAATCACCAAATCTTTGGTTCCTATACACATAATCGGAAGATCCAATTCATTAATGATATGTGTATTTTCTGCCTCTCCATCAGTGATAACATTACCGATTACATGGTCTTCCAACTCATCTGTAAGTGTATTCCAAGTCCCTAAATCTTTCCATTTGCCAGAGAAAGGAACTACTGCTACCAATTTGGCCTTTTCTGCCACCTCATAATCGAAACTGATTTTGGGGAATTCACTATATCTGTTACGGATTTCCGAAAAAGAAACAGCCCGGATATATTGCTCCACAATATTCATCATATATCCCAACTTAAAAGCAAATACGCCACCGTTCCAAAATGCATTTTCTTTTATAAGATATTCCGCTGTAGCTACATTCGGTTTTTCCGTAAACCGTTTGACCGAAAAGATTCCACCTTTCAGTTTCGATTCATCAGGCACTACATATCCATATTTAGCAGATGGATAGGTTGGAGTAATCCCCATAAGAACCAGCTCGGCTACATTGTCATCCACCGCATGCACCATCTGCTCAATAACTTTGAAATATCCAGCTTCCGTAAAAGGGTCACAAGGCATAACAACAACTACTTCTTCATCGGCACATGATTTCTCATATTTCAGATATGAAGCTGCCAAAGCAATGGCTGGAAATGTATCACGTCTTTCTGGCTCCACCACTACATCGATGTATTCACCCAGCTGATTGTAAATAACATCAGCCTGAGACAAGCTGGTAGCCACGGTTACATGACCTTTTAAATCGGATTCTCCCAATTGACGAATAACCCGTTGTACCATCGACTCTTTTTGACCATCGGGAGAATTGAGTAATTTTATAAACTGTTTGGAACGACTGTTATTTGATAGAGGCCAAAGACGTTTCCCAGAGCCTCCGGATAATAAAAGAATTTGCATAAATAATGTTTTAAATCGTTACCTTTCTGCACGCATGGGATTATGCAGGAAATCATCATAAGCCAATCGGATACCATCTTCCAATTCAGTTTGGTAAGACCACCCCAAAGCCGTTGCTTTCGATACATCCAAAAGCTTTCGGGGTGTGCCATTCGGACGTGAGGTATCCCATTTGATTTCGCCTGTAAATCCTACAACCTTAGCCACCAATTCTGTAAGATCTTTAATGGTCAATTCTTTACCGGTTCCTGCATTCACAGTTTCATTCCCTGAATAGTTGTTCATCAAGAACACGCACAGATTAGCCAAATCATCTACATATAGAAACTCCCGGAGCGGGCTGCCGTCACCCCAGCAAGTCACTTCATCCAGACCCGCCTCTTTCGCCTCATGGAAACGGCGGATCAAAGCAGGAAGTACATGACTATGTTCAGGATGATAATTATCATTGGGTCCATACAGATTTGTTGGCATCACACTAATGAAATCCGTACCATACTGCCGATTCAAAAATTCACAATATTTCAAACCCGATATTTTGGCCAAGGCATACGCTTCATTCGTTTTCTCCAATTCTGATGTTAGCAAACAAGATTCAGGCATAGGCTGAGGGGCCAAACGTGGGTAAATACATGAAGAACCTAAGAACTCCAATTTTTTACAGCCGTTCTTCCAAGCTGCGTGAATCACGTTCATCTCCAGTATCATGTTGTCATACATGAAATCAGCCAATGCAGATTGGTTGGCAATGATACCACCTACTTTGGCAGCAGCCAAAAAGACATATTCCGGTTTTTCTTCCGCAAAAAACTTTTCCACAGCTTCTTGCCGTGTCAAATCCAATTCTGCATGAGTACGAGTGGTAATATTCATATACCCTTGCCGATGTAACTCACGGACAATGGCAGAACCCACCATCCCACGGTGTCCTGCCACATATATTTTTGCGTTCTTATCCATCATTTTACAATTCCTTTCTCCAGATATTCGGCCAAGTTGGTACGCATTACGTTGGCCACATGTTCCGCAGCCACTTTTTGCATATCATGAGACACCATAATTTTCACCAACTCTTCAAAGGAGGTGGATTGCGGATTCCATCCCAATTCATTCTTAGCTTTCGTAGGATCACCCCATAGGTTGACAACATCCGTAGGACGATAGAAATCCTCACTGACAGCTACCAGTACCTTTCCGGTCTTTGCATCAATACCTTTCTCATCTATACCTTCACCTTCCCAACGCAGTTCAATGCCGGCATAGTGGAATGCCAATGTAGCAAATTCGCGAACAGTGTGCTGTACACCTGTTGCAATGACGAAATCCTGCGGTTTGTCCTGTTGAAGAATCAACCACATACATTCTACATAATCTTTAGCATATCCCCAATCACGTAGGGAATCCAGATTACCCAAATACAGACAATCCTGTTTCCCTTGTGCAATACGGGAAGCAGCCAATGTAATCTTGCGCGTTACAAAGGTTTCGCCTCTGCGTTCCGATTCATGGTTGAACAGGATACCCGAGCAGCAGAACATATTATAAGCCTCGCGGTACTCTTTTACAATCCAAAAACCATAAAGTTTAGCGATAGCATAAGGACTATAAGGATGAAACGGTGTATTTTCATTTTGAGGAACTTCTTCTACCTTGCCATAAAGTTCAGAAGTAGAAGCTTGATAAATCTTACAAGTTTTCTCCAAATGATTGGTACGAACCGCCTCTAATATACGAAGCACTCCCACCGCATCGACCTCGGCTGTATACTCAGGCGCATCAAATGACACCTGTACATGGCTTTGAGCAGCCAAGTTGTAAATCTCAGTAGGCTGTACTTTACCCACTAATTTCACTAAAGACATAGAGTCCCCCATATCCGCATAGTGCAAGTGAAAATGAGGTTTCCCTTCTAAATGAGCAATACGTTCCCGATAATCAACTGATGAACGACGGATAATACCATGAACATCATACCCTTTCTCCAATAGAAACTCCGTAAGAAACGAACCGTCTTGCCCAGTAATACCTGTGATTAATGCTGTTTTCATCTCGTCTTATTTCCTTTTGTTGTTTTTGTTAATAATATTTCATAAATCTTGTAAATATACCTTAATGATTCCAAAAAGATATTACTGTATATACCATTACGTTTAAATGCCTTTTGATGATCGGATATAATTTGTTTATGGCTGGTAAATCCACTGGTAGAAGCACCTCCTGTACGCATGGTTACAAAATCCATCGGGATATATGTTGTCCGTATTTTATGTACGAAAATAAACCGTAAAAGACATTCAAAATCGGAGGCAATCTTATAAAACAAATCAAAGCCTCCATATTTGTCATATATAATTTTACGACAATAGAAACTGGGGTGGGCAGGCATAAATCCAAGTCGCATCCAACTACGTCGGAAAGTCCTTGACGAATAATAACGTACACATCGTTTCAAATCATTATCATGTACAAAATGTATGTCGCCATACACAGCATCTATAATTTTATTATCCAGTGCTTTGGATACTTTTTCAAGGACTTTTTCGTTTGTATAAAAATCATCACTATTGAGTATCCCAACAATATCTCCAGTTGCCATTTTAAGCCCCTTGTTCATGGCATCATACAACCCTTTATCTTGCTCGCTTACATAACGTAAACGCCCGTGATATTGCGGTTCCAACTCCCGTACAATTTCCATTGTGTTATCCAAAGAGCCACCATCCACAATGATATGTTCTATATCTGGATAAGTTTGCGACAGAACGCTTTCCATTGTGTCACGCAAAGTCGCACCGCTATTCCAAGTAGCAGTGATAATACTGATTTTCATGGCAAAATGTTCTTTATTTGATGTAATCTATTGATTTATAGGTTTTTTGATGTTTTGTGTGTGAGAGAGAGCAACAAAGTAGCAACAAATTTGTAAAAGCACATTTTTTTTGTGTTGTTCTCAGGTCTCAAAGATATGGATTTTGTTGCTCTCCGCAAAATCATTAATCAAGGTTGGTTTATTCCCAATGACGTGTGTCATAAAGTCGCCCGTTATCTCTGCAAGGAAGAAGATGACTTCACGAAAACAGGGTGTCCGTAACCGTGAACACCCTGCCTGCTTATCTGAAAGTTATTTTCATCGAATTTTCTGTATGTGCCGCCTAAATCTTTTATCGGTGTAAATTATCATTGCCGGAATCATCGGGGCACATAGAACGCCATTCGGTGTTGGCTGACTTCTTGATGTTATTTCCGTATGTGTCTTTATTTGATAAATTCAGAAGCAACCCATAAATCTATTTCTTTATCCCAATCAACTTTTACTCGAATTTTATATTTGCCAAATTTAGCCTCAATCAATTTACAATCATTTGTTGGCTTTATTATAAAAACCTTTTCTGATAATATCATTTCTTCCAACCTGCTTTCGTCTTTTCTATTGCACACCTTGTTCAATTCTGCAAAATCATCTTCACTGACAGCAGAAAGACATTCTTGAACCACATAAACCTTATCTCCTACATTGGGTAGTTTCTTGCCATTTCCACAAGAAAGGAACAGCCCCATAGATATGATTAATAAAATAATAATCCTCATAATGAATATTTTTTTGCCGCCTCAATCAGAGTATCGGCATAGTTATAAATATCATTGATTGAATTTAACTTGTACATCTTTTCACTTTTGTTTTCGTCAATGACAGCAAGTCTTTTTCTTGTAGGAGGGTCAAAATAAAAGCGGCAGACAGTCTTTCGCACATTATTGTCTATGGAAACACCGAAATAAGAACGTGTGTCTTTATAAGTTATCCGTTCAGCCGGGAAAATGTTTCTCAGAAGTGATTTCACGATATAGAATGCTTCCAGTTCTTCCTCTGTGGTAACAATCCCGTTATCTGTCTGTTCTTCTGTCGGTTGTTGAACCGTTGGCGTGCCTTGTTCTGTGGGCTGTTCTTCATCTTTTATGGCGGCTTTCAGCCTGTCTGATATTATATCGCTAACATAGTTGTTAATTGTCCGCTTTACAAGTGTCGTAAACTGTTCAAGCACTTTCGGTGTAAATACCCCCTCGTACACTTGTTTCCCGAAGAAACGCACAAAATCAGTGGACGGATTCGTGAACTCTTTCCCGATGACGGTTCTTAATTCCCCCATGTATTTAAGTTCGCTTGCTGAACTCAGAATCATATCAACATCAAAATACGATTTATGGAATTTCTTCAATTCTTCGATTTGCGTGTCTTTCAGGTCAAGCATATTGATTTCCAAGAACGGCTTTTCATCCATAATGTTTGGTTCTGAAAGGTCTGTGTAAAACCTGTATGTTATGCCGTTTGTCAATACGCCGAATTTTGCCTTTGAGACATTGAAGTAACGTAACAGTTGATTGTCATGCAGGTTTAGGTCTTGTTCCCAATGCTTGCACTCAATAAGTATAATCGGCTCGCCGTCTTTCATTATGGCGTAATCAATTTTTTCGCCTTTCTTTGTTCCGATGTCACAACACATTTCAGGCAACACCTCCAAAGGGTTGAAGACATCATACCCCAATGCGTTTATAAAAGGCATAATCAAAGCCGTCTTTGTCGCTTCTTCTGTCGGAAGATTGGCTTTGAGGGTCTCGATTCGTTCTGAGATTTGTTTTATTGAATCTTTGAAATCCATATATCTGTTATTTAACGGTTCTTCTTATAGTGGTTGCCGTTGTTCACAGATACACACAAAAAACGTGGGCATTCCTCGTAGGTCAGAGGCATCGCCAAACGCCCGAAATCTCACAAGGAAATGCCCACGTATATGACGTGGGCATCTACCATTGCTTTTGAGATTTCTGAATATTGGCGATTTTCTGACCTCAACGGCAATAGCAAACGCTATTTATCTTTTTCAAATGTCGGTTCAAAGATAATCATAATTGCCAAAATTCCGATATAATTTCCGATTTTATTTCTTTATAAGATAATCAGATAAGCCATTTTACAAGGGATAAAATCTTTTTCCTGTAAATAATCACAAGAATGAAAAGAATGACCCAAAAGCCGTAAATCTGTGTTTTCTGCCACCAAGTAAGGTCACGGGGGACTTTCTCGATTTTCGTTTTTGTTACGGTCTTTGTCTTATAAATAACTCTGTCTTTGCGTTCAACGGGCTTTTCAAACTCTACGGGCTTTTTCTGCGGCTTAGTCTTCAAATTATGGTATAAAGTTCCGTCAGGGTTTATCCGTGCGTCAGACGTTGCGTAATCGTTTTCAAGATGCGATGTACTATCGGCTGTTTCACGTTCTGACGTTTGTGCCGGTATTTCAATAAAGACAGTATCGGGTACGTATTCAATACGGGTTTCAACCCTAATACCAACGCTGTCTTGTTGATGAACGCTTTCAGAAAGGCGGCGGCTTGAAGCACAGCCGCCTATAATGAATGTCAATAGTAAGAGCAAGGGAAGATGTTTCATTTTTCAGATTGTCTTTAAGTAGTTGATAATACCTTTGACATGAAGACAGACAATCGTTTCTTTTCCTGTTTCTGACAGAAGAAACGCCACGTCTTCTTTATTGTCTTGAAAAAGGTTCTCAGTCAGAACGGCGGGGCATTTCGTGTGTTTCAAGATATACAAATGCCCCTCCTTGTCGGGGTCTCCGTCCGTTGTGTCCTTTCTAATTTTGAAGTCTGTTTCCTCTGCCGCCTTATACAGACAGTCTGCCATTTTATCGGCGGCTGTCTGACCGACAGAAGTCCACGCTTCCCATCCACGTGCGTTCATCCATTGAGAACCGTTTCCCGCTGCATTACAATGAATAGAAACGAGAATGACGTTCTTCGTTCCTACTCTGTCACAAATGGAATTTACACGCCGACACCGTTCGGATAGGCTGATGTCGTTTTCTTCTGTGACGATACGTTCAGCGTCAAAGCCTCGTTTCTTCAACTCTGATACAACTTTTTCGGCTATTTCTCTTGCGTATTTGTACTCTCTCAAAGAGCCGTCAGGGGAACGCTTACCCGCCGTGTCAACCCCGTGACCGTTGTCAATTAGAATTTTCATACTCGTTCTTATTTATATTCTGGTAATAGGTATTGAATATTCATCGCACATCGGTGCATAATCTCTCTCGCTTCATCTTCTGATACATGAATCGGGCGTGTAAACTCACAGAAAATTGAACCGACCCAATCATGCTTGTTATCATTTAAACGCTTTACCACAGCCGCCTCGCATCCGTAACTTGATAGAATTGATTTTGCGTATTTGTCTTGAACCTGTGTGTCTATATCCGTGATATACATAAACAGGTTTTTAACCATATAAGAACTGAATTTAGCCACGTCTGCGATACGAAGATTTTGTACATGTGGCTTCATTGGCTCAACACCTTTACGCTTTACTTCATAATAGATTGATAACAGACTTTCATTTCCCAACGGGTGGGGCTGAACAATATAAACTCTGTCAGCGTCAAGTTCGTGAAGAATGTTCCATAATTCCCCGTAAACGATAGAAGAATTATCGGCTCGGCGAATGCTTTTGATTTCTTCATCCTTTCTGAACTTCTCAATTTTTAAGTCCGTGAGCTTGTTTTTCGTGTACTGATTATAAGCAAACCATGCGGCGATGATTGTGCCTATTGCGCTGATAATAGCTGGTAAATATTCCATAAGTCTTTGATTTTTATTTGCAAATATATACAAACTGATTACAATATAATCACTTTTAAAGTTGTTTAATTATAATCTCTTTTAATTCTGTCTATTGATTATTCTCGCTGTATAGATCAGGGGATAACCGCCTTTGCTGCCACCTTTACTTGAATCATATATAAGCAACACCGTAAGGCTGTCACCTGCTCCCATTGCCACGCTGTCCCAGTGGTCGTTGTCCCAATGTACCAAATTGGGGTATTCAGACGTATTCCATGGGTAAGTTCCATCACTACTCTTCTTGCTATTTCTTCCGTATATATCGAATTTTTTTGAATCAAGGTCTGAGATAACGGTAAATTCCACACAAAACTTTGTGCTTGTGCCTATTCCAAGTGCATCTCTGACCTCTGAGAGTTTTGGCAGAGTTATTCCTGAATTATCCACGCTGCTATAAATTACCCATCGGTTATTGTCTTTAAGATTGGAATAACCGTTATAAATTGTATTAGCGGAAGAAAGCGTAAACTTGCTGTACTTGTAGCCTTCTATCCATCCGTTCAGAGTACCGTTGCCATCGCCTAAAAAAGCATGGTTATACGTTCCGTTTTTGGCAGAAAGCAACATTGCGACATTCCGTCCCAAACCCCACCAATCGGACGTGTCTTCATTCTCAAATCTTGCTACGGCTCTCAACCCTGATGATGTCGGCAGTACGTTTCCTCCGATACCCGCAAAACATTTATGTGCGTCATTACGGAATATCACATACGCATCATTGTTAAACGGGGTGTTGGTAAGCCCGTTTCCACTGACGCTGAACCCGGCTATTTTTGAATTTCCGGTAACAGTCAAATTTTCTGCAATAAGTTCGGTCACTTTAACCAATTTGGCAAGCAAAGCCGCCGTAACTATAAGTTCTGCGTTAATCAATGTTGTGTTGATTTTGCCTCCTACAATAATGGTTTCATTCGCGGCGGCTTTCTCTGCCAAATCAGCGAAATTCGCGTAACCCAAATCCTGTGCAATGGCGTTCTTTGCGCTCTCAACGGCGGCGTTGGCGGTGTTGAGAACCGAATCTGAATACCCCTTCAGCGTGTCTTGAATAGCTTTATTGGCGGCTTCTACGGCTGTGTTAAAGTCGGCATACGCACTGTTGAAAGTGGCATATTTGTTATCAACATTGTTTTTTTCGGTTACAGTGGTTCTACCATCGGCGATAGCGGAATTGATTGCGCTGATAAGGTTTTCAATACTGCCCATAAGCGTAACCTTGGCATTCAGAAGCCCGGTTTTTGCCGTTCCCGTAAGATAGGCGTTTGTGTACAGTTTGTTATACGCAGCTTCCACGGCGGCTTTCGTGTTGTTCACTGTGTTGATGTACTTCTCAATCGCTTTCGCTTCCGCTTCCGTAATAATGCCGTCAGCGAACGCACCGTCCACATAGTCGTTTAAATCTCCAACGGCGGTATTGGCGTTCTTTGCGCTCTCAACGGCGGCGTTGGCGGTGTTCTGAGCCTGAGTTATCAAACCGTTCACGGCTTCCCATTCATCAAGTTCATATAAGCCCGATGAACCTGATTTGAACTTTATTTGCCCGGATATGATACCTTTCAATAAATCAAAATAAGTGTTCCCGTCTGTGGAAACAATCTTGTCTGTCGTGATACGTCCCGGAAGGATTTCTGTAAAACCGTACAGAGTGACAAAACTCCGTTCTTCATTATATTCAGAGTTCAGGACACCGACAAGAAGATGATAGAAGCCTGAAACACCCTCTAATTTGATTGCATTTTCAGACAGGGTGAAAACACCTGTTTGTGCCGTCTTTGAGACTTTTGCATACAAATAATACTTCTTCTTACCGTCATCAAGCACTGCGCTTGTGTAGGCTGTCATATCCCAAAATTTATATTCCGAAACCTTGTGCGATGCACTAACCGTATTGATACCGAGGGTCATGTGTTGTATGATACCCGCTGCCGCTGTCAGTTGTTTCGTCTCATTGTCATAGACAATTCTGTGCGTAACCGGGACGGGGGTTGTCTTTGAGTTCACAAAACGGAATTGAAGACTTTCATCGCCTACAAGCATTGACATCGTTTGAACGGCAATCGGGTTGATTGAGTTCGTGAAATTGTCGAGCAATGCTTCTTCCAACATGCTGATTGTTTCCTTTGCGTCCCTGAACCGTCTTTTTGTGAATTGAATAGCGTCACGGTGTAGGTCATCAACGATGACTTCCTCACTTTTCAGGTCATTCAATGTTGATGAAACACTGCCGCTTACCGTTGTGTTTGAAAGTTCAATCACGGGGCTATGTGGTTTGTTGATATAATCTTTTATACCCGTTATACGCACGAGAACGCCATCTTTCTGAAACTGTTCGTCAGAGAAACGGATATATCCTCCGAGTTTGATGCGCCCCCCGATGTTTACCCAATCTTTTTTCGACCATATCCCGTCAAGTTCCCCCGTGAATGTGAATTTCAGGTCTTCATTATCAAACAAGCATTTTACAGCCGCCCGGAACATATCCCATGATGCGCCTGTTTTCGTGGCATTATCACAAATGTAAGCCGTGGGAAGCATACATTTGAATACGGCATACTTATCGCCCGATTTAGGGGCGAATGTGGTATTTGGCATAGTTTGCCCGTCTATGTCTGCGGGAACAATCTCAAAACGGCGTGCCGCCTTTCCTTTAACGGCATTATGGTAATATTTAACCTCAAACTCCCGTCCGGCAAGCATACCCGTCTGAAAAACAACGGTCATAGTTTCCCCCTCTATCAAGCATTCTTCATAATTCAGTGAAGATGGGATTGACGTGTCAACAATGTCATAAAAGTTGTTTTTCTCATCAACAACTACAACCGTGTTGACCGTACCGACACGTTTCGGGTAAATCTCAGAACAGTCAAGACTATCTTCGGCGAGTGATGACAGTTGTTTGTCATCACGGCGTATTGAAAGCCCTGCTTCATCAACGACATAACGGCGGGCGTTCTTGGCTATGAAGCCGTCTTCATCTTCAAAATGTTCGCCGTCATAAGCGAGTGTTTGGTTCTTGGGAAGAAGAAGCTCGGAAGAACCGTATTTTGACGGGTCTATATTGTCCGTACCGCCTTGAACGAACAAAATTTCCGTTGGCGGGTTGTCTCCCGTATTTGAACGTCCGACACCCGGCTTGAACCCGTTGCCACATCCATAAGACAGCGGGAGGGGGTTACTTTTGTTGTATTCAATCTTACGTAATGACACACGTTTTCCCGTAAACTCGTATTCTGTCTTGAACGTTGATGCCATGCGGGTTAGAGCGTCAATACAAAAATCATGGTCATAGGCAATCAGGGTTTCAACACCGTCAATACATTCGCCAACCGTCCATCCTTTGTCACGGCGGTTCATATTGTCAACAAACATTTGAAGATGTTCATGCGGCTTTGCAGTCAACGAAAATTTCAAACGTCCGTCAACCGGGTTTCTGAATTTCCAAACTTTTGCGTTTGCTTCGGGCGGGTCAAAAAGCACCGTGTATTCAAACAGTCTTTTATGTTTCATCTTGAAATTCTCCGGGCGTTTGAGCGTGAACGTTTCGCCTTGAAACTCACAGTAAGAGCCTACTGGGATTTCAACGTGTTCGGGGAGTGAATAGTACAATGTTAAACTATGGTCTCCCATGACAGCCCTATTGCGATAACTGTTATCATCAACCTCGATTTCAAGAACCTTGTTTCCGGCATTATTGTAAATTATCATACTACTAAACTTTGAGTTATTTTTTCCGAATTTCCCCGTGGTTAAACTTTCTTTTTAAAATGGTATGATTATATTGTAATCACTTTTTAAGCGTTCTACGGGGCTAAAAAAAGGCTTTTTCAAGAATAACCATTCTTCCCGTCACATTTTATGTTTGAATAACGTGACGGGAAGCGGTTTTTACAAGTTACAGAATACCGTATTCAAGGCAGTCTGCATCCACTTGCGCTTTCAGGGTAGCACGTTCGGATAGATAGGCTTTGTATGCCTCAATCTTTGCCTTGGCTTCCTCGCTTGATTTCGCCCCTCCAATCATACCGAGGTTCGCTGCGTTGAACTCATTCACAAGTTTTTGTTCCCGGTTGTTGTCCCACTTCTCCGTGATAACTGTTTCAGTTATCTTGTTTGAAGAAAGCGGAGCCCACACGGTAGCTTCTTCACATTTCCATTGTTCCTGAACCGGGGCTTCATCGTCAGAAGCGAGTTCGCTTGGTTCAACGGTGGCGGGTTTTTCAACTTTCTGAATGTTGAAGCGGTAAACGTAACTTCCGTTTCCGACTGCCTCCAATTTGGCAGGCTGATTGTCATAAAATGCTATCATAATAACACGGTTTAATGATTGTTTTTAATAAATGTTTACTATCACTATGTTTTGCCCAACCGAGCCACGGGGCAACAGCTTGTTTATAAGCCTTTGCGTCAAGCAATGGGGTACGTCGGTTTAGCCGTGAAACGGTATGGCAGAAATTCTTCTTTATACTCTTTCTGATAAGTTTTTGATTACGGTAGAACTTGTAACCGACATAATCAAGCGCACGCCCGTGTTTGTCATAACGGTTGGCTGCTATTGGGAATATCTGATAGTTTCCTTTGATTTTCAGTTTTAGTTCATCTTCAATCATTTTTCTTATCTCTTTGAACGCTTCCCGCAGTTGTTCTTTTGATGAAGAGAAAAACGTGATGTCATCAGCGTATTCGGCTGCGTCAAGTTTCAATACTTCGTTCACACGGTGCATGAAATAGCACAAGAACAGGTTGGCGAGATATTGTGAAAGATAGTTCCCGATAGGAAGCCCCTCTGCGCTGTCAATAATTTCATCAAGAAGCCACAGTAGGTCTTTGTCTTTTATCTTCCGGCGTACAATTTTTTTTAAGACTTCATGGTTAATGGAGGGATAATATTTGGTTATATCAATTTTAAGACAGTATAATGGCTTGCCTTTGTACTTCTCAATGATTTTATCTATATGCCGGGCACACCCCTCTATCCCACGTCCCTTGACACATGAAAAAGTATTGTGCGTGAAAGTCCTGACCCAAATCGGTTCAAGAACATTCATGACGGCATGATGTACTATTCTGTCAGGATAGTACGGAAGACGGAAAATAAGCCTCTCCTTGGGTTCAAAAATCGTGAAGACATCATAAGGGGAGGTTTTGAACGTCTTTGTCAGCAATGCTTCATGAAGAGCAAGAATATTTGCTTCACGATTTTTGTCGTGAACTTTAACTCCGTATGTGTTTGTTTTGCCTTTGCGTGCTTTTTCGTCAGCTTCACGCAAATTTTCCACGGAGATTACTTTATTGTATAAATTACCTATTCTTTTCATCTTTTTGCTTTACTTTTCTTATTCAGAGTCTTCGGTAGACCATACAACAGGCGTTCCTACCAACACTTTTAGGAGGTTTGCTTGAAATCTTTTGCCAAGTGGCAAGGCTGTCATTCTTTTATATTGTTTCATATTGTCAAAACCAATTTTAAAGCATAGGTGAGAACCGATATTCGCATTCGTATTCGAGGGGGTGTTATTCGAATTCGCATAAGCGAGACCTGCATTCGCACTGTTATTCGCGTTACCGCTGAACAGGACACCACAAGAATGACCCACCTTTTTATTTTGTTATTTCATTGTTTTCTTATTCAAAATAATATCTGTTACCGTTACCCCTCAAAGTAACTTTTCGGGGAAACTTATTCATTTCTTTGATTTTCTTCAAAACATAAAGAATGTCGGATGAACCAGTGAAAAATTTCTTGGCATCTGATTCCAAACTGTCTTTTGATGGCTTGATTTTTACAAGCGTCTGACCTTTTACTCCTTTAGCCTTGCTGAATCTTGTCGGAACTTCTTCAATGAAATCAACCACCCAAAACGTGGTGTTTACGAGTTTTGATTGTGTCGTTTCATCACAATTGAAACTCCTGCTGTTTTCATCTCTCGGGATATTCAGGAAAGCGAGGCTTCCGTCATCTTCTTTTGGTATGTTGTTCATTTCTTCAATCATCGTTTTATACTGTTATTATTTGAACCCTGCCCCACAAAGAGGCAGGGAAAAGGTTATCACTCAAAGCGTGTTACGCTGACGTGGGTATAAAGCAAAGGCGAGAACCGACATTCGCAGGCGCAGTCGAGGGGGCGTGAAGCGAATGCGCATAAGCGAGACCCGCATCCGCACCGTTAGCCGCGTGACCGCCGAACAGGACACCACGTAACACTTCGCCTGAACTTGGTATGTTGGTATAGTGGTAATCACAGAAATAAGTCGTAGAACCGCCTCCGACAACATCAGGGATGATTTCGCCTCCCTCTCCGAAAATGACTGACTTCACATAAGCCTCCGTGCGGGCTTCATTGCCGACATGGGAATAACCCGTATAATTGCTGTCATTGAACTTCTCGGGGTCATCTGTGACGAAAACCTTACTCAGCCCTCCTGCGGCGGCTGACTGTATTTGAATGTTGATACCGTCCGTCCACTGCCAAATATGCCCAAACGGGTTTTCAATACCACGATAACGGCACACTTTGACTTTCTTTGAAGAAGCGTCATATTCAGCGGGCATGGTGTATTCTTTTTCGCCTGTTCTGTTACCGAGTTCATCTGTATAGCCACAAGGGATAAAAGGATAATAACCGTTGAACGTGTTCCATTTGCCGCTGTCAAGTGTTGTAACCCCGTCTCCGAGACCGCCTTGTGCGTAGCCGTTGCTGTCTTTTGCGGCGTTGTACGCCTTTTGTGAGTTGAGTGTGGCGTATTCAACGGCAAACAGCCAATAAATGTCTTTCTGAATGTCGTATGTCATACAGTTCCATTCTTTTGTTGACAGCTTTCTTTTCCGGGCGTAGGCACGGAAGTTGGTACGTGAAATAGACGTTGCTGGTCTTCCAAGTACGGAACGGTATGTGTTGTCCCAATCTGACTGATTGCCACCGCCCCTGTAATCCGCACCGTCATTCACAACTGAACATAGTTTGGTTGTTGAACGCTGTACGGAAGCCTCATAAGCCGAAACGTATTTCTTCTTCACTTGATGATAGCCGGGCAGAGGGTATTCAGAGAACTTCACACGGCGTTTGTTACCCTCTGTTTCAAACTTGCGATAATACATCGGAAGTTCAACCATGACTTGCCCACGTGAGCCGTCACGGGTCTGACCCGTCCAATCCGATGGGTTGAGATATTCAACCACGTTCCCGTTGTCATCAAGAAGACAGCCTTTCATGCGGTTGTGTACGGGCAGGGATTTATGAAGTGACATATTACCGATACGGGTAACGTCAGGGGATGATACCGTGACATCATATTCAATGCCGTACATACAGTTTTCTTCCATGTAGGGCAACATGGCTGCGAGAGCCGCTTTCTTGCTTTCCCCGTCTTCCAATACTTCACATAACAGTTTGAACGGGTTGTTGCCTGAAACGTCAGGCAGGTCACTCAATCGTTTTCCGTTTGTGAACGCTTCAATGATTTCCCTTACTTTGTTTTCTTCATCTGTTGATAGTGCCATAATTTAAAAGTTTTATTTGTTGAAAAATTATTTTAATTGAACCTGAATTTGCCATTTGCGGTTAGGCGCAAAGTTGATTTCGTGCAAAGCCTGACAGACTGCGGAACGACTTCAATATCAATGGTTCGATAAATGCTTGTGTTTTCTGTCGGAATGACGTGTATTTTGCTTATGCCGACACTGTTCACGGTCAGAAAACCGTCAGGGGCAACGGAAACCGCTTTGTCATCGCCCAAGAAAAGGACATTGTTACCCGTTCCCGCCGGGGATAGGGTAGCTATTACTCTCAGAATGTCTTTGTTCCCTTTTGTTATTTTTTTAGGAAACTCTAATGTCATTCCCGTTGGCTGTTTACGGTCTTTAGCCGTGATTGTCTGTTCCAATTCTTCCAAACGAGCGAGGGCGGCGTTCATTTCAGCCACACTTTCCGTTGCTTCTGCCGCCGCTTCTCCTGCGGCTGACGCTTGTTGTTGAGCGTTTGTGGCAGCGGTATTGGCTTGCGTTATTGCGGCATTCACACGCCCAGCCGCCGTATCTGCCGCCACAGCTTTTTCGTTTGCCAATGCAGCCGCATCATTGGCTTTTTTTGCGGCTTCTGTGGCTTTTGTGCCCCGTGCGAGGCATTTCCACCAAGCGGTTTCAGTGACGGCGTGTCCCTTGTTATTGTCTTGTAACGACAAATAGGAACTGTCTTCCGTGTCAACAAAGTCAAACCGCTTGTAAGTTTTTCCGGCGTTATAAGAACCTGCGTCCGTAAACGCCACTTTTCCTAAAGGTATCTTTGTCATATTCGTGTAACTTTAAGTTATCCAACATTCAAATAAAGTTCTCCCGTCTGTTCATCAAACTTGATAAGTTTGTCGCTTACTTCATCTTCAAATTCCATGTATAGAATCATGTCATCATCGTCTATGCTGAATGTCGGGTACAGCACGCCGCCTTTTGCGAGCACACCTGTATCGACATACTTTTTCTGAGCTTCATCCCATTTCCACCAATTTCCATTGTCTCCCATTTTGGGCGGGTTGTCAGCCTGTTCCTTTGCCCGGTCAGCTTGCGTGTCAGCGTTTCCCGCCGCCGTGTTTGCTTTCGTAGCCGCACTGTTGGCAGAGGAAGCGGCACTGTTGGCTGAGTTGGTGGCGGTCACGGCGGCTTCCTTTATCTCTTCTAAATCTTCACGGGCTTTGTCCGCATTGGAAGCGGCGGTATTTGCTTTTGTTGCCGCATTGTTTGCGTTGGTTGTGGCGGTATTTGCTGCTGCGGTTGCCTTGTCAGCGTTTCCCGCCGCCGTGTTTGCTTTCGTAGCCGCATTGTTTGCAGAGGAAGCGGCACTGTTGGCTGAACCCGCTGCGGTGTTCGCACTATTGGCGGCTGTCTCAGCTTTTTTCGTTGCGGCTACAGCATTTTCATAGGCGGTCTGAATGTGTTCCAGACTGACCTTGACGCTCGTTTGAACCCCGTTTATCAGCTTAACGCCGATTGTGTATAATCCTTTCAGATTGTCGGAAAGGGTTAATTCGCTGATTTTAATTCTTTTCAATCCCATAATGTCATATTCTTTTTCGTAAGTCAATCGCAAACTCCCCGTCTTCTGTCACAACCAAATCCCGTGTTTCCGTGGCAAGCACAAATTCTTCGTCTTCAAGCCTGAATGAAATGAAGCATACGGTAACGGTAAATTTGAGCCATATTTTATCAGAGGCGTAAAACTCGGACACGGAACAGCTTTTATAATGGCAGGGGTATTCATATCCCGTTTCATCAGAGTATAACAGCCGTTGTTCAGGACGCACAAGGTCATACAGCAGAGCGTTATAGTTGCGCCACAGTTCAGTCAGTGAGGCGGCTTTCATAAGGCAGTTTATCTTTACGTCCTTTGCCTTATAGGTCACTTTTTCCCCGTCATACAAAGCCCCGTTCAATTTGTTGATATTGCGCAGGAGGCTGGTCTTGACATTCGGCGATTTCTCTATTTCATTAAGCGTTCCCTCCAACACATGAACCCCATAAACAGAGAACGGCTTCCCGTCAAGTTCATAATAATCAGAACCGGGAACAGTGCTTTCAGGTTCTTTGTAGGTGTACCCGTCCAAAGGGAAATCATCGGCAAGCTTTATCGTGATGAAACCGAGATGCGTTGCCAAATCCGTGTTAGGGTTTGACACAAGACGAAGACGGTAAGTACGTCCTATCTCCCTGAAATCAAACGTATGATAGGCTTTGTCTGACAATCGTTCTATGAAGCCTCCCCAACGGTAATCCATGCCTGAGAGAACAATTTTTAAGGAAAATTCCTTCGTGTTCAAGGTAGGTTCTGACAAGTCAGGTTCTATGCCGTCTTCTTCCTGCCAGTCGTTGCTTGTGACCGCTTTCAAAGGCGGGAACGCCACAAGTTCGTTGTAGCCCCCCTCCTGAACATAGATGCCGTACTCTGTGAACGCATCCTTACCGTCTATGTAAAATCGTCCTGACATCATAATATTACCGCATTTCCTGACACGTTACGAATTTGTTGGCAACCCGTTGCCCCCTTGACGGAAACAACCGCCCAGCCCGAGGCGTTGATGAACGCTTTAGCCCCGTGAAGAAGAAAAATTTCATGGCGTTCAAGCGTGTCACAGTTTATCGTTGCGCTTGTATGCCCAATAAGAACCGCTTTTTCCGGGTTTCTCAGCGTGATTATACCCGCATCAATGTAAACGCCGTACTTCTCGGGGTTGAACGGCTTGAACAGCCTGAAAGTCGCTATATTCGGGAAACGGTGTTTGATACAGAACTCCATACCTTGTGGGCTTGTGAACAGCCGTATAAGGCTCTGTAAATCTTCCGTGCCTTTGAACATATCACACATACGGTATTTCTCTGCCATATTTGGCAGGGAACGGCTATCGCACTCCTGCCGGGCTTGCTCTTTGGCAACCCTCCATTGGGCGTAAACTTGTCTAATAATGTCTTCCATACTTATATCATTTTTATGCCTTTCAAGGCGAAATCGTTAACTGTATCTTTTGTCTCTTTGACTGAGCTTTCAATGCGTTCAATGCGTCCTGCCATGTTTTCGGTGTGTTTCTCAATGTTCAATACTGACTGTAAAATCATGTTCACGACAGAAAGAATGATTTTCGTGTTCTCAGCGATTGAATACGTGTGCCCCTGAATGGCTGTCGCACGTCCGTTCAATTCATCAACACTTTCTTGCGAAGCTGTGGCGATTCCTTTCTGAGAGGCTTCACGGGTTGCGTCTGTTGTTACCTCAAACATTGATTTGACGTTCTCAGGCAGGTTTTCCCATATCTTGGCGAAATCTGTTCCGACAGCGTTCAAGTCAGAAGCGAAACCACTCATAGATTGGATAACAGCGTCAAGACCGACAAACTGACCGTCCTTGAACCATTTAGCCTTATACTTGTCGAATATCTCCCCAAGAGGTTCTTCAAGAAACTTGGAAACCAACATTCTTTTCATCACGTCAGCCACGATGTCTTTGACCTTATCGCCCCATACCTCGGCGTAATCTTCGCCAGCCTGAAACGCTTCAAAAAAAGCGTCTCCGAGTTCTTTGGCAATATCGGAACTTGAACCGCCGATGATGTCCTCAACCATGTCATTGATGATGGCGACAGCCTGTGCGCCGAGTTCTTCAATTTTTCTGTTCCATTCATCAATCTTGCCGTGGTCTGTTTTCTTCTTGTCTTCTTCATTCCTGATTTGCTCTTGAATAAGAAGCTGTTGCTGGGCGAGGTTTTTAAGCTGCTCTTGGGCATTGCTGTATTTCTCGCCCCCGAGAGCCTTGTCAGCCGTGTAAGCGATATTTGCATACGCAGTGGCGAGTTTTTCTGCGGTCTTTTGAAGCAGTGCTGCGTTGTTTGAAACGTTGCTGAACAGAAGTCGCCAAGCCCCTGCTACGTCATTGACAGCGATTTTATTTCTCAGGAGTTCTTTGTAAGTCTCAGATAAAGCCCGTTTCACACGTTCAACCGCTTTTCCGCTATTTTCTTGTAACCGCACAATATCTGCGTTGTCAAGTTCCCATTGGAGTTGGTCTATTCTATCCTGCAGGGCTTCAATTTCTTCTTGCTTCTTGTCATCATTGTTGAACAGGTTCACAATCTGCATGGCTATTGACATGGCAGCCGATATGATAGTCAGGATGACAGAAGCCTTTTCAACCGTTTGAATGGCTGTTGCTGCCGCTGTCGCTGTTCCCTGAATACCGGTGGCAGACATATTCACAAGCTGAACAATACCGTTTATCATTGACAGAGAAGCGGTCATGATGCTGCCAGCCGTTGAAATGATTTCGCCTGCCACGCCGCCGACCGTGTCGCCAATGCTCTCAAACTCCCGTTCACATTCTTGAAGCGTCTTGTACAAGTCCTCCCATTCTTTGATTGAGCGTTTGCCGGGATTTATATCATTTTTAGCCTGTGCTTTCTCAACATTCTTTTTGGCTGTTGCGACTTTGGCACGGGCAACAGCGATTTTATCAGAAGACCCGCCGTTCTTTTCAAGTTCGGCAAGTTCCTTTTCTGCCTCCGCTAATACATTCTTCAACTGTTTAAGGGTTAGTTCCGCTATTTCATCGCACCATGCCTGATACGTTTCTTCACGTTGTGCGAACTGTTCGTCTATGCCTTTATAGGCTTCCTGTTCAGCACGGTTCAGTTCGTCCACGTTTCCTTGTGTGACACCCTTACGGAGCTTCTTGTTGCCGTCTTTATCTGTTTCATAGAGGCTTTCACGTTTTTTCTCGTATTCCTCTGTTATTTTTAGACGTTGCTGTTCATAAGTCAGAATGTCTTTCATCATATCGTCAAGGGCTTGTTTGTTACCTTTGACTTGAATCTGCCTTGCAACTTCGGCATAAGACTTTAACATCGCTTGCTGCTCGGAAGAAAGGTCAGCGGTTGTCAGGTTCAAGGAAGCCCGGTATTCAAGCTGTTGTTCCTTTGTCGCTTTCGGGTTTTGATTGAGCCATTCAAGCACTTTTTTGTCTTTCAGGTCTTCAATCATTTTCTGCGCCCGTTTATCGTTCTCGGCGATAAGGCGGTCATAGTTCAACTGCACCTGCGCAACGGTCTTTTCATAACCATCTTCAAGTTCGTTGATTTGAGCCTGACGGATGTCTATCTCGGCTTGTGAAACTGCTTCTGAAACCTTTGCTGAATACTCCTTGATTTTAGCCGTGCGTTGGGCTGTTTCATCGGCGATTTTTTGCTGTTCTTTAGCGAGTCTCTTTTCCTCGTTCTTTTCCTGCGTTGTCTTCTGGCTTGTACCCGCTTGTTCAAACAGTTTTTGAAAGTCAGATGAAACAGAGGTCATTTTCTCGGAATACTTGTTTATACGAGCATCTATTTCGTTCAGAACAGGGTCATTGGCGATTGTCTGTTTGAACGCTTCACGGGCTTTTCTCGCACCTGCCTCGGTGTAAACCCATGCTCCGTTGCGGTCAACGTATTCATAGCCTCCTTGTGTCGTGTGTGAATATCCCGGCACTTTGCTTCTCGCCTGAATCTTATCCATTTGGTCTTCAAGAGCCATTTGGCGTTCAACCCTCTTTGCGTAGGCTTCGTCAAGACGGGATTGCCATGCGGCGGCTTCCGCACGTTTTTGAAATGCTTTCATCATCAAGGAAGTGTTCTTGACAAAGATGTTTTCAGCATCATTGACGCTGTTTACGGCAATTCCCAATTCTTTGAACTTCGCCTGACTTTCTTTTATCCACTCACGCTTTTCATGGGCTGACTTGCATTTCTTGTATTCGTCTTGAAGACGTTTATACGTTGAAATGGCTTTGCCCGCTGATTCGCTAACCTGTTTGTTGAACGCTTCGGCTTCCTCACGTTCCTTTTTCAGAGCGTCAGCGGCTTCGTTCGTTGATTTTCTGAAAGCAAGGAAAGCTGTCACGGCGGCTGCAAGAACAGACAGAACCAAACCAAGCGGATTTGCTTTTACAGCCATGTTGAAAAGCAACATAGCGTCTTTGGCAGAACGTATAGAGGTTGTTAGAGACAGAAAAGCACTAACAGTTCCCCAAATGTTCATCAATTTATGTGCGGCTGCGACAGCGATAACGGCGGCTTTATATGCTCCGTATGTAGCGATGATTGTCAAAAGGATGTTACCGACTGTTTCCCAGTTCTCAATCAGGGTTGAGACAAGACCAAGAGAGGTGTTTATTACCCCCTCCTGTGACTGACCTATGGCATTGAACATTGTGTCGATTGCGTCCTCAATGTTTGAAATCTGCCCTGTGATTGTTTTTGAATTAGCTTCCATAAGACCGCCGAACTTACTGCCCTCGTTGGTCAGGTTCTCAATGGCTTTCTGAACTTCGGGGAATCCGACTTTTCCGTCTTCTACAAGTTGTTTGACCTGATTTTCAGCTACGCCGAACTGTTTTGCGAGTTCTTCCATAAGAGGAATACCACGCCCCAAGAATTGGTTCAGGTCTTGTGTGTACAAACGTCCCTGAACCATTGTCGTTCCGTACAGATAGGCAAGGTCGTTGATAGGGATTGAAAGCCCGGCGGCGATGTCCCCGAGGCGTATCAAAGTGCTGTTCACGTCATTTGCAGCGACACCGTAGGCAAGAAGCTGTTTTGCGGCTTGACCGATGTCTTTCAGACCGAACGGAGTTGTGGCGGCTGTCTTGACAAGCTGGGTCATCAAAACATCTGCCTGACCCGCAGAGCCGAGCATGGTTTTGAAAGCGATTTCAAGCTGTTGGAATTCTCCACGGACAGTCGCAACGTGCGTGATGAAATCTTTTATCTGAGACACGGCAAACACTCCGGCGATAGTCCTGCCGATTCTTTTGAATGAATCGTCAATCCTTGCGCCTTCGTCAACCGCTGTCTGCCCTATGCCTTGGAGCAAACGCCGTGATTCGGCTACGCCTACCCTTAACTGGGAGTTGTCAAGCCCGACACCGTAATTCAGTCTTCCTTTATCGTTGTTCATTGTTTCTGCCTTTAATCACAGGTTTCAAAAAATTTCCTTACTTCTTCTTTGTTTCTTGGGTCATCTGCCTTGATAACTTTTTGTCCTTCATCCTTTTTCCCGTCATTTTTCTTTTTATCGTATGTCGGGAGAATAGCCCCGTACATTATCATGTTCGTATAGCTGATATTGTACAAAACATAGTCAAAGGTCAGATTGTAGCCTTTTGCAAAACCGCCTACGACAGCCCAAATGCTGTCATTTAGTTCTCCACTTTCCTCGGATGAAGAAGATTGAGTTCTACAAGGAAAGTGGTAAGCCCGAAAAAATCGGCTATCTGCATTCTTGATAAGATTTGGCTTACAATCAAGTTCAGTTCCCTCGGGGAGACATCTTCAAGAAGCTCTTTTGCGAGTTCCGCTTTCTTGTCAATGGTAATTTCAACTTCAACCGTGTATGGTCGGCGAATAAGCCCGCACAGATGCCGTTTTTCTTTGATTTGCGGAACTTTTTTCTTTTCTGTGATGTTCTTTGCACCAAGAATGAGAATAGCCGCTATATCGCCGAGAATACGGCAGTCTTTCGCTACGGATAATGTTTCTTCAACGACCTTCTCCGTGTCAAGCGCAATATGTGGAAGTTGTGAAATCGCTTCTGAAACAAGTATGAGGGTTGCCGTGCTTGCGGAGGCAACCTGATATGACTTTTCTCCTACCTTGACTTCAAAAGGTTGTTCAAGGATGGTTTCAGCAACCGTTTGTTCTATTGTCTTATTCATATCTGACGAATTTCTAAGTTATGATTAGAGACGGGGGTCGGAATCGAACCGACATGCAACCGGGAAAGGCGTTCAGGCTTCACGGTGGATAAACCAGTGTATCAACCCCGCTGAAAATTCTTACTCACTCCCTTTTTTGTAAGGCTTCACGGTTTTGCCCGTCTTGGGTTTCAGGCAACGTGCAACGTAATGAAGCATTTTACCATCTTCCGTTGAATAACTTTCATCACAGCGAACCACGGCACGGTCAATCTGTGCGCCCTCGCATTCTTCATCTTCAGGAGTGATGCGGAAAGCGTGTTCTCCCGTAATCAATCCGTCATTGTCTTCAAACGGGCGTTGCATACCTTTTTTGACAAACAAGTCAAATTCAAGCATATAGGTGTTCTTGCCATAACGGACATCAACAAGTTCGCCGCCCTCTTCCGTGGCGGTCTTCTCTGTTCCCGCTGTGGGGGTAATCTTTGTTGTGTTTTCTTTAGGAGTGTCAATGGCTTTCCATTGTGCTGCCGCATCGGGAGCCCCGTTTACGGACGGTGTGGTTTCTAATCCACACTTACCCCATGATAAAACTGCCATAACTTATTCGTTTTTAATGTTCTACAATTTATTTGATATTTAGAGGCGCATCATCGCTGCCGAAGAACTCGTAATGAAGTTTCACAACGATGAAATGCTGATTGATGTCAGGTTCAGCCTCCGTGTAAATGGTTTGTTGAAGCCTGAATTTATAACAAGACTTATCGGCGGTCAGGCTGTTGACCCAATCATTGGCGAGACGCTCAATTTCTTCTGTCCGTTGACCGTCTTCAACGAGAACCCCGTTTCCGTACAAGTCAGTATCGGGTACATAGATATTCACGGTAACGACACCTGTCTGAACTTCGTCAGGCAAGCCCGTTGTGAAGATTACCACCGCATCTTCTCTGTTACTGTCACGGGGGCGGTAACCGCTTCTGTAAACCTCGCCTGAAATCATTCCCGAAAGAACGCTGTCTTGCAGTAGTCGGTACACATCCCCTTGAATCTGTTTTGAAGTTTTAGCCATATAAATTCTGTTTAATTAAATCCGAGTTGCTTCAACATTTGCGGTACAAGACGCTCGGCAAGAAGTTCTGAACTGTCAAGAACGTCAAGCCCTTTTGCGGACACATAAGAAGCGTAGTTCATACCAGCCACGACAATAAGGCAAATCCCCTGCGGGAATTTTCTTGCGAGGCTTTTCACATACGCTGCCCCCTTTGAAGAACCGTCCTTGCCTTGTTTCACGGTTTGGAAGCTGGATGAATGGATTATTCGCCCGTCAACCGTGATAACGTAGCCGATTGAACTTCTCAGGTTGCCCGTGCGGTCTTTGTAAGAATTGGTTGAACGTGCCCTGTTCAAGACTGTCTCCCCGATATACATCAGGTTTCGGATAAGAACTTGTTTCAGCCTTTCAAGCTGCTGTTCCGTGTATCTGTCAATCT
Source organism: Bacillota bacterium (assembly GCA_003343995.1). Classification (GTDB taxonomy): domain Bacteria; phylum Bacillota; class Clostridia; order Christensenellales; family Borkfalkiaceae; genus UMGS775. Next base: position 24,534 of record QAKE01000088.1, read on the forward strand.
CCGACATCGGTGTTAGTTGTGTGATAGGCATATTCTTCTCAGTTATTTTTTGCGAAATCGGCGCATGTGTCGTTTACTTTTCTTATTGGTATGTTTGACCGGGTTGAAAAAGAAAAGACGACATACAGCCGCACATCGCTTTAGACCAAAATTCTTACTTCGCACACGGCTTCAAGCGGTTCTGCCTGAATGATTGAAAACGTGCCAATCTCTTTTCCTGACAAGTCTTTCAAGCGTAGCTGTTCCGATGGAACGGGCTGTTCTTCAATCAGGATTTCATAGGAAGCTACCGTGAAGTGTTCCCCCTTGATAATTCCGAGTTGGTTGAACTTCTTCGCCTTGAATTGACATGGAACAGGTTCGCCCCATGCCATGGAAGACTGTTTGACGGGATAACCCGTTTCAGGGTCAATCCCGCCCGCTGTCTTTGTCTTGAATTCGATTGTTCCGTTTTGAATAATCATAGCCGAGAACCTTTATATCCGTAAATAGGTTTGTTTGCGCTGCCGCTGTCATCGTCAAAGTCTTTGTACAAGGCTTTGGCGTGATTGCGGAGTTGCGTTCTTTGTTCGTCCGTGAATGAATAGGACTGACCGCCCTGAGACACGTCAGGGGCGAAAGACAGCCACAGAAAGATGTCAGCGGCTGCAAGGTTGTATGCCTTTCCTTTCAGGATTTCCGCTGTCGTTTCCGTGTCAAGGTTCAGCCCCCGTTTCTCCGCTGTTTCAACGAGCGTGCGGAGAGGAATTGGGTACGAGTTCAGCCCTTTCAATGCTTCGATAACTTTTGCCATAGGTCAACCGTCTTTAATCCCAATCTTGTGCGTCCGTTCTCACGTAGATGTTACGGTAAGCCGTATCAAATACAGGAATAGCGTCAGCCTGACCGATTGTAACCTCGCTCTTAGGCTCAATCGTACCGTACTTCTTCACGACTGTATGGGCACGCACGGCTCTCAGAATTGTTTCTTCATTTTCTTGAAGAATGTCATACTGCGTGGAACCGAGTTTTTCACTTTCTGACAAAATCATACGGCTGTTCTCAAACGGGTTGCCAGAAGTCTGTGAACCGTCTGAAAATTCACGGGTGATGGTTTGGTCGATAACACGCAGTTGAATACCGTTCAACCATGCTTGTTTTGCGAGCATGGTATTTACAGCAGCCAAATCAGGTGTTTGAGAGATACCGAGAGCGTTGGCGGCGAAAGAAGCGCACTGTTTAATGATTTGTTCCGCAGAACAGATTTTGTACAGTTCATCCAAGTTGATGAAAGCGAACTTTAAGTTCAGGTTATGCTCCTTACCCAACTTCACGAATTTAGCAAGGTCGCCGATAATGTCAGCAGTTGACTTGCTGTTCCAATCAACGGATGATTTGGTTTTCATCTCATCATCCACGTCATAGTCAAGGTCAAATTCATTGGCATAGGTTGCGTTCGTGGTGGTTGTGAATTTAAGCACACCAGCGTTTGAAGCGAGTTTCCATGCAATGTATTCTTCCTCAGACTGAACGCCGTTGAAACAGAAGTCAACATCATTTCCCCAATACTCAACAAGTTTGGTAGCATCTTCATCCTGAGCGAAAGCCAAAGCCGTTTGATAATCTTTGATTTCAGAGCGTGAAAGTTCACGGCTGATAGAGATAAACGGAATATCTCCACGTGCGCTCTCGAATATCGGGCGGCGTTTACGCATGATAGTTCCGTTGTCAGTATGCAGGTCGGCGGCGACATTCTTCTTTTCAAGCTGGTTCGTTAAGGTTTTCCAGTTGAAGCCGTTGACTTTCTTAACGGGGAAGTGCTTTCCGAAAAGGAAGCCCGAAGCGTCAGCCGAATTCAGACGGGCTTGAACCATTTGTTCGGTCAAACCCTGAATTATTGTATTTACAATAGTTCCCATAAATTACTTACGATTAATAGTTTATGATACCTTTGAGGTGTTTCATCACGCATTCAGGAAGCGGGTTGCCCTTTGTCACGCCAATAAGCCAAGCGTCCGTGTCAAGGTTTGAGTTTTGCACGATGGGCTTGCCTGTTCCGACAAGTGAAAGTGGGGTGTATTTCAGTTTTGAGGTTTCCGCTGCCGATTCCGCTGCCGATTCCGCTGCCGATTCCGCTGCCGATTCCGCTGCGGCTTCAATGATAAATCCGCCTTTCTCAATCTTCACTCCAAGAGTGGTCTTGACCTTGATTGTGTCGTGGGTTTTCTCTGTGGTTGTGATAGATGTGATAGCGTAAGCCTTGCCACCTTCATCAGCCATGATGAAATCGCCAACTTTGAAATTGTGACCTTTATTTACTTTGATGTCAGTTGCGGTATCTGTCGCTTCTGCCGACAGAACGGCAATCTTCACAACGTGGCAAATGCCGTTGTCGGGTGCGCTCAATACTGCGCCCTCGTTCAGAAAATCGCCGCCGAGTTCAGAAACCTTGACCGAAACGCCGCCGCGAATATCCGCTGTTTTGTGCATGAAGACACGAGGTGTGCGTGTGTCTTTCCTGCGTGTTACTGTCATTCCCATTTTTGAATGATTTTGGATGTTAAACATTAGAACGGCTGACCGTCGGCGGGCTTGTTGTCACGGTGTGATATAGCCTCCAATTGCTCTTTTGTCAGTTCGTTCCCTTGACTTGATGAACCGCCGTTCTGTGCGGCAGGTCTTCCGAAAACAGCCCCTTTTGCCCGTGTGTCATTGACAATGCCGTCCACTTCGGTAGTGATTTCGCCGACAAGCGTGTTGAACTGTTCATCGGTTAGACCGTCAACAGGTGTGCGCTCGTAAGCCTTACGTAGATTTTCAGGCAGTTTTTCAATGATTGTGGAAAGTTGTTGCTTGCGGGTTGCAGTTGTACGGTCTCCATCCATTTTGTTCAAACGCTCGGTTATCGTCTTGTTGCTTTCGATAAGAGCCTGTGCCCAAGCCGGAACTTGCTCGCCCCCTGCGGATTGTGTCTGAACGGTTTGCGTTCCTCCTTGCTGACCGCCCTGAGAGCCGCCCCCGTTATCAATCTTTTGCCCGTCTTTCAGACCGTATTTGGTTTCATAGGTTTGTACGGCTGTCTGTTGGGCTTCTGTCGCACGGCTGTCGCCGTAGCTTTCAATGATTTCGATGAACTCTTTTGTTACCCCTGCAATAGCAGTTGTTATTTGTTCATCTGTGGTTACAGTCTTGGCGAGTTTATCGGCAATCCTGTTCAATACATTTGCGTTGACCCCCGGAAATTTGGCTTTCAACGCCTCTAAAATCTTTTGTTTCATAATGAATGCTTTGTTTAACTGAAAAGTTTACGCAACAAAGGTATGCTTTATTTCTTAAAGTGATTACAATGTACTCAGAAAAATAATGCTTTTTTCTTGTTTGTCTCAGTTTTTATGTTATAAAATATGCTTTTAAGCTATTTTGAGGCTGTTTTTGAGATAATGGAGTTAAATACTACGGAAGTGGAGTTAAGTGGGGTTAAAAATAATCTGTCCAGTTGATTTTTTATCCGAAAAAGTTGATTATTTCCAAAATACTTAACTTATATTTGCAACGTGATTAAAATGTAATCACTTTTGAACCTCAAAAAAACAGAAATATGAAGACAGTGAGTTTAGCATACAGCACAAGAGAAATCAACCGTAATTTCAGAATTAAGGTTTCAGGCGTTGACGGCGAGGGAAACAAGGTTCACAAGCTGGTTGGCGTTTCAGGGGCTATCGCTCTTATCGGTGTTGAAATGTTCAATAAACTTTTGAAGCGAGCTTTCAGCAGCGTTGAAGACAAATGCGTATGCAAACTCAGGAGAGGTATCAAATTTTCATTTTATATCAAATAATCAGGAGGACGGAATTTATGAAAGACAACATGAACAGTATCATTGAAGCTGCTTTTTGGGCGGGCTTTGAACCAAGTTCAGATGACTTGACGGAAGCCGCCTTGTATGAGGAAGCAAAGGCGTATTTAGAAAAATCAATTCAGTATTAACCCAAATAAAATTTTCAAGTATGGAAACAATGACAGTGACAAACGAAAAGACCCTGCAACAGGGTTTGAATGATGTTGTAATCAACAAGGTTCAGAGAATGATAGACGGTAAATCCGTTGGGTTCAAGCTACAATGGAGCGTCTTATCAGCGAGGGAAAGATAGCGCAGGATTATATCGCCCCGATAGGCGTTAACCTGAGACAGAAAGACCACAGCCACGTGATAACATTCAATGGGGGAGAACGTCTGATGATGAATATGCCTGACGGTCAGTTCTCGCTCCATGATAACGCCATAGGGCAGCTTGCTGACAGAATGGGAGTTCCGCAGCGTTATCTCAGGCAGCTTGCGCAGGGGGCTGAGTGGGCTAAGAACCTTGCCGCCGAAATTCTGAACGAGCATAGCGGTTGGACGGAAAGAAGCCGTGTTCTTGTCAGAACCGTAGGGAAGCAGGTTCGGGGTGTTCTCTCTGACAGCTACCGCCGTCTGAACAGCGTTGAAATCCTGACGGCTTTTGTTCAGGAAGCGAGCAGGCAAGGGGCGGTAATTTCGGACGCTTATATGAACGACACAAAGGTTTGGGCAGAAACAATCCTGCCACAGCCAATTGTCATACCGACAGCGAAAAACGGCGATGTCATCATATTTGCGGGCGCACGGTTCTCAACCTCTGACTACGGGGACGGGGCGGTTGACATGCGGGCGTTTCTCTTGAACGGGGCTTGCCTTAATGGTATGGTTCGTGAAAGCGTGATGAAGCAGGTTCACTTGGGGTCTAAGCTGCCTGATAACCTGAAACTATCCAACAAAACGTATGAACTTGACACGAAGACCACCGTTTCAGCGGTCAAAGACCTGACGAAAGGGCTGTTCGGGAAAGATAACCTGATGAAGAAAGCCTACGAGATACAGGGGGCTTCCGAAATTGATGTTGACTTTGAGCATGAATTGAAGAACCTGACAAAGAACGGAAGTCTTCTGAAACAGGAAAGTAAGGAAGTTGAAAAGATTTTGATGCGCAATGACCCCGAAGATGGTGTTCAGGGAGGTTCAACCCTTTGGAAGCTCACTCAGGCAATCACGGCTCACGCCCGAGAACTGACTCCCGAAAGAAGCCGGGAATTACATGAAATTTCAGGTTCGCTTCTCAACCGTGTGAAATTACAAGCATAAATTAACAATCTCCCGTGAACCCGTCAAAAGCGGGTTTGCGGGATTAAAAATAGACTGCAATGAAAAAGACAGATTTGACATTTATCGGGATTGACTGTTGGGACAGACCCGTTTACAGAGACACCAACGGCAAATTATGGAAAGACATTACGCTTGGGAGCGATACGCCTGAATTATATTCAGCTTGCAATAATGACTTTGAGGGAGAGCCTGATATGCCTATTGAAATGACTTATCCCGATTTTGAATAGTTGACATGATGTTTAACCACGCCCGACAGAGAGCCGTAAAAGCCCTGTGTCGGGTTTAATAACTGAGAAACAACGATGACAGACGAAAAGAAATTTGAGTTCAATGAAGATATTGAAAATGATTGTTTAATGACATGGAAGAACGCCCGGACTTTGGGACGTTATAAGGTTCTCTGTAATGAACGTGATTCGGTTGACGTGAAGAAATACGATTGCTTCTTCGCTTTCGGTAATGAATCATTCGCAAGGGGTATGAAAGGAATACGCCCTTTGAATGACGGGGAGAAGATTTACAGTTTCGGCGCAGGGGGCTATGGTACAAAAGACGGTATAGAACGCCTGTTCAAGTTTTACGAAGACATGGAAGCCCGAATAAAGAATGAATGTGACCCTCAGGAGGTTTATTGCTATGAATACAATAACCATGAATGTTGCATTGCCTTTGACGGGGATATAGAAGCTATCAGGCTTGTTGCCGGGATATGGGGTGTCGAGACAGCGAAAACAATCAAACGGAGGTCGGCTTTTTATAGGGTTGAAGAGCTTTTCAATTGAAAAAGCAATGTTTTCTACGAGATAATATATGTTTTCTCGTAGAAAACTCTGTTTAATTAGTGTTTTCTGCGCAAGAAACCCCTAAAGGAGAGGAAAGAAAAGAATATAGAAAAAAATACTACTAACGTAGTATAAAAAAAGACCCTGACGGGTCAGGCGCACACGCCGTTTTTGGAGGGGTTCGCCTGACACAAGGTTTGGGGCGTTAAACAGAAAAAGACTATGGCGAAAGAGCAAAAGACGATTTACCGGGTTCAGTTCAAAGAACCGCCATTGAACGATGACGAAAGAACAGAGTTCTTCTTCACGTCACTTGCGGCGATTTATGATGTCTTCACGGCAGAACAAATTGGCTGTAAGGTCAATCGCTTGTACAACATTGGTCTGCCTGACGGTACGCCGTATGACGGGAAACGTTGCCTGATAACTCAGGAGGCGATTCACAGTAAGGCGCAAAAAAGCCCGTTCACAGGCAGATGATGAAAACAAGCCCAAATAAGCCGATTTAAGACGTGATTTTAGGTTGGCTTATAACTTATACAAGATTGGCTGTAAAAATTCAATAGCGGGGCTAAAAACGGGCAAATCGGGGTTATTTGTGATTACGGTGTAATCATGTTGTTCGGTTTACCCGTTTGAGGCTTCAAAAAAATATTCGCTTTTTTTGCGAACTCTCAGAAAAAGAACTTATCTTTGCTGCAGAAAAAGAACTGAATATGGAAATAATATTCAATGAAGAATATCTTCGGGAAATGTATAATACCGGGCGAACGGATAAGAAACACCGTTTTCAGCCTCAAATTATACGGAAATATATTCGTGTGATAGATTTGATGCGGGACACTTCAAATGTCTTGGGGTTGATGCGATACAACGCATTGAATTACGAGAAATTGAAAGATGATAAAGCGGGGCTTTCTTCTGTGAGAGTGAATGACCAATATCGCATTGAATTCGAGGAACATATCAAAGACGGGGAGACCGTTGCCACGATATGCAATATAACAGATTTGTCAAACCATTATAAATGATTGATTATGATAACAATACCGGGAGTTGACCCAAAAATGATTGCTAACAATCTTGAACCTGCGTTTCCCACGCATCCGGGGGAAATCTTGAAAGAAGAAATCGAATACAGGGGGATTTCTCAACGCAAGTTGGCAGAACGAATGGGCATAGGCTATTCTGTTCTGAATGAGATATTGAACGCCCGCCGACCTGTCACTGAAAAAACAGCGATGATGTTTGAGGCTGCGCTGGGGGTTGAAGCTGAACCGTTGATGCGTCTTCAAATGAGATACAATGTGCGTATCGCCCAAAAAGACAAATCTTTCATGCAGCGTTTGGATAATATCCGCAAAATTGCCGCCGTTCTTTAGTGGCGTTGCGATTGCGCCCGAATGCCGGGCGATAATTTAAAACGTGAAGACTTACACCAATTTGGAAAGTAAAGCGTTTGTACATCAAATTCGGAGAAAATAACTTAACAAATCAGAGTATGGAAACAGTTTTTGATTATAACATAACAGACAAAGAGCGTGAAGACATCGGAATATCTGACAAGGATCGTTATTTGGCTATTGTGGGGGAAGATACTGCAAATTTAGACCTTGCCACCCTTTTTCATACCCGAGGGGATAATAACAGGATGGCAAGGTACGCTGATAAACTTCCGCTTGATATGAAGTTGGATTTTTATCGGACGGTTACGCACCCTTGATGTTTCTTAGTGTTTCTGCAAATTCGCTTGAAGACATTCTGAGATTTTTAACAAGTTCTTTTGCTGTTTTCAAGTCATATTTACTTTTCGCTTGAACAAACTTCACGATTTCCTCGTGGATTTCTTCATACGGGGTTTTCAGAATGATGTCTTTGAAATGGGCGTGCGCTTCTGCTTGTGTGACGTTTATATGCTTCAATAGGTTTTGAAAATTAGAAACGAAACGCCCATAACCATAACCCCGTTCAATGATTTCTTTAGCGTTGACCGCCTTTCCTCCGAGGCTTTTCACAAAGTCACGGTATGAATGACGTGCGCAGAACTGATTGATAGTTTCCATTGAACGGCTTCTTAAATCAGTTTTGTTTCTCAGGTTTTTCCAACCTACAGCTTGTGCATGGCGTATTTCATGCCATAGGCTTTCAAGGGCGTATTCTTGTTTGAATGTCATATCAACACCCGTGGATATGGCTTTTAAAGCCCCCTTGACTTCTTCAAGCGGGTTGAATATCTCGCCACTAAAAAGCCTGAATTCCCGATTAGCAATCTTGATTGTGTTCCCCGCCATGTTATAAGCCCCTGTGGAGTTCAGATAAGACCGGGAGTTTGCCATAAAGAAACTTACGCCTTTAGCCCGTGTTATCACGACATCTGTCAACCCGCCGAGGAATAAATCGGGGTTGTTCTGGGCAAAGGTCTTAATCGTGTTCTGAACCTCTTTGCCCGTGATATAGTTCGGGTCTTTGAGTTTCAGAAAGGCTTCTTTCAGGTTCTCAATAAGCCCCGCATCCTGACCGCCTTTCAGTGTCCCCATGTTCTGAATGAACCTTTCAGGAATAAACTTCACGTTATCACGGATGAAGTACGGAACAGATGACATACGTTTCGCCCGGTCTTCATTATCAGCAAGCCATTGTTTGAAATTGTCGGGTACATCTTTGACCTCGTTCTTGCTTCCTTGAACGGGTTCTTCTCCCGCCATAATACGGCGGTTGTCCTCTGCCATTTCTTCCTCAGTCTTCAATACTGTTTCGGCATGACAGCGGCAATGTGGATGCCACCCCGTGAACTTGAACGTTTTCGGGTAAAGCCCTTTCAGTTCATCGCAAATGTCCCTGAACGCAACGCCGTTCAAAGTGTGGTTATTACTCAGCTTGATTTCAATTCCGACAACGAAATCAAGGTCTTGCCAGCGGGTATAGTCTGCCGTGCGATAAGCGATGTTCGTCTCTGTGGCGGCGAGGCGGCGGGCGTTCTTGAATGAAGAACGGTAAACGCCCTGACCGGGATGAAAAGCCGCCGCCCGCTTGGATAGTTGCAAAACCCCGTGTTCATCCCTGACACGTCTGAACAGTTTGTCGGGGAATTTAAGGTATTGACGCAGTTCTTTTGTCATGTCCTCGGCAGATACGCCGTTTCTCAAACTGACATCAAGCCCGAGTTCTATTTCCTCCTTGAACTGGTTCGTATAGTTCCATACACGGTCTGATAGGTTCAGCCCGTTTGTCTTTCTCTGAATGAACGCTTCACGGGCTTCATCGTTCGTGGAGAAATAACGGCGGTATTGAGCCTGAGAGAGTTTTCCCACGTTATCCCCGAAGACCTGCCGGGCGAGTTCGTTGTTCTTGTTGTTTGATAGCGTCCAAGCGGAGTTTATGCCGTTGACTATCGCCGCCGACAACCCGCTTTTTAGCCCCGACAACAGCCTTTCTATTCTTTTGCGTGTAATTGGATAGTCGCTGAAAGAAAAAAGCCTGTCGGGGTTAAAATCGCTTATGGTCGCACCGATACGTGCGGCTTCCTTGACAGCAGCCTCGTAAATCTGTTCTATGCGCTTGTCAAGGGCTGACAGGTCTTTCAGGTGTTGACGTTCCCATTTATTCAACCTTGCCATTGTTTACCTCCCGTTTGATGAAGTGTTCGCACTGAGGGGCTGAAAGAAAGCGACAGAACTTGCCTCCCGTGTAGAACGGGCAACGGCACATGAACGGTTTCCCGTTTGCTCCTATCTCATGCCAATCATAGCTGTGCCCGCAGTCACGGCATTGAAATTTCGGTTGTTCTTCGGTCTTTGGCGGTTGTCTTCTTCTTGATATAGCCATAATCTCCCCCTTTCTTGTTATTCAGTCATTTCAAGGTTATCGTACATTTCCTCTTCCTTGATTTCTTTTAGCGTCTTGTCAACGTCATCAGATTGCCCGTAACGCTCAATGGATTCACGCTGAGACATAAGAGGCTTGCCACCGTTGGCTGTCATCAGGTTGTTGATGTCATCCTTTTCATCCGATATTGTGAACGGGGTAATGATGATTTCAGCTTTCAGAGCGTCAATGTCGGCGGCGTAGCTTTCCCCGAAGACAATCTTTGCGTAAGCCTTGATAACGTTTATTTCACGGTCGAAGAACTCAATCAGCGGTCCTTTTTCATCGTTGACTTTCAGTTGTGCATCAATGAACAGTTGTTTCCGGCTCTCTCCTGACAAGGCGACTTGCGACATCTTCTCATAAGACCAATCAGGGAGTTGAAGCATTGTGAAATAGAGGTTTCTCAACTCTGAGACGTGGAATTTCAGGTTCTCAACGGCTTGTTGCCAAGTGACATACTGCGCCGTTGAGCCTTTCGGGTATTGCATGACGGCACGGGCTTCCTTATCAGGGCTTTTTTCATCGCCGTAACTTATCGCCTCATCAGCGAAGACACAGAACAGTGGCTTTGAGTTCTCACGGATGTAATTACCGTTACGGCTCAAAGACCATTCAATTTCGTAAACGGTATCTGACGTGAATTCCCAAATCGGGAAAGGACGGCAGGCGTAAATTGCGGGGATTTTCAAAAGCGTTATATCTTCATTCTCAATCTCCTGCCATGAACCGCTTTCAGAAGACCATTTGATGTGCTTGTTTGCCGTGTATGCGTCAAAGAACTTCACGTTCTTTCTCCCTTTCTTCCTTTGATAGCCGACTGACATTGCTATCATGTCGCCGTATTCATCAAAAAGGGGGTATAGGTCATCGCCGAGCATGGGGGAGAACGTGCGACAACGGATTTTCAGGGGGCTTTTTCTTCCGTAAAGCGTGTTGTTCTGTTCAAGGGCGTACCATAACGTCATAATCTCGCAGCCGGCAAAGAACCTGTTCACACGGTCTATGTCAACGCTGTCGATGCGGTTCTTGTCGAGGACGCTTGTGATGAATGTCGCCACTTCTTTCTGTTTGTCGTTCTCAGGCTTGAACACACGCTTGACAGGTATAGCCGTAACCAGTTCTGTCATTCTCTTTGATGCGAGTTTCTGAAAGCCGAGCGCAATGCGGGTCACGGGCTGAATCCCGTCTTCGTTCACGATGTCGGGGTATTTCTGTCTATCCATGACGGGATGAAACTTCGGGTTATACTCCATTTCAAGCCCTTTTCTGCCGCCCCAAACAGGGACGTTCACGGTCTTTTCACTTAGGGCGGCAATCTTCTGTTCTGCCGTCATGTCCGAATTTAAAATTTCTTCGATTGTCATTTTTGATATTTTTTGAATTGAACATTCTGTTTGTTATCTCCGTATCATTTTCGCAATTCTGTTCACGTTGATAGGTTTCGCATACCGAACGGGATAGAACGTGTTAGCCAAAGCGTCAAACTTATCAGGGCTTCGCCCGAGGCGTTCTTTGATGTCTTCTTTCGGCTCAATATAAAGTTTGCCGTTTGACTTTACCGAGAACTTTATTTCCGTGGCTTCTTCGTCAAACTTGTCATCCGGAGGCAGCATGGCTCCCGTGTTGTTTCTTGGATTCAGCCAATCACGGACAGCCCAAAACAGATAAGCACGCATATTGAAGAACTTGTTTTGCCCCGTGATGTCACTCAGTTCACGCCCGTTAGGGGTCTTTGCGCTCTCTGAATACTTGCAACTCAGGATATAATGGGGCTCGTCTTCAAGTTCAACGCAGCGGCTATAAACGCCCGCACCCTCTCCGATTGTGTCAATGCTGACGTAAAGACAGATGTTCTGTCGGCGGGCAACCATGATTTTACCAGCCACTTTCATGTGGTCTGCCACTCCGCCTGAATTGTGTGTGTCAAAGGAAGCCACCCAGTTGTCACGGCGAAGAACATAGCACGTTGCGTCACGCCCCATGCCCGCCACGTCAACACCGAGAATATTGAGGTCAGCCCGAAGCGGTTCACGCCCTTTGGCTTGTTTCCAACGTTCATGCGCTTCTTCAAGCCATTGACGGGGGATAAGCGTGTCTTCATCGACTTTCGGGAACAGACCGAGGACTTTCTTTCTGAACAGGTCTTCCGGACGATACCATTGCCCCTCGAACTCAAAGTCATCCATTTCTGATATGATTTCATCAGGGGATATTTTCTCACACCAATTTTCAAGTTTATCTAACACCCAATCGTAATCAACCTGACCGGGGATAATAATCTTCTTGTTCGCGATATTCGGGGCTGTCAGGCTGTTCAGGCGGTATTTGTGCCAACGGTCGCCTTTCTGAGACTTGGCGGCATAACCTACCGTCTTGTTTGGGTTGAAGACAAGAAGAATACGGCTGTCGCCCTGCAGGTTTCCCTCTATGGCGGCAAACGTGTCATCCCCGATACCTGTTGCCTCGGTTACGACAAACATCGTGTGAACCGCATGAAAGCCTGACCACGCTTCATGGTTGTGTTCATCAGCCTTGAAACCCGTCAGAAACCATTCATCGTTGTTTGTTCTTATGTCATAGGCATTCAGTTTTCCGATAAGTTCAACGCCACGGGCTTTGGCTCTGTTGAAAAGGCGGCTTATCTCAGGCATCATAATGTTTTTTACTTGACGGTCTGTTGGAGCAGTCAAAGCGACCTTGGTGTTTTCAATAAGTTCAATTTCTCCCAAACTGTTCTTTCTCCAACGAGGTGTGAGATACAAGAAACAGATAGCGGCACAAGCCGCCACGAAGTCTTTTCCACGGGCTGTACCCGATGCAACCGATGTTCGCCTGTTGTATTGAACGCTTGACAGTATTTCTTGCTGTTCTTTGTCAAGGGTCACTCCGAGGGCTTCACGGACAAACCTGTTCCAGTCTGCCCGCCATAGGTTCATCAGTTCAAGACCTTTCTTGCGGAGAATATCTTTATTCTGTTTCTTCATTGAGTTATTTTTTGCTGATTCGCCCTGTGCCGGGCTTTCGTTTTCAAATGGTAATTTTATACGAGTGAATGATTTCAGAGCCACATTCGGGCGCAATCGGTGTTATTCTGCTTCGTCCTGCGTTTCGGGTTCATCCAACAAGCCGCTTTCAATCAGCAGAGAGGCGAAAGATACATTTCCGTTGATGTCTTTCTTTTCAGGAGCGTAAAGACCAAGCAGCTTACGCCGTTCTTCAAGTTGTTTCCTGATTTCGGCGATATATGACGGGTCTCCGAGCATGATAACCTCTGTTTCCGTCCTTTCTGTCTGATATGTCCTGATTGAAGTCTGCCCCGTCTCGTTGTCACGGGCGGGAGAGCCTTTCTGCTTGCGTTGTGTCTTGTTGTAATCTGTCTTTGACTTTTCCCACTGTTCCCATAGTTCCCGGCAGGTTTCGTCAATGCGTTCAAGTTCAAGCGTCAGAGCAGCGTCCATATCTTCAATTCTGTTTTCCCGCCATTCGTCAAGAAGCGTCTGCACGTCTTTGTGAACCGTGGCGAGAGAATAAGAAGACAGTTTAAGCCGCTTCACGACTTCTGATTGAATTTTTCTGAGGCTGTAACCCCGCTTGTACATTCCCGCTACGATTTCGAGACGGGCTTGTTTCAGTTGGTTTCTTTTCTTTTCCTGTGCCTTGCTCATAGTTCTTTTGTCATTGAAAGAAAGTTCAGATAAAAGTCAAGGTTGCAGCTTGACAGTTCGATGTATGTTCGCCCGAACTCAGGAAACGTATGAACGGCAAAGTGGCTCTCGGAAAGCAGCCATAAAGCCGTGTAACCTTGTGGGCTGAAATGATGTTCCGAGCAACTCAGAACATTGAAACCCGCTTTACGGAGAAGTTCGTCAAACATTCCCCGCAGTGCTTTCGGGTCGGTCTCTTTGACCCATTGGGCGTGATTCCAGATTTTTGCTTGCATGGTCTTATTCATTTTCAGTTGTTTCACTCTCAGAAGAAGTTTCAGTGGCTTCAAACTGAACCATGTCTTCTTCTGTGTACTCAATTTTCGGGTATTCTTTCTTTATGTCTTTCGGGTTGCCTTTGAAGAACACGAGAATGTGCTGGTGCGTCTTTGCGACCTTTCTTGTCTCCATATACCGGGCGGCTCTCAGGGCTGTTGAAGCGGTTTGTTCAACAAGGATGATTTCATTATACAGAAGAACGCCCGCTTCTTTGAATATCCGCTTGATGTCGCCGCAGAAGTCATAATAAAAGCCCGTCTTCCGGTCACGGACATCGCCCACACAGATAACGGCGAAACGGTTATTTTTCAGACAGCCGACAGCCGCCGTGAAAGCGTTCTTCAATATCTGAATGAAGTCTTCATAGCTGTCCTGATTGCTTGCGTCATTCGGGAGGTCTGAATACTTTTCAAGGTCAAAATATGGGGGACAACTGAACAGCAGGTCTTGGCTCTCGGGGTTGATGTGCTTTGCCACATTCTGACCGTCATCGCAAATATAGCGGGCTGTCATTTCAGCCACACGCTCGTTGTTCAGGCTCGCTTGCTGTTCTCTCAGTTCAATGCCCGTGAATTGGTTGCCGAGATAAGCAGAAACAAAGCCGAAAACGCTATCGCCCGCGAAACAGTCAAACGTCTGACAGTTCTTGAACCCAAACCAACGGCAGACGATTTCAGCCATAACGGGGTCAAGGATAGAAACGCCCTGAGCAACGATTTTCGACTGTTCCCGTTCAATCTCTTCTTTCGGAACGTACTTTTCGATGTACTCTTTGAATGAAATGCCAAGTTCTTTCCTGTGTTCACGGGTTCTTTGATACAAGTCTTTGTACTTGATTTCAAGGCTTGTCACAAGCGTATCATTACGGCTTTCTCCCATATCCCCGATGATGTCGTACCACTTCTTCTTGCGGTCTTGCCAATAGCCTTTACGGGTGTCAAGGATAGAGAACGGGGGAACGACAAAGCGGTCAAACAATGATGATTCGGGTGCGCTGTTCGGCAGGGAAGAAGAACTGTTCCCGCTTTCGCTATCTGATTTGTCTTCCCACAGGTCTAATCCCCAATCAACAAGTTCTTCCGTATCCCATTCATTGGCGAGAGCGTCCATGTCCCACTCTCCATAACCCACGTTGTCTTTGATGATGAACTCCCGCTGTTCTGCGTCTGTCAGTTCAGAAGCCTTGATAACATGGGCTGTTGGTCTGTCAAGCCACTTTTCCCAATGACTGCGTAAAAGGTCTCGTTCTGCTTCTGTCTTCTGTGCGTATCCTGAACATTCCCCAAGCCGGGTGTTTATTTCAGCGGGAGACATTTCAGCGATAGCGGACAAAGCCCGAAGACGCATATTCCCACCAAGAACCGTGAACGTGTTGTCAACGACTATCGGGCGAAGTTCAAGCATCTTCGGGAGAATTAGAATAGACCTAATCAACTTTTCAAACTTGTCATTCTTGATTGTACGGGGATTCGCCCCGTTAACCTGAATTTGTGAAAGATGAATCGTTTCTGTTTTCATACTCTTTTTTGCTTAGTGATTACATTGTACGCACAAAAATATGAAAAAGTGAGTATAAAGTAATCACTTTTAAGCAAAAAAGGGGCTTTTTAAGGGGTAAAATCATTCAAAATGGCTGATTTCATCAAATCAAGGGTCTTTTTCTTGTACAAGTCATCAGGCGTTGTTCTGAACACACGCCAGCCCATAAGTGTAGCCGTATTATACTTCTCAATGTCTCCGAGAAAACCTTTTGGGGAAGTGTGCCGCCCGCCCGTCCATACACCGCCCTCAACTTCAAGGGCGATTTTGTGTTCAGGCACGGCGTAATCAAACCGCCACTTCCTGACGGGGTGAAATTTGAACTCTTTTACGCACTCGACTTTTAAATCGGTCTTACAAATAACCGTGAAAACGTCACGCATGGGCGGTTTTGCCGCTGTCTGTCGGCTTTTCTTTGTTTTTGCGATACTTTTATCAGCTTTCATGTTTTAACGTGATTTTTGGGGCTTGTTTAAAAGCAAGGAAAACAGAAAGGGGATTGCTCCCCTTTGTCTGTGTTTATTCTCATTTCATCAGAATGGCAGGTCATCCGTATTTTCCACAGCTTGCGCCCCGTCAAAGGTTGAACCGACATTCATCTGTGGGGCGGCTTTTTTCACAAGCGGTTTCATGCCGCCGATAATCGGGAGGGCTTGCCTCTGTTCTTCTGATAAGGCTTCGTATATCTCCTTGTCAAGTGACTGTTTGATACAGTGGGTTTCTTTGAACTGCGGGTTCTCCATTTCTATGGCTGTCAGGTTCAGATAAACGCCTTTTTCCCCGACATAAAGCCCGCTGTCATCAACCGGGATGACAAGACAGCGTTTTGTTTCCGTGCGCCCTTTGAAGTTTGTTATGAACGCCCCTTTCAGTTTCAGGAGGTCTTCTTTGATTGAAAAATTACCCATAATTTCTTGTTTTTTATTCGATTAAATATCCGTTTTCTGTAATAAGTTCACTTCATTTGCGTTCAGGCTCTCAGGTTTAATGATAGCCTTTTTTCTTCGGGTTGCTCCGGGTTCTGAGCCAATAGGGTTTCCGTTGCCAGTGCTTCCGGGGATGCAGCCGTTCCCTATATGGAGGGTATGGGTCACACTCTGATGGTTCAGAACAGATTTCATAATCTTCAAGGCTTATTTTTTTCAGTTCATATTCCAAGCTGTGTTCAATAACTTGCGCCATCAGACATTCAGCCCCGAGCCTTGATATTTGTTTGATAGCCCGTTCAATCTCAGCGATAGACATTCCTAAAGATTCCTGAGCGTTTATCAAAGCCTCTTTTAACTCTTTTACCGCTTCATCAAGGAGACCAAACTTTTCTTGAAGACGGTCACAAACGTCATTCAGACTGTTTCCCATAAGTCAGCCCTCCTTTTCATAAGCCCATCCGAGAAGACGGTCAAAGGGAAGCCCTATGCGATGATGTGTGTCTTTTTTTGAAAGACAGAAATCCCCGTCATCGTCAACCTCTCCGTCCGTGCATCCTCTGTAAATTTGCCCGTTATTGAAGACGAATAATGCCGTGCGGTTGCTGTCAATGCCGCCGATGTCTTCCGGGTCTCTCAATGTATAACGCTGACCGTTTGAAAGCGTTATTTTACACCGTGTCACGTTTTTCATACTTGTTTCTCCTTTCTTGTTTCTTGTGTGTCAGATGTTGTTCTGTCCTCGTATGAAAGCGTGATACCCGTCAGAACCCCGTTATCGTCACGTTTGAACAGAGCACGTTCAAGGTATATGCCTCCCTGCTCGAACTGTCTGTTAGAGGCTTCAAGAAAGCCCCTGACTTCTTCAATGTTGATTTTCCTGCCCATTGTTGTTACACATTGTTTGAACCTTGACATTCTTTGTTGCTTTTCCAACCCGCTTTTGATAACTGTATTGAACATCGCCCGTTCTGTTTGTGAAGTAAACGTAACGGTCATTGTCACTGAAACGATAAACCGTGATACCGTCAACCGTGAATAGTTTTTCAACCGGGTAAGATTGGTTTGTACTCGCCTTGACTTCTTCAACTTGTTTTGATTCGCACGCTGTCAGGGCTAAGAGTGCGATTGCGATAATGATAATCTTTTTCATTTTGTTGGTATTTTAGTGTTAAATACATCTTTGAGCCACTGCTTATATGAACTTATCGGCTTACCGTAGAAAGCCATATTAGCTTTGTAATTCTCATACATCTGTTTGCGAAAATCCGCAGGGATTTGTTTTTTCTGTTTTCTCATTTTCATTTTCAATTCTTTTTATGTTTCACATCTATCCAAGCCGTAACGATTGCGCAAAAAAAGTTTATCACGCTTATTCCTGCCAATATTTTTGCAAGCCACAATATTTCTGCATCATAAGCCAGTAAACACGCAATCAACGAGAGCCAAAATGTTATTTCCTCAAATTGATAATTCTTCATTTTTCGTTATTTTTTAAGTGAATAAATTCAGTTGTACAGGTCTGTTCTTGACCGTTCTTTCATATATCGGGCAGCGGTTTCTATAAAAGCATGAACCACTCTTAGCGGCTGAGAACCTTTCATCCCAAAGCCGCTTGTATTCATCTGTTCCCATTTCGGCTTCTGTGTTCAGAAACTGAACCAGCTTTATACAGAAGAAGCCCCGTTCTTCTCGCTTTTCATCGTGAAGCGGTATCAAGCCGTTTCCTTTCGGTCTCATATTCTTTTATTTTAAGTTTTAACCGTTCCTCTGCAGCCTTAACATTGGCTACTTTTTGAGCGAGTTTCTTGCGGACTTTCATTAGTCCATCATCGTTCTCTTCATCAAAGAACAGGTCATTTGTTCTATGCCAAGCTACATATTCATCAATCAACCTCTGTTGCTTTGATACTTGCGCCTTACATGATATGAGAGTTCGCAAATCGTCAGTGAGTTTTAGGTCGTTACCCAAACGATTATCGTAATAGCTTAAATAGCAGTTAATGGAATCTTTAGGATACTGGCATTGAAGTTTTGCAGCCCTCCACCGTATAACCCATTTTCTCCGTTCATACAGTTCACGTGGCAGGTCGTAAGAGTAAATACGTTCCCTGTCACCAAATTCACCTTTTCGCTCGATACTGACAAAAACCCAGTGCTGCACACCTAATTCCTTTTCAGCTTTGGCGTAATCTTTCGCCATTTGAATGAAGTCATCTATGCTTTCCTGTGCCATATTAATACCTGTATTTTGTGAAGTGAATAATTGCAAGTTCTTTATGAACTCTACCATCATCATCTAACTTTTGCTTACATATATCCCTGTCAAACCATTCAATAAAATCAATAGGATTTAAACCATCATTGCGAGCAATATCATCAATGTTTATTCCTTTGTCGTTATCCAATGTAACATCATAGCAATAATGGCATTTGTTGTCATCATCATACCACTCAGTTCTATAAAATACCACTTTCTGAATACCAACACCGTGTTTCACAGTCAGTCTTGTTATTTCAATTTGTGGGCTTCTGTATGGTTTTCCCGACCATTGTCTGACAGAGAGAACTGCCTTGCCTTGTTGAACCTCTGTGATGCGTTTCAGCCATAGTGGATAGTTTGCCCGTATGGTGTGTATTTTCAAGCCTGAGAAACATTCGCTCGTACACATGGCATGGTTACGTTTCTTGCATTTTGAACAGGTCTGTCCGCTTAGGAAAGCTGCTCTGAATTTTGTCGGTTCTCCCGCTCGCTTGTGCCATGTCGGGAAAACCTGTGAGAGTGTGATTACATACGTTTTCATATCTATTTTCTGTTAAATGGTTAAAACGGGCATTCTTCATCGGAGGGCTGAAAGTCATCCCAATTGAATTGAGAGGCTTCAAAGGCTTCCTGTTCACGCCGTTTGATTTCTTCCTGTAAATGGTTGCTGTTATCCCAAACGGGTTCTGTGCCGTTGACAAAGGGGCTGTAACGCCCGTTGTTCAGGTTATATTTGAACAGAGCCATTCCGCACTCTCCGAGGTGTCTGAACTTCACTTTCTTCACGTAGATTTCAACCGTGTTTTCAAGTCGGTTTCTGTGAACGACAATACCGAAATCAGCCTTGTTGTAGAAGTTAGCCGAGCCGCTGATGTCATAAAGTGTCGGTATCTCAGGCTCGCCGTCTTTGTTCTTCTGCATCTTTGTTGGGTGCGCCATAAGGATAACCAACACATCGTGCTGCTGTGCGAAGTTTGTCAGTTTGTCAAGCAGCCTTGATATGTATTTAGTCTCGTTCTTGCCCTCGCTTTCATCTTCAAGCCTGTTATATGGGTCAATAACGAGAACTTTAATCCCCTTGCGTCTGACAAGGAATTTCGCCCTTTCGAGAATAGCGTCAACCCTGAAATCGCTTTTCGGGGATATGAAGAAGAAATTTGTTTCAAGGTGTTGTTTCACTTGTTTGTACTCCCCGTAGGTCAAGTGTTCTTTGTCAAACTGTTTGCCCGTGAACTTCTCAATCAGTTTTGAGGCGTGATATTCCAGCGGGGCGTTCTCCGGGCTGAAATAAGCGAAACGCCAGCCGTAACGGATATTCAATCGTTCTGCAATCTCGTCAATAAATTCAGACTTGCCCGAACTCGGAACGCCCGTGATGATACACAGACGCTTTGTTTCAAAAGAGCACAATCGGTCGAAGTTGTCATGCCCGATTGTTACCCCTTTCTGCAAGCCATGCTCAAACAGAGCGTCAAGGGATTGTTCAAAGTCTGACAGCGTGAAAACGCCCTCAATCTTTATCTCGGGAGCGTCAGCGATACATTTCAGAAGACTTTCACGCCCGTACTTCTGCAGGTGTTCGTTAGCGTCCTTGCATCCGTCCCCGTATTCAATTATCCGGCAACGTTCAGCCCCGAAACGCCTTATCAGTTCTTCTTTCAGAACAACGCCTTTCGTGTCCGTGTCGGATGCGATGTATATTGTCTCTTTGTCATCAAAGTATTCTTCGAGATAATCATCAAGGTAGTCAAGGTTTGAGTTAGCCCCGTTCGGAACGCTCACAACATCTGTCCGTCCGCATTCAAAGAATGACAGAGCGTCCATTTCGCCCTCTGTGATGATACATTCTTTCGTACCTTTGATGTTGTCAATCCCGTATGGGAGAAGTTCTGCGCCTGAACAGAGTTTGAAACATTTGTCTCCCGTTCTGAATTTCGTGTTGACAAGTTCCCCGTTATGGTAGTAGTTGAACTGAACCGTATTCGCTTTGCCTTTCTTCTGTGGCATCCATTCAAGCCCCTCGGTTACTTTCATCGCCGTCAGGGTCTTTTCGCTGATACCCCGTCCCTTGAACCATTCAAGGGCTTTCCCTGAGATTGAAGAACAGTCCTGACGTGGGGCGGGTTTCTTGTAAACGGGTTTCTCGCGGCGTATGGGGGCGGCGTTGCGCCACGGGCGGTCTTCTTTTTCCCAAGGCTCTTTTTCCGCTGCACATCCCGAGAAGCCGCAGTAATGACAATTGAACTCGCCTGTTTCAAGGTTGATAGAAAGACTTTTGTCACGTTTGTCGTGACGCTGGTCATGGCACTGTGGGCAGAAAACCTTTCTGTTCCCTGAACGCCCGTATGGGGCTTTTATCCCGTATTTTTCCCAATTTATGCTCATAATAAAATCCAAGTGTTTGATGATGAATTCCAAGCGTGTCTGTCAGACGGACGTGGCGGGGCTGTAGGAGGTATTATTGCCTTGCCTGAACCGTATGTCCTTCGCCCTGAGTTGTCATAGAACTCGCCGACACCAAGTTGAACCTTTGTGACTTTTGAACCGTTCTGAACGCCGCTGCCTTTATCGTTGTCGTAGTTGCCCTCTTGAACCTTTATCCAGTTTGAACCGTTCTCAAAAATCCAATCGAATGTCGCCGTCCACGCCCTTTTGTTGGATTGCCGCCCGGTCAGGAAGTCGGAAGCCTGAACACGCTTGAAGATGTCTTCTGCGGTCTGTATCCAAGTCTCACGGCTTTTGCCCCATTCGTCACAACGGCATTTTATTTTTGTTCGCCTGTTGTCATTGAGTTTTTGAACTTTCGGCAGAGAAACACAGATTGAGTTCCACAAGGCGCATATATCCTGATAAGGATATTTTTCTTTGCTCTCCTTTTCTTTTCTTTCCTCTCCTTTAGGGGTTTCTTGCGCAGAAAACCGTTCTTCATCCTGTGTTTTCTCGGAAGAAACTTTCTGTTCAGGCTGTTTCTTGTCTTCAAAACAGGGTTTTGACGGGAGGTTGGTGTTACGGGTTCTGTAAACATCTGAAAGGTTTCTGACAAAATTCGCAATCCATAAAACATGATGTTCGTTCCATAGCTCAATGTCAATTTTGTTTAGATTTATCAAGACGTTGATAATGTCTTTCGCCTTTTCCTCTGTGATACGTGTTTTGGCAAGAAGGTACTCCCAATTTGAAGCGTTTGAACAATCATAGAAATGCCCCTCACTTTCCCCGAGAATTTCAAGGAGTTTGAACCAAAACGCATATCCGTCATTCCCGAACTTGTTTTCAAGGATGAAAATCGTGCGCCCGCCCTTGACGAAGTGCGGGAAATAATCAACGGTTTGTTTTTTCGGTCTTGCCATAGCCTGATGGATTTATAGGGTTGTAAGAATTGATTTGCGGAGTTTCTCGTTCCTTGCGTTCCATTCAAAGGAGCGTATCATCCATTGACGGTAATCAAGGGGAATGTCCGCTATTCTGTTCCCCTTATATTTGCCGAAAGGCATGATTTCAATCGGGGCTTCTGCCCGAGCGTCTATCGCCCGTGTGTCTTCACGGGTGTAATGACCGATGTCCGAAATGGGTATGCCTGACAGAAGCCGCCCGCCCGTTCCGAACATTCGCCACATTTTACCCTGCTCAAACGTGATGTCTTCAACACGCCCGAAACGTTCAACATTGCCGCCGAGGTCAACAATCAAAGCGTCCGTTTTCTCGGGGTCAATACGTGTCGCACGTCCGATAATCTGATAATACAAGGCGATAGAAGCCGTAGAAACGCCTAAAACGATGCAGTCGATACCTGTATAGTCAAAGCCTGTCGAAAGCACTCTGACGTTAAATATGACCCGTATTTCGCCCGCCCTGAAACGTGTGATGACCTGAGAACGTTCCGTCTTATCCATTTCCCCGTAAATCACGGCTGAGTTTGGGTATTTCTTTGAAAGCGTTATAGCGTCCTCAACAGAGGGAACGAAGACAAGAATATGGCGGCGGTCTGAATGTCTGTCAAGGGCTTGAACAATCTGTTCAGACCCTCCGTTCGCATCATACGCCCGCTGAACGCTTTCTTCCGTGTATTCAGATTTTGAACTGTTGAAGACAAGAAGACTGCTGTCGAATCCCGTTGTCTCATATTGAAGCGGAGACCAAAAGCCGAGACGAACCATTTCAGCCACCTGCCCGACATGAATGATTTCTTTGAAGAAGTTGCCTTTCTTTGAACGGGAGGTCAGCATGACAAGTTTTGAGAAGTTCTGCCCGTCCTTATCCCGGTTCGTTTGCAGCTTCACGGGGGTAGCCGTGATTCCGAGGACGTGGGTTATACCGCTTTCTTTCAGGAAACGCCCGAGCATACTGTCAGCCTCACGTGGATAAAGGTGCGCTTCATCAATCAACATTTTTGTAAACCCGAGAGACTTGAATTTAGCCCCGAGGCTCTTTATTGAGCCTATCGTGGCGTAAGTTATATGGGCGATGTCCTTTCGCCCGAAACTCGCGCTGTAAATGCCCGCATTCAAGGCGAAATCCCCGCATAGCGAGCAATATTTCAAATAGTTTTGTTCGAGCAACTCTTTCGAGGGTTGAAGAACAATCATTTTATCGTTGCTGTTCTTTGCGACAAAAGCCGTCAGTATTGATTTTCCCCAAGCGGTCGGGAGAACAATCAAACTCGGCTTCGGTTTCTTTTCCGTGAAGAACTGAATAGCCTTGTTTATCGGCTCTGTTTGGTTTTCTCTGAGTGTTATCATATTTGAGAGAATAAAACTCCGTATTTAGGGCTAACCACGCATAACAGCAAGCGTTTGAAAACCTTTCGGATGTTCAACCCATGTACGGAGTTTATATCGTTGTTTAACTGTCTTTTCATTTCGGTTATTGCAAAGATAAGTGATTACATTGTACTCACTTTAAATCACGAAGATTTTTTTTAAGGCTCTCAGAAAGTTCAGGCTTTGAAAGCGGCTGTTTCGCTTTCAGTTTCTTCACAAGGATATTTGCGAGGCGAACCTTGTTATAAGTCCGGGTGTCCTTTTCTTCAACCTGAACCCCGTCTTTCCATGTTTCGATATAGCTGATTATATCTTCCATTTGCTTATTTGAAATGATATACATAACCGTCTGACCTTTCTTTGTTGATTGAACCTTATTTTAACAGGAAGCGGCGTGCCCCCTGAACCTCCCTTGAGAACTCGGAAACCATTTCAGGGTGTGCGGCTTTGAAAGCCTTGTCATCAAACTTCATTGACGGCTTGGGGGCTTTCCATGTGGCGAGCGTCTGACCTCCGTAGCTGATAGCCTCTGCATCTCCGAAGCCAAGTTTAATGCGTTCTTCCAACTCTGTCTTGATTTCATCAAGTTTATCCATCTCTTTCTTGACTTCTTTCAACTTTTGATAGTCTGAGAAAATAGCGTCATTCACTTCAACGATTTTCCCGTCCGTGTGACGGTTGAATTTCAGCAGAATGTCTTGAACCGATGTCGCTTCGGGTTCTTTCTTCCCCTGAATGTTGTCACGCCAAAACTTTTCAACTTCTTCAACTATCCATGCGTAGAAGTCAGGAACAAAAGACAGGTCTTTATAGCCGAACTCACGTCCTGAACAGAGCCAAGCCAAACTGCCCTCTTTCAATTCTGCAACCCCGAGTTGATATTGAACCTGACAGAACCAATGCTTCGGCAAATCGTCAGAGGAAATTTTCATTTGGGTGGTCTTACATTCCAAAACACCTTTGTTTGAAGCGTTCTTCTTTTCTCCTGCGAGCCAATATGTACGGTCAGGGCTGACCTGTAGATAGGGGCGTTCATTGTTTCTTATCAGCCAGTCCCCGGCTGATGACTTGATTATTTCACGTCCCGTATCGTCATGCCAAAACTGCGCAACTGCGTCTTCGAGATAGTGACCCGCTTTCATAGCAAAGGTCTCTGTTTTAGGTTCATCAAGACCAACCTTGCGTCTCCAAAGCTGATAAGGGGTTTCCCACGGGTTCAACCCGAGAATAGTTGCAACCTCACTGCTCCCGATACCTGACTTTCTATGTTCAAGCCATTCGTTACGGTCTTTCGGTCTGATAATCGTGTAGCTCATTTTCTTTCCTCCTGCTCTTTTGCGTTCAATACTGATTTCATCAAAGAATCAAGCATACTTAGAGAAGCAGCCCTCTTTAACAACTCACGTCCTTGGGGTTGTCTTATAAACCCGACTAAAGCGTGAACGACTTCTTCTTCATTCCCCATGATAGACCCGGTTTGACGTGAGCTTTCCCCGTTTTCGTCAGGCTCATAGGCGATGATAATTAAGGCGTGTCTCTTATCAGACTTTTCTATAAACTTCTGCATTTCTTCTGAAAATGCGTCAACCTGTGACATAAATTCGCTGTTATTTTTAGTTTCCATAAACTGTTGATATTTGAATGTTAAACATTTGTTGTTACTCACTTGCGGATAAGACAGAAGTCTACCCAGATGTTGATGAACTGTTTCCCGCAGTAAACGGCGAGCGTGTCGCTCTTTAAGCAAAGGCGAGAACCGATACGCGCATCCGAAGCCGAGGGGGCGTTAATCGAATCCGCAGAAGCGAGACCCGCAAAACCTGTTTGATATTCGCCTGTTGACATTAAGCGGCGGTCTGTTTTTTCGTCTTCATCCATGTCATTGATTTCTTTCTGAGTATAGAGCCAAAACCAAGGATAATAACGCCATTCGTCCTCTGTGAATTGAGGCTCCCAGCCCTCGTTCAAGGCGGCGCAGATGATACGGAGTTTGAGGTATGCAAGTATGTCCGTATCGTTTTTATTGTTTTCGTGGATGTTGTTTGTATAACCGTTATATGACCTTACAAATGGGTGTTCTTCCCCAAGTTCACGGCAAGCGTCTTCAAAGGTCTTTACACGATCCATGATGTCTTTGGGTTTGAATGTATCTTCCCCGAAAACCTTGTGCATTTCGTTCTGAACCTGTTCTTTTGAAATTGCCGGGTAATTGGTTAATACCTGATAAAGTTCCCGCAAATCGTCTCTTTTGACTTCAATTACTTCTTTCATAATGTTTTACTTTTTAGATGTTGATGTTTTCTTTGACTTTTCTTCTTTGATTTCACCCGTTTCAGGGTCAACGTTGGCGGGTATCTCTCCCGTTGCTTGTGCGATAGCCGCTGCCGCCTTGTCAGTCGCCGAAGCGGTCTTTTTATTGGCTTCATCTTGTGCTTTGGCTTCAAGTTGTGGTTTGACAAAGGTTTCCTGAACGGTTGTCGTTCCCTCTTTGATTGCGTTCCAAGTGGCTCTCAGTTCAAACAGACGTTCTTTGTCTATGTCTGCGATAGTCTTGATACCGAGATATTGGCAAATCATGGCTTCCGTCACACCCGCTTTTGCGAAGTTTGCCAAACAGTTCTTGCGTGATGTCTCAACGTCAATCGCCTGACCGAGCGCAACCTTTTTAACTTCATTGATGACACGTTTTGTAACGGCTTTCGGTATGACCGCCAAGACTGCATTTCTGAAAGCGATTGAAGAGGCAGCGTTGCCTGTCACAACCTGCATATCGTCACTGTATGTTTTGCCCGTTTTCGTTGTTATCCGGCGGTCAACGGTCTTGCATACGGCGTAGTTTGTTTCAAGGTCATGGCAGACAGCCTGAGCCGTGATTTTACGCCCGTCATTCCCGATTATACGGGTCTGAACTCTCAGGTTTCCCCAAGCCCCTGCGATAATTTCTGCCATACGGATTGAAAGCCCTTCAATGGTGTTGTCATTACCGTTTGCGTCCTTTCTTCTGAGAACATAGAAGCAGTCTTCTGCCGTTTCCTTATCCATTGTGGCATAGGTGGCGATTTTGTTTAAGACTGTATTCAGGTCACGGGGATATTGCTTCGCCGTGGCAATCTGAATGTCAATTTCTGACCGGGTAATTTCCGCAAGCATTTCAGCTTGTTTGATTTCAATAATGTCATTTTCCATAATGATGAAATTTGATTGTTAATAAAATGATTGATTTAAATTTTATGGGTTGCTAAATATGTTGTAGCCTGATTTTGAATTTCTTCTTCTGTCGGTATGCGCCGTTCAAGCATCCATTCTTCCAATTCAGACTTCTTGAAATATAGTTTGCGGTTTTTCTTGAAGTATGGTATTTGTCGGTTGCTTGTCAGGCGGTAAAGGTGTCCTTTGCTCAATCCCGTGAACAGAATCGTTTCTTCAAAGTCAAGAAC
Organism: Bacillota bacterium; assembly: GCA_003343995.1. GTDB lineage: Bacteria > Bacillota > Clostridia > Christensenellales > Borkfalkiaceae > UMGS775. The sequence continues at coordinate 51,255 of QAKE01000088.1, forward strand.
CGTTTTTGAACTGATAAGCGTCAACCGTGAAAGGTTGTCTATCTTTTCGTTGAGTTGTTCCAAAGTGATTTCCATATTCAATCCTCCTGCATGTTTATTTCCGGTAAAAGACCCTTTTTTGAGAGCCATTTCCCGCATAGAATACAACCTGAAAAACTTGTTATCGCAAGGGCTTTAATCAGAAAGAAATCGCCCAATGTCATACATACCTCGGGGGCTTCTTCTCCTGCGAGAACCATGAATGAAACCATTCCCCAAAGACCGAGAACGGTCATCAGCCCCCATTGAATAATTTTCTTTTTCATAATGACTTACAGTTTTCGATGTCAAACATTATCGCTTTCAATCCCGTTCTTACGATGTCTTGATATTTAATCAAGAGTTTTTGAAGACGGGCGTTTTCCGTGTTTATGGTCTTGTTAGCTGTTTCAAGAGCTTTGATATACTGTGCGTCAGACTGTCCGTTCCGGGAGACCGTTACCTCCGTGACGTGCGGTTCGGGAAAAAGCCATTCAAAAAGTTCTGTTTCTTTGACTGTAACGGTGCTCACAGTCTTTGTCGTTCTTTTTGTTGTCACAGTCTTTGTCTTTTCTGCCGCCGCTTTGGTCTCGTTTTTTCTCTTTTCAGCTTTGCGCTCCCAATACCTTTCCATGTACTTTTTATTGTACTCGGTCTTGATTTTTTGCGCCTCTTTACTTAGTGCCATTTATACCCCCTTTCTGCGCTTCCAATTTCTTCTCCACACGGCGGCGAATCAAGTAAATAGTTCCTGCGCTGTGTATGTTATATTTCTTCATCAGGTGTTCTGTTACGAGCGTTTTACTCTGTCCCTCGACGGCAATCAGGGCGTTATACTCGTTGTAAATAGCCAAGTCACGGGTTTCCCGTTCTGTTTGGCAAGGTGTCTTAAAAATCATTGTTTCCATATCGTCATTTGTTTGAAATTGCTTTTCTGTATGTCACGTCTTCCATACCATTTGATAGGGATAAAATGCGCATGAGTTCTTCAAGGTCTATTTCCTTGTCGCTTGCCTTGTCATCATCGTTAGGGGTACAGTCAAAGATGTTATGTTTGTTGACGAAAGCGTGGAGAATGTCTTTCATCAGGCGTTTTTTCTCTTTGTTAAACTGAGACTTGAAGAACGCAACCATGTCGGATATTTCAGCATATTCCAAGTCTGTCAGGTCTATGTAGATTGTCTTCTTTGAAGCACTGTAAGTTGACCCATTAAATGCTTCGCTCTTGCTACCAAGAACCGATAGGAAGACTTGAATGATAATCGTGCGTTCTTCTTTGTTCCTATACTTGAATGTCCTGCGTGAAATATTGTTTTCGCAGATGTCTTCAAGCGTCATACCGTATTTTCTCAGATGTTCTTCAAGAAGACGGCGGGCGTTCTCTGCCTCCCCTCCGCATCCCCGTTCTGCGAGAGCGAGAAGTTTTTTGAGTTTGTCAGTAATTCTTTCCATATCAAAAATTTACTTATCAGTTTATTCCGATTTTATTTATTATTTCGTATATTTGTCCGCATACAAAATTGTATAACGGTGCAAATATAAACAAAGTAATTATTTTGAAAGAATAAATCGAAATTAAATTTATAATTTAACAATAATTATATTTACTAATGGAACATCTTAGACGATTGAAAAAAGTTATAAATTGGCTTATTTTCAAGGAAATAGCGGAAAATGAAAGGGCTTTGGCTGAAACTCTGGGATATACAAAGTCTTCTTTCTCTCAGATTGTTACGGGTAAAGTACCTCTTTCCGAGAAGTTTATGAAGCGAATTTGTTCCCTTGATGAAAATATAAACTTTGTTTGGCTTCAATCAGGCGAGGGAGAAATGTTCCTTTCTAATAATCTGAACAGTGAAGACGGCGGGGTGGCTGTTCCTAAAGATGCTTGGGAAATCATCAAGCAGCAAGCGGAAAGCCTTTCAGTCCGTGACAAGCAAATAGATGAATTAATGGAAATGCTGAAAGAACAGATTCAGGAAAACAAAAAAATCAATGCCCGCCGGGAAGGGAATGCAAGCTCTGCCGTTGCCGTATAGCGGCTGTCGGGAAAAGTGTTTTCAAAATACCTAAATATGGATATGAATAGAAGACTTCAAGATATTATAAAGTATAAGACTGGCGGGAGACAGACCGCCTTTGCAGCCCTTTTGAATTGGTCGCCGCAATATCTGTCTAAACTTCTGAAAGGTGTTGATTTCGGCTTGCAACCCGTGGTCTCAATCATTGAGGCTTTGCCCGAGATAAACGCCCGTTGGTTCTTGACAGGGCAGGGGGAAATGCTGAGTGATGAGAAACAAGCGGACTTGCGCCGTGAAGCCCTTGAACACGTTTTTCAGGTCATGGAACTTGAACGTTTCATTCCCGTTATGACACCCGATGAACTCCGCATGTTTGAACGTCAAGTAAGAGAGGGGGAGAAAGCCGATTTCAGCCCCGACACGCTTCAATCATGGAGGGAACGCCTTAATCTCCGGGAGAGAGAAATTAACACCAAATTTGCAACCGCAGCCGCTAAATCAGATGAATTATGCAGACAGAAGACAGCCAAAAGGTAGTACGCCGTTTTTTTGAGGCTCTTTACCGCCTGAAAGATGACGGGAAGATAAGAGGAAAACAGACTTTTACACGTGAGTTTGATATAAATCGTTGGAATTTGAACAAACTTGAAAAGAACTTGGCAAGTGACATTTTTCAACCCGCTTGGTTGACTTATATAGTGAAAGAATACAAGGTTTCCGCACGCTGGCTTCTGACAGGCGAGGGGGATTTCTATGAAACGAGGACGGGGGCAAAGCCGTGAAGCTGCCCCCGTCCCTTATTCCTTGTTGTCATCAGCCCCGAAAATATCGGGTATCATCGCAACCGCCTCCTGCTTTTTCTTATCAAGGATTTTCGCGTAAATCTGTGTTGTTGAAAGTTCCTTGTGCCCGAGAAGTTTCTGAACCGTGTAGATTTCTGCGCCGAGGTCAAGCATGAGGACAGCGAATGTGTGCCGCCCTGAATGGAACGTGATGTCTTTTGTTATTCCCGCCCTATTTGCCCACATCCTTAACTCAGCTATCATATAGGCACTGTATTTGAAACCGACAAAAACCCGGTCATCAGGTTCACGGCGACCCCCCATGTATTGAACCGCTTGTTTATTGATGTCAAGGTATTCTTGCCCGCCCGTCTTCTTCTGTTTGAAGATTATCCGGGTAAAGTCTCCTTGCTGCTGAACTTCACGCCAACGGAGTTTCTCAATGTCTGATTTGCGAAGACCTGTCAGGCATGAGAACATGAACGCATTTTTCAAGGCTGGGTATTTGCAATGGGCAGCAGCCATCGCCTTGACTTCTTCCAATGTCAGATAACTTCTTTCCGTTTCAGCTTGTTTGAAACCCTCAATGCCACGAAGTGGGTTATGCGGTATTATCCTGTCTTCAAATGCTTGGTTGATGCAGGCACGGAGTTTGTTGAAGTAACTGACCTTGCTGTTTTGTGAAAGCGGCTTTGTCACTTCTTCCGTTGTGATAATCTTCCGTTTGTCTCTGCAACGGGCGTTCTTGTCAAGGTGTTCACGAAAACCGATTATCCATTCAGGTGTTATGTCCTTGAATGTGGTGTTAGGCTTGCAATACCGTTCAAGGTGTTTGAGGCAGCTATACCAATTACCCCAGTTTCCCCGGCTCTCGGGGTTGCCGTGACGTTTCTCACACATAGCCCGGTAATAGTCAAGAAAGTTCGTTTCAAGTTTGTAGGCGGCGTTAAAACCGTATTCTCCGTTTTGAAGTTCAACAACCCGCTTGGCTTTTATCGCCTCGGCGAGTTGAAGCGTCTGACGGTTCTTCTCCTTATCCTTTCTGTTCGTTTCAGGGATAAGATAGAGTTTCAAGTATTCATAAGACCTTTTCCCGTTCAGGTAGATGTCGAGGTATAACGTGATATTCCCCGAAGCGGTCTTTCTCTGTCTGAGCCTTATCGGTTCTTTCGATTTTCCCATAATTTTTGTTGCTTTTGTTGCTGTTTTCGATACGAGCAACAAAATAACAACAAAAAAATAATAAAACGGGTATAATCAGAGAAAAATTTTATATCGGTTTATATGGTGTGTAAAACATTGATTGATTAACTGTTATCTATCATTGATTACACCCGTTTTGTATGCCTTTTGCTTTCCGTTTTACTTACTTTACTTTCCATGACATTAAAAGAACAAAATGTCCCGATTGAAATGATCAGCGAACTATTGGGGCATAAATCGATCAAGACAACACAAATTTATTTAAGGAGTTTCTCTTTAGGGAAAATGACGGAGGTTAATAGCGCCTGCTTTGGCGGTGTCTATAATTATGAATCTCAAGCGGGGTGAGGCTACTTGGAGAGTAGCGTATTCTTTCACGGCGCAAATGTAATAAAAAATAGCTAAAAACAAGCGAATAGATCCGCTTGTTTGTTCATTATTGGTGTTTGACCCTCTCTATTCTTTGATTTTTCCATTTTTTCCTAGACGTATAGACACGGTGATGCGGGCGAAACGACTCCTTGTTTTCGGTATCATTCCGCCATGTCTCATAATCTGTGTGTATCCCTGTAGAGATGGGGCGTGCCCCGTCTCATCCCTTCAAAATGGTATTTAAAATTACTCCCAGACGGTGGGAGACGGGGCATGCCCCGTCTCTACAACCGGGTAATAACCATTCTCCTACCTTTTTACGCTACTCTCCAAGTAGCCT
>QAKE01000035.1 GCA_003343995.1 Bacillota bacterium
AGCGACTTGCGCAACAGTTACCGCCACCGCGGAATGTTCTGGAAACAAGAGGTATTGGATTACATAGACGAGAAGCTGTCGCAAACGTGGTCGCCCGAACAGATAGCGAATACGCCGTGCGGAATGAAGATGCCTTCATTCAAAACAATTTATCGTTGGATAGATGAAAGGTATTTGCGTTCCACCCTGAAAAACCTACGGAGAAAAGGGAAAACCCGCAAGCGTTTAGGCAACGGAGGAAGGTTCACGACGGGGAAAAGTATCCGCAAACGGGATAAGAGCGTGTACAGCCGCAAGGAATTCGGGCACTGGGAAGCAGACACTGTGGTATCGGGACAAGGGAAAAGCAAGACATGTTTTGCGACTTTGGCGGAGAGAAAGACGAGATATTATATTGCGATCAAGATACCGGACAGAAAGGGAGAGACGATGGCCAAAGCGATCATAGCCGCGCTTTCCGGGTTTCCCAAAGGAGCGGTAAAGACAATCACCTGTGACAGAGGGAGCGAGTTTGCCTGTTGGAGAGAGATAGAGAAAGCCCTACACTGTGATATGTACTTTGCGGATCCGTATTGCGCATGGCAGAAAGGAACGAACGAAAACTTAAACGGACTACTTAGGGAATTTTATCCAAAGGGAAGAAACCTTTCCCGAGTGAGCCCTGCGACATTAAAAAAGAACCTGGCGTTAATCAACGCCAGGCCTAAGAAAGTTTTGCATTACCAAACTCCGCATGATTTGTTTGATCTGAATCTCTCTAACTGTTGCACTTAGTTTGACAATTCATCCTGTTGCAAATATATAGCCGTGATCGAATGAGATTGCGGCTATTTTGCTGTAAATCATTGTCTTTTAACAAAATTTATGCTATACTTTAACTGCGCTATAATTGAAAAAACTCTGTGTGGGTTACACTGGCATAGGTGTACCCTTATTTCCCCATACAGAGGAATTATAGCGCAACTAATTAAGGGTTACAACTTTGCGGGCGTTCCCTTGATTGGGGACGCTCTTATTTTTTTATGGCAAATACCCGCGCCATACTTGCTAAATCCGCCCGCTTGTGATACACTGTAAGTGTCACACAGTTTCATTATCAATACGCTGGGATACGAATAGGCATTTCGTATCTCTAATTCCCAGTGTATTGGAAATTGTGTGACAACAATCGGAGATACAATGCAGGGCGTGTCTTCGGTTGAAGGCACGCTTTTTTGTTTGCCGAAAGTAATGCCCTGCAAAAAATAAATAAGCAGGAGAAGAGAGATGAAAAAGAAACTGACTGTTGGGATGTTGGCGGTCTGCATGGCTGTTATAAGCATATTCGGTCTTGCGGCGTGCTCCGACCTTCCGCCCGTTGATTTTGAATTGCAATTCATTGTCGACGGCGAGGTTTACGCTACCATCGATACAGCAGGAGAAGAAGCGATCAGTTTGCCGGCAAATCCCAAAAAAGACGGCTTTGAATTCGACGGCTGGTATTGGGATGAAAATATTTGGGAACGGCCTTTTACTGCTGATTCGCTGCTCAATGAAAAGCTGACGAGTGACATGCGTGTCTATGCGAAGTGGAAAGATGCTGAAAGTGAATTGCAGCAATACGTTGTCACATTCAACTCGATGGGCGGTTCGGCTATTGATAGTATTACTGTAGCAGAGGGAAGTTTGCTGAAAAATCCAACTGAACCTACATATACGGGATTTATTTTTAACGGATGGTATAAAGATGAAGATTGCACCGTTTCCTGGGTATTTGAAACGGATAAAGTTACTTCATCCATCACTTTATATGCCGGCTGGATAGAAGAGAATGCTACAACATTTACAGTTACATATAAAGACGGAGAGACCGTCCTCTATACAAGAAAAGTAGCAGAGAACAATACAGCCGAAAATATTGCCGTAACGAAAGAAGGTCATACGTTCAAAGGTTGGCTCTTGGACAATGCGGAATATGATTTTACCGTTCCTGTAACGGAAGATATCATCCTCGTTGCAAATTGGGAGATCAATACCTACACGGTTACATTTATAGCCGACGGCAATGAAGTGCAGAAAATCACTGTTGATTATCTTGAAGATATACGGGATATCCCCACCGTTCCTGCAAAATCAGGCTATACGGGTACATGGAGTATCACGGACTTTTCAAGCATCACAAAAGATTTAACAGTGACTGCTCTTTATACTGCCAAAACATACACTGCTGCTTTTGACTATGCTGATGCAGACGGCGGGAATACGATACAAAACATCACTCTCACCTATGGGCAACCGGTGGGAGCACTTCCTGTGCCTACAAAAGCAGATAATACTTTCTATGGTTGGTTTTACGAAGGCACACAAGTGACCGCTTCGACAATCTGGCAAACAGACACATCAGCCCCGATTACGTTTACAGCAAAGTGGTTAGCCGCCGATAACGGGCATGCAATCGTATCGTCCGATTATTTTGAATTTACAGAAGATGATACAGTACTTCGATTACCGGAAAAATTGCGTAATTTAACAGAAACTTACGATTTGATAGGGAAATTCACTGTTAGTGCCGGAGCCACATGGACGGCTTATACCGATGAGAGTTGCAGTAGCGACTCTTTGATCACGCGCGAAGACCTTGCGCCGTTAACAGCCGAAGGCTGGAATAACATCTATATTCAAGTCAAGAATCAAGCTACACGAGAGTACACAATTTATACATTACAGATTTATAGAAATAAGCGTATCCCTGTTTCATTATACTACAATGAATCTGTATTGTATAAGACTGCAATGCTTGAAGAAACCGTACCAGCTTCGGATGAGGCGAACGGCACGAGACTTTCTTTTACTTTAACGGACTATTCCTATGACGGGAATTTTTATACGGACTCCGCTTGTACAAGCAAATGGTCTACTGCAACAGTGATTACAGAGCCTATATCTTTGTATATAAAAGCGTATTGCCATGCCGTGACGGTAGATTCTTCGGGTACGGTGACAGGAATGTCCAAACAGTCAGGTAAAGTACGCCTTGTCATTCCCGAAAGCAAAAACGGAACAGAAATTACAGCTATCGGAAACTCCGCATTTAAGGATAAAACGAATTTAATTTTCGTTGAAGTTCCCGGATCCGTGACGAAAATAGATTTCGGTTCTTTTAGTGGGTGCTCTTCACTTGAAAGCATGACATTGCCATACGTTGGTGGGACTACTGAACTCAACGGCTTTACACACAACTATTTATTTGGTTATATATTTGGTCGAAACCATTATTCGAATAGTACTGCAACAGAACAATTTTATACCTATGGCGGCGGGATCAAGCATACAGATAAATATTATATTCCGAGTTGTTTAAAGCAAATTACAATAACGGGTAATTCCGTTTCGAGTTATGCATTCTATAACTGTAAGGGAATCGAGTCCATTATACTTTCTGATAACGTTACAAGAATTGGTTCCATGGCATTCGAAAATTGCAGCGGATTAACTGAAATAACCTTTGGTAAGGGAATTACCTCGCTTAGTGGAGATGCTTTCAGTGGTTGTGATAAACTAATACAAGTTGATGGCGGCGTAAGTTATGTTGATAAATGGGCAATTGCCTGTGAATCTTCTATTGAAACTGTAAATCTGAGGCAGGGAACCGAAGGCATTGCTTATTCAGCCTTTTTAAACTGTACTAGTTTAAAAAATATCACAATACCTGATACGGTAATGTATATAAATAGTGATGCGTTTAGCGGGTGTACCAGCCTCACCAATGTATATATTGCCGATATGATATCATGGTTTAATTTGGAATTTGAATGGGCCGATGCAAATCCATTAAAATATGCAGAAAACCTTTATTTAAATGGACGCCTCGTAAAAGAACTTGATATCCCCAAAGGAATAGAGTATATCGGTAATTATGTCTTTTATGGTTATGATGGTTTAACAAGTGTAAGAATTGGAAACGATGTGACTAGTATTGGCGAATATGCATTCTACGACTGTCAAGGTTTGAAGAGTATTACAATTGAAGGAGAAGTGAGAAGTATCGGGACTTCCGCATTCTTTGGATGTACTAATTTAAATGTAATTGAATTTAATGCAAAGCATATTACAGAGTTTTCATATTCACATAATACTTTTAACAATGCAGGGACAGATTCGGGCGGAATTGAAATTAAATTTGGGGATGCAATCACAAAAATTCCTGATAATATGTTTTATCTATATTCTGGTTCTGGATTTATAAATGTTACAAAAATAACAATCGGTAAAAATGTGACGGAGATTGGGGCGCGAGCTTTTTATAATTGTAATGGATTGACAGAAATCGTTATTCCTAATAATGTCAAAAATATTGGAAGTTCTGCATTCGGCAAATGTGATGGTTTGAAAAATATTACGCTCCCGTTTGTAGGTGCAATGAAAGACGGTACGGACAATACACATTTCGGTTATATCTTTGGGGCATCGTCTTATTCCCAGAATGGTAATTTTGTGCCGAAATCGCTTACGAGTGTGACAATCACGGGAGGGCCGAGTATCAAAGGAAGTGCGTTCTATGGCTGCAGTTTGATAAAGAGTATCGCTATCCCGGACAGCGTAACGAGCATAGAGTATTCTGCGTTCTATAATTGCCGTTCGCTTACGAGCATTACGATTCCGGACAGCGTGACGAGTATCGGAAATTCTGCATTCTACAATTGCCGTTCGCTTACGAGCATTACTATGCCTTCAAGCGTTACGGATATCGGCTGGGGCGTTTTCTCTGGTTGTAGTTCGCTCACAAACATTGTTATTCCGGACAGCGTGACAAGTATCGGCGATTATGCATTCAGTGATTGCGCTTCGCTTACGAGCATCACCATCCCGGACAGCGTGACGACTATCGGTAGTTATGCGTTCAGTGATTGCAGTTCTCTTACGAGCATTACCATCCCGGGCAGCGTGACAAGTATCGAAGAAAATGCGTTCTGCGGTTGCTGTTCACTTACAAACATCACTATCCCGGACAGCGTTACGAGTATCGGAGAGAATGCATTCGGAGATTGTGATTCTCTTACAAGTATTACGATTCCGTTTGTGGGTGCGACAATAGACGACACGAGCAATATGGAATTCGGGCACATCTTCGGCGCATCGTATGGTATCTATTATAACCAAAATGTGCCAAAGTCGCTTAAGTCTGTAACAATAACGGGAGGGACAAGAATCGGAAATAATGCATTTAAAGACTGCAGTTCGATAACGAGTATTACTATCCCGGACAGCATTACGAATATTGGCAATGATGCGTTCAGCGGTTGCAGTTCACTTTTGAACGTGTATATAAACGATATTGCGGCTTGGTGCGGAATTGAGTTTGGCAACAGTTCTTCCAATCCCCTTTATTACGCAGGGAAACTGTATTGCAACGAAGAAGAAGTGACTGATCTTATTATCCCCGATGGGGTGACAAGTATTGGTGAATATGCCTTCACTAATTGCACTTCACTTACGAGCGTTACAATTCCCGATAGTGTGACAAGTATTGGTTGGGAAGCGTTTTGGGGATGCAGTTCGCTTACGGAAATGACACTTCCATTTGCCGGAGCGAATCAGAACGGGACAGAAAATACGCATCTCGGCTATATTTTCGGTGCGTCGACCTATTTCTATAATTTCGAATATGTACCCGAATCACTCAAGACGGTGATTATTACGAATGGAACGAGTATCGGGAATTATGCATTCAGTGATTGCAGTTTCCTTACGAGGATTGAGATTCCTGCCGGTGTGAAGAGTATCGGCGAGTCTGCGTTCGATGGGTGCAGTTCCCTTACGAGTATTATGATTCCGGACAGCGTAACGAACATCGAGAATTATGCATTTAGCTATTGTACCAAACTTGCCAACGTTACAATCGGAAACGGCGTAACGAGCATCGGAAATTCTGCGTTTAAGAGTTGTTATTCCCTTACGAGTATTACCATCCCAGACAGTATTAAGAATATTGGAAATTCTGCATTCTATGGCTGCTACAAGCTGATAGAAGTATACAACCTATCCGCTTTACAGATTGTTGCTGGATATACTTATCACGGCTATGCAGGATTTTATGCAGAACACGTTTACACTGATAAAACAACGCCGAGCAAGCAGTACGTGACAGAAGACGGATTTGTCTTTTATTTAGATGGAGATGTATGTTACTTGATGGGATATGTCGGGACGAAGAGCGAAATAACGTTGCCAACCTACTACAACGGCGAAGCGTACACGATATACAAGTATGCTTTTTATGGGAACACGTCACTAACGAGCATCACTATTCCAAACAGTGTTACGGATATCGGGAGCTATGCGTTTTACAATTGTACCAGACTTACCGAAGTGACGATCGGAAACGGAGTGACGAGCATCAGAGAGCACACTTTTTACGGTTGCAAGTCTCTTACAAACATGACGATTGGGAATGGGGTGACGAGTATAGGAAGCTATGCGTTTTATGGTTGCAGTTCTCTTACGAGCATCACCATCCCGAACAGTGTTACGGATATCGGTGATTATGCATTCTACAATTCTACCAAACTTGCCACCGTGACGGTCGGAAACGGGGTGACGGGCATAGGAGTATCCACATTCGGCAATACGGCGTACTATAATGATTCTTCAAATTGGGAAAACGGCGTGCTGTACATGGCAAACTATCTCCTTGATGCTGAAACATCGATAAGCGGCGCATACACAGTCAAAGAAGGCACATCGGTGATTGCCGACAATGCGTTTTACAGATGCAGTTCTCTTACGAGTATCACCATTCCAAACAGCGTAACGATGGTCGGAGAGGACGCATTTAGAGATTGCGATTCTCTTACGAGTATTACGATGCCGTTTGTGGGCGCAACGAGCGACGGAACGAGCAATACGCATCTCGGATATATTTTCGGTGCGTCGTCCTATTCCGATAATGCGGAATACGTTCCAGAATCGCTTATGACCGTCACCGTTACGGGTGGGACAAGTATCGGGAATAATGCATTTCGTGATTGCAGTTTTCTTACAAGTATTGAGATTCCTGACAATGTAAAGAGTATCGGCGAGTCTGCGTTCAAGGGGTGCAGTTCGCTTACGAGTATTGAGATTCCTGCCGGTGTGAAGAGTATCGGCGAGTCTGCCTTTGAGGGTTGTAGTTCTCTTACGAGTATTGAGATTCCTGACAATGTGAAGAGTATTGGCGAGTCTGCGTTCAAAGGGTGCAGTTTCCTTACGAGTATTGAGATTCCTAACAGCGTGACAAGCATAGGGAACAACGCGTTCTATAATTGTAGCGCTCTTGCAAATGTTACGATTCCCGAAAGTTTGGTAAGTATGGGCATCTCAGCATTCTGGGGTACCCCGTATTACACCGCATATTATGAAAATGCGGCAAATTGGGAGAACGGTGTGCTGTATATGGGAACCTATCTCCTTGATGCCGAAACATCGATAAACGGCGCATACGAGGTCAAAGAAGGCACATCGGTAATTGCCGGCGGTGCGTTCAGTGGATGCACCGAACTTACGAATATCGTCATACCAGACAGTGTAAAGAGCATCGGCGATTCAGCGTTCTATAATTGCAGTTCGCTGACGAGCGTAACGATTCCAGACAGTGTAACGAGCCTCGGTGTATCTGCATTCTATGGTTGTGAGTCTTTAACGAGTATAAATATTCTTGCGGAAATAACAAGCATTGAAGAACGTACATTTTGGGGTTGCGATTTGCTCACCGAGGTTATAATAGGCAATAGTGTGGTGAGTATAGGCGAATCTGCATTTGAAGGTTGCAATTCACTTACAAGTATAGTTATTCCTAACAGCGTGACGAGTATCGGAATTTCTGCGTTCTACGCCTGCCGGTCTCTAACAAATATTGATATTCCTAATAGCGTGACATATATTGGAGATTATGCATTCGCTGGTTGCAGTTCCCTTACGAGTATCGTTATCCCCAATAGCATAAAGAGCATCAGTGATGGTACATTTTATGTTTGTAATTCGCTTACAAGTATAGTTATTCCCGACAGCGTGACAAGCATCGGTATGGTGGCATTCTTCAACTGCACTGGTTTGAAGACCATTATTATCCCTAACGGGATGACTAGTATTGGAAATTCTGCATTTGCTAGTTGTAGTTCGCTTACGAGTATTATTATCCCCAATAGCATAAAAAACATCGGTGATGGTACATTTTATGGTTGTAATTCTCTTACGAGTATCTATTACACCGACACTGCAGAAGAATGGTCGGCAATCAACATCGGTCCCAACAATACGCCGCTCACTTCCGCCAACGTGTATTATTACAGCGATAATCTGACCGACGAACAAAAAGCAGACGGCAATAATTATTGGCGCTATGTAGACGGCGTTCCTACCGTTTGGACAAAAGAGACAACTTGAAATAATCACTTCAAAGCCGCTCCGCAAGGGGCGGTTTTGTTATGAAAAAACAGAGCGGAAAACAGGGCGAAAAATGGAGATGGCAGTAAGGCGTGCGCTTGGCTATATACAAGTCGGCGGCAGAGCTGACGGCGCGGCTGACGCCGCGCCGTCACCCGCTCGCTGCGCTCGCGGGCGCCGAAGCCAAGCGCACGCCCGAACAGATAAAGCGGGCAAACGGAAATCAAAGGCGGCGACGGTGCGGGCGTTCGCCGCTAACCCGCTTGGCGAATCGCCCGCTTATACCGTCGCGCCGTACCTTGATTTTCACCGTTATGTAAGTCGCTATGTTACCTTCGGAAGTTGCGCTATCACTTCGGGGCTGACTTGCCCGATATATTCGCCATCCACCCAGCACCCGAAGCTGTCGAAGAGGAGTAACTTTCTGTCCTCTAATCCATAGGGACATACAATATCTTCGTCCATGATGTCCGTTACAAAGTATTGATACAGTCCTCTGGAATATATGAGTTTGCCGCCGGACTTTTCAATATATTTCACGAGATATTGTACGGCTTGCGGCATTTCGGAGATATGGTTAATGGGACGGAACGCATTGCGCCCGAACTTCTTGGCAAAAAACGTATTCTGTTGTACCGTCTGCATTCTCTTTTTGCGCGTATCGAAGTCGCGGAGTATTTCCATCTCGCCAGATAATGTGCCTGCGGGGATATAGAATAGCCCGTGAAAGTGAAGCCTGTTGGTTTCCCCGCCGCGCTCCCATGCGCCGATATAGAGCCAGCCTTTACGGCTGGAAAAGTGGTACAGGATATTTAACAGCTTTTTTGCAAATTCTTCCTCAGTCATCTTGTCATCGGCATATGTAAAAGTTACAAAATAGTTGAAACGTTGGTGGTTTATCTTTCTCCAAAGGCGTGTTCTGCGGCAGATCATATTGCGGTGCTTTCTCTCGAAGTTCTGCTCCACGAAAGCGCGGCAAGAAGAGCCGTCCTCGAAATAGGGCAGCATCTGCTGGACGATATACGATTTTTGTTCCCGCTTCTTCATGCCGAAGGTCTGCTGATACAATTCATCGAACAGCTCTTTGCGCGTCATCTGTCTCACGGCAGGCGGCGCGCTTTTTTCGTGGACATTGGCGGGATTTTGCGCCGGCTGATCTGTAACGATATTATCTTCTGCAGGCGCAGTGACTTCTTCCGATTGCTCTTTGACTTCAATAACTTCCTCATGGCGCGGCCGGCGGTTTTTCACGCGCGGGTCGGGTATGTACGGGATGCCGATATAATGGCTCCCGTCTGAATAAACTTTTACTTGGCTATACGGCATAGCGTTATCCTCCTTGAACAGAATGAATTTTCCTTCACTTCTTCCGAGGCCGGATGAGTGTTTTTGATCCTTCTTGCATACGGAACAGTTACGGCAGCCGCTTGACGTCGCGGTCTTTGCCGTCCGTATGCGTTACTTGCTTTCTTTTTTCTTTTCAAAATATTCGCTCATCCTGAGTTCCAGAGAAGAAGTAAAGAGGTCATACTCTTCCTCGGTCATGTTGTTCACGTTCGGTCTTCCGTTGATGAACACTTTGACGCCGAGGGGATTATATTTGACCTCGATCTCTTCCACTTTCATCACCTCCTGTTTTGAGATTCGGGCGTTTATGCGCTCTGCCCGTCGAGCTTGCTCTGCAAAAACAGCAAGAGCTTTTTGTTCTTTTGGCGAATGTACTCTGTACTGTAATTGAGATCTTCCGCCGTTGCCTCCTGCGTGAGCCCCTTGACGTATAGTTCATAGTAAATGTAGTACAAATCGAGCGGCGCGGTGCTGACAATGGCGGCATACTTCTCGGCAAGTTCCTTCACCGTATGCGGGAGGGTATCGAAGGCAGCGGAAAAACGCGCCTTGTTCGTATAGTACAGGCGTATCGTTTTTAATTGCTGTCTGATCTCAATGAGCGTCATAATGTTTTCCTCCCGTTGTGCGGCTATCTTAAACCGTAAACTCGCAAGGTTTTTGCACCTTTACAAAATTTCTTTGAAAAATTTATCTTCGGCGATAGCATATCAGCCAAACCTGCAACTTTTCTTCAGGTTTGAAAAATTCCTTATACTATCACAAGGACACTTATCTTGAAAATACAATGCCCAAAGGAAAAAATTTCACAATCTTTTTTCTTTCACGGATAGTAAACCACCCAAATACGACACTTTTTGACGTATTTGAAAAAAGTTTTCTCATGAAGTTTACAGGCAAACATAGACAAAACCTGTCCCTAATTCAAACATTTTTCATTCCCATTCAACCACGCAAACAGGACAGTTTTTGACCTGTTATGAAAAATTTCCGAAAAACAAAAAAACCGTGACCGCAGACAAATGATAGACGATCTCTCGCCTATCTTGCCTGACAGTCACGGTCACCCGGATATTTCGTCAATTCTTTGGTTTGGGTCTATGCCCGACTACTCCCGCTGGTTTTTTCCCACAGTCAGAATACATTCCTCCGTGATATGAAGCCGAACCTCGGCTTGTTTGTGCTTTTATCTTACCACATTCTCCCGCGTTTTACAACAAAAGCTGCCGTTAGTAAACCCCAACAAAACCGAAACTTATGTCACCAAAACCGAAACAAACCGCGCATTTCGTTACCTTTTCTAGACATTTTCGTACCTTTCGGCTCTGGGATGGTGGGAGAGCGGCATTGTCCGTCAAAGGCGCGCAGCAATATTGAATGAATGAAAAGAAGATAACTTCAACAAAATTCCTGCGCGTCCCTTTGGGGCAGACCTTTGACAGACTTCGCTTTGCTCTCCCCGTTTTTCGGTTGCGCCGAAAGGTACGATGGTACCGAAATAGTACCGCTCTTGTTGGGGTTTTGTATCGGTACGGTTTGGGTATTGTCGGAAAACAGTAAAGCTCCCGTGTCTGTTATTCCCTGCCGTAAAGGTGTACAATGGAGGCAAAAAATTTTGGAGGAAAAATCAAAATGAAATCGGCAGTTATTTACGCGCGTTACAGCAGTGAGCGGCAGTCGGAACAATCCATCGAAGGACAGCTCCGTGTCTGTAACGAATTTGCGGAACGCAACGGTCTGCGCGTCGTCAAAACATATATTGACCGCGCCATGACCGGCACCAACGACCATCGCGCGGAGTTCCAGCAAATGCTTTCCGACAGCGACAGCCCGCAGGAATGGGAGATCGTTCTCGTTTATGCCCTCGACCGGTTCGGAAGGAATTCCGTGGAAATTGCCGTCAACAAACAGCGGCTGCACAAAAACGGGAAAATACTCATCTCGGCAACGCAGAGGACGTCGCAGAACATCGACGGCTCGCAAAACCTTGACGGCATTATTCTGGAAAACGTCATGATCGGTCTTGCGGAGTACTATTCCGCCGAGCTTTCGCAGAAGATCCGCCGCGGACAGAACGAGAGCAGAGAAAAAGGAAACTTTGTCGGCGGGGGCATCGCCTATGGCTACAAAGTCGTCGATAAGAAGATCTTTATCAATGAGGATGAAGCGGAAGCGGTGCGGTATATCTTCGATCAATACGCATCCGGTAAGGTCGCGCGGGAAATCATCGAGACATTGCAACAGCGGGGACTGACGCATAGAGGGAAGCCGTTCTTGCCGAACGCAATTTATAAGATCTTGCGCAATACCCGCTACATAGGTTTTTATTATCACAGTGAAAAGAAGTACACGAACGCATTTCCGCCCATCGTTTCGGAAGAGTTGTTCCATACCGTACAGTCGATGCTGGCAAAGAACAAACTCGGCTCGCACAGCCGTGATACCGTCTTTCTCTTGAAAGGTAAACTCTATTGTGGCATATGCGGAAAGAAAATGAACGGCGAGAGCGGGACATCGTGGACGGGAAAAATGAATTACTATTACAAATGTGCGACGAAGAAAAAGAAGAGTTCCGCCTGTCCGAAGGAGACCGTCCGCAAGGAAGACATCGAAAAGTTCGTCGTACAGACGACCATCGACGTGCTGCGCTCTCCTGGGACGATCGAAAAAATCGCGGATACCGTCGTAGATATCCACCGCAGGCGTTGGCAGGATAAATCGGTATTGCATCTTCTGAAAGAGGACAGGGACAAAAAGCAGAAGGCTTTGAAAAATCTTCTGACTGCCGTAGAAGAAGGCTTGCTCACTCCCACGACAAAGAGCCGCATGACGGAGCTGGAAGAAGAGATCGATATCCTGAACGGCAAGATCCTTGCGGAAGAGAGCAAAGAAGACAACCTCATCACACGGGAACAAGTCATGGAATTTTTGATCACCTTGCCCGAACAGGAGCCGCAGGTCATCATCGACACGATGATCCGCAAGGTCGTTCTCTTTGACGACAGGATCGAACTTCATTATAATTTTTGCGACAGGCCCGAACCTGAAAATCCCGACGGCACTTCACCCGAAGACCGCCGGGTTTTTCTTATCTCTTTCCAATCGACTTTGTCATCTTCCGTTCCACCATACCAGTATTACACGAACTTTTACTATTTCAAAGGCGGTTTTGCCGTAATGTTTCGGTTGTAATACGCAAAAGAGCAAGGGGAAAGCCCTTGCTCTTTTGTTTTTCCACTCGGGTGGAAAATTTTTCGGAAAAACGGGCGGCTCAAAAATTTTGAGACACGCTCAAAATTTTTGAGATTTCTGCTGCGGTCGCTTTTCGCGATTTGTCCTTGCGGTTGGTATTTACATTCCATTGCTCACTCTTCCGTACTTTTCGCGGGGTGCGCACCGCCGTTTCGCGCCTGTATTCCGCCGCGCGCCGCGCGTCTGAATCTTCACAGGCACGAAACGGCAGGCACGCACTGTCTCCCGCGAAAAATACTATTAAGAGTGAATGACGCCGCCCGCGGCGTCCGCTGTTTTCCACCCGAATGGAAAAGCGCCCCTGCGGGCGCTTTCCTCACTTCACGTCGAAATATCCCTTCGCCACCGCGGTTTTCAGCGCGGCTGCCTTCTTTCCCTCGTCCGTCCGGTATTCCATATCCAGGCGGACGATGAGATTTTTCAGCTTTTCGTTCGTCACCGTCCGCCCGTTCAGTTGGCAGTGCCGTATGAACTCCCACAGCCCGCCTTTTACAGGCTCTTTCACCCCGAATCCGTCCATGATCTCCGCATAACTCTCCCGCCCCGCTCTTTTTCCTTCCTTTCTTCCTTCTTCCTCTGTTTCATTCCCTCTCTTTTCCTTTCCTTTCTTTTCTTTTAGCGCATTATTCTCCGATTTATCGGGGTTATTCTGCGATTTACTCGGGTTTTTCTCGGAATAATTCGGAGAGATCGTACTGTTATAAAAGGTTTCAAGCTCCCGTTCCTGCTCGTCCGTCAGCAACCAGTGCTTGCCCCTTACCTCTGCCACCGTGTGTTTGCGCCGCCGCATGGCGCATACATACTGCTCTTGTATCTCTGCGGCAGTCAGTACATTGACCGTATCAAAGAGGTGTGCATCGAACATTGACCGCTTTAACAGGTATCGTACCATCTGCCGGACTTTATTTTGCGTACAGTGCAACGCGGAAGCCAAAATAAAGTAAAAATCTTCCTTGTCCTCGATCTCCAAATAGTACCCTTCGCCGTACACCTTGCAGAGGAGATATATGTACAGCGTTATTCCGTCCGCGCCGAACCGCGCTTGCAGCATTTGCACCCGTTCGGTTTGGAAAAAACCCGTTTCAAAAGGAAAGTAACTTAATCCTTTTTTCACGGGGCGTGCCATTCTTCCTTTGCCCCTCCTTGTTGCTGAT